>CAUTMP010000021.1:0-2631 GCA_963539755.1 uncultured Acholeplasmataceae bacterium | reverse complement strand
TAGTAGATCCGGTTTCTGGCAAAGACACCGGTAAACGCTTTGACTTTAATACCAAGATCACTAGCGACTTAACGCTAAAAGCACATATGCGCGAAATTAAACTGCCAACTCCACACAGAGATGTTAAGTTTAGAGTAATTGACAGTATTGACGGCAAAGTAGTATATGAAAAAACTCTTACCTTGAAAGACAACAAAATTCAAGATAAAGACAAAGCAGAAATTAACGCAGTACTTGCTCAAAAACTTACTGAAAAAAACCATCTTTTGGGTAAATTTACCTTCAGAGACTGGTATTTAAACGCAGATATAAACAAGAAATTCAATATCAACGACACTGTAGAGCCAGGAATTTCTGAACTTAACGTTTTTGGACTTTATAATTTCACAGCTTCTAACGATATTCCAGATCCTAATAACCCTGGTCAGCCAAAACCGCTTGACCCAAGTTTAATTAAAGTTACTTTCCTTTCAGAGACAACTTCTGTCTTGTCTGTTCAAACTAGCCCAAAAAACCAAACATTTAAAGGAACTTTGCCTGAAGTTTCAAAAACAGGCTACCGTTTTAAATACTGGGCTTACTTTAAAGACAACGAAATTAAAGGCCAATTTGGCTTAAACGATGTGTTGACTGAAAACACCACACTTTACCCAATTTTTGAAAAAGACCCAAACACTCCACTTCCAAACACCACAGTTGTGGCAACTATTGTCAACAGGCTACTTGGCACCAAAGAAATGAGACTTGTTAAAAAAGGTGAACTTCTTGACTTAAACCCACAACAATACACAACTCACCTTACTCCTTATTTATACGAATTCAGTCGTTTTACAAACGAAAACGGCACAACTTTCAATTACTTAACTGAACGTATTTTTAGCAACAAAACTATCTACGTTGAACACACTAAAGTTGCAAAAGACAAAGTTAACTACGAAATTAAACACGTCTTTGAAGGAAAAGAAGGAGAAGCAGACCGAATTGAAACTACCACTAAACAAGCGTTGGTTGATAGTTTAGTAACAGTTTCGCCTCAAGATAAGTTGACAGGCTACGAACATGGCTTTGAACTTGAAACCACACAAAGTGAAACAAAGCAAGTAAGCAGCGAGTTTACTACTCAGTTTACGCTAAAATACCGTCGTCGCCGTTTTGATGTAAACTTTGAAACTAACTTTAAAAACCGTTTTGACGGAGACGTTTCTCCAAGTTCAAAACAAACAGTCAAATACGAAGAAACTGCTACTGAACCTACAAACCCAACAATCACTAAACCTGGCTATAAATATACATTTGTCCATTGGCAATTAAAATCATCAATGAACGGCGAGTACATTAAAACTCAGGCTTATGACTTTAGTCAAGCAGTTAATGGTGATGTTGACCTAGTTGCTTACTTTAAAGAAGAGAAAACTACTACTACTTTTCAAATTAAACACGTAATTGAAGGTGTTGACGATATTCAAGAAGAAACCAGAGTTGTTTCCAAAACAGCAAATGTGGGTTCTACTTTCACAGTAACTGATGAACACAGACTACCTGAGTTTGATGAACACTTTACAATTGACGGTTTAAATCAAACAAAGACCATCAAAGCAGAAGGTACAACTGTATTTACTTTAAACTACACACGTAAGTTATATGACGTCTTTTATGCAGCCCACCGTGGATATTTAGTTGATCCACCTTTTACTTATGCTGCACATGTTGGAGATGAGCCTGAGCCTTATAAGGCGAAATACCAATCAAAAGTTAAAAAACCAGCATATACACCAGGTTTAAAACAAGCTGGATACTCCTACCGTTTTGTTCACTGGCAAGATGAGTCTAAAATGAACGGAACTTATCAAGAAATTACAGGTTTTGACTTTGAAAATGACCGAGTAAATGGCACTATGTACTTACTTGCTTACTTTGTTGAAACAGTTGAAAAAGTTAACTATACAATCAAGCACGTCTTTGAAGGAATTGATGACATCGCTGAAAAAATTGAAGCAAGAGTTCACCAAGCTAATACTGACACAGAAGTTACAGTTTCTCGCGACCAAAGACTAACTGAGTTTGATGAACACTTTACAGTTGAAGAACAAAGTCAAACTCACAAAATCAAAGGTGATGGCACTACTGTCTTTACTTTAAACTATGTTCGCAAATCCTACACTGTGACTTACGAGGTTAACTTCAACGGTACACAATTTACAGACGCAATGTTTGGAAATGAACCGCAACCTCAATCTGTTAAATATCAAGGCAAGATTACTAAACCTGCTCTAAACCCAACTTTAACTAGAGTAGGATACTCATATACTTTCGTACAATGGCAAGAAAAAGCTGCCATGAACGGTCAGTATAAACCAACCGCTGGCTTTAACTTCAATGACTACAGGGTTGTGAAAGACATTACTTTAGTTGCCTACTTTGCAGAAACTGCAAATGCAGTTAACTATACAATTAACCACATAATTGAAGGAACAGATGATGGAATTGCAGAACAGACAATAACTAGAACCTACACAGCAATCGCTGACTCAAGCCATACTGTATCTCGTGCTCAAAGACTACCTGAATATGAAGAGCACTTTACGGTTGCCGACCAAACTCAAACTAAGAAAATCAACGCAGACGGAACAA
>CAUTMP010000020.1:0-3587 GCA_963539755.1 uncultured Acholeplasmataceae bacterium | reverse complement strand
CAGCCCCAGAGCCACAATACATGTTTCCCACCCACAATCATCCGCCACTTTCTGAGCGTATATTAGATAGAATATATAACTCGTTTTTTTGATTAGCGCATATACGAAAAAATCATAGCACAAATTAGATTTTTTGCCAAATAAAAACTATTGGGTGAATTTGTTTTTTGGTAAAAAAAATGGCCTGGTTTTGAAAAACCAAGGCCATAATTTAGGGGTAAATTAGGATGTTTTTAAAGTCGTTATTCAGACAACATTTGAATCTCTTTAAGATAAATGTCTGGGTCAGTACCTACAGGGGTTTCCAAAATTTTTGGAATGTCTAAAAATTCTGGGTTTTGCACGATTGCTTTAAGGGGTGCAAGGCCAATTTTGCCTTTACCAATGTTAGCATGGCGGTCTTTGCGCGAAGACAGGCCATGTAGTGAATCGTTGATGTGAAATAAAAATAATTTATCCATGCCGACTACATTTTTAAACTCAGCAAAAACTTCGGCTTGATGGTCTTTAATGTCATAGCCTGCGTCAAAAATATGACAAGTGTCGATGCACACACCTAAATCTGGGTCTGGATAAGTGTGTATAATTTCGGCGATTTCTGCAAAAGTAATTCCAACTTCGCTGCCTTTGCCGGCCATGGTTTCCACGGCAATTTTGATATCTAGATTATTGTCGTGTACATATTTAATCAATAGATTTACAGCTTTTGCAACTTGTTTTAAAGAAAGCGAGCGGTCTTGAGTTAAAGCAGATCCTGGATGGAGCACAAACATGCCAGCACCAAGTTCATGAGAACGCTTTAGTTCGCTTGAAAAAAAGTCAACAGACCTTTGCCATTTTGCTAAGTCCAGAGAAGCTAGATTTGCGATATACGGAGCGTGGACTACAAAGTTTTGCTTAGAGATTGACAAAGCCTTGAGTTCTGCTTTTCCTTCTTTAGCAAAGCAAAGTTCGGTGTTTGTGCGAAAAGTGCTTTGTGGTGGGCCTGTGAAAATCATTAGTGCGGTTGCTTGGTTGTGTTTAACTTCAGCAACAGTGCCTTTTAGATAGTCTGGTTTTTTAAATGAATTGTGTGAACCTAGGTTAAAGTTTTTCATGATTTTTACCTTTTTCCTTTTTTAAACTGAGCACGAAAGTGCTTGACTTTAGCGGCTTTGACAGCCTTTTCGATGGCTTTTTTGTTTTGTTTTTTATAGTTTGGCTTAACTATAGTTGGTTTTTTAACAGTCTTAACGGCAGCAATTATTAACTCGCTTTGTTTTGATTTAGGTTTTTTTAACTCCAAAACTTCATTGTTTTTAACTTTAAGTTCAATGAATGGTGAACTTTGTGTCTGGTAATTGTAAAGTCGGCGTTTATCTAAGTCAGTATATATAGTGTACACCTCTCCAAAGCGGTTGAATCTCGCAGTTCTGCCTTGTCGGTGTTCAAAAATTGCTTTGGTTTTAGGTACATCTAAGTTAAAAACATGACTGAAGTTAAGGTCAATTCCGCGAGAAAACAAGTCAGTAGCGACCACTACTGAGTATTTTTCTTGAGTTAGGTCTTTATAAATTCTTTGGCGTTCTTTTAAGTCTAGGTTGCCAGAAATTAAAACAGTGTTTGGAATTACTTTGACAATTTCTCTGTAAACTTTTTCAAGTTCTGATTTTCTTGAAACAAAAACTAGTGCTGTATATGGATTTTTTACTTTCAGCAAAGCAACTAAAGTTTTGATTTCTTCGCCATTTTCTGCTCTGGCGATATAGTGCTTTAAGTTAAGCTGAGCGCTTGTTTCTTCTAGCATTAAAAAAGAACCAAAAAAAGCCTTGATAAAAGGTTTCATAGACTTTTTAACAGTGGCTGAAACCAAGATAAAACGGGATTTTTTAAAGTAAGAAAAAACTTGGTTAAGTTCATCCATAAACTCAACTTCAAACATGAAGTCAGCCTCGTCTGTGACTAAAAACTTAAACTCAGCCTGATTAAAAGTACCAGATTTGATTAACTCAGTAGCTTTATTTGGAGTTAATATAAAGATTTGTTTACCAGTTAAACTAGGTTTTTTGGCGTCTAAATAAACTTTTTTGGCAAATAAGCGTTCAAAAACCAAAGCAGTTTGCAGACAAAGTTCGGTAGTTGGACACAAAATCAAGGCTTTGTCTTCTGGTTTCAAAATAACGTAGAGTGGAACTAAATAAGCAAAAGTCTTGCCAACTCCGGTTTTAGCCGAAATTACAACGTTAGCATTTTGTTTTAAAATTGTGTCTATTGCTCTTTTTTGAAAAGCGGTAAACTCCGATATATTTAATTTTTGTGAAATTTCTGTAAACTCTTTCATCTCTTTAATTTTAACTTATTTTAAAAGCATTTGAAACTGATTTTAAATTACTCTGCTTTAAAAAAACCACTATTTAAGTCGCTTTTTGGTTTAATTTCTCTAAAGTTAGAAAGACCAACTCCAAAAAGGCGAATTGGCACGTCAATTACAAGTTTTTCTTTAATGAAGTCTTCAAGGGCATTTTGGATGTCAAAAGCACTAGAAATAAAGTATGTTAAAGTTTTAGCACGAGTATAAGTTTTAAAGTTAGCAGTTTTAAACTTAAAGTTAACAGTTTTTGCCTCAAGTCCAAAATTATCAAGTTGGGCGGCTAAATCTTGGTAAATTGGTTTGATTTTAGCAACGATTGCTTCAAGTGAATCTACGGCGTAGTTTAAAGTAACTTCTCTTGACATGCTTTTGGGAACACTTATTTTATATGGTTCAATAAAGTCTTTAGAGTGGCCAGAGACCGCTGCCATAATTTCTAAAAGATGCTGCGGGCGATAAAGTTCGGCTAACTTTCTCTGATTGTCTCTTTTAATAAAGTCAGCAAGAGTATAAATTCCAAGTTCTTCCAAAGCAGCAGTTGTAGATTTGCCAAAACCGTATAATTTGCCAAGTGGCATTCTGTAAATTTTACTTTCAATTTCAGTGCGGTAAAGCGTAGAAATACCTAAAGGTTTATCTAAGTCAGAGGCAATTTTGGCCAGATACAAAGTCTCTGAAATTCCAATTGACACAGGTAGTTTATACATGTCCATTAAATGTTTTTGAATTTGTTTAGCAAGTTCAAATGGCTCAATTTTGTTGTTTTCTAAGTAATCTGTAAAGTCAACATAAGCCTCGTCAATTGAAGCAATTTGTATTTTGTTGGTAAAAGTAAACAAATAGTCAAAAAATAGATTAGAAAAATGCTTGTATAGTTTAAAGTCAGTGGGAACTATTACAATTTTTGGGTATTTTCGCTTAGCCTCAACAATCGTCATTCCAGACTTTATTTCAAAACGGCGAGCAGAATAAGATGAAGTTGAAACAACTCCTTTGTTTAAGTGAGACTGATCTGAACCCACGACAAAAACAGTGTGTCTAAGATAAGGTTCTTTTATCATGTGACACGCTGCGAAAAACTGGTCTAAATCTAAATGAAAAATATAGGTTTTTTTCATTCTGCTCCTTTAAATATGGTAAAATAGAAAAGTAATTGCGAGGTGAATGCTGTGGCTGAAGATAAAAAAGTTGAAAATCTTGAAACCGAACTAACTGGTTCTTACAAAAAAGAACTAAA
>CAUTMP010000019.1:0-3945 GCA_963539755.1 uncultured Acholeplasmataceae bacterium | reverse complement strand
TAGGCTATAAACCTATATTTAGCACAAGAATTTAAAAAAATTTTCTGAACTCGGGATTGTTCACCTCGTTAACAGGTATTATTATATAACATCTAGTTTAAATTAAGCGCTATATAAAACATTTGGATATTTTTTTGCAAAAGCATATAATATAAAAGATGTGGCGGTTGTGGCGAAGTGGTAACGCGACGGATTGTGGCTCCGATATGCGTGGGTTCGATTCCCATCAGCCGCCCCATTTTAAATAAGTTTAAGTCACCCTTTTAAGTTAGTAAAACTAATTTAAAAGGGTTTTAATTTTGTCTAAAAAAATTCACTTCAACAAAATCAAAATGTTGTCTACACACTTTTTTGGGTAAAAGTGTGATTTTTTACACATAATTACCCAAAAAAGTGTGATTTTAATTGTAAGCCTAAAATTTAAGAAAATTGTAGCGTATGATCTACATTTTTCCAAAAAAGGTAAATATGCAATGTGCGTACTACATTTTTGTGTATTGACTAATTTACACGATTCCGTATAAAAACCAAAAAGTTATGTTTTTAAGATGTATCTAGAATTTCAACTTACTGCTGTGATAAAACTTAGATTGTGAATAACAAACAAAGCACAGCTAATTTGTTGCTTTTGTTGTTTTAAATAAAATTAAAACTGACTTAATTTTATTTAAATTAAAGGAGAATTAAAATGAACAGAAAAATCACATTCTTGTTTCTAGGCATTTTGAATCTAGTACTCGCATTTACTTTGGGTTCATGTACAAATCAGTTTAAAGAACCTGGTAAAGTAGAAGTTACAGATATGCTTGGAACTAAAGTTTACGTTAAGAAAAATCCGATTAAGGTAGCCTGTATTTCTAGAACCACCTATGACTTACTTGTAGCCTATGGACTTGGCGACAAAATAGACGGTGCTTATAAAGGAACTCTTAACAACAAATGGTTAAAACACATTTACCCAAACTCAAAAAATCACTATGTTTATGACTACAAAAATAGTTTTGAACTTTTTTTAGAACGCAAAGTTGATTTAGTGTTTGCACCAGAGAAATATATAGCAGATGAATTAAATCAGCGTGGAATTCCTGCGGTTTGTGTTTCACTTTACGCAAAGCCAAACTTTGAAAAACATGTCACCTTCTTTTCTAGACTAATTAGACAAATTTGGGACAGCGAAGAAGTTAAAGAAAAATCAAGCAAGTGGGAAAAGGAAGTTGAAGCAATAATTTCTAAAATCAAGACTACACTTGAAAAAAGTAAAGTTGCAAAACAAAAACTTTACTATGTTCGCGGTGATAAACCAAATGGTGTTGGCTACACAGACAACGCGGGTTCTTTTACAGAATACGCATATTCTGTTTTGGGTTTTGAATATCTTGGCAGTAAAATTACAACTAACCGTCCATCTGATGAAGAGATTTTAAACTACAACCCGGATGCCGTAGTTTTTGGTGGCATTTATCAACACACAAACTTACTTAAAATTGCGCAGGCTCCATTCAATGAGTTAAAGGCCGTTAAAAACGGTCGCTTGTATAAAATTCCGATTGGCGTGACTGCATTTGAACAACTTTCTGCAATGACTCCGATATTTTTTGCCCAGCAAGCAATGTCCTTGCATCCAGATTTATTTGCCTTTGACATCGCTGGCATGTTAACAAAATCAATAAAAGAATATTTTGGCTACTTACTGAGTACGCAAGATGCTGCTGCGATGCTAGCGGGCCTTGGTCCAAACTTAGAACCACTTGTCTAGATGAATGAAAAAATTTAGAATCGCACTACCTTTAACTCTGCTAACAATGGTGGTGATTTTTACAATTGCTTTAATGGTTGGCAGATACAACATTGGTTTTGGTAGTTTCTTTAAAGCGGTTTTCACTAAAGACACAGCCTACTCTGTACAAAGAACCATAATTTTTAAACTAAGACTACCCAGAACCGCAATGGCTATGCTAGCGGGTATTGGCCTTTCTGTCTCTGGTTTGCTTTATCAAGAGATTTTTCAAAATAAGTTAGTTTCGCCAGACTTACTCGGAGTGTCAGCGGGTTCTTCAGTTGGAGCAGCAGGCGCTATACTACTTGGACTTGGCCCAGTTTTCATTTCTATGTTTTCCTTTTCTCTAGGTTTAATTACTGTGTTTTTATCCCTGCTTATCGCTAGGTTGTTTAAAAATGGGTCTCAGACTATTTTGTTAATTTCAGGGATATTAGTAGGTGGTTTAATGTCGGCTGTTTTGGCTTTTTTAAAATATTTTGCAGACCCACAAACTACCCTGGCTTCAATTGTCTACTGGGAAATGGGTAGTTTTGGAAATGCCTTGTATTCGCAAGTTTTAATAATGGCAATAGTAGTTCTTGTTTGCGTGTCAGTTTTACTTTTAATCACCTGGCGAATTAACATTGTTGCTCTCGGTGAAACTGAGGCCAAAACGAAGGGAATTAACTACCAAGTTTATAAACACGGCATTATAATTATTGCTACTTTGCTTACAGCAATCTCTGTTTGCTTTTCTGGTAAAATCGCCTGGGTAGGCCTTGTTGTACCACACATAACTAGATTATTTATTGGTAGAAACACCAAATACTCAATTCCGCTTTCCATAACTATAGGTGCTACTTTTATGGTAGTTTGCGACATTATCTCTCGTTCTTTTACAGACTCAGAAGTGCCTTTGAGTGCAACAACTTCACTACTCAGCACACTAATTGTGGTTTTTATTTTAGTTTTCAAAAGGTTTAGACAAAAAAATGAATATTAAAATTAGTAATTTATCTTTTAAATACAATAAACAAGAAATCAAAGAAACGGTTTCTAATGTAGATTTGTTTTTCAAAGAAGGCACGATTAACGTACTTTTGGGTTTAAACGGTTCTGGTAAAACTACTTTACTTAAACTCCTTGCTGGGCTACTTCAACCGATTAGCGGAAATATTTATTATGGAGAAAAAGATTTAAAATCCATAAAAATAGCAGAAAGAAGTAAGATATTTTCATATGTTCCACAACACATTAACCTATTTTCAGATGTTAAGATTTCCGACTATCTTTCCTTTAGTTTGGTAAACAAACTTGCGTTTTACAAATCACCAAATGAGAACCTGGTTAAAAGAGTTAAAGAAATTGCAAAAGAACTTGGAATTGAGAAGTTATTAAATAAATGTCTTGGTGAGATTAGCGGTGGTGAAAAACAAAAGGTGTTAATCACTGCTACTTTAGTTCAAGACACACCAGTTATTATTCTAGATGAGCCTACTTCTGCACTTGACTTAAAAAATCAAAATATGGTTTTAAGTATGTTAAAGAAAATTAAAGAAACAGGTAAAACCATCTTGCTTTCAATTCACAATCCGAACCACGCATTATTTTTAGATGCTAATGTTTCGTTAATACAGGAAGGAAAAATTGTGGAAACTGGTACTGCCAAAGAAATAATTAAAATTGAGAAGTTAAGAAAAATCTATGGTGCTGATTTATGTAAATCAAGCGAACTTCAATACGAAGAAATTAGTTTTAAATAAAACTAGATAAAGACGTAGGCATATAAATATTACAATAAATTTACATTTTTAAAATTAGAAAATCCGGTAGAAGAGCTATTCTACTGGATTTTTATTTTAAGATATTAGGTAAAATATGCTACCTATTCTATGTTTCATTTTTAAAAAATCTTTTAACTTAATGAACTGTTCAAGTTTAAAAAATAAAGTGTCGTCAGTAATTAAAATCTTTGTATGTTATTTTCACTATTATTAAAATCTCCTAATTCTCTTTCACAAGATCGTTGTATACTACAAAATATGCTACCTATTTATTTTGTTTATATCTTGGCATTAAATACATTTTAATCAAATATTGTAGTATTTGAATAATTTTAGTATTTTGAGTGAAATTGTTCACTATCACTGAACAATTTTTGTGTTTTAGGTTAAATTGTTCACTAT
>CAUTMP010000018.1:0-4138 GCA_963539755.1 uncultured Acholeplasmataceae bacterium | reverse complement strand
TACTTTCTTTCATTTCTATTTTAGAGATTTTTCCACTGCGTGGCTTTCTCACATAAATCTTTTTACACAAAAGCTTAACTTTATCTTTCAATATTTTTTTATTTAAGATGTAGGTCTAAAGACCTACATAAAGCAAACTTAAGGAAATCCTTATCTTGCATTTACTAAAGCTTTAAATACCTAAAAGCTTAATCCAGAGCCACAGCATATGCTGTTAAATAAAGCAAATGAAAACTACAACACACCGCTAAACTAACGTTAGTTTAAACTGTGTTGTGTTGCTTTAGTTGGTTTTTTCTAAGTTTTTTACCTTCAAACTATTTTAAAAAACTTAAATTACAATCAAAATAAAGGCTGTTTTTCAAAAGCAGCCTTTATTTTGTTTAAAAGAAATCAAAACAAAGAGGTGAAAATAATGGCTAAATTAACCAAAAAAGACCAAGCGCTAAAACAGAAAACCCAAAATGCACTAATTTCCTTTGATGAAATATTTTCAGTTACTAATTTGCATAATGCAACACTTGCTTGCCTTCGTGGCAAGCAAGGCAAAAAACCAGTTGCTGTCAGCATTTATAAAATTTCTGATTTTATAATGGAAATTCACAAGAAAGTATTAAGCGGTAAATACGAAATGCTTAACTACAAAATTTTTTATATTTATGACCCTAAGTTCAGAATGATATCTGCGCCTACTTTTGCAGACAGAGTCGTGCAAATGGCGCTTTGTACTAATTTAGTCTATCGGCTAATTGCAGATAAACTAAATCCAGCAGCTTGTGCCTGCATTATCGGCAAAGGCACAGATTATGCAAGAAACATTGTTAAAAACTACTATTTAAAACACACCCCAGAAGAACTTAAAAACAAATATTATTTAAAGCTAGACATCGCTAAGTTTTACGACAATATCGCACACAGTTTAGTTTTAGATGCCACTAAAGAAATTCTAAAAGATCATCCCGAAAGTTTTGAAATTATTAAAACAATCTTAGGTTCTTACAATAAAGAAATTCAAATTAAGCAAGAAAATGAATTTAGAGAAAAAAAGAAACTATCCAAAATTAACCCCATTTCATTTCATTCTGATAATATTCCACTAAGTGAAAAAGGATTGCCACTTGGCAATCAAGTTTCACAACTTTTGGCAAACCTAATATTAACTCCACTTGATAACTTCATTAAACAAACCTTAAGAGTAAAACACTATGTTCGCTATATGGATGATTTGCTGATTTTTGGTGAAACCAAAAATAAACTAAAATCTCACTTAAAGCGATTAAATGAGTTTATTAAAACCCTGCATTTAAGTTTTAATCAAAAAACCAGACTGGCACCTATGTCAAACGGAGTTTCTTATCTTGGTTATACTTATTTTATCGCCAGACGAAAGTCTGTCAATAGACCAATTTTTAAAATCAAACTTAGACGCTCAACTGTGTTAAGGGCACAAAAGAAAATAGCTAAAGAAATTCTGCTTTTCAAAGCAGGCAAAACAGATTATCTACATGCTTACTCAGTTTTTAACGCATATAGGTCAATCTTGAAAAAAGAACTAAACACGCACACTTCAATCAAAGGACTTTACTTACTTAAGTCAATAGTTGAAAAACTTAGACGAAAAGAAAACCAAGAAAATGAATTAGAGACCTTAAAGATATTTATTTAAACTACTCGTCCTCCTCTTTTTCAAGCAGATACTTAAAATAACTAAAGCCTGTATTTTCTTTGCCGACAGAGTCGGCAATTTTGCCAATATCTCCAAACACAAACAATTTAGTCTTTGCTCTTGAAAATGCAGTGTAGACTAAATTTTTATTAAGCATTCTGCCAGAATGCTTATCGGCATAAAAAACGACATATTTAAACTCTGAGCCTTGTGCTTTGTGTACAGTTAAGGCGTAGGCAAGTTCAAGTTCAGAAATATTTTCTTTTGTGTACTCACAAACAAACCCATTTTGAAATTCTACTGTAACTTTATCCTCAACAATTTTTCTAATAATTCCAATCTCTCCATTTAGTACCTTGGTTTCTTTGTTGTTAAAAACTTGAATAACTTTATCGCCAACGTAAAAATCATAAATGACACCGCTAACTGAGTTTTCTTTATTTTTGATAAAAATACTTTGGATAAACTTATTTAGGTCAATTGCTCCTCTTTCTAGATTTTTAATTGCTAGTAAAATCTGAAAATCTGTATAAAAACTATTTCGTTTTTGATTGAGTTTGCTAATCAGCAAACTCAATTTAAGAAGAAACTCTTTGTACGAAAGAAGGCTAACAACTACCGATTCATACCTGTAGTTAAGACAATTTCTATTGCCAATTAACACTCGATTAAGCAACTTAGGCAAATCTATGTTAATTTGCCTGTGGTTGAAGCCAAGATAATGTGTTGGAAAAATACCTGAAGAAACACAATCTTTAAAAAATGAACCTGGCAAAATACTGGTTAGTTGATTTGTGTCACCTACAAAAACAAAATGACAGTCTTTAGGAAAACAATTTAGCATAACCCAGACTAACGCATCTTCCAACATTGTGCTTTCGTCTACTAAAACCACTTTAGTATTTTTAAACTTATCTTTGTAGTTAAAAGAAAAACTGTAGTAATTGTTCAAATCAATTACGCTATTTTTTGCACACCATCCTAGTGCTGAGTGCACTGTACTTGAATGAACTTTTAAGTCTGAGTTAAGTCTAGCACTGGCTTTGCCAGTAGGTGTTAAGACCACAACCCTTTCGCTATATTTTTCATTATTTAACATATTTGAAAAGGTTTTATAAAGCAATTTAAGCATATATGACTTACCACTGCCAGCAGGTCCTGTGATAAAACTTATTTTGCGGTTCAATGCATTGTCTAAACACTTTAGAAAATCATCATTTGTATTGCTTCCAACAACGCTTTGTGCAAATTCACCCATCTCTTTATTTCTTCTCTTTAACTCACTTACTAACAACTCGGTTTGGCGACTATACCAAGAATGGATGAAAAACTCACCCTTTCCTTTAATCTTTAACTCTTTAACCTCTCCTGATTTCAACAACTCAACTAAAACAGTTTTGATTTGCAAAACATCTTGAAACTCAAGGTAAATCGCTTTAAGCAAATCAAAGCATACCCTAAACAACTCTCGTCTAGAGATAGCAGCACTGCCGTTAACTCCATTTTTAAAACAAAAATCTAGACAAGCCTTAACCCTGACTTTTGAGTTACCTAAAAATCCTATAAACTTAGCAATTCTGTCGATATCTAGAAAACTTAAATCTAAATTTAATTTCAAAAGCAAATACGGATTTTCTTTAAATTGTGCGTGGTTTGAATAAACCCATGCACAGACTTCTTTAATCTGTAGACTAGATAAATTACTTTTTTGTCTTAAAAACAATTCCAACTTTTGAATAAAAACCAGCTTCTTAGAAATTTCGCTTTTTTCTTTTCTCGGGCCTTCAACCTCATCGCCTACTTTTTTAAAACTCTGGATAATTTGACTTTTATTCACATTACCAATGCCAGAGACAATCACAGTGTAATTTTCGCCCAACTGCATTTCGCCATACTTAATGTATTTCTTTGAGTTCACTAAATATTTTTCAAAAACACCGTTAAAAACACCAAAGACAAAATAAAAGTCTTTAGTGCGGTGTTTTTCTACCTTGTTAATTTTGATAATCTTTTCAATTCTTTCCAATATTTAAACCTATACTTTCTAAATCTATGCCGCAAATTATAAATAATATTATTTTAGTACCTTACTTTCTTAACTTGCTTGCAATAAAACCAGACTAAAATAAAAAACAGTTTTAATTTATTTGCATTTTTAAACCGCATATTATATACTTTAACAAGTGTTTGGGCAGGTAGCGAAGTGGCTAAACGCGGCAGACTGTAAATCTGTTACCTCCGGTTTCGGCGGTTCGAATCCGTCCCTGCCCACCATCTTTTATATATTGTTTTAAAAAAATATTTTTACAAATACTTGTTGAAATATTTTTTTATTTAATATATAATTATTTAAGTGTGCCAAAAGGCAACAAATCTTTGAAAACTAAATATGAAAATGATATACACCAATTCTTTTAAAGAATAAAACTAATTAGAGTCAATTTAAACTCTTAAACAATCAATGGAGAGTTT
>CAUTMP010000017.1:0-4478 GCA_963539755.1 uncultured Acholeplasmataceae bacterium | reverse complement strand
TTACAGAACTTGACTACTGGACTATAGTAGATCCGGTTTCTGGCAAAGACACCGGCAAACGCTTTGACTTCAACACTCCGATTACTAGCGACTTAACTCTTAAGGCTCATTTAAAACTAAAGAAACTACCTGTACAACAATCTGAAATTACTTACTTTGTTAAAAAGGAAAATGTAGATGGTAGTTTTGAAGAAACAAAAATTATTAAAAAAGCGATAATTGGCACCACTCACACAGTTAATTTTTTAAATCCAAATGAAATCATTTATCAAAACCCTGAGTTTAGTCAAACAACCCTTACTGTCAACGCTCAGGCTAGTGAAAACAAAGTAACTATTACTTTAAAAAGAAAAGTCTACACTGTTGAGTTTGAAGTCAAAGGACATGCTACTAAAATACCTGCCAGAACAAAGAGACACGGTGCCGAGATTGGTGAAATTGATGAAACTCCTTTTCAAGCAGATGACCTTGCTATTGTAAAGGCTGAACTAGAAGGCAGAGTTTTAACTAAACAAGCACTTGAAAAAACTTTAGTAAATAAACACCTTAAAGTCACACTTTATGTTGCAGAACCTATTAAAAAAATAGGTAAATACCCGCAGACTAAAGTAGACAACCCAGAAGGTATATCACATTTTAAAGACGAAGAGCGTGAACTTAAATTTAACTCAAAAGCTAAAGACTACACACTTAAGTTTACTCGTAGTTTTTGGAAGGATTCTGCTGGCAATAAATACGAAAAATACAATGGTCAGTACTTTAAGTTTGAAGATGTTGAGTTTGTAAAAATTCCAAATAAAAATACTTGGTTTACTAAGCATATTATTGATTTTGCATTCTATAACTTTTATTATTTTGACTACCCGGATAACGCTAAACCAGAACGTTCTGTGTACACTTCTTTTGTTAAAGATATTGAGAAATTTCTCGGAGTTGACACTTTTTCTGTAACTTTTGATGACGGTGATTTTGGAATTAAATCAGTGTTAGATGCTAATAATTCTAACCCTAAATTTATCAAAACACCAACTGACTATGCACGCGCTGTGCACGGTGGGAAAGATGGTCATGTCGCAACTTATCGCGGTGTTGATTTGACACCTTTTATTGAACAAGATGGTTTTGCACCTTGGTATGATGACCAACTTCTACAATGTTGGTGGCTTGAAGGACAATGGGTAAACGAAAACCCACAAGCATTTAACTATTTTGTTATTCGTTTTCCGGATGGTACATATAATCATAGTTTAAATAGCTCTGACGTATCTTATATGCTTGGTGTCTCTGTTTGCATTAGGTAATCAACTAGTGCTTTGGAGTTGATTGACTCAAAAACTCTTTTTTTACAAAACCCTTCAAAGAAAACTTCCTTGAAGGGTTTTATTTTTGAGTTTTCAAAAATTCAAAAACAGCAAAAACTCTTTTTATATAAAACAAGAAATTGCGTTATTAAGCCGTTTAGTTTTTTTTTTTTTTTTTTGATAAAAAAACTTCTAAAAGTTTTGTTTGATGTCTGATAATCCAGTTATATAGAATTTTCGTAATACGATAATGTAGTAAAATACACTTGTTAGGCTATTGTACTAAAAAATGAATGAAGTCCCAAACCAGAAATTTTATTTCGCATTTTTTACTAGATAGAATGAAGACGAAACAATAGTAATTATTGTTTTCTTTTTTCGTAGTAAGGAGTACTGAATATGCAAATTAACAAAAGAAAAGGCTATCTGATTTCTGGAATTTTTATTCTGATTTTAACATTAACAATTTTATTTTTAATTTTCCTATTTATGCACCCCAAAGTTTATTTTTCAAAAGCCAGCGGTTTTTCCCAACACGACGGTATTAGGTTTGGTAAAAATAAACTACGCTTTGTGGTGCCAGAAACCGTGGATGTAACTAAGTCTACCTTTATTCATGTCAAACAAGAGTGGTTCACAACTAACCGTTTAGGTAGAATTACTGCAATTAAAGCAAAACCAAATAAATATTTAGCACTTGACTTTACAGACCGTGAATACAACTCAGAAATATTTACAATTTACACTAAAAACTTATTCGGAATTACAAGAGAACATGATGTAATTGTTGATTACTCTAATTTTCTTCGCATCTTTTTTCCAGTACCTAATAAAGGCGAAACCGCACGCAAACCAATAATTCTTCCTTACTCTAAACTTAAAACTACCTACATGCATATTTACGAAGAACTTCTTAAAATAAATACTTTCTATGCTTTTGATGAAAAAGGTCAACCTAGCGGACAACCTATAAGCAAAGAAGATGTTTTTACTAAAGAAAACGCAAAAGGTCGCGCATTTATCGTTAACAATAACTCTCATATTTCGCTAATTTACGATTTCTTGTTGTCAGGTATCTTTAAAAACCAAACACAAAAAACACAAGTATACGAGTTTATTGAAAAAACAGTTGGCAAAATTAAAACCCTTGATCCAGAAAAACATGGACTTGAAATTAAGTTAAACACTCCACCATTTTATATTTCTAAATTCTTAGGCTGGTACTACATAGATCCTTCTGGCAACCGAGTTGACTTAAAACCTGGTCAAGAATTTCAAATTCCTAAGTGGGTAAAATCTGAACTCAGACTAATTGCAAGATACGACATCACTACAGATACTGACAAGATAGGACCAGAACTAGACAAACAAGGACTAGTCGCAATTTCTTATTTGATGGTGTTGAAAGAGTATTTTTTGACATTGTTAAAAAAGGCAGTCCTTTAAAAGAACATGTTTATCAAAAACCAGGATATACATACGAAGGTTGGTATAAAGACAGTTCTTTGACTAAAAAAATAGACTTTGCAACTGAAGTTGCAAACACTCACACTGTACTTTATCTAAAATCAACTAAACAAAACCAACCTCAACCAGAAAAACCAATTAAATATCACACTATCAACTTTATAACACCAGTTGACGCAAATCAGCTCTTGCCAACTAGACGAGCACACGGACAAAAATTAGAGACTAATTACTTAACTCCTTCATTGGTGTCTAGAATCGATGAAAATGGTAATTTAGAAGAACTAGATTACTGGAATTTAGTAGACCCTATAACTGGTGTTAGAACTAGATATGATTTTAATACTCCTATTACTGAAGACATTACTCTTGAAGCAGTTATGAGAAAAAGAGTAGCACCTAAAACTAAATACACAATCAAAAGGTACTATGAATCTGTAGACCAAAACGGTAGTTTCATTGAAGATAAAACAAAAGAAGAAATCATAGATGGACAAACTCCGTGGCAAGAGGTTGAGTTATTGCCAACTCAAGCTGAGGCTCCATACGGATTTACTTTAGATAACACCAGTGTCTTAAAAAAGAAAATTAAAGCTGATGGTACAACTGTATTTGAACTTAAATACAAAAGAAACCGCTACAAAGTAAACTTTGAAGTCAACTACAATGGTAATCACTTTAAAGATGTTAACATTTCCTCAACTCCTGAACAAACTGTTCCATATGAAGGCAAGTTAACTAGACCATCAAACCCTACAATTGCTAAACCAGGATATACCTACACCTTTAAACATTGGCAACTTAAGGACGAGATGGGAAATGTTTATAAAGAAGTTAGTGAATTCGATTTCAACACCAAAATCACTAAAAATACAACATTAGTTGCTTACTTTGAAGAGAAAATTGTCACAACAACTTATACTGTTAAGCATATTTTCCAAGGCATTCAAAGTCAAATTGAAGAACGAATTGAAGAAAGAAAATTCACAGAACAAGTCGGCAAATCAGTTACTGTTACTCAAGAAAACAGAGATAAAAGCTACGACCAGCACTTTGAAGTTGCAGATTTCTCAGAAACCAAAAAAGTAGAAGCACATGGTTCTACTGTTTTTGAAATCAGATACGCTCGCAAGAAATATAAAGTCAACTTTGAAGTCAACTTCAATGTGAATAATTTTAGTGGCGTGATATCGTCTATTGAGCCTGACCAAACAATCCCTTATGAAGGAAAAGTCAAACAACCTCAACACAACCCTACAATGTCTAAATCAGGATTTACCTATACCTTTAAACACTGGCAACTTAAAGACGATATGGGTAATGTCTATAAAGAAGTTGACGCTTTTAATTTTAGCTCTAATAAAATCACTAAAAATACTACTTTAGTTGCCTATTTTGTTGAAAAAATAGAAAATGCTAACTTTACAATTAAACACATTTACAAAGGATTCAATTCAATTCAAGATATTGTTGAAACCGAAGTTAAACAAGCACAAGTTGGTTCACAAGTTACAGTAACTGAAGCAGATGCACACATCAAAGAAGGTTTTGTAGTTAAATCAGTAAGTGAAACTAAAATAATTCAAGCAAACGGTCAAACTACATTTACTTTAACATATGAAAGAAAAACTTACTCGGTTGAGTATGACTACAATGGTGGTACTTTAAACGGAGAAAGCAAAAGCACTGAATCTTATAAATTTGAAGAAA
>CAUTMP010000016.1:0-5566 GCA_963539755.1 uncultured Acholeplasmataceae bacterium | reverse complement strand
GCACTGGGTGTTCACGAACTACTTCTTCCAGAACTTGCCAAACTTCTTTAGTGCGGTTGTCATACATTTCAACGGCTTTTTGGCGAGTTACTTCTAGGTTTTCCTGAAGGCGGTTAATTACAAACGGCTTAAATAAAGTGATCGCCATTTCGCGCGGAATTCCAGCCTGATACATCTTTAGGTTCGGACCCACAATAATTACGGAACGTCCTGAGTAGTCAACGCGTTTACCAAGTAAGTTTTGGCGGAAACGACCTTGTTTACCACGAAGCAAATCAGAAAGTGATTTAAGTGGACGTGCGTTTGAAGCAAGCGCTTTTTTGTTTCCACGTTTTGAGTTGTCAAATAGTGAGTCAACGGCTTCTTGAATTAAACGTTTTTCGTTTTTAAGAATAAGCGAAGTTGTGAACTGGTCAAGTTCTTTTTTTAACCTGTTGTTACGATTAATTATTTTGCAGTAAAGGTCGTTAAGGTCAGTTGTTGCAAAACGGCCTCCGTCTAGTTGGACCATCGGACGAAGGTCTGGCGGGATTACCGGAATTACCGGCATAACAATCCACTCAGGGCGGTTGTCAGATGAGTAGAAGGCTTCCACGATTTCCAGGCGTTTGATGATGTTTTGACGTTTTTGTTTAGTAGAAGTGCGGAATTTCTTACGAAGTACGCGGATTTCGTGGTCTAAGTCAAGTGCTTTTAAAAGGGTTTGAATGGCCTCAGCACCAGTTTGCGCCTGAAAGCGTCCATAGTACTCTTCGTTAATCGCGGCGTAGTCTTGTTCTGACAAAATTTGTTTGCGTTTAAGTGGAGTGTTGCCCGGGTCTGTCACGATGTAGGCTGCGTAGTTGACAACCTCTTCTAATGATTTGGCTTTAATTCCGAGTAAAATCGCAAGTCGCGACGGTGAGTTTTTGAAAAACCAAGTGTGGACAACTGGGCTTTTTAGTTCAATGTGGCCCATTCTTTCACGGCGAACTAGAGATTCGGTAATCTCAATTCCGCATTTTTGACAAATTTGGCCTTTGTTGCCACTTTGTTTTTTACCACATGCACATTGAAAGTCTTTAGTTGGCCCGAATATTTTTTCGCAGAACAACCCACCAACTTCTGGCTTGGCAGTTCGGTAGTTAATGGTTTCATGAGACTTAACTTCCCCGTAAGACCAAGTTCTGATTTCATCTGGTGAGGCTAAGCGAATTCGCATGTGTCGATATAGTTTAGAGCCAGTGATATGTGTGTCGTCAACTGATTTTAAACGCTCAGCAACGTTAATTTCGGCAACCTTAGTTTGAGATGAAACTAAGTCTAGTTTTTCGTCAAAATCAGCCTCTGTTAACGGAGTTTGACCAAAGAAGGCAAAAAGTTGATTGGTTTCAGCTAAAAGAAAGTCGTCGTCTTTTAAAATTTGAAATAAATTAGAGCGTGGTGCGGTTAAGATTGACTTAAGGTCAGTAAATCCGCTTTCTTTGAAAAACTTAATAACTTCGTTTTCTGTAAACAGTTGTTGGATTTTTTCAGGTAGGTAGTTTTTAGTCAAAAGAGTTTTAATGTCTTTCAGTACATCTTCTGTGCACTCTGCAAAAATACTTTGGTATTGAGAAACTGAAAATAAGTTTAAATCACCCAAAGTGTGAACGGCGATATTTTTTAAGAACTCTTTGGTTTCTTCAGAAATGATTTTAATGTCTTTAATGCTTTGTTTTTCGTAGGCTTTTAGCATTTTTAAATACCTCCATTACTGCGGGCAGGTTTTAAGTCAAGCAGTGATTTAACGGCGTCATTTTCGCCAGTTTCTGAGTTAATTAACTCAACGTAAATACCAAGGGCTTGCAGTTCTCGGGTTAACACGTGGAAAGATTCAGGCAGAGATGGACGCGGAATTAAGTTGCCTTGAGTGATCGCAGAGTAGGCTTTGTTTCTGCCAACCTTGTCGTCTGACTTGATGGTAAGCATTTCTTGCAGAACGTGGGCAGCACCGTAGCCGTATAGCGCCCAAACTTCCATTTCTCCTAGTTTTTGGCCACCATTTTGGGCTTTTCCACCCATAGGTTGTTGAGTTACTAAAGTATAAGGTCCGACGTTTCTAGCGTGTAGTTTGTCGTCTACCATGTGTGATAACTTAATCATGTACATCACACCAACTGAAACTGGATTTCTAAAAGGTTCACCAGTTCTGCCGTCAAAAAGTGTCATTTTACCGTTTAGTGGTAAGTTTGCTTCTTTTAAGATATCGACAAGATCGGCGTTTTCAACCCCGTCAAAAACTGGAGTTGCGATTTTAATTCCCAGTTTTTTAGCAGCATACCCTAGATGCAACTCTAAGATTTGGCCGATGTTCATACGAGAAGGCACACCAAGTGGGTTAAGCATAATGTCTACAGGTGTTCCGTCTGCCATGTATGGCATGTCTTCGCGTGGCACGACTATTGAAATAACACCTTTGTTTCCGTGTCGTCCTGCCATTTTATCGCCTTCTCTGATTTTTCTTTTTTTAGCAATAAAAACTTTAATTTGTTCGTTTACAGAAGGTGGAAGTTGGTCTTTGTTTTTCTTAGAAAAGTATTGGATTTTTTGAACAATACCGCCACCACCGTGTGGAACGCGTAGAGAAGTGTCTCTGTATTCTTTGGATTTTTCGCCAATAATTTCTTGAATTAGTTTTTCAGCAGGTGAAGGTTCAGCACCACCTTTAGGGGTGATTTTACCAACTAAAATGTCGCCTTCTTTAACTTCTGAACCAAGTAAGATCACACCGTTTTGGTCAAGTTTAGCCACAGCCTGGCGGTTCGCATTTGGAACTTCATTGGTAAACTCTTCTTTTCCGATGTTGTTGCGAAGGTCTCTAGTTTGAATTTGGTATTCATCAATATGCACAGACGTATAGACGTCGTTTTTAACTAAGTCTTCAGAAACGATAACGGCGTCTTCAAAGTTATAGCCTTCCCAAGTCATGAAAGCAACTGTAACGTTGCGGCCAAGCGCAAGCTCTGCGTTGTCGGTAGAAGGACCGTCGGCGATAGTTTCGTTTAGGTCAACCCAGTCACCAACATTGACAATTGGTTTTTGCACGATTGAAGTATTTTGGTTTGAGCGTTCGTAGTTAATTAACGTGTAGACATCGGTGTCAGCAAGTCCGTATTTATAGATTTTAAGCGCTTGCTCTGCTGACCAGTCTGAGTTTGGTGCAAACAAGATTTGACCATCGTATTTAATGGTTTTCTCAGGAATTGGCAAAACATCAATGCGTTTGGCGTCCACGTATACCGCGTATCCTGCGTTTTTAGCAACCACTGAAGTACCTGAGTTTTTAGCAGCGCGATACTCAATTCCGGTTCCAACTAGTGGTGCCTCTGGTTTGATAACTGGCACGGCTTGACGTTGCATGTTGGCACCCATTAAACAACGAGACGCCTCGTCGTGTTCAAGGAAAGGAATGGTCGCGGTTGCAACAGACACGATTTGTTTAGAAGAGACGTCCATGTATTCAACGTCTTCGCGAGCAAAAATTCCAGTTTCACCGCGCAGTCTACCAGTAACTGTCGGCTCTTTAATAGTTCCGTCTGGATTTAACTCAGTCGCGGCTGAGGCAATTACTGCGTTGTATTCCTCGTCTGCAGTTAAGTAAAGATGGTGATCTACTACTTTTGGCACGCACACTCCGTTTACGCGATTTGTGCGGTCAAGTTTAAAGTAAGGAGTTTGAATGAAGCCATATTTATCAATTTTGGCATAAGAAGAAAGTGAAGAAATCAACCCAATTGATTGTCCTTCTGGGGTTTCAATTGGACAAATTCGGCCGTAGTGAGAAGCGTGAACGTCACGAACTTCAATACCTGCGCGGTCGCGAGAAATTCCACCGCTTCCAAGTGCAGAGACACGACGTTTTTGAGTAAGTTCGGCCAATGGGTTGGTTTGGTCCATGAACTGAGACAATTGAGATGAACCGAAAAACGCATTTAGTACAGTTGTAAGTGGTTTAGTGTTCATAATTGCCGGAATAGTGATGTCTGCAAAAGACTTAACCGACATTTTGTCTTTAATGTTTTTCTCGGCTCTAGCCATACCAATTCTAAATTGGTTTGCAAGCAGTTCCCCAATTAAACGGACACGACGATTTCCAAGGTGGTCAATGTCGTCAGTTTGCCCGATGTTTTCGTATAAATTCAAAAAGTAAGAAATACCAGCAACGATGTCTGAAACCGTAATATAGGTTTTAGCCTCACGGCTGTCGTTGCCAATTACACGAATTGCTTGAGATTCACCTAAATCAGTTCTCTTAACAACGTCTAAGATTTCGGCGTATACCGGTTGTCTTTGTGCTGGTTTTTCAAAAACGTTGCCAGTTAAAAAGTAGTTTAAGACTTTTTCGTCAAGTCCATTTCTGAGTTCACGAAGAGTTCTTAGAACTTGCTCGTCAATTTGAGTGCCGGCATCAAAAACGACTTCACCAGTTTTGATGTTGTAAATTGGTTCTGTGGTAACCAACTGCACGTGGTCACCTTCTCCAACATACTCAGTTAACACAGCCGCTTTGTCGATGTTTTGCAGAGAGTTATCGGCAGAAATAACTTCTTTTCTAAATAAATGACGGTTGGCGTCAAGTACTTTTAAAGCCTCTTCGTCAAGTAAAGTATTGGCCGGAAGCACAACTTTTCCTTTTTCGTCTTTTAAGTCAGCTGCAAGATATGTGTTTTTAACGCGGCTAATTACGTCTAGTTTTTGGTTAAACTTATAGCGACCAACTCCAAGCAAGTTGTAGCGACGAATGTCAAATAGACGTTGGCGAATTAACTCGCGTGCGCCTGAAACTGGAATAATTTCGCCTTGTCTTAGTCTAGAAACAATTTCAACTACTGCGTCGTCTGAAGTCTTAGTTGCGTCTTTTTCAAGAGTTTCTTTAAGTTGCTCTGACTTAAATAGTTTGTCAATTTCTTTGTTTGAAGGTACACCTAGGGCTTTAATAAAAGTAGTTAACGAGATTTTTTTAGAGCGGTCTAATTTTGCCCAAAGCAGTTCTTTGTTGCCCTCTTCAAACTCAACCCAAGCACCACGGGTTGGAATCATTTGACCAGAGTAGATAACTTTGTTGATTTTTTTGTTGATGTCTTTAGTGTAATAAACTCCACTTGAACGCACGATTTGTGAAACCACCACACGTTCAGCACCGTTGATGATAAAAGTAGCAGTTGGAGTCATTGAAGGCATTTCTGTCAACAAGACTTTTGCTTCTCTAAGTTCACCGGTGATGCAGTTTTCTAACTTCACATTGGCCATCACTTGTGCTGAGTAGGTGATGTCTCTGGTTTTAGATTCAGCGATTGTGAAATTAGGTGCTTGAACTTCAACGCTTTCAAAGTACAGTTTAATGTCACCATTGTTTCCTTCAATTGGCGAAAGTTCCTTTAGCAATTCAAGTAAGTCTGATTTGATAAATTTTTCAAAAGACTGCGTTTGAATTTCAATCAAGTCTGGCAAGTCAACATCGTACATCATTTTTGAGTAATTACGACGTTCAGTTTTTTTGCCATATTTTATGTTTTTAAAACTCATTTTTCCTCCAGTTTCTGTG
>CAUTMP010000015.1:0-10869 GCA_963539755.1 uncultured Acholeplasmataceae bacterium | reverse complement strand
TTAAAAAGTGCGTATTTTATCTATTTTTATAGTGTCTGTAATTGGGAATTCTTTAATTTAACTAATAAAAACGCAGTTAGAGTTACACCTTTGGATGTTGTGCTAATCACATAAAGGTTTAAGTAAATTCCCTAAACGCGAGGTCTTTGAAAAGGCTTGTAAGTCGCAACCCGAAACTCACTAAAATGAAACAATTTGATTAAGTAGTCGTGCTCAAAAATATAGTTTTAATTTGTTACCGCGCAAAAAGATAAGTTAATGATATTTTTAAACATCTTAACCCACAAAACTCAAGCAATATTTTTTAGCCCCACATTGGTACTTTTAACTAAACTTGTTTTAGGTTTTCCGTATTCTGCAAGTGGAACACTATCAGAATATGTACTAAAGTTAGTTGTCTCTAGAGACATAATAATGTCGTTGTTTAAACTATTTTTACTGAATTCTTGGTTCCATAAATATAGTAATTCGTTCGTTTGTTGATAGTCATTATATCGCTGAAAAGTTTAGAAAAAGCAGAATTACTTACAATGTTAGAAGTAAAAAGTGCATTTCTCCTTGCCCATTTTTCATATAGTTGATTGCTGAATTTTGGTTTTCTAAATAGTAGCAAACCAATGACTTAATTAAGTTTGCTTTTTCTGCGAAACTTTTGTTAATATTTCGTTTAAATTTAGTTTTTCAAAAACTTTTCAACAACCATTTTGTACGAAAAGAAAGAGTTCTAGAAAACTTGTTTTCGTTTTCTTTTAAAGAAATATGTTGCATCCCGGAATGTTGGATATACATTTCGTTTGGATAAAAATATGCATTGATTTTTTGTATCTAATTTCCCGATACAAACTCTTTTATTTTGGTTAAAACCGTTGTCTTTAAGATATTTTTTCTCAGCAGTATAGTAAACATAAGTAGTATTTTTTCTTGGTAAAAAGGTTGTGTTTTGTTACAGGCAATATTATTTTTAAACGACTGGTTATATTTTTGTGAAAAGTTTAGGTTAAATTATTATAAAAATGCCTTGAAAAATAGGGAGCAAAGTGGTATATATAAATGTCCCCTAAAGGAGAGCGTATGGAAAACAATTTTGAAAAAATCCAAAATTTATTGCGAATGAAAGCCGAATTGCAAGCAAGACTCAGTTTGATACCTTATGATGGATCGGTAGAGATAAAAGATGTTGCTGGAAAAAAATATCTTTATATACGAAAAAGAGAGGCGGGGAGAAAGACATCAACTTATGTCGGACCATATTCGGATGAGTTGTATCAAGTGTTGTTGAAAGGTGTCAAAGATGCAAAAATAATAAAGAAAAATATTCGAATAGTAGAAAAAGAGCTTGCATCTTATGGTTATGATCAAGAAGAATTACCATCAAGAATTGTTTTGAATATGGACTTTGCAAGAGCTAATATGAAGTCAATCATATATGATCAGGCAGTACTTGAGGGGGTTGGAACTACATTCCCAGATACGGAGCTTATAATTGAAAACGGAAAAGTAAACAACGTAAGTGCTGAAGATGTTCAAAAGATACTGAATTTGAAACATGCATGGGAATTTGTTTTAAACAAAGATGTAATTCAATCCCCGACAAATTACTATGTGTGTCAATACATTGCGAGATTAGTAAATGAAGGGTTTTACCAAGAAGGTGGAAGAATAAGGGTTGTTCCTGTAACAATTGGTGGTTCGTCTTATATTCCGCCTTTGCCAATAGAATATGTGGTAAAGAATGACATTGACCATATTACTTCAAATAGCGAAGATCCTGTTGCCGTGGCAATTGATCTTGCTTTGTATGTGATGAAAAAACAAATCTTTAACGATGGAAATAAAAGAACTGCAATAATATTTGCCAATCACTACCTTATTGCGCATGGTGGGGGCTTGATGGTTGTGCCGGAAGATTTGGTTCCTGAATTCAAAAAGATGTTGGTAAAGTACTACGAAAATATAGACTTGAACTCAATCAAGGTATTTATGCGAGAAAAGTGTTTAAAACAATTGGACAATTAGGGGCATAAACATAGACTATAATACAAAAACTGCCCCCTAATGCAAGATGCTTGTTAGGATTAACTATTAAAAAGATTAAAACCATACTCAAACCGAGTGCGGTTTTTTCCTATACAAATATGAGGAATTCTTTATTATTTTCAACTCTAAAAATAACATCTGTTTAGTGTTGAGGAAGAACAGACATCATTGAGTTATCCTTACCAAACAAAAGGATAGCAACCAGAGTAATTCCTTCGCGCTTAGTCTCTGGGTCCGTCAAAATCAAACCACTGCTTCTTAAAAGTCGCACACAGTCTTCCAGATATGGTCTTTATTGGGTGCGACAGCCATTTTCCTTGCCTTTTTAATAATAGAAGCATCTAGAAAGTCGATATCTAGAACGGGATATGCGTTATTTACACAAAACATTCACGCCTTTTTATTGCGAATAACTTATAGATTGCTTCAGAATTGTTTGAAATGTTAATATCACCATCAAACGACCCATCCCAGATTTTACCGTTTTGATTGCATATTTGTGTGCCTTCAGGTACTCTGATATAAATTGTTTTTTTATTTTCCATGGTGAAAACTTCTGGTTGTAGATAAAGTGGTGGGTTTATTTTTTGTGGGTTGTTTACTGTTCAAATCAAAATTAAACAAATTTGTCTGGAAAAACAGCCTTAAAACTTTTGAGATAAAACAATGGAAATATAAAGTATGTAAATTGTAAAACCGCGATACAAAGCGGTTTTACAATTTAGCAAAATCGTTTTTTTTTTTTTTTTTTGAGGCTTTTTTGTATATCACTGTATATATAATGATACAGCAATTAACATTTTTTGATAAAAAAATATACACTTTTTATCGCAAAAATACCCTAACTAGCGCATTATTTAAGAAATCAATATTGAAAGCACAGTATACAAAAAAATTAAAGCACTCCTGTTTATATAATATATGTGTGTAAGACTAATTTAAATTTAGTCTTTACCTTAACCAAAAAGGAGAGAAACACATGCATATCAAAAAAAGAACCGGATATTTAATATCTGCCATAATGCTACTTACTTTGACTTTAATCACTCTGTTTTTAATCTTTTTGTTTATGCACCCTACAGTTTATTTTTCTAAAGCCAGTGGCTTTTCTCAACACGACGGTGTTAGAGCAGGTAAAAATAAACTGCGTTTAGTGGTGCCAGAAACTGTAGACACTACTAAGTCTACCTACATTTCTGTAAAACAAGAATGGTTTGAAACTAGCAGAATGGGCAAGATTACCGGCATCAAAGCCAAGCAAGGTAAGCACTTAGCACTTGACTTTACAGACCGCGAATACAACCGTGAAGTCTTAACGATTTACACCAAAAACTGGTTTGGAATTAAAAGAGAACATGATGTTATTGTAGATTACTCTAACTTTCTTCGTGTCTTTTTCCCAGAATCACAAGACGGTGTTGCTCCGCGTAAACCTGTAATTTTGCCATACTCAAAACTACAAACCGAATATAAACACATCTACGAAGAACTATACAAAATGAAAGGCTTTGTGGCGTTTGACGAAAAAGGACAAGCAAGCGGACAACCCGTAAGTAAAGAAGAAGTCTTTATAAAAGAAAATGCCAGAGGTCGTGCGTTTATTGTTAATAACAACACGCACATTTCTTTGGTTTACGATTTTGTGCTACCTGGTATTTTTAAAAACCAAGCCCAAAAAACCCAAGTTTATGATTTAGTTGAAAAAGTAATGGGCAAGGCCAGAACTCTTGATCCTGAAAGTCAAGGTCTAGAAATTAAGTTAAATACTCCACCTTTCTATATTTCTAAGTTTCTTGGTTGGTACTACATTGACCCAGTTGGCAACCGAGTTGACCTAAATCCAGGCGAAGAGTTTTTAATCCCACAATGGGTAAAATCTGAACTTAGATTAATTGCTAAATACGACATCACTACAGATACCGACAAAATAGGTCCAGAACTAGACAAACAAGGTCTAGTCGCTATTTCTTATTTTGATGGCGCGGAAAGGGTGTTTTTTTACATTGTCAAAAAAGGCAGTCCGCTAAAAGAACACGTTTATCAAAAACCAGGATATACATATGAAGGCTGGTATAGAGACAGTTCTTTAACCGAAAAAGTGAATTTTGCATATGAAGTTGCAAGCGCTCACACTGTTCTTTACTTAAAATCTATTAAGCAAAATCAACCACAACCCGAGAAACCTGTTCAGTACCATACTATTAACTTTATTACACCAAGCGATGCGAACCAATTACTTACAACTAGACGTGCACACGGCGAGAAACTAGAGACTAACTACTTAACTCCATCTCTTGTCTCTAGACTTGACGAACACGGCAATCTTTGGGAACTAGACTACTGGAATTTAGTAGACCCAATTACTGGCGTAAGAACCAGATTTAATTTCAATACTCCGATTACCGAAGACATCACGCTTGAGGCTGTTATGCGAAAAAGAATACCGCCTACTTCTAAATATACAATCAAGAGATATTTTGAATCTGTTGACCAGGCTGGTAACTTCGTTGAAGATAAATCTAAAGAAGAAGTAGTTGAGGGCCAAACTCCAGGGCAAGAAGTTCAGTTGAGCCCAACTCAAACTAATGCACCTACTGGTTTTAAATTGGCTGACGGCACTGTAACTAAAAAAACAATCAATAAAGACGGCTCTACTGTGTTTGAACTTAAGTACACCCGCAATCGCTACAAAGTAAACTTTGAAGTCAACTACAACGGTAATCACTTTAAAGATGTTAGTGCTTCTTTAACTCCTGAGCAAACTGTAATGCATGAGGGTAAGTTAACTAAACCAGCAAACCCAACAATTACTAAACCAGGATATACATACACCTTTAAACATTGGCAACTTAAAGATGAAATGGGAAATGTTTACAAGGAAGTCAGTGAGTTTGATTTCAATACTAAAATCACTAAAAACTTAACCTTAGTTGCTTATTTTGAAGAGAAAAAAGACACAGTAACTTATACTGTTAAGCATATTTTCCAAGGCATTCAAAATCAAATTGACGAGCGAGTAGAAGAAAAGAAATTCACTGAACAAGTTGGAAAATCTGTTACTGTTACCCAAGAAAACAGAGATAAAGCTTTTGACCAACACTTTGAAGTTGCAGATTTCGCAGAAACTAAAAAAGTAGAAGCCGACGGCTCTACTGTTTTTGAAATCAGATACGCCCGAAAGAAATACAAAGTTAACTTTGAGGTTAACTACCAAAATCACTTTGCAGGGGCAAATGCGTCAAGTGAACCTACTCAAACCATTCCTTATCAAGGAAAGGTACGCAAACCTGAGTTTGCACCTTCTCTTGCTAAAGAAGGCCATACCTATACTTTCAAGCACTGGCAGCTTAAAGACGAGATGGGAAGTGTTTACAAGGAAGTTAGTGCATTTGATTTTGACAACACCCAAATTACTAAAAACACAACTTTAGTTGCTTATTTTAAAGAAGACGTGCAAACTGCTACATACACAATTAAGCATATTTATAAAGGCTTACTTTCAAGTCAAGATATTGTTGAACTTGAAACCAAAACCGCTCAAGTTGGAAGTTTGGTAACTGTGTCTGAAGCCAACGGTATTTCAAAACCCGGTTTTGAAATCAAACCGCAAAGCGAAACTAAAACAATTCAAGCAAATGGCCAGACCACATTTACTTTAACTTACGAAAGAAAAACTTACTTAGTTGAGTATAACTACAACTCAGGCATGCTAAACGGAGAGACATCTACTTCAGAAACCTATAAGTTTGAAGAACTTTTAAGAGATGTTGAGCATCCCGAAAAAACCGATCCTGCACACCTGAAAGACTACACCTTTGTTGGTTGGCAAGATGAAGCAACTGGCCAAATGATAGATTTTTCTAAAGACACCAAAGTTGTAAAAAACTTAAAACTAAAAGCAATTTGGCAAGAAGCAACTGCAACTCGCCCAGTTTACCTAAAAATGATTTGGGAGAAAATCAATGAACCGCAAGACATTGAAGTTGAACAAAAAATCTCAACAGCCAGAACAATTGGGGCAACTGCCCAAATTACTGACGCCGACATTAGTGCTGCTTTAAATCAGTTTATTTCAAACAACCCACGTCCTAATCACGAAAGCAATTTTGATGCGGCTAACTCAGTGCCATCGGTAACTATTACAACTTCAACCGATAAACACTACATTACTGTATACTTTAAAGCCAAAACTTACACCGTTAACTTTGACAGAAGTGGTCTACTAAACTCTTCTGTAGACAACCTGCTTAAACAACCAATTGTGCTTAAGTACTCACAAGTCTTGTCGGCTGACTTAATTGCTAAAATGAAAGCAGTTAAAAAAGCGTCAACTAGCAATAAAGACTATGTGTTTAGCAGACTAATTGAGACTAACTCTAACCAAACCTTCCAAGAAGGAATTGCCTACAATAAAGACATTACCTTAAAACCAGAGTTTCAGGAGAAAGACGTGCTGGTAGACGTTACTCCAAAAGTAGCCGCGCACGACTTAGACAAAGCAGACGCAAATCAGTGGAAAGTGCAAACTGGTAAAGTTGGAGATACATTTAACTACCAACCACTTACTGGCATTAAAAAAGGTTGGCGTTTAGTTGGTTGGTCAAAGACCAACAACGGAATAGCTGAAAGCATCCAGTATACCCGTGACTTAAAAGAAGTATATGCAGTATTTGAACCAGCAGAGACTACCTATACAATTAAGCATATCTTTAAAGGTATTCCTGAAGACAATATCGCTGATGTCGAAAAGACCACTACTAAAAATGCCTTGACCAATTCTTCAGTGCAGTTGACTAATCAAGATAAGTATCACGACTACGAAGAAAATGGTTTTGATGTACAGTTGCCACCTAGTGCTCAAACCATTAAAGCAGACGGTTCAACTGAGTTTACCATTACCTATGTTCGCCGCGAGTTTAACGTAACTTTCAAAGTTAATTACAACAACCAGTTTCCAGGTACTGCTGGAAACATTCCAAGCAACCAAAAAGTTAAATTTGAAGGTAAAGTAAAAGCACCTACAAATCCAACTATTACTAAAGACGGAAGAACTTACTTATTTAAACACTGGCAACTTGAGTCTAGTATGCATGGCACTTACTCAGAGCAACAGGCTTATGATTTTTCAAGTCAAGTTAAAGGAGATGTTTCTTTAGTTGCTTACTTTGAAGAAACTATTCACAGAGTAACTTATAAGATTGTGCATTATTTGGAAAAAACTGGTAAAGACAGCGCTTTAAATAATCAGTATGAAAGAATAGAAGAAATCAAGTCTGACCGGAAAGTAGAAGATGGTGCGCATTATCAAGACTACGCTAGTCTAGACAACCAACTTTACGAGAAACACACTACGCACCCTGAAAATAAACTAACTGCAAAACTAACTGCAGGTGACAACACAGTTGAAGTTTGTCAGTACTATAAGTTAAAAGAAGTTAAAGTTAAGTTTAAGAAAACCGAAGGTATCGCTTCGTTTACTTACGACACTCTTAAAGTTAAGAAAACTAGAAGTGTTATATTACCTGGCTGCACTCTTAAGAATACTCATAATTTCCTTGGTTGGGCGTTATCTGAAAACGGTCAAACCCAGACTGAGTTTATTGTTGAAAAAAATGCAAGTAACCTTGAGATTTTTGCAAAAACAGACTTCCAAAACAGAGACATCGTATACACTATTAAAAAAGAAAAACCAGATGGAAGTTTTGAAGATCCGCTTACCGAGACAAAGAGTGGCAAAATTGGTTCAGTTCACACAGTTCAATACTCAAATCCAGATGAAAGTGTTTATCAAAACCCAGTTTATGACAAAACTCAGTTAACTGTGAATGCTGATGCTAATCAAAATAATGTAGTTATCACTTTAAAAAGAAAAGTTTATGACGTCACTTTTGAAGTTAAAGGTCATTCAAGTACTATTGCTAAAAGAACTATTAAACATGGTGCTATAATTGGCGTGATTGACGAAAGTAAGTTTGCAGCACAAGGTCTTGGTATTATAAAAGCAGAGTTAGATGATAAGGAAAAAGACAAGGCGGAAATTGAAAATTTCGTTGTTCAAAAATCACATAAAGTAACCCTGCATATTGGCAAACCTACTAAGAAGTTTGGTAAATACCCACAAACTAAAGTTGACAATCCTGCTGGAATTGAAAAAATCAATGATGAAGTACATGAACTTAAGTTTAACTCTAAAGGCAAGGATTACACTATGCAGTTTATGCGCTCTTACTGGCAAGACTCAGAAGGCAATAAATACGAAAAATACAACGGCAAGTACTTCAAAATTGAACCTGTTAATTTTGTTAAAATTCCAAAACAAAACACCTGGTTTACCGAAAAAATCATTGACTTTTCACCATTCAACATTTATTACACTAATTATTCCGACAACGCAAAACCAGAGCATTCTATTTTTAAAGCAATGGTTCAAGATATCGGAAAAGTACTTGGCGGAGAAGTTTATATGCCAACTTATGATACTGGTGATTTTAGTGTCAAACCTGCTTTAGATGCTAGTTTATATTCTCAGTTAAAAAAAGAATCTACTGATTACGCGAAAGCAATTTTAGGTAGGTACTCTGGTGAGTATGTTGGCAATTATCGTGGTGTTAACTTAAATCCTTTTGTAGAATCTGGACACCTCATGCCTTATTACAACAGTAGTAACCATCAGAACTGGTGGCTTGGCACACAGTATCCTAACTCTAACCCGAACGCGCGCAACATCTACTCCAACGGCAACCTGAACAACAACAACGTCAACAACGTTTTTGGTGTAGTAGTTTGCATTAGGTAGTCTCTTGACCGCTTGCCGTAGGTACTTTCTTTCATTTCTATTTTAGAGATTTTTCCACTGCGTGGCTTTCTCACATAGAGCAATCCGCTAATTTGGTCAATCAGCTTTTTGAAAACCTAAAGGTTTTCAAAAAGCCATCTTCCGATTTTTGCAGCACTCACTAGCAATTTAAGGTAATTCTAGTTAGGGGTACTTCGCTGCGCTTCGCTGTTGCGAAGCGCAGCGAAGTCGAATTTTAAAATGTGGATAACTTTTTTTAAAAAAGAAGGAGAAAAATGAACATCAATAAGATAAATTTTGATAAAGATGAATTTGACTTAGCCGATGAATTAACTGAAATAATTAAATCGGAAAATACCGCTCAACTAGGCGATAAAGAAATAAATGAAATTAATGCAAACATTTCTTTTGACTACCACAATACCAGACGAGCTAAGTTCTTAGGTGAACGCCTAATTTATGCAAATCACAAAGCACTTAACTTCCATTCCTTTGACTACAAAGGCTACGATGGCACGTTTTATAGACTTGAGCGCAACTTAAGAGCAATAGTCTCGGCGCTGGTTTTTGAACCGCTTTCAGTTTCTCCAACTAATTTATATGCTCTTACTAAATATGAACTTAGTCAAATTGGCAAGTTTCTCCACAAAAATGTCCAAATCAGCACAATCCCCGCGATAACTCCACTGATTTACTCTTTATTTAAAAGAGACGCAGATTACTTAATGCCAGTATTCGCAACGCCTTTCATTTTGCCTTCTTCAATCAAAGGCAAAATGAATGAATACATTTTGCTAGTTCCTATTCTTGGCTATGACCTGGCGATTGTCAATCTATACTCTGCATTTATTTCAGATGCAAAGCAAATTAACTTAATTAAACAAAAACTCATCAAACTATCGCTTACTTTTCAAAACTTTAAGCTGCTTGCAACTGATTTTGAAAAAAGCATACTTGACCTAAATAAAGAGTCTGGAATTGTCGTATACACTCCTAAAAACTTTAATACCGCTAAATTAGAAGTTTTTAAAATAAAGGACTCAAAAATTGAAACAATTTTTAGGCAAAAACAAGAACTACAACTGTTTTTTCAACAGTTTATGCCAATATTTAGCAAAACTATCTCGCAAACTAATTTTAAAAATTTCTTGCCATTGATTTCATTGACTTTCAACGAAATCAATGAAATTAAGAGAACTGGCAAGTTCTTTTCAATTTTTGAAACATGGGAAGCACTTAAACACACAAAAATGTTTTCAGCAGGCAACTACTTCGTAATGGAACACATTGACAAAAGGCTATACGAAGTTGCTGCTCTTAAAAACACAGAACTCCCTTGTTTTGCCTACATACTTAAATCTGAGTTTTCTTTTACACCAAAGTCAAAACAAACAAAGAAAGCATAAAAAAATATGAATCAAGACAATAACAACACTAAAAACCCTAAAACCACTCAAGAATTATTTCAAGAAACATACGCAAATGTCCTTGACAGTGATAACTCACCTAATGAAGAGTTTCCAACTCAAACTCACGAAGAAGTATTGGCGCTATTTGAGTTTTCAAATCCAAAACTGGAAGTTTTGGAAAATGCAAAACAACTGTTTAGACAGTTTAAAATGTACTATCACAAAAAAGACAAAAACACAAGAAGTTCACTGCTTGCAGAGACACGCCGTGAATTGCTTCTTTTAATAAAACAAATCACTTTAGCAAATGCTGTCAACTTATATTCAAGGCCTAAAAAAAGACGTAGTTTTCAAGAAAACGCCCTTGAAATTCTAATGGTTCAAGCAGTGACTTTTGGAATTTACTTAGAAGAAAACGCCCTTAGTCCACATGAGTTTTCAGTGCTTTCAACCATACATTTAAAAACTCTAAACTCACTTAAAGGTTGGATAATTTCTGACCACAACAGATACTGTAAATACATTTCAAAAAAATAATTTAAACAAATGGCTCGGATGTGTTAAGAAAGTCAATGCCTTATTACAACAGTAGTAACCATCAGAACTGGTGGCTTGGCACACAGTATC
>CAUTMP010000014.1:0-15530 GCA_963539755.1 uncultured Acholeplasmataceae bacterium | reverse complement strand
AGGCTCATAGTTTAGTTAAGTTTGCATATCCTGAATTAAAACAGACAAATAGTACTAATTTACTACATGGTCCAGTATCTGCTTATTTATTTTCAGAACTAATTGATTTATCTGATGACCAATTAAACTCAGTATTTATGCACACAACTCCAACTCCGGAAATCTCTACGCTCGGAAAAATTCTTTTTATTTCAGATAAAGCCGAAATGAGGAGAACTTTTTCAGACCTTGGAGAAATTAGAAAAGCAATGTGGCAAGACTTAAATAAAGCCTGTGTGTTAGTTTTTGAAGGGGTTTTCAAGAGTTTAAAATCCAGAGGCATTAAACCTGAGCAAATACAAATTGATGCTTACAAGAAATTAAAACAAGAAATTAAGTAATTTAAAAGGAGTAAAATGGACTCACTTAGATTAAAAGAAATCAATCAAGACTTAAAAGATATTGACGTTAAAGATGTTAAATACTACAATTTTACTGGAATCCATCCACTTTTTGACATTGCAGTTATTGGAACTGCGACTGAACGCCAGGCTCTAGCATTAGTTTCTAGAGTTAAAAGCTACCCTGAGTTTAAGTCAGTTGAAACTGGCTCTGGTTGGACTTTGATTGCCACTGAGCAAATTTGGATACACATTTTTACCAAAGAGGAAAGAGAAAGTCGTGGACTTGATGATGTCTACGCTCAATACGAGGAAACACTTTAATTATGATAAAGGCAATTAAGACTATTTTTATAATTTTTCATTTTGTTTTAATCGGCACTGTTATTTGGTTTATTTTAGTTAAAACTAAAGCACTTGAATATAAACTACCTTTTAAACAAGACGAAATCCAAGCGGCTTACTACTACGATGAAGTCAAAGACATAGATAAAGATGTATTTGCTGATTACATGCACATCAAACCAAGGCCAGAAAATCGTGTAGTTGCAAATAAAGACGACGATAAAATTAAGTTAAAGTTCATAATTAGCGCTGCTTTTAATTCAAATAAAGTTATCTACAGAAAATTTCCTTTCTATAAGTCCCAGCCAAGTGGCACCAAAGAGGCTGTAGTTTTTGCCAAAAACAATTCAGAGTTTATAGTAATTACGAGAAAAGCAGTTTACGAAATTAGTGTAATCGGCGATAAACACACTAAAAAAATTATTAGAATTATGAATTTAGGTGAAACATTTAAAGAGATTTCAAACACTTTTGCTTATAAAATTACAAAAAGTTAAAACCAAAACGCTTGGAAATCCAAGCGTTTTTAATTTGCTCAAAAATAGTTTGCATTTTAATTTGCAAATGCTAATCATTTGCAAATTAAACTAATTTGAACTAAACTTAATATGTAAGTTATTTTTTTGAGAAAAAAAATATACTTATGAAAGGATAAATTATGAAAAAATTATTATTTTCTCTATTTGCTTTGGTTACTTTATTTGCGTTAGGAAGTTGCCACGACAATAGCAAAAAACCTCATCATGGCCACCATCACCATCACGGAAAAGTTATGCATTTTCACCATCTAAAAAGCGAATACAAAGTTGGTGATGAACTTAAAGTAGAAGCGCACAGCTTTAAAAAAGAAATTAAAGAATACAGATGGTATCTAAAACTAAAAGACGGAAAAACTGAAGAGTTTAAAGAAACCACTAAAGACTTTACCTTGAAACTAGAAAAAAAACACATCGGCGCTGAACTTCACGTTGAAGCCCTAGACGCTGCTAATAAAGTTATAGACAAAGCACACAAAGCCCTTAACATAAAAGCAAAAGAAACTAAACAGGCTTATAACTTTGCTTTAAAACAAAATCTGATTTTTGCTTAAGTATAAGCCCTAAAATCAAAAAATCCAGTAAATGAGGTACACCTCGTAATTACTGGATTTTTTTAATTTCTTGAATAATTTTTACTAGTTCACTTTCGTCATTTAATCTACAGACCATTTGTCTCAATTCAGATGAAATTTTAATGTTCTTTAAATAAAAAAGAATAGCACCACGCAGTAAAAGAAAGAAACGTCTTTGGTCTTTTTCTTGGTTTTTAAGCAAGGTATAGTGCTTAAAAATAATTTCAGCGATAGAGGTTGGTGTTTTTAAATTAGGTGTTTTAGTTAAAATTTCTTTAAAAACTAAAGGATTTGCAAGTGCTTTTCTGCCAATCATTACAGCATCTACTTTACAGTACTCAAGCATTTTTGTAAAGTCTGCTAAATTAGAGACATCTCCGTTTCCGATTACTGGAATAGAAACTGCCTCTTTGACTTTTTTAATTTCTGCAAGGTCAACAACACCTGAATATCCCTGTTCTTTTGTGCGACCATGTACGGATATAAAAGAAACGCCTGAGTCTTCAAGAATTTTGGCAACTTCTTGGCCATTTATAGTGTTTTTATCAAATCCTAGTCTGATTTTGGCAGAAACTGGTAGAGAAACTGCGTTAACAACACCCTCAGTAATCGCTTTTAGTAAGGGTAAATCTTTAAGTAAATAAGAACCTGAATGACCACGGTCAGAAATTTTGGGAGCAGGACAACCAAAGTTAATATCAATAAAGTCAAAGTGGTAGTTTTTTTCAAGAATTTTAGCAGCCTCTGCCATAATTTCTGGGTCATTTCCAAAAATTTGCACGCCTATAGGATGCTCAATTTCTTTAAACTCAAGCATATGAAGTGTTTTTTCGTCACCATGCACCAAAGCATATGAAGAAATCATTTCCGTGTAAAGCAGACCAGCACCCGCTTCTTTACAAATTTGTCTAAATGCAGAGTAAGTGTAGCCAGCCATTGGGGCCAGTGCTAATTTGTTATGGAAGTTTAGTTTCTTAAAAATATCTTGCATTTTTTGAACTTATATCCTTTAGTTAAAATTTCGTTTGCAAACTCAAAATCAGCCTGATTTGCTTCTCTGATACCTCTTAGTGGATAGTTCAGCCCTAAGTCGGTCCATTTTTTTGCACCATGTGTGTGGTATTTCAAAACTTCAATTGCACAAACTGAAGAAAGTGAGTTTAAAAAACTACGTAAATTTTTAAGTTGAGTTTCATATAGATTTATGCCAGGAATTATTACCTGTCTGACTATTATATCTTTATTTTGTTCGTCTAAAAAACGGGCAAATGCGCAAACCGGCTCAAGTGGTCTGCCGGTTAACCACAAATGTTTTTTTGGATCAGAATGCTTCAAATCCAGCAAAACTAGGTCGGTGTTTTTAAGAATTTTTGCGTATTTATCTTTTTCGCTTTCTTGATATAACCCGGCCGAAGTATCTAGGCAAGTTTCAATTCCTTGACTTTTGGCAACCTTAAACAAGGCATCTAAAAACTCAAGTTGAAATAAAGGCTCACCACCACTGACAGTTAATTTAGGAGTAGTTCCATAAAATAATTTATACTGATTGAACATCTTTAAAATTTCTGAAACTGTGTAAGTTTCACCTGAATTTCTGCTCCAAGATGTGCGGTTGTGGCAGAACTTACAAGCCAACGGACAACCTTGTAGAAACAAAACAAAACGTAGACCTGGTCCGTCAAAAGCACCAAACGGTTCAATTAAATGAACTCGGCCTTTAACTTCAAGCAAGGCCTTATCTAGTGGCATGAATTGTTCTCGCAATTACCTCAAGCTTTTGTTGGTCGGTTAATTTAGAGAAGTTTACAGCATACCCAGATACCCTGATAGTTAAATTTGGAAACTTCTCTGGATTTTTATAGGCCTCTATTAGTTTTTCTCGGTTAAAGACGTTGATATTTAAATGATATCCTTTATTTTGAAAGTAGCCGTCTAAAATTGAAACTAAGTTGTTTTTTCTGACCTCCATAAAGTCAGGTAAATTACTTGAACCCAAAGACTCAGGAAGCAATTGAAAAGTATTGGAAATTCCGTCTCTAGCAAACTCAAACGGAATTTTGGCAACGGAAAGCAGCGAGTTTAAAGCCCCAGTGTTATCACGACCATGCATAGGGTTTGCGCCAGGTGCAAAAGGTTCACCTTTTTTACGGCCATCCGGAGTAGAACCAGTGTGCATACCATAGACTACATTTGAAGTAATTGTCAAAATAGACATCGTAGGTCTGGCATTTAAGTAGGTTGGGTTAGCGGCAATTTCTTTCCAAAAATCTTTAACAACAGCAACTGCTAGTTCATCTGCTCTGTCATCTGCGTTTCCATATCTTGGCCAGTCACCAGTGGTTTTAAAGTCTTTAATTAAATTAGTGGTTTCGTCGTATATCGGTTCAACTCGCCCATATTTAATTGCAGAAAGAGAGTCCGCAACCACTGAAAGTCCAGCGATTCCAGTTGCAAAATTACGAGTAATTTCGTCGTCAAGTAGAGCCATTTGCATAGACTCATATGCATATTTATCGTGCATATAGTGAATGATGTTAAGAGCGTTTACATACAGTTTTGCAACTTCTTTCATTGCCGCTTTAAAGGCCTTGTAAACCGCTTTAAACTCAAATTTACCGTCTTTTAACAATTCAGTTTTAGGAAGAGTTATAACCTGTTCTCCAGTCATTTCATCTCTTCCTTGGTTAAGTGCATAAAGCAGAGTTTTGGCTAGATTAGCACGCGCTCCGAAAAACTGCATTTCTTTGCCGACTGCCATTGGTGAAACGCAACAAGCAATAGCGTAGTCAGAGCCATGGCATTCAGATATAGAGTTGTCGTTTTCATACTGAATAGCCGAAGTTTCAATTGATACTTTTGCGCAATACTTCTTAAAGTCAACAGGCAGTTTTTCAGACCAAAGCACAGTTAAATTAGGCTCAGGATAAACTCCTAAGTTATAAAGAGTATGTAGCATTCTAAAAGAAGTATTGGTTACAAAAGACTTAGTAGTTCCGTTCATGCCAGCGATAGATTCGGTTACCCAAACTGGGTCTCCTGAAAAAACAGAGTTATACTCAGGAGTGCGGGCGAATCTAACCATTCTCAACTTCAATACAAAGTTGTCAATCAACTCTTGAGCTTCAGACTCAGTTAGTCTGCCTTCTTGTTTGTCCTTTTCAATGTAGATGTCAAAAAAAGTAGAAACCCTACCTAGTGACATCGCAGCACCATTTTGTTGTTTAATTGCCGCTAAATACGCAAAATAAGTCCATTGCACGGCTTCTTTTGCAGACTGAGCAGGTAAAGAAATGTCAAAGCCGTATAGTTTTGCCATCTGTTTTAAATCAGCAAGTGCTTTGATTTGCATCTCTATGTTTTCAATTTTTTGAATGATTTCAGGGGTATAGGGAAACTCAAAACTCGCTTTGCTTTTTTGTTTTTCTAAAATCAAGCGGTCAACTCCATAAAGTGCGACACGGCGGTAGTCGCCAATAATTCGGCCGCGTCCGTATCCATCTGGCAATCCAGTAATTACGTGGTTGTGTCTAGCGATTTTAATGTTTTCAGGATACACATCAAATACACCTTGATTGTGGGTTTTTCTGTATTTTGTAAAAATTTCTTCAGTATCTTTGTCTAATTCATAACCGTATGAAGACAAGGCTTTTTTAGCAATCTTAATTCCGCCTTCTGCAAACAAAGCACGTTTTAAAGGTTTGTCGGTCTGCAGACCGACAATGCATTCTGGTGTTGTTTTGCTATCTCCAAGTAAGTATCCAGGACCATATGCCAAAATATTTGAAGAGGTTTTGCATTCTGCGTCTAGAATTCCCTTTTTGGTTTCTTCGGCAAGAAGTTCGTTTAATTTTTCAACTTGTTTTAAGGTATTTTGAGTTGGACCGGCTAAAGTGAGTGTGAATTTTTTTGCTTCAGTGTAGTTAGCCTGAATAAAATCAGCAACATCGATTGTATTTTTCCAACGTTTTCCTTTAAAATTTTCATAGTATCTCATAGCACAAATATTTTACCATTTAAAAATACAAAAAATTGTATATTTGCTTAGAGTTTTTAGGGTATTTAAGCAAATATTTTGATTAAAACTACTTGTTTTGTTGTTATAATGAATTTGTTAGTTATCTTTTTAAAAGATGTCACAAGGAGGAAATATGATAAATCCAAATTTAAAGAAAATTTCTAGAATTCAAACTCAAGAAATACAAGACTATTCGTTTGAAGAATACGCAGTTCCAAAAACTACTTTTAAATCTCTATTACTAAAAAGTTTATTTTTCGTTGGTCTGCTTTCTGCTTTTGCTTTAGTTGTATTTTTCTTAGGCTATTATTTTATTTTTAGCAATACATCTGGTTTAACCGCGGATCAAAGAAAATCTAATTTACTTATCTTTTCAATTGTTTCGCTAAGTGCTTTTGGCTTGATGTTCTTGTTTTCGCTACTAGGTAACTTTGTGTCAATTGCTAGATTCTCAGTTTGGGTATACTCAATTTCATCAGGTGTGTTTATCGGCGCAATTACTTTAGTTTTTGAAATGATTTTAAGAGGCGTTGGTATAATTGCCCTTAGTGCAACTGCTTCTGTGTTTTTAACAGTGTTAGTTTTAAACTTAAGCAATTGGGTCAGAGGAACTCGTAAGCTTTTCAAAGTTATGATGTTTCTAGGACTAACTGTCCTTTTAATGTCTTTAGTTAACTTAGTACTTTGGTTAGTTTTTAGAAAAACCGACAATCAACTTTACAACAATACAACTTACCTTTGGTTGCAAATCGCGCTAAGCACTGTCTACATCTTATATTTAACAATAGTTTTGACCTTTAGCATTGAAGGGCTAAGAGAAGTTGCACAAAACGATGGTCTTGACAAAGGCTATTCTTATGTTGCGATTTTAGGATTGATTTCTACGCTTACTTGGATGTACATTGAGTTTTTAAGACTTGCTGTGATTGTTGCAATGATTTTTGCATCCAAAGCAACTGACTAATTGTATTTTTAAAGATATTTTTAGAAACCTCTAAGGAGATATTCCTTAGAGGTTTTTCATTTTTAACACAATTTTAAGTATTTTAAGGCAGCACCGTTAAATATATTAAGATGAATAGGCAACAACAGAAAATCATTGAAAGTAAAGACCAACATATTTTAGTGTTAGCCGGTGCTGGCAGCGGGAAAACTTATACATTGATTCAAAAAATAAAGGCAATTAAGGAAAGTGAAAATAACGCAAAAATATTGTGTTTAACATTTTCAAATCTGGCAGCCAAAGAACTAAAGCACAGGTTAAACGAAGAAAGTGTCGGTGTATATACTTTTCACGGTTTTTGTTTTAATTTAATTAAACCCTATATTTCAGACAAACAAGTTTTGTTTGAAACTCCGCGTCTTTTTAGTAAAAGAGAAATTCTAGAAGTTTCTCTCTACAAGGCTAATCCTGGAAAAAAACCAAGTAGAACTTTAAAAAAATACAAAGAGTTTCTTGATAAAAACGCGTTAATTGATTTTGACGATATGCTTTTACTTTGTTTAGAAAAACTAAAAAAGAAAGAAATTAGACAAACTTACGACTATGTATTAATTGACGAAGTTCAAGATACAAACCTAGTTCAGTTTCAGATTTTAAAACATTTAATTTCTCATGACACCAAAACTATTTTAGTTGGAGACATAGACCAAGGAATTTATAAGTTCAGAGGTGCATCTTTTGATTTAATTGAAAAATACCGAGAAACCTACTTGCCCAAAGTTTATATGCTCACACAAAACTACCGCTCAGCGCCAGCAATTGTTGAATGTGCAAATAAGCTAATTGAAAAAAATAAAAAAAGGCCCGAAAAAGTACTTTTTTCAGACCTTAAAATTAAAGCAAGCATAAAAATTTATCTATACTCAAAAATCTCTGATTTTATTTTAGAACTAAAAAACTATTTAATTGTCCAAAGAAATCAACAAGTGGAAATAAACGAAATTTGTATATTGGTCAGAAGAAACCAAGAAAGAGTGTTAATTGAGCAAGAACTCAAGCGAGGCTTTAGGTTTTTTGAATATTTGCCACAAATCTACACAGTACACGAATCAAAAGGGCTTGAGTTTAAAACGGTTTTTATAGTAGGTCTTAACGAAGGGGTGTTTCCAGATACTAAAACAGGTGCATTGCTTGACATAGAAGAAGAAAGAAGGCTGATGTATGTTGCGATTACCAGAGCCAAGCAAAACCTTTTTTTAGTGAGTTTTGAGTTTAGCCAAAACGGCACAAAACTCAAACCTTCTAGATTTTTAAAAGAAATTTACTAAGCCTATTTGTCTGGCAAATCATCAAGACAACCTAGGTCTAAGAATTTTTTATAAACAGTTTTATTAACGCCAGATCGTGCTTTAAAGTCTTCTTTAGAAGTATAAAGCCCATCCTTTCGTGCGTTTACGGAGTCAAACGCTGCTGTATCTCCAGTTCCGTCAATTGTGGCAAACGGCATTTGCAGGGTATTTCCTTTAATGTTAAAAGTTTTAGCACTAGACTCATTAACCGCGAGTTTTGAAAAACTAAAGCCACGCGCGCAAAACTCATATGCTACTTTTAGAGTCACTAAAAGTTCTTGGTCTTTAGCCTTAATTTCGTATCCCAATTGCTCAAGTTCACGGATTTTATTGCCAATTGCTATTTTGCCACTAGTCATCACGGTGTAGTCAAACTGAACTGCACGTTTTGAAAAAAAAGCAGAGTAGAAAAGTAAAGGTTTGTGTAGTTTAAACCAGGCAATTCTAATGGCCATAATAACGTAGGCAGTGGCGTGGGCTTTTGGAAACATATAATTAATTAATCCGCATGAGTAAATATACCACTCAGGCACACCAAAGACTCTTAGTTGATTTGCGTACTCTGCCCATTTTGTTGGGTTTCTGCGGCAATTTCCTTTACGGATAAACTCCATAGCGTTAAACGCCAGGAGTGGTTCAACGTTGTATTTAGAGATCAGGGTTATCATGATGTCGTCGCGACAACCAATTAAGTTTTTAAAAGGAATTGAGCCAAACTCAGGGTGTCCATCTTTTAAAACTTTTCCGTTATTTAGCCATACATTTTCACCATGTGAAAGCCCAGAAATTTTAACCAGTTCCGCAAATGTTGTAGGTTTAGTTTCAGCCAAGATTTGCGAAACAAAAGGTGTACCAAACTCAGGTAGGGCAGTTGAAGCGGTTGCCGGCATAAAAGATGCGTTTGAGTAGTCTACGTTTAGAATTTCGTTGCCAGAAAACATTTTATAAACATCAACGTCGGCCATTGGAATGTCTCTAACTTCACTAAACGGAAACTCAGCGGGGTTGGCCTTGACGTAGTCAAATAAAAACTTAATCATAGTCGGATCATCGTGTCCCAAAATATCTAGTTTTAGTAAGTTTTCTTCAAAAGAGTGGTAATCAAAGTGAGTCGTGCGCCAACTTGCTGTGGTGTCATCTGACGGAAATTGCACAGGTGTGACGTCAAAAATTGAGTAAGGTTTTGGCACTACGACAATTCCACCTGGGTGTTGCCCTGTGGTTCGCTTAACTCCAACAATTTTTTTAGCCAAGGCTGCAATTTTGGGTTTGCGGATTTTCATTTGCTTATCTTCTATGTAGCCCTTGACGTAACCAAATGCGATTTTTTCGGCAACTCCCGATACAGTTCCTGCTCTAAAAGCGTGGTCTGCTCCAAGCAAGGTGCGAACATACTCGTGCGCTTGTGCTTGATATTCACCTGAGAAGTTAAGGTCAATATCTGGGGTTTTATCGCCTTGAAAACCAAGGAAGGTTTCAAACGGAATGTCGTGTCCATCTCGGTTTAGTTTAGAGCCACACACTGGACAGTCTCGTTCTTTTAAGTCGTATCCATCGTCTACTTCGTTTAAGTCATCTTTAAACATTTCGTCAAACTGAGTTGAAGCGTAGTCTTTCTTTAAGTCTTCGTTGAACTTAAAGACCTGGAAACAACCTTTTGGACAAAAGTAATGCGGAGGTAAAGGATTGACTTCAGTTATCCCTAAAATTGTTGCCACAAAAGAAGAACCAACAGATCCACGGCTACCTACCACGTATCCGTCGTCGTTAGACTTTTTGACAAGCAAATAAGACATGTAGTAAATTGAGGCAAAGTTATTTTTAAGAATGGTAGTTTGTTCTCTTTTTACTCTATCTAAAATAAAAGGGTGTGGATTTTTGCCATACTTTTGCTCAAGGTTTTTTGAAATTAAGCGCTTAAACTCACCTTCTATTGAAGGAATACCTTGGTCTTTAAAGTAGTCATCTGAAAACGAATACAGTCCTTCTGGAAAGGCCTGGATGTCTTGAATTAAATCAGCTATCTGATTTGGGTTTTCAACCACAATTTCCTTGATTAGTTTATTGTCATTTAAAAAAGCAAACTCAGCACTTAGTTCATCGGTTGTCTGAAAAAAGTAGTCAGGTGTGGTTTCGTATTGCGCAAGTTCATGGCGGCCTCCGCCAACTAATGGAGTTCTGATAAAAAACTGATAGTAAATTTGGTCTTCTTTATTTAAGTAATGTGGATTACTTGAAGCAACTACGGTTTTATTTAACTTTTTGGCGTGCGAAATTAGTCTAAAAATTGCGTTTTTAATTGCCTCCATCCCACCGGCTATGTTGTCTTTAAGATGAGAAAAGCAACTAGGCGGATAAACTAAAACGTAGTCGTATTTTAAAATATGAGAGTCCAAAACATCATCAGTTGAGTTTAGAGCATCAAACCAAAGTTCACCTGCTCCGTTTGCACCAATTAACAAACCTTCTTTGTATTTTTCAAACTCAGAAGCAAGTACACGAGGTCTTTGGTGAAAGTACTCAGTTAAGGCAGAGGTTACTAACTTAAATAGATTTTTATAGCCGGTTTGGTTTTTAACCAAAAAATCCACAGCAAACGGCATTTGGTGTAAGTAAGTTTTGCTACGATCTATCGTGGTTTCAAGTTCATTGAAGGTCTTAATATTTTTTTGTGCGAGGTCTTCAAGCATATTAATAAACATTTGACCGGTAGCATCGGCGTCATCTATCGCACGGTGGTGGTTTTCTAAGTTAATTTTAAAGAAACGAGAAAGTGTGCCTAAGTTAAAACGCTTAAGTTGGTCTGAGTAGTGGTATCTAGCTAAGTTAAGAGTATCAATGTACAGTACATTTTCGCCAAATGAATAGTTTAAGACTTTGGCTTTATGAAGCACATTTAAGCAGTCAAACGATGCGTTGTGGGCAACTAGCACCGAGTCTTTTGCAAACTCAATAAAGTCTTTTAAGACAACTTCAATTTTGGGTTGTCCTTTTAGCATTTCGTCGGTAATGTTAGTTAAGTTTGAGACAAACTCAATTAACTTCTCATTTGGATCGCAAAACGCCTGAAATCTGTCAATAATTTGTCCGTTTTTGACTTTAACTGCACCGATTTCAATAATTTTGTCGTTAACTATGGAAAGTCCGGTGGTCTCTAAGTCAAATACCACGTAAGTAAGGTCTTTAAGTAAGGTGTCTGAATCTCCCTTTTTAATGTAAAAAGAGTCGTCAATGTAGGGCATTTGCACACCGTAAATTGGCTTAATTTCGGCTTTTTTGCAGGCTTGCGCAAATTGTGGGTATGCATAAATTCCGCCAGAGTCAGTAACTGCGATGGCTTTGTGTCCAAAAGATTTAGCCAAGGCTACGTAGTCTTTAATCTCGCCAACTCCGTCCATGTTAGAAAGTTTAGTTTGAACGTGTAGTTCAACTCGCTTGTCTTCTGCTTTGTCTTGGCGAATAAACAATGTGCTTTCTTCGTCTTCGTTTTCTTTGTCGACAATTTCAAAGTTTTTAAGCATCAAAACAACATCGGCAGCATAAGTGTCGTATTGAACTTCTGCAATAATTTTTAAGTTAGTACCAGGTTGGATTTTTTCAGCCTCTGTGATTTCTTGGTTGTATAGAAATTTCTTGGCCAAAATAGCATCAGTTTCGTCTTCTAAAGTCATTTGAAGCAGGGTGTATTTGCCGTCTTTGAGTTTTCTAATTTCTACCTCTACTACGGTAACGTGAAACTTATAAACCAGACTTTCACCTTGATTTTGTTTTTTTGTAACTTCGTAGTTGTCATAAGGAATTTCTTTTAATTTCTTTAAAGAAAGGTCATCTCTAAAAGAGTAGCTACGACGTCTTGAATAACCTTGGTTTAAACGCACAGTTTGGGTGTATGCTTGGTTTGAACCAGTTTGAACGTTTTCGGACTGAGTGTTTAATTCAAAAGTGGTTTCGCTAACCAATCTTTTTTTGAAATTAAAGATAAAAGGTAAGCCGAAATAGTTAGAAAAAGCATTAAATAAAGTTTTGGTTAAGTTCTGTTTAATAGCCCAGCTAAGCGTATTTGCGTCAACTGTGATGTCAATAGTTTTGTTGGTTTTGTCAACTTTAAACTCAGATTTTAAAACAACTTCAAGAAAGCGTTTATTTACAGGATCGTTGGTATTGAAGCTTTTAATTTGAGCCTGAAAATAACTAAGAAAGTGCACATCTAATTTGGAGTAGGTTTCGTAGGTAAAAATTAGTTTTGTGTTTTTTGGTGCTCCCGCGTTTTGCAAAAATTTAAAAGTTTCTTGGTTAAGTGAAAAAAAATTAGAATATGAAATTACTTCTTTTAACCTAACGGTGACTTCTAGTTTTTCGTCAGTTTGCTTAAAATTAACAACTGTTGGCGAAAAGTCAAATTTCTTTTCAAAAAAATCTTTTATACTCATTATTTCCTACTCCTGAAAAATCTTTAAATGACTTGGCAAGTCTACCAATATCATACTGCAATTTCGGCTTTTTTTCAATTTAAATTAAGATAAAAAAGCAATTTTAAATCTGAGTTAAAATTGCTTTTTTTAAAACTAAATTTAGGCTAAAAACGGTTTTAAGTAAATTATTTATATGTTGTTTTTTAAATCATTTAAGTTAAAAAGTTCGTTTAAAACTCTGAAGTATCCTCTAGGTTATTCTTTGCTGACTTCCATCCTGCTCCGTCTGTGAACCAAACAAAATTAAAGCCTTGAATCTCTTTAGCAGAAGTTGCTAGGTTTTGTTTTATTGTTTTAAGTGTCTTTTGACTTTAAACTCGCCTCTGTTGAAAAAATCATTTTCCATTATTAGCTCAAAATCATCTGAATAAAAACAAATTATTAAACCAATAAGAATAAATAAATTCATCTTAACTTTACCGTTGATTTCAACTCTAGGTAAGAAGTTTTTATCGCAAATAATTTCATCCAAAGTAACTTCTGGTTTAGCATCTAATTTGCTTTCTAAATACTTTTTAAAACTTTGTTTTTCATCATTTATGAAATTAACTTTATCTAAACGAATTAACTTATTTGAACTTATCGCCATATACTGTTTTTTTAACATATTAACAAACTCAAAAACAGTAGTTCTTTTTACAGGAGTGACTTGCGGAAGGATAAATTTATTGAGTTCTATTATGTCAATAATTTCTTTATCCTTAATAAAATCAGCAACTAGTTCACTGTATTCTGGAAAAACTGTTTCTAAACTGCCAATTAAAGGTCTTTTAAATGCAAAGTCTTTGGCAAAAAACTGTTTTGCTACATTAAAAATGTCATAAGGGTAACGGATTTTGTGCCTGTAAATAAAATCAGGCATTTCTGCCTTGCATGCCAAAAATATATGCTGATCTGTGCGGTAGCCAATTTTGATTGCTTTTAAAGATTTTTCAATAATTGCTTTTAAATTTTTGAGTTCTGTGTCAGTTATTTTGAAATTCTTAAAGTAGATATAGCCACGATTCCAAAAATAAATAAAGTTTTTAGTCTCAGCAATCTCTGTTGAAAATACGCTTTTTGCAACCCCTTTGAACTCATTTTCAAATTTTGTATAATCAAAAAATTCGGTTTGCGAAATCAACCATGCTTTAATTTTACTACGCAAGGTTTCGTTGCCACCAAGTGGTAGCAAATAATCGCGCTTGCCTTTAAATAACTGATTTTCATAATGGGAAAGGGCGCCCTTAAGTTGGTATCTGCTAGCAATATTGAAGTCTTTTAGTTCGCTTTTAAAAATTTTTAAAATACCTGAATACGAAATTGGATGATTTTGATTTTGCAAGTAGTCGGATATTTTTTTAGCAAAGTCTAAAGTGATTTGAGGTGAGTCGTTAACGTGGGCGTAAGTTCCACGGTCTACTAATTGAACGTTGCTTCTTTCAATTATTGCTTGGACAGTATGGTAATACTTATTGTCAGGTTTATCTGTTTCTTCAAACAAAATATTGCCAAATTCAGCAAGAGAGCACTCGTTGATGCGTTTAATATCGTTATAATCAGAACAGTGAAAACCATTTTTGAAATACTTTTCAATTAAAATTTCTGTTCTTTGTTTTTTAGATAAGTTAAAATTGTATCTAATATAGGTACCTTTTCTTAAATAAAAATTATTGGAAACATAAGTTTTTATGCTATTTTTTGTCATTTTAAAGTCCGGCAGAAGTTGTCTAATTTTTTTGATTTTTAAAAGCAGGTCTTCTTCTTTAAAATAATCTTTAAATACCTGTTTTTCAACCTCTTGGAATTTATCTAAATGTTCTTTTGCTGAAAAAAAGCCGTGGAACTCTTCAAGATATCCTGTGCTAGTTCCTGCGTTTAGGTTTTTGAGTAAAAAAGAAGTAGCGGCGTAGTCATATTTAAGTTTGTCTTTCAAGGATATGAAGTCAAAAAAGTAAGTGCGCTTTGTAAAGGCAAACATAAAATCAATTGATTTAAATGTAAAGTTTTTTAAATAAAATGCGTTAAATTCACTAACCATTTTATCTATTCTTTGTCTTACTCTTTCTCTAGTTAAATCAAATTTCTGGCCAATTTCATCTAAAGTAAGGTTGTTTCTTTTTCCCAAAAGTTCAAAATCTGTGTAACTATAGCCTCGCATCGCACCAATAAATAACTCAATAAATAAATAGTACTTATCAGTTGCTGAGAAAAATAAAATATTTGCAAGTTTATTTAGTTCAAGGCCATATTTAAAAAACAACTCCTCAATTTTAGCGTCTTTAATTTCTTGAATTAGTTCAGTAAAATTGCCTTTATATGAATTGTTAATTTCAAACATTTTGAGTAAATTAAAACATTTTTCTTCGTTTTCAGGCAAAATATACTTAGCGTAATAAGGAATTGCTTCTCTTAAAATTAAGAGTTCTTGAAAAATAAAATGTGGATTGATGGTTTCATTGGTTTTGTTTAAAATAGTTTCTCTAGCAATTGTAAAGTCAAATAAGTTTTGATTTATTCCACAATTGATTTTCTCCTGATTTTTAGTAGCACCAATAATATCTGCAACTTGAATATCAGAAATTTGTTTTCTAGTTTGAGGGGTGATTTCGGTGTTTAAAAGGTCTGTATTCAGACCAGTTAGTGATTTTATTAACTTAAAACCATTTTCTAAAGATTTTAAAAATAAGTGATCGTCTAGTGTACAGAGATTTTCATACTTTTTAGTTTTCTCTGAAATTAACTTAGTATCGGCGTCTATTTTAAAATCCCATTGAAGAATATGCTTAAATTTCTTTGCATTCATTGGGGAATTAAAACCCACTTTAAATCTGCTATAAAGCGTAGAAACTTTTTTACCAACAAACTGTTTGCAGAAAATTAAAGAATTCCCAATTGTGGACACTATATACCTAATGTTTGTGCCAATTCTTCAA
>CAUTMP010000013.1:0-18643 GCA_963539755.1 uncultured Acholeplasmataceae bacterium | reverse complement strand
AAAAAGTGCGTATTTTATCTATTTTTATAGTGTCTGTAATTGGGAATTCTTTATTATAAGGCTAAAATAAAAAAATTACTTAGGTGTTTTTTCAACTTGGTTGCAAAAAATGTTGGTGCCTTTTTCTTTGCCTTTAAACAATTTTAAAATGTTTATGCGGTGTTTTAAAAGCACTAGACAAGAAAGCAGAAATACAACTGCAAGTTCAAGTGAGTAACTTAGCAAACTTCTAGACATTTGTCTGTAGATTAAGTTAGGGCTAAATATTCTGAACAACAAAAGTGCGATAAAACTAAAAAATACAGCCAGCAAAGAAGCAAGAGACACTAACTTTTTAAACAAAAAGAAAACAGTTAAAAAAGTAAGGACGTAAATTAAACCGACTAACGGAAAAGCGACTAGTAAAAACCCAAATAACGAAGAGATACCTTTGCCACCTTGAAAGCCTAAATATACAGGATAAAGATGTCCAAAGACGGCAGACAAACCATAAAGCGGATAAATATACACTAATGTTGCTTTAGTTTTAACTTGAACTAAAGGCCCAAACATGTCTGCGTTAATAAAGTAAAGGATTAAAACAAAGGCTATAAAAAGCGCACCTTTTAAAACATCTAAAAGAAAAACTATAAACGCTAGTTTAAAGCCAAGAACTCTGGAAACATTGGTTGCGCCAATGTTTCCAGAATACATTGTTCTTATGTCTGCGTTTTTAAACTTCTTGCTAAAAATTAAGCCAAAAGGAATTGAGCCAAATAAATAGGCAAGTAAGCAAAGTAGTATAACTAAAAAAATGTTTAAGTAAGTGTTCATTAATTTTAATTAAAGAGATTTAAAAAATAGTTTGCTTAGTTTAAGTTAAGTTCAGAAAGGTAAGTTAAGAAACGAACGTTTTTGCTGACTTTAGTCGGAATTTCACTAACTTTTAGTGAAACTACTTTAGTTTCTTTGCCAAGATACGAAATATGCTCTTTAAAGGTGAAAACTAGTCTTGGTGTGCCTTTTTGCATTTTTGGCTCAACTTTAGCAATATTTTGATTTAAAAAGGTAAAAAGAACGGTTTCTTCTTTTGCTTTGTTTAAAGTAACTAATTCTACTCTATCTGCCTTGATTTCAAAAGCAGCGTGTCTACATACAGAAGTTTTGGCAGCAAACGAAAAAACATCGCGTTCTTTAAAGTGGCTAAGCAGATTTTGCACTTCGTTTTGCTGAAAACGGTTGTATAAAATTAGCGTTGAAATTAAAAAAACTAAGAAAAAGAAAGTAGGGATAATTGAATAAACCGACTCTTGGCGAGAAATTACGATGTAGAGTAAAACTGCCAAGGTAGAAAGTAGGGCAAGTAAACTAAAAAATAAAGCAAGTAAAAAAAAGATTTTTTTATTTCTCATCATCAAACTCCTTATTTGATTTAATGTCTTTGCGTTTTAAGTGCGGAAACAAAATAACGTCGCGAATTGATTGGCGGTTGGTAAGCAACATAATAAAGCGATCAAGCCCGATACCAAGGCCTCCAGTCGGTGGCATTCCGTATTCAAGGGCTTCTAAAAACTCACTGTCTAGTTCACAAGCCTCGGCGTTGCCGGATGCTCGCTCTTTAAGTTGTGCTTCAAAACGTGCGCGTTGGTCAAGCGGATCGTTTAACTCAGAGTAGGCGTTGGCGTATTCTTTTCCAACAATAAACACCTCAAAACGACGAGTAAAACGTGGATCTGGTCCTTTTTTGGCCAATGGCGAAATTTCAACTGGGTGTCCATAGATAAAAGTAGGTTCAATTAGTTTGTCTTCTACGTATTTTTCAAAAAATGCGTTTATAATATGCCCAATTTCAAAATGTGGCTCAACTTTGATGTGATGACTATCTGCAAGTGCTTTAGCGGTATTAAAGTCTTTAATCTGGTAAAAGTCAACATTTGCATATTTTTTGACAGCATCTACCATGTGCAGACGAGCAAATGGTTTTGCAAAATCCAACTCAAACTCACCAAACTGAACTTTAGTAGTGCCAAGGACTTTTTTGGCAACTTCGCGGAAACTGGTTTCACAAAGTTCCATCATAGTGTCTAAGTTAGCATAAGCCTCGTAGACTTCTAGAGTCGTAAACTCAGGGTTGTGAGTTGAGTCCATTCCTTCATTTCTAAAAAGTCTAGCAATCTCGTAGACTTTTTCCATTCCACCTACAATCAGTTTCTTTAAAGGAATTTCTTGGGCAATTCTTAAATAAAAAGGCATGTTTAGAGCATTGTGGTGAGTGACAAAAGGACGAGCCGCAGCTCCGCCAAGCGTAGGGTGCAAGACAGGTGTGTCTACCTCTATAAAGTCTTTTTTGTCAAAAAAATTACGAAAGGCTTTAATAATTTTTGGACGCATAAAAGAGACTGCTTTAATTTCTGGATTAACTATTAAATCAAGATAACGTTTGCGTCTACCTTCTTCAACGTCTTGTAGACCGTGGAATTTGTCAGGCAGTGGTTTCAAGGCTTTAGTTAAGTAAGTGTATTTAGAAACTCTTATAGAAAGTTCGCCGGTGTGGGTTTTAAAAATTACGCCATCAATTCCGACAAAGTCACCAAGATCTGTTAACTTCCAGGCCTGGAAGTCAGTTTCTTTGATGTTGTCTTTGCGGACATACAACTGAATTTTGCCAAAGCGGTCTTGAATGTGCATAAAACCGGCTTTACCTTGTGCACGGTTTAAAACAACGCGGCCGGCAATTTTGACTTTTTTGTTTAGTTTTTCAAGATCTTCGCCAGAGAAATCTTGGTATTTTTTAAATATTTCTTTGGTGTTAGAGTTTGTTTTAAAAGCGTGGCCAAATGGGTCAATTCCAAGTTCCTTTAACTTTAAGACTTTATCGCGTCTTGCTTGTTCTTGGTCAGTTAATTGAAGTTCTTGCATTTGCTTACTTAGCCTCGCTTTCTGTGTTAGTTTTTTTGACAGTAGTTTTTTTAGGTTTATTTACGTTTTCTTTGGCAAGTTTTGCAAAGTCAGGAGTCTCGCCTTTTTGCATGTCTACTCGCTCAAGGTGTCCGGTTTCGTGAATTTCGTGAATGTCTTCACGAGTCAGAGTTTCCACTTCTCTTAAGTAATAAGCAATTGCTTCAAGTAGTGGTAGATTTGCCAAAATTAAGGATTTCGCTTTTTCGTGGCATTCATTCATGAGCTTTCTGATTTCAAGGTCTATTTCGTGGGCTACTGTGTCTGAAAAATTCTTTTCACTAAAGTAGTCGCGGCCTAAAAACACCTGAGACCCGGCTTTTTCGTATTGGACAAAGCCGAGTTCAGACATTCCGTATTGTGTGACCATCGCACGCGCGATTTGAGTAGCCTTCTCAAAGTCATTATGTGCACCGTTGGTAACTGAGGCAAACTTAATTTCTTCGGCAACTCGGCCTCCTAAAAATCCGGTAATTGACTCAGTAAGTTGTTCCTTTGTTTGAAAAAAAGACTCTTCTTTTGGCATCATTAAGTTGTATCCTCCAGCCTCGCCACGTGGAATTATGGTAACTTTTTGAACTTCGTTTGCAGACTCTAAAAGCAGACCAATTACGGCGTGTCCGGCTTCGTGGTAAGAAACGATTTTTTTCTCGGTTTCCGAATACTTACGAGAAACTTTAGCCGGTCCCATCATTACGCGGTCCACACCTTCTTCTAAGTCTGAAATGGTAATCTCAACTCGGTTAGCGCGTGCTGCAAGCAAGGCAGCCTCGTTCATTAAGTTTTCAATGTCAGCCCCAGAAAAGCCAGGAATGCGGCGAGCCAGGTCTTCTAAATTAACCTCAGCTGCTAGATTTTTGTTTCTAGAATGCACGCCAAGGATTTTAGTTCTACCTTTTAAGTCAGGCAGAGACACGGTAATCTGGCGGTCAAAGCGGCCAGGTCTTAGGAGTGCTGGGTCAAGTACATCTGAGCGGTTGGTAGCCGCTAGCACGATAATTCCAGAATTGGTTGAAAATCCGTCCATTTCTACCAAAATTTGGTTCAAGGTTTGCTCGCGTTCATCGTGTCCACCACCAATACCTGAACCTCTTTGGCGGCCAACTGCGTCAATTTCGTCAATAAAAATGATGCAAGGCGCGATAGACTTCGCGGTGTCAAATAAGTTTCTAACACGTTTAGCGCCAACTCCGACAAACATTTCGACAAACTCAGAACCAGAAAGCGAAATAAAAGAAACATTGGCCTCACCTGCGACAGCCTTAGCCATCAAAGTTTTACCGGTTCCGGGAGGCCCAACTAAAAGCACACCTTTCGGAACTCTGGCACCAACTTTGGTGTATTTAGCCGGATCTTTTAAGAAGTCTACAATTTCTTGCAGTTCGTATTTTTCTTCATCCAAGCCAGCAACATCTTGAAAAGTCACATTGGTTTTCGCAGTTTTAACGTCGCTGTTGATAATATCTAGGTTTTGTTGATTCATTGACTGGTATGATTTGTAAATTAAATACAAAAACAAACCGCTAATTACAAAAGGCAATGCCGACAAAATAAACGAAAAAATATTGAAACTAGACTCAAGAACGTTGCTGTAAAGTATCTTTTTGTCAGTTGAGTTGTAGTACTCAACAATGTGTCTAATTTCACTGGCCTGCGTGCGGTCAATTCGCTCGTAAACTGTGGCTCTGATTTGCTTACCATTTTTTTGGTATCTAAAGTCAATGTGCAAGTTACCAGCAGCGGTTTCGCGAATACTTAAGTGAGTTACTGAAAGCTCTGATTTAATTAGTTGTTTTTCTAAATATTTTTTGAGAGAGTCGTCAAACTTATCATAGCCAAGTGCCACGTTTTTCGCACCCAGTTGAGTTTTTAGTTCAGCATATGCTACTTTAACTTTTAAATTATCGTAAATTCTTCTGCTAATTCTAATTACAAAAATTACGACAATTACAGTAACAATTAAGTTAATCCAAAAACTTTTATTAGAAAATAAATTGAATTTTTTAGGTTGTTTATTTGATTTATTTGGTTTCATTTATCAGTCTTATCCTTTCTGCTCACTTAAAACGCTGGGTTTCAGTAAAGCAATGTAGGGCAAATTACGGTAAAGTTCTTTGTAGTCCAGACCAAATCCAACAATGAAAAGGTCAGGGATTTTAAAAGCAGCGAAATCAGGCTCAATTTCTACTTTTCTCTTCGTGATTTTGTTTAAAAGTACCGCTGTCTTAACGGATTTTGCTCCGTTTTTAAGAAGCGTTTCTTTAATTAAGTTAAGAGTTATTCCTGAGTCCATAATATCGTCAACTATCAATACATCTCGGTCTTTGACATCTGGCAGCAAACTAGAGTTCAGCAGAACTTTGCCAGTTGACTCAGTTCCGCCAAAATAAGACTTAGTCGACATATACTGAATTTCGCAGTTAATAGATAAATTCAAAGAAAGCTCAGTTAAAAAAGGAACCGAACCGTTTAAAATGCCAATCAAAAGCGGAGTCTTGTCAAAGTAAGCCTTGGAAACTTCCTTTGCTACTCGCTTAATTTGTCTTTTGATACTAAAGCGAGAAATTAGGACTTTTTGGATATCTTTTTTGAGTAAATTTCGCATAGTTCACCTATAAACTCAATTTTAAGAGTTTCACCAACCCCAAGAGTGTCGTTTTTATATAGTTTTGGAATATAGATAATTTGGTCGGCTGAATCTGTTAAAATCGGATATTGCTTTCTAAAATAAAGTGGTACTTTGGCGTCTTTAAACAACTTGGCTACAGATTTTTTGCCATAACTGTAGTTAAGTAAGTCACCAGGCTTTTGAGTTCTGACTAAAAAAGGTAGTTTAAGCGCACCAGTACTATATTCAATTATACAGTTTATTAAACTGGTTTGTGGGTGTTTTGAATTAAAACAAAAATTATCTATATTATATTTATATAATAGTGGCGTATTTGCTTGTTTTTTTAGCGAAAAATCCGCGTAAGTTTTTTTAAAAAACCAGGTATCACTTAATTTGATTTCACCGTTTGGACGAGCGCTTGAAATTAACTTATCAATTTGCGCAATTTTCTTTAAATTAAAAGAGACTTTGTTTTGATTTAATAGTTCTGTCAAAATATATAGTCTAATGTATAAAGGATGTTTTAAGTATTCTGGAATTGGAAAAATATCTTTGTTTTGAATAAAGTCAAGAGCAGTTTTTTTAAGGCTTGAGTCAAGTGACTGAAAAATTTCTGAAAGCAAAAACATTCTGTCTGCCAGTTTAGGGTTTTGTTTTTCTAGTTCAGGAATAACTAAGTTTCTAAATTGGTTTCTCGTGTAGTTGTTTTTAAAATTACTCTCGTCTTCAAAAAAATTGAGTTTGTGTTTTTCTGCGTATTCGTATAGCTCTGATTTTTTAATTTCTTTAAAAGGCTTTAAAAAAATAAATCCGTCGTCTTCGTGTTTAGCGCCAAAACCACTTAGTGATTTAAACATACCTTGGCTGACAAAGTTCATAAGCATAGTTTCAGTAAGGTCATTTAAGTGGTGAGCAGTCACGATTAAGTTTGTGTTGTTTTCCTTAGCAATTTCTTTTAACAAGGCTATTCTACAGTCTCTTGCGAGTTTTTGGAAATTACTATTTTTTTCAATTTTAATATCTTTAAGTACTACTTTTAAGTTGTTAACATGAGCAGTTTTCTCAACTAATTTTGCTTCTTTTTCACTGGCTTTTCTCTTATGGTGATTGAAATTTACCACAACGCAATTTAGTTTTATTTTAATTGCTGCGTCTAGTAAAACCATACTATCAACCCCACCAGATACTGCTAAAATAAAAGTTTTATCTGGGTAAGTTGTTTGGATTTTTTTTAAACTATCAAAAATTTTTTTCATAATTTCTTTATTTAATATATAATATTATAACACAAGCAAGATAGGTGTTTTTCACAAAAACAAGAGGTCATTATGTTAATTTTAGCCAGTCAATCACCACGTAGAATTCAAATTTTAACTGAACATAATTTTGTTTTTAAAGCCGTTAAACCAAGTTGGGATGAAAGCAGAATAAGTGCTGTAAATTGGCGTAGTTACGCGACTATACAGGCTTATTTTAAAGCAAAGTCTGTTCTGGAAGAAGAAAACTTATCTCAAGACGATATAGTATTGGCAACCGATACCATAGTAGTTTTGAAAAACGAAATTTTAGGAAAGCCTAAAACCGCTGAGCGTTGCTTTGAGATGTTAAAAATGTTAAATGGTAAAAAGCACAAAGTAGTTAGCGGAGTGGCAATAATTCACAAAACCAAAGTCTATTCGTTTAAAGTAACAACTTATGTTCATTTTAAGAAAAATAGCGAAGCAGAAATTCAGCAATACATAAAACTCACTAAACCTTTTGATAAGGCAGGTGGATACGGTATACAAGATAAGGAAAACAATTTAATTGAGAAAATTAGCGGAGACTACTTAAATGTAGTTGGTATGCCGACGGCTGCTTTAAATAAAATTGGGGAAATTTTAAAATGCGAAGCGATGTAGACCAACTTAAATTAAATCGAGTTAAACAAACTTATTTTGTTAAGTTAAAAGAAAAAAACTTTACCTTCTTAGAAGCAGGTTACCTTTTTGCATTGTTTTTTGAAGTGATTTTTTCAGTGTTAATTGTTTATTTAGCGTTAAACTGGCAAAGCAGTTACAACCTTATAAGTTGGCTGAATGCCTTTACTATTTCAACGGTTTTTGTTTTCTTTATTGGTTGGGTGATTTTGATGGCCAATAAAAATATACTGTCTCCACTTTTTTACGGAACTAAGTCTTTTTTTACGGTCTTAACTGGACAAAAACTGGGAGAGACTTATTTTGAATACTGCCAAAGATGGACAGAAAAACCAATTAAACGTTTCTACTATATTTCTAATTTCTTAATCGCTTTAACGCACTTTTTAGTTTTTATTATTCTTTTAATTGTCTACTACGCTAAATAACGATTATGAACTAGTTTCTTTTATCTAAATGTGGTTGCCTTTTCGGTAATTGCAGTGATGACAAAGTGTTTGTAAATTATTTAAATCACTTTTTCCACCTTTAGAAATTGGATATATATGGTCAATTTCTAAGTCTTCGGTATCGCCGCATTTAACACAACGATAGTTATCGCGTGCATAAATCGCAAATCTAACTTTATTTGAAACTCTTGCTCTTTCTACTTTAGTAATTGAGTCCCAGATTTCTGGATTCAGATAATAATCTCCTCGTTTTTCTTCAAGCATTCCGATAAGTTCAACAATTGTCTCGCTGTCAAATACATCTTTTTTATAGCTAACTAGATGTCCATTTATTAAAGACCTGTAAATTTCAATTAAAATAGAAAAATCAGTTACGGGTTTTTTAACTCCTTTTGATATCAAATCATTTAATACTTGTTTTAAATATTCTGTGTTTTTAAAAGATATAGAGGTGTCAAAGTCAAAAACCAGACATTCATTTTTAACCCTTTTTAAATAAATTTCGTGTTTTTTCTGATTTATCTTAGCGTATTGTATGTTTTCTTTCACTTTTTCTTTTAAAAACCTTAACTCATAAATTAAAAGATCAACGGGTGCGACTATTTCAAAGAAATGCTCGTTATCGTATTTTTTTTCTAAATTAAATTTTTCAACTTTAAGAAACTGATACTCTAAATTAAGTTCTCTTAATTTCTTCAAACCTAAACTATGTTTATCAACAAAATCATAATATTGCTTTCTTCTTAGCGAACTTATTAAAAAGGCTAAAAAAATTAGTGCTGAAAGCAAAACTATTAAACATATAAAAATTAAGAAAATTAACATTTTTCACCTCTTTAAGTTTTAAAAAAATAAAAAACTATTTGTGTATATTATTTAGATTAGTAAATAAAAAAGACTGCCTACAAAGTTAAACTCTTTACAAAGCAGTCTTTTTTTAAAAAAAATACATAATAAGCCATGTTCTGTATTTAAACAATCATTTATCTAATGCATGTGCATTCCGTTTGTCTCTTCTTAATTTGAAACAAAAGCGGTTCCCCTACCAAAATTTGGGTTTCTAGCTTGTGGAGTTTACCCGTTTCACTTGAACTAAATCAACTCGTCTCTGTGGCACTTTATGAAAATAAACATTTTCGTCGTCAAGGCAGTGCATTGCCTTGCCCAAGATTATTTATTGCCTTGGCACAATCACTACTGGCATCTCAGCCAGTGCTAGCATGGACTTTCCTAACGTTTCCGCTCGATTGTCTGTGTATTTTTTTTACTTTAAGTTAAAACTATTTAGTTTTGTTTTTCTTTAAAACTTCTTTTCTGGAAAGGTCGACTCTACCTTTTTCGTCGACGCCGATACATTTAACTAAAATTTGGTCGCCAAGTGAAAGCACGTCTTCTACTTTTTCAATGCGGTCAAGTGCGATTTGAGAAATATGCATCAAACCTTCTGTACCAGGCCAAAGTTCAACAAAAGCCCCATATTTTTCAATTCTAGTAACTTTTGCTTCGTAAACTGCGCCAACTTCAACTTCGCGAGTTAAGTTATATACCTTGTCGTAAGCCATTTGGATATATTTAGCCTCAGGGTGTCTAATTACCACTTTTCCGTCTTGAGAAATTTCAATATCGCAATTTCCACAGTCTTGAATGATTTGATTAATTACTTTTCCGCCACTGCCAATTACATCTTTAATTTTATCTGGGTTGATGTTTAGAACTTTAACATGCGGTGCGCAGTCTGCAACTTCTTTTCTTGGCTCTGCAATGGTAGTTTGCATGTGGGCAAGCAAAGCAAAACGCGCCTCTTTAGCATCGGCTAAAGCTTCGGTTAAAATGGCTTTGTCAATTCCGTCAATTTTAATGTCCATTTGCAAAGCAGTAATACCTGTCTTTGTACCGGCAACTTTAAAGTCCATGTCACCTAGGTGGTCTTCCATACCTTGAATGTCGGTTAAAATTGTGTAGTTTTTACCTTCTTTAATTAGACCCATTGCAATACCTGCAACTGGTGATTTTAAAGGTACACCACCTGCCATTAAGGCCAAAGTTGAACCACAAACTGTTGCCATTGAAGACGAACCGTTAGATTCCAGAATTTCTGAAACTAAACGCACAGTGTATGGGAACTCTTCTTCAGATGGAAGCATTGGAAGAATTGCACGACGCGCTAAAGTACCGTGTCCGATTTCTCTACGGCCAGGTGCTCCGTATCTGCCGGTTTCACCAACTGAGTAAGGTGGGAAGTTGTAGTGAAGTGTAAATCTCTTGTCTTCTTCAAATCCAAGGTCATCAATAATTTGTTTGTCTTTTTCGCCACCCAAAGTTAAAACAGCTAAAGCCTGAGTTTGACCACGAGTAAACAGGGCAGAGCCGTGTGCTCTTGGCAGAATGTCTAGTCTTGATGAAAGTGGACGAATTTCTTTGACTTTTCTTGAGTCAGGTCGGATTTTGTCAACAGTGATAAGTTTTCTAAACTCAATTTTAACTAAGTCTTCGTATGCTAAAAATACTTCGTTATCGTAAAGTTTGCGAGTATCTTCGTCTAAATTTAATTTATCGTATTGTTTTGAGTAAAGTTCAATGACTTCTGATCTTAAAGTCTCTAGCGCTAAGTCACGTTCTTGTTTGTCAAAAACCAAAAGCGCTGTTTTGATTTTTTTAGCATAGTTTTTCTCAAGTTCACCAACTAATTTAGGGTTATATACAGTGATTTCAACTGGTTTTTTAGCCTCGCCGATTTCTGCTTGAATTGAAGAAATGAATGTACAGATTTTCTTAATTTCAGCGTGCGCAAATAAAATTGCTTCGACCATCGTCTCTTCGCTTAACTCATTTGCTCCGGCTTCTACCATGTTAATGGCGTCTTTAGTACCAGCAACTGTTAAGTTTAAACTAGATTTTTCTAAATCAGCAATAGATGGATTGATTACAAACTGACCGTCAATCATACCAACAGTTACACCAGCAATTGGACCTTCAAAAGGCAGCGAAGATACAGACAAGGCAATAGATGAACCTAGCATAGCAGTAAGTGGTGCTGAGCAGGCTTCATCAAAAGACATTACAGTGTTAACAACTTGCACTTCATCTTTATATCCTTCTTTGAAAAGTGGGCGAATTGGTCTGTCAATTAGTCTAGACATTAAAGTTTCGTATTCAGAACCTTTTCCTTCTCTTCGCATAAAATTGCCAGGAATTTTGCCACCAGCGTATTTTTTTTCTTGGTAAATTACCATTAGTGGAAAGAAATCTTGTAGTGGGTTTTCATTTGCTTTTGAACAAACTGTAGACAGCACACAAGTATCTCCATAATAAACTAAAGCAGAGGCTTGCGCTTGTTTAGCAACTTCGCCAATCTCTACTCTTAGGCTACGACCACCGATCGTAGTTGAAAAGACTTTTTTCATATTTTTTCTCCTTGATTTAACTGCTTAATTATAACATTTTTAGCCCGAAATCAGGTCGTTTTTTACTTTTTTGGTAGGTTTTTTAAGTAAAGTTATAGTTTTAGAGTTTTTGTAAAAGCATGTATCGCTCGCTGTATCTAAAGACTGAGTTTTTAGTTAAAAAATAGGTATCTACAGTTTTAGTGGTTGCTATGTTTTTAACATAGCGCAACTTGTTTTGAAAATAAGGTTCAGTCGCAGCACTATTTGGTCTTGCAAAAATATGAGTAGGTTTTAAGTCTTTGTGTTCGGATAAAAATAAGTTAAGTTTTGATTGAGTTGCTGAGTTTAGAAAAACTAACGAAACTTTTTTGTGTTTTAGTTCTAACACCGGACCTCGGTTGCTAATGTGTTCATAAGTTTTAGTTGTGTGCAGCAAATTTAACTCAAATTTCCCAATTTGAAAATTATTTGGCAAAAAATAGTAGTTATCTTGCACAGTTTTAGGAAGTTTTGTAAAGTAAAATTTACTTGGGTTAATTTCGTTTAAGGCAAATAACTCTTTTTCAAAATAAAATATGTCTGTATAAATTACTTCAGGTTCAAAAACAAGCCCAAGCTTCTTAAATGTGCTAAGGGTTTTGCTTGCAGGATTGATGAGCGTGGCTTTAGCATTTGAAATTAAAATCATCGCCGTTGTATTGCTTTCTTGTACAGTTTTTAAACAGGGCAAGGGTGTGAGTAAAAACTTTATTTTAAATAAAACTAACGTAAAAAGAAATATGTATTTTTTTAGATAAACATAGGTAGTTTTTCTAAAAACTAAGTATATTAAAAGTAGATAATAAAGCGCAAGTAAGTAAGGTGAAAACTCAGGAAAACTCAGTTCTAAGAAGTTCATTCTTGAAGACTTAAATAATGTTAAAATCGCCCGATAAGGATATTCTAAAGCATATGCAAAGGGATAAAAAAATAGTAAAATTAGAATTAAAGGAAAATAAAAATAAGTTAAAAACTGTAAAATAAGACTACTTAAAAGCAAGGTGACTAAATTGAGTTTGCCACCAAAGTTCACACTCAGCGGAAAAATAATTAAATAAAAATAAATACTTGATTTGATTTTTCCTTTAAAAAAGCCCTGCTGCCACTTGAAGTTTACTTTATTTAAAATTGAAAAAAACGAAATTAGATAAGTTAAAACAAATCCGTAGTTAAATACAGAAAAAGGATTTAAGACAAATGCTGCCAGACCAGTTAAAGAAAGTGCGTTAATTTTACTGATTTTAATTTTTTTTAAGTTTGCAGTTAAATAAATTAAGTAAAAAAAGGCAAACTTAAAACTGCTGGCTTTGGGATTGGAAAAGTGCATCCAAAATAAAAAAACAGTTAAAAAAATTAACTGTTTTTTTTCGCTTACCGAAAAATAGTTAAAAACTTTTTTAATTAAAGTAATTAAAAATGCGGTAAAAAGACCGCTTGCAGAAATTACTGAAGTGAGTCCATATCCCGAAATTAGTCTTCGTGTATCTAGGTCAGCAGTATTTTCTGCCAGCAAAAACGTTGAGAGCCAAGTTTTGATGTTTTCAGGAAATAGGGTTAAATATTTGGACAAATAATGCGAGTAATAAAAATATTTTAAACTAACTGAAGTTGCGCTGTGTCTAATGTAGTAGTGCCCTGAGATTTGCATTGAAAACTGATTTAAATCCACTTCTCTGGCAAAGTAAAAACGCGAATCTATTTTAATAAAATCACCAACCTGAAGGTCTGACTCAGCGTACACAGCAAGCCGAGTAAAGCCGTTTGTTAAGTAAGCCGTATCTCTCGATTTTTTAAAACAATAGTAGTAATTGCCAAGATATGGATAACTAAAAAGTAAGTAATTAAGCAAGTAAATCAGTCCAAAAAATAAAAGTACGAAAAATACTAATTTATACGAAATTACTTTTCTAGAAAAGTAAATATAAGGAAGTAAAATCAGTAAAAAAAGTGGGAATTTTAAGGCTACTAAAAAAATTGCGGTGAGTGGAAAAATTAAGTAAAGTTTATTTTTAATCTGCAAAAAAGTAGGGTTTAATTTGTTCAAAGGTTTTTGGGCCTATACCTTTTATTTCAAGTAGTTCTTCGACTGATTTAAATTGAGTAGTTCTTTGTTTAACTAAGATGTTAGTCGCAATTTCTTCAGTAATTTTTGGAATTTCAACGAGTTGCCTATAGGTAACTGCATTTAAGTTATAAGTTTTGGTGATTTTGCCTTTTGTGTCAGTTTTAACTAAAAAAGTACGGTTTCGGTCAATTTTAGTCTGCTCGGCTAGGTCTCTGACTGCGTTTTCGGTGTATCCACCTGCATAGTTTAAAACAGATGCAAGTTCTGTTCCTTTCATTACACGGTAAGTTCCTGGAAACTTAACTTCACCCATAATTTTGACATCAAAAAACTTAATTTCTTTACCTTGATTTGCAACCTTTAGTCTATTTTGTCTTAAGATAAAGAAAGTTGTGAAAAAAATAAGCAAAATAACTTGCAGTGCAATTAAAAATACATACAGCGTAAATCTTTTTTTAAATATTTTTTTGTGCATATTTGCGTCCTTTTTAGTTTCTCGCAAATATACTTGCCAAAACACGCGTAAATTACTCAAAAAAATAAAAAAGCACTCAACAAGAGCGCTTTTTTGAAAAATCTTTTAAATGGTGCTCGATATCGGGGTCGAACCGATATGGATTTCTCCGTACGATTTTGAGTCGTATGCGTCTGCCAATTCCGCCAATCGAGCAGTTTGACAAAATTTACATTTTGTCAATTGGACTTATTCCAAGTAGTTTTAAGCCTTTTTCTAAAACTAATCTCACGAAGTAAAGAAAGCATAGGTTTGCGTTTTGAACTAAACTATCTTTGACTATAAAGTGAGTTTGGGCGTATAGTTTATTAAAACTAGCGCATACATTAAGTAAGTATTTAGCCACAGTAGAAGGCATTAAAGTCTCGGCTGCTTTTTCAATAGTTTCTTTAAAACCATCAATTAATTTTAACACAGGCCAAAACTCTTTAGTTAAATATTTAGAGTCAAACTTAGTAAAGTCTAGTGTTTGTCCTTCAAGTATAGAAGCGATTCTAACAACAGTATATTGGATATATGGACCAGTTTGGCCTTCAAACTTCAAGGCTTGGTTTAAGTTAAACTCAAAGTCCAGGGTTCGGTCGTTTTTAAGGTCATTAAAAATAATTGCGGCAACTCCGATTTTTTCAGCGAGATAATCAATTTCTTTAGTCTCTGGTCTTTTTTCTAAAATTATATTTTTAGCACCCAAAATCGCAAGATCTAGCAAGGCTTTTAAACCTTTGGTTTTACCTTCGCGCGTTGACATTTTCTTGCCGTTTGTCAAAACCAGTCCAAAGCCAACGTGTGTTATGTTGGTGTCAATTCCGTAGATTTTGGTCAGTCTTTTTAGTTGTTCAAAGTGCAGTTTTTGCTCGTTTCCAACAACGTATAAAATGTCTGTAAAGTTATGTAGATTTTTTCTGTATTCAAGGGCTGTCAGATCACGAGTTAAGTAAAGAGTAGCACCGTCTGAACGCACAAGCAGGGCAGGTGGGATGTCTTCGCCTAGCCTTACAATTTTTGCGCCTGCGTCTTTTTCCAAGACTTTCATTTCCCTAAGTTTGGCTAAAACTGGCTGCATCTTGTCGTTGTAAAAAGATTCACCCGAAATATTTTCAAACTCAACGCCGAGTGTGCGGTAAACTTTTAAAAACTCAGCGATAGATATTTCTCTAAATTGGCGCCAAAGTTTCAGGTATTTCTCGTCTCTATCTTCAAGGTTTTTAAAAATTTCTCGGGCCTTGTCGTCAAGTTGTGGGTTCTCTTCGGCTTCCTTATGGAAACGCACATATAGAGATTGCAGATGCTCAAGTGGTTTTTTTTGAAACTCAGCGGTGTCTAGCCAGTTTTCATAAGCGTAAATCATCTTACCAAACTGAGTCCCCCAGTCACCAAGGTAGTTTTCACCATACACCTCTGCGCCTGCGCACTTTAAGATTTGTTTAAGGGAGTTTCCAATTACTGTTGACCTTAAGTGGCCAACTGAGAAAAATTTAGCAACATTCGGACTTGAGTAGTCAATGAAGTACTTGCGCTTGTTTGGCAAAAAAACCGGGAAGTTTGTGTTTTCTTTAACCAAAACTTTAAATAAATCTGCTTTAAACTTATCTTGATTTAGTTTAATATTTAAAAACCCGTTTAAAAAAACGAGTTCTTGAATAATATTTAAATTAGCGATTTTTTGTTCAATTGAAAGAAAAATCTCGGCTGGTTTTTGCTTAGTCAATGCTGCCAGTTTAAAAAGCGGCAAGGCTAAGTCAAAGTCAGGATTTTTAGAAATATCTAGAGCACTTAAGTCAAAGTCAGGCGCTGCTGCCTGAATTTGTTTAATGTATAGATTTAAAATCATTTAAGGTTATTTTCTAAAAGTTTTTTTAGCAATTAGTTCAATAAATCTTTGAACTTCCAGACGGATGTCTGAGTGTGATTCAAGTGTAGTTTTAAGTTGTTCTTCAGCACTTAAATCAAGGAGTTCGCCTTTGTAGAAAACTAACATTGTTTGGCTGTACTTAGGTTGATACAGACCTGGGTATTTTTTCTTAAAGTTTTTGTAGTCAGGATAGTAGTATTTTTCGTCTTCAATTTCAACTGGTTTTTTAAGTAAATCAAGGAAATATATTTTTTTGCCGGTAACTTTTGCAAACTCTTCGTCTTTTTCTACTTTAGTTTGTGCGTTTTCATAACCATCAAATAAACGAGTAAACTCTTCGTTAATTGGTCCTAGGTTTTCCAAAGTGTTTTTTTGAGTTCTAGTTCCGTAGTAGGCAAAAACTAGGCTTTCTGTAGCAGTTTTTGATTTTTCTAACACTGCATATAGTTTTCTTTGAGAAATTGGAATGTAGATGTTTTCAGTTGGTAAGTAGCGAGTATATTTATCTGAGTTTGCCAATTGACGACCAAATTTTAAATTAGAGTAGTTTTTTTGAATTTCGTTGGTAAATCTAGTTTTTGCACTTGGAGTGATAAAAACTATGGTAATTGAGATTAAAACTAAGAAAAATGCAAGTACAACATATGCAAGAGGATGAACTTTTCCAGCAGCATTTTCGTATTTTTTTCTTTTTAGCATTGATGTCCTCCGTGGGTTAAATTAACACAAAAAATTATACCATACCCAAGGTATTATTAGCCTATTATGTTATATAAAACGACGTTTTGACCAATATGGTGAAAAGTTTTTTAAGTTTGATAAAGACTGGTTGTTCCGTTAGTTAGGGGATTTGTTTGACAGTTTTCAAATAAATGTCAAAAACTCATCGCAAAAGTGCTTAAAATCATCCAGTTTTTTGAAAAAATTTTTTAAAACATTTTTTAATTGTTTTTATAATTCATATGTCTAAAGTTTAAAAAGGAGGAGAAATGAATTACTCTGCGTTAATCAAAGAACTAAGGGACCGTCGTTTTTTGTCACAAACCGATCTTGCCAAAATTTTAGGGGTTACCTACGTTACGATTTCTAGGTGGGAAAGTGGGCGCTTCAAACCTACTTTTAGTTCTAAAAGAAAACTTAATAACTTGTTTATAGAAGAGAAACTAATTGAAGTTAAACAATAATATAAAAACGCCTGATAAGGCGTTTTTATATTATTTATTTAGTTTTAAATTTTCAATTAGTTTATCTAGGTTTTCGCTCAACTTAGTTATTCCATTTGCTTGTTTTTCAAGTAATTTATCTAGGTTTTTAATCTTGTTGTAGTCTTTAACTAACTGATGTACAAAATCATTGTAAAACAAATCAATTAGCTGTTTAGCAGATGGATGTATAGTTTTAGGATCGCCTGATTTTTCTGAATGCGCTAAGATTGAGTAAACACCGTTGCAAAATAAAAAGAATTTATCGTATTTTTCGGTTTGATACTCAGGCGAAATAACACCTGCTTGATTTTTTAAGGCACGAGCTCTTTTTTCGCCCAATTTGTAAATTAGGTTTAGCAAAAAATGAGGAAGTTCGCTTAAAGTTTTTGTATATTCTTGATGTTCAGTTTCACTTAAGTTAGCGAGTTCTTTAACTAAACCTTTAATAGCGTCGGCAATTTTAGTAATTTGCTCTTTTTGTTTTGAAAGAACTTCTGCTAAGTTTGCAGAGGTTGCTTGGTTTTCAGAAATTAGTGCTTTAATTTCATCAACTAAAGCAACTTTTTTAGCTAAATCTAACTCCGCGGAAATTTTGTTTTTAAGTTCAGTAATTTTGGCAAAATTCACTTGATATGACTTCACTGCAGTTTCAATTTCTTTAAATTTAGAAAAATCAATGTCTTTTAATTGAGAGAAACTTAAAATGTGCGCTCCAAGTTTATCAAGGAAATCAAAATACTTTTTAGAAGAATCGCTGTTAATTAGTTTAATTAACTCATCTTTATGGGTGTCTGGTCTGTTTGGATTTCTTACAAACATAGCATAACTTAAGGCTTTAAGAAGATTTGCTTTTAAGTTAGTTCCCAGTTTAGACAAATCAGCAAAGTTAATAAAGTTTTCTATCTTAATTTCTTTAGCATAAGCAAGTTGTGCAAGATAAAAAACATTTGGTTTTAGGGTTTCAATAAATTCTTCTAGTGGTTTTAATTCAGGGTGATTTGGGAATTTAATATCTGATTTTAAAAATTCAGTAATGGTTCCAAGTGCATCTTTTTCAAGTTTTTGTTTAAGTTCATTAAGATCGTTTACTTTAAAAGCGTTTAAAATGATTTGCCAAACTTCTTGTAGACTATCTATTCTTTTGGCAATCTTACTAAACTCATCTAAATAAGGAAGTTGGTCAATAAGTTTGTTAGTCTCAACGCCATATGTCTCTAGATTTTTCAATTCACTTTGATAAATAAACTCAGTTTTAGTTTCAATTGTTGAATTTGCTGTAACTTCAAAGCCAAGTTTCATAATGTCTTTAAGTAGTTTATCTGAAAGCAAGTATTCTTTTTTGTCTAAAGCAACGGCAATGATTTTAAGGTTGTCTTTTTTTGCAGCCTCTAAATCTAGTTCAAACTTAACTAAGGTTTTTTCTGAAACAGTTTGTGGGCTAACTGGTTTTTCAACGCCAGCAATAGTCGGCTTGATGTATTTGTCGTAAGTCACGGTGTAGGTTTTTGGTGGTACTGGTTTTGGTTTTTCTGGGTTTTTTGGTTTACACGAATAGAAGAGAAAACCTAGAATAAAAGTTAGTAAAATAACTAAAGTTTTTTTCATAAATTACTCCTTTTTGAAAAACATTTCAGCAAGATTATACTATGCTTGCTTTAATTTTGCT
>CAUTMP010000012.1:0-22799 GCA_963539755.1 uncultured Acholeplasmataceae bacterium | reverse complement strand
AAAAAAAAAAAAAAAACGGTTTAAAAACCAATAAACCGCTTTATAAGGCTTTTTGTCATTTTTTAAGAAACTGACTTTTTCAGATTTTTAAGTAGTGACAAAAATTCAAAACTACACAAAATAAGAACTTATGGTTGGTTTACACGAAAAAAGCATAGTCTTTTTTTCAGTGTTTTGATTGTTTTCAAACTTCCTAAAAGTTCTTTTTAACTAGTTTTCAATTAGTAATTTTTATTCCCTACTACAACTTCTTCAACTTTAAAATAAATTTTAGTCCTTGGGTCGTGAGTAATTATTAAAGTTGAGCATTCACGTGTATTTATATACTTACCTATTGTTCTGCAAATTACTAAGCAAAGTTCGTCGTCCAGCCCAGAAGTTGGTTCATCTAAAAGTAAAAACTCAGGTTCTTTGGCTAACGCTAAAATTAACCCTAGTCTTTGTTGCTCACCTTGTGAAAGCGTAAAAGGGTGTTGTTTTAATTTATCGGTTAACTTGAAGTCTGTAAGTAGTTGATATGCAAGTTCTTGATTTGCAACCTTATTTAATTCAAATTCAACCTGTGTTTCTGAAAACATGTATCTAACATCATGTGGCAAATAACTTACATATTTTTTTAGTCTTCTTAAATTACGATAAATTCTGTTTTTAAACTTAATTTGAACTTTGCTGGTTTTTGTTGATCTTAAATTGCCAAGCAAAATATTGAAAATAGTGGTTTTACCAATTCCGTTATCACCAGTTATTAACTTTAACTCACCCTTTCTTAAGGTAAGTGTTTTAAGTAAATAGTTAAAACTGCCTGTTAACTCAACAGAAAGATTTTCTAAACTCAAAACTACATCTGAACTTGCTTCTTTTAAACTAAGGGGTTCAATTTTAGTTAAACAACTAAAATCAAAACTGCTTAGTTTACCTTTTTTTAATGTAAAGTTATTTTGAGTTAAGTATCTAAGTAAACAAGCCCTGTGTTCAAAAATAATTACTGTTTTACCTGCTTTTTTTAATTTATTTACGGCTGTGAAAAACTCAAGAACTTTTTTTCTGTCTAAATTAGCAAGGGGTTCGTCGTAGATGTAAAACTGTTTTTGAGCAGCTAAGTTGGAATAAATCTCCAAGGCTTGTTTTTCACCAGCAGAAAGCGTGTAGACATCTTCGTTTGTTAAATTAAGTTTTTCTTTAAACTTAGAAAAACTTAATTTAACGCAAAGGTCAGAAAAACCCTTATTTAATATTGGAAATGAGTATTCATATATAGTTTTTGGAAATAAAAACTGGTCTGCTGGGTTTTGTAAAACTGCCGAGATTTCGCTAAAGTATTTATCTGTATCTATTGCTTGTATGTCAGTATCGTTTAAAGTAATCTCGCCTTTTTGAATAAAATCATGACTTTTTCCAAGGTTTTTCAGCATTGCGTTTAACATTGTGGTTTTACCGGAACCAGAATGCCCAAATATACAATAAACCTCGCCTGGCAAAAAATCAATAGTGATATCTTTTAGTATTGTTTTACCTGTTTCCTTTAAGGCGAGACTATAGTTTTTAAATGACAAAACCATATAAAATAACTCCTGAGAAAGCCAGCAAGTTAAGTAAAACAAAAGACACATTTTTAACTAAAGAAACTGAGTAAGTCGGCAAAATCAACATAGTTTTTTTATTTAAATTAAAGTTTTTTAAAGTTGCAGCAATTGTTAGCATCTCAGTAATTTCAAAGGCTCTGACTAAAACAGGAACCACTAAACCTCTGAATTTTTGGTAAAGCGATTTTTTTTGATTGCCAACAAAACGTTTAACTTGGATGTTATGTCTAAACTCATGTATAAAAACAGGTAAGAAAGTAAACATAATGCACACACCTAGCACGAACTTGCGAGAAACTTTTAATTTAAGTAAAATACTGGTTAAATAACTTAAATCTAGTCCGCTCATTAAAATATATGCTAAAAATGCGGCAAAAAAACGCACAAATACAGAGTAAGTCTGTTCAAAACTTTTAGTTTGTAGATAAAATACTGCTAAAACAAGTGCAGTAAACACAAAAAAACTCGGTAATTTGGTTGCCAAACTATCGGCAAAACCGAAAATTAGTAAAATAAATAAACTTACGCAAATAAAAAAAGTTTTAGCCTTGGTTTCGGCTAAAACCAAGCCAAGGCTAAAAATTAAAATAGAATTAAATACTAAAACAAAGGGGTTTAACTTACTCAACGAAGTCATTGAGTTTAAGTAGTTTATTGTTTTTAAACTCTTTAGCGATAATAAATCCAAGTGCAGCGCCAATTACAGCCAAGACAACAGTGAAAGAAATTATTAAACCGATGCTAAGCGGGGTTCCCACAATTATAGTGTTATTCGCCTTACCAGCAATTAAACGCATATAAAACCATTGTGCTGGTGTTTGCAGTGGTACAAATAAGATACCTGCGATTAACTTAGGTGTAGTTTTGCGGTAATTTTTAAAAATAATTAAACAAATTATTTCTAAAATAAGCGCCGGAATTATAAAAGAAAACAGCATTACGGGGCGAAAAGCCAAAGGAATGCCTAACATTAAACTAAGGAGAATTAATGTACCTGGTTTGCGAACTTTATAAAGCACTATGTAGATTAAAAAGCCGTACGGAAAAGCAAAGCCAATTGCTTTTGCGCCAAAAATCTTAACAGCGTGCAAAGGAAACAAAAGTCCACCGATTGCAAGCATTATAGCCGCTGCAACCCCAATAAAAATAAAGTCTGCTAAAGTAAAACCAAGAAAGCCATCGGCTTTTGGCAAAAGCGTGTAGAAACTGCTGCCTGGTTTTCCAAAATTTTTATTTTTTTCCATAAATTGATACCTCGTATATTTATATTTTAATTTAAATCAATAATTTTGTCACAAATTAAAAAAGGTTTTGGTCTGTGTGTAATTATTAAAAATGTGTGATTAGTTTTTAAGTTTTCAATGATTTTTAAAACTTTTTCTTCGTTTTCAGGATCTAAAAATCTAGTAGGTTCATCAAGCACAATTAACCCTGAGTTTTTTAAAATAGCTCTGCACAGTGCAATTCTAAACTTCTCACCAGTAGAGACATTTAAGTGATCAGGCGTTAACTTTAAATCCAGGTTTGAGTTGTGTTTTTGAAAAAACTCAAATAATCCCGCTTGTTTGATTGCACTAATAATTTTTGTATCTAAAATCTCTGAATTTCCTAAAGTTAAGTTATACCTAAGTGTGTCTTTAAAAATGTGTTCATCTTGAAACAAAACCGAAACATTTTGATATAAAGACTTAGTGTTAATATTTTTAATATCTAAGGTTCGATTGAAAGTGATTTCTCCGCTAGTTGGTTTAATTAACCCAGAAATTAACTTAACTAGGGTGGATTTACCAACTCCTGAGCGGCCAGATACACCTAATATTTCGCCAATTTTTAAGTTAAACGACAAATCTTTAATAACAGGTTTATCTTTTTGATATTCAAAGTTAACTGAGTTAAAGTTAAGTGAACTAAACTCAAAGTCGTTTTGTCTTTCAACTTTGTTTTGTTTTGGTAATGTAAAGATTTTTTGAACTCTTTGATTAGCCGCTTCAACTAAAGCGTATTGTTCAAAAAGTTGAGATAAACTAAAGACTAAAAATAGCGTTGAGTAAAACAAAATTGGCGCAAAGTGATAAGAAAACGCTGAGCTAAAGATAATTTTGGCAAAAAGGGCTATCAAAACAGTAAGCGTGGTCATTAAAGCAGTTACAACTATCATTTTACTTTCAATTAGCACGTTTGTTAATACATTTTTTTGATTTAACTTAGTTGAGTTTAAAACAATTTCTTCGCTGGCTTTCTTGGTTTGTCTAAACATATATATACTTCTTAAAACTTGAGTTTTTTGAAATATAACTTTAGTTAAGTTTTTAAATAAACTTCTAGTTTCTTTGAACTTGTTTTTACTAAGTTTATGAAACAAAAAGTAAATCAATATTACAGAAAGGTGAGCAGAAAAGATGGTTAAAACTAACATTGGAGAGACAAAAAACCCAGAAATCAAAACAACTAACTCTAAGGTAAGCGAAATAAAGAAAGGTGAGATGGTGTGTGCAAAAAACAACTCAAGAGTTTCTATGTCTTTAGTTAAAACTGTCAAGAAATCACTGCGGTAAGTCTCGGCAAGTAAATTTAGGTCTGTGTTTTTAAGTTCCTTAAACAACACAAGGCGGTAGTTTTCAAGAATTCTAAAAGCCACTAAGTGGTTAAAGTATTGTTCTAAGAACCGGAAAAAAGGTCTAAGTAAACCAAGAGTTGGCACTAAACTACCCAAAACTATTAAAGTGGTAAGTGATAAACTACTAAACTGAAATAACAAAAATAAAGGAATTATTGCAATTAAAAGTACACTAATTTGTGAAAGCACCCCAAAAACTACAGCCGTAGTCATTGTTAGCAAATTATTTTTTAAAAATATGCGCTTATGCATGGCAAACCCCTTCTTGCTTTTCAAAATCAATGACAACTGAATTTTGAATTTCTGCACACGCTCTGTGCGAAATCAAAATAACGAGCGCTTGCCTTGACTTTTGACTAAGCATTGATAGCGCTTTTTCTTCGTTTACCTTATCTAAGTTTGCAGTAATTTCGTCAAGTATGTAAACTTCTCTTTCAATTAGTGAGACTAAGGCTAAATAAAGTCTTTGTTTTTCGCCACCTGATAAGTTATTTTCACTTGCGTTAATCGGATAATCTAGATTGTCACTCAACTCTTTTAAATCAAAGTGAATTAACATTTCTTTTACTAAGTTAAGGTCAGAAACTCCGTGATTTTCAAAAAACTCTTTGACAGTTTCTCCATAAAGCGGTTGTTCTGCTGAAATATAGACAAGTTTTTTATAAAAACTATTATCTACGATGTTTGCAATATCAGTGTTGTTTAAATAAATAGAACCACTTTGCGGAGATAAAATCTTTGAGCCAAGTTCAGCAAAAGTAGTTTTGCCACAACCTGATTTGCCTTTAATTAAATAAAAATTAGGTTTAGTGAACTTATATGTAAAGTTATCTAAAATTTCTGTGTCTTGATGTTTAAAGTCAACCGCTTTAAACTCAAATGAATTAACTTGTTCGCTAAACTCAATGTTTGCCTGCTTATTTTCTTTACTTTCTGCAACTATGTAGACTTGCTTTAAGTTTTCATAGGCAGAAACTCCAGCCATCGCGGCGTGGAAAGCGGAGCCTAGTTGACGGAGTGGCACAAAAAAAGCAGGAGCGGTTAAACACAAAAACACAGTTTGGAAGTTCAGCAACTCAAAGCGGTAAAAATAAATTCCTTGTTTTCTTAAAATCAGCGGTAAGACTACTTCTAAAAAAAGCACAAGTGCTGCTGAAAAATAAGTAACAAAGTCCATAATGAACAAAGACTTTAACTGCATTTTTAAAACTAGCATGGTCTGGACTTTAAAGGCTTTAGCGTTTTCTTTTAACTTAGTTTCGGCAGCATCTTCAGAGTTTGCCAACCTTAGTTCACGCAGTCCTTTTAAGTTATCGGTGTAGGCTTCACCTAAATCTAGATAAATCTGCCAATTTTTCTTAAAAGTTTTGCGAGCCTTGCGGTGGCTAAGGGCCATGACCAAGGGAATTAGTGGTACAAAAAATAAAAAAATCCCAGCAGCGAAGTAGTTGGCGTTTACAATATAGATAATAGAAAGTAAGATTAGTGAAAAAAAAGCAACTACAAAAGAGGGTACAAACTTAGTAAAGTAAATTTCTAAATGGTCAACACCTTCAGTTAAAAGTTGAGTGTACTTAGTTGGGTTTTCTGCAGTTTTAGGTTCCTTAATTTCAATTAGTTTTGCAAAAAAATCTAGTCTAATTCTGGTTTTAACTGTACTTGCGGTAGTTTGAGCAAACCACACTGAAGACATTTGAATTAAGGCAAATGCAAACACCGAGATTATCAAACTAACTAGATTTGCAGTGTCTAGAGAACTTTGTTTTAAAAAAAGTTTAGACAATACATATAGGGAAATAGTTAGCGCAATAAATCCAAGTGATTTAAAAATAGATAGTAAAAGTAAATTTAGTTTTTCTGAATTAGTTAAAATTGAAAAAAGTTTAGTTTTTATCATGAACACTCTTTCTTTCATTAGTTTTAAATAATTAAAAACCTTTCAAGGGTTTAGACACACTAGTAAATTAAATATTGAAAAGTCTTTTATTTACTAAAACTCAATTTAAAATGTCAAAGTTTTAAGAAAATAAGAAATTTGTAAAATTAGCTGTAATTTTTGCAAATTTTTGTTAAGTTAAATACATAACATAACGCTTACTAAAAAATATTTTAATATTGTTTGTTACTAAATGTAGGAGTACCGTAACACGTTAAGAAATATAATAACTGAAAAATACATTGTTACTTTAAATAAAATTACACGCTTTGGTTCTATATAGTCTTGCACAAAAGGTTCTGAATTATTAAAAAAATTAGGATTAGTTTCTAATATTTGTTTAATACTTTTCTCTGCGTATTCTTTAGATTCTTGTTCTTTTTCATAATATTTTTTATCTAAATTAAGATAATGATTAGTTGTTGATACAAAAATTACAAACTTTAAAACGCTATATCCTTTAATAAAATGTCGATAAAAAGAATATTTAAATAAAAATATAAATAATATATTCATAATAATATCGAAAATCATGTTGCAAATAAAAAGATATAAAAATAACCGTGTTTTAGGCTTGAGTGCATTGTTTTCTTTAAAAAAAAGGTTTTCCTTTAATAATCTTCCAGCAAAAATAGAATACGAGATATAAAATGCTGGTCTCCCTAGTAATAAAGTTGGCAAATAAATAATTAGATTTGCTAACAGTGTGAGAAGCAATGCACTTGTTTCATCTAACCTAAGGATTTCCCATATACCGACTGAATTAAAAAAATTCATTTTAAAATAAACCTTTTAAAAATTCAGAAATGAGATTAAAGAGTTGATCGATTGTGCTATCTAATAGCGCTTTCCTTGCAATTGGACCAGGAAGTACTTTTTTAAAGGCTTTAATGAAAGATTTTCCAAATAAATTCATTTTGCCTTGTGCAGCTTTAGAGCTAATTTTACCAATAGCCCCATTTTGAGCACTCTTGGTTAAAATACTGTTAAATTTATTACCAAATATTTTTTTAAGAACACCTATTTTAAAATTTTTAAAAATAAAATCACTTGCCTGTGATGCTAATCCTGCTATTGCAGCTGCAGCAATTCCTGAAATTAAAGCTGATTTATAGTTTACTTTGTTGAAATCACCACCATTATCAATCAAGTCATCGCCAACACTTCCAACAAAAGTAGTGGCACCAGTTATTAAAGTAGAACCAATTAAACCAATTCCAGAAGTTGTAGCTGCTCCGCTAATTGCGCCCATAGCGCCTGCAAGTAACACTTTCTTCCAATTTATAGTTCCATTTTCTTTATTTTGTTTATAACAACTAATTCCAATATTAACGGCAGCGCCAATAATTGCACCAATTATTAGTGCACTTAAAAATAATTGGCCATCTTTATCAATATAATTAACAGGATTATTTTTACAGTAGCAAAATAAATTATTAGTAGACGAGTATTCATTTTCTATAAATAAAGGGTTATCAATGTTTAACCATCTACACCACTCAGGCACATAGTACCTAGTTGTGCAGTAAAACATTTCGCTTTCCTCGTCGAAATAATATCCTTTGTATCTAAATGGATTGATTTCGGCGATACTGTTTTCAGACTTGTCAAAATAAATATAGGTTTCACCATAAGCATTGCTTTCGTATCCTGCTATTCTTTCGCCGTTTTCATCAACTATACCCAAAATATTTTGTAGGCTGTCTTTTAGATAAAAATAATTTTTTGTTTTATCTAAAATAAATCCATAGAGTAAACTATCTTCATCGTACAAAAAGTCTAGTCTGTGACTATCTGAAACTTGTGAAACTAATTTGTCGTCGTCATAGTAGTAGTAAATTGTTTCACTTGGTGTGATTTTTTTAGTTCTAAGACCTTTGTCGTCGTATTCATAAGTAAAGGTATTATCGTCGCTGTCAGTAAACTCAACTAATCTTCTACCTTCAAATAAATATTGATTACCCTTATATGATTTGGGGTTAAAAATGTTTTTTTCATCGTAAATAATTTCTTCATCATCTACTTTAACAAGTAAATCTTTAATGTGACTTGAGTATTCAAAAGTAGTCTCGCCATATTTTAAAATATTTCCGTTGCCATCATACTGTATATTTTTGTCGTCGTCTTTTATTAAAAATCCACGAAAATCATATCTATATGTGTGATTTTTAAAAATATTATTTTCGATAGACAAAATATTTCCAAGTGCATCGGTCTCATATGCGCGGCTAAGTTCACTTGAGTTTTTAAAGCGGTGTAGTTCTTTAGAAATTTGTCTAGAAATATATCTTTGGTCATTTGCTCTTTTTTTGTAGTCAAAAGTGGTAGACACAATTTCTTCGCCTGCTTTGTGTAAAACAATATTTCTAAGCATGCCGAGCGTGTCAAACTGTTTATTTTGAGTAATTCCAACAATCTCTTTTTTCAAAGTTTCTAGAGTTTTCTTTTCACAAAAAGCAGGTCTAAATGTAAGCATCTCGATTTGACCTTGCAACTCCATACAATCGGCTAAATAGCCTAAATTATAGGAACTGTAATCTGAAGTTAATTTTCGGCCAAGTGATAATTTCAAATTATTTCCAAGCCCAGATTGACTAGAAATCCAAATATATTCGTTTTCATCAATAATCAACCTAAAAGAAGTTGATTGCATAAAGCCATATCCGTTACTTTCGTTTATTTCTGTGAAGGAAAGCGCTACAAAATGCCAAGAATTGCATGCAAATATTAAGTTAGTTTCTTTGGTTTCGTTTCCATATTTTATAACTAACTTAGAGTCTTTATTTTTAAATAAAGCAATTTTTTGGTTTTTTTCGTCAATTGCTTCAAATAAATATTGCATGTCTTCGTTAGTATCAGAAAACGCTCTAAAAGCAATAGTTCCGTTTCCGTTAGTCAAAAAGTCATAAACTAATTCATTGCCGTCTGCAACAAAAGCATATCTTTTACTTGCGTTATTAAAGTTAAATGTACGATCTTTGTCGTAACTTGAAATATTTCTTAAACTAAAACGACTAGGTTTTTGGCCAGATAAAGAAGTTACTGAGTTTTGCAGTGGGAAAATTTCAAAGTCTTTTAAGTTTTTTTGAGCAATATTGAAGTAGGTAGTTTGGCTAAAATCTACAGTTTGTGTATCTGTGTCTATTAATTGATTGTCAATCAAATAATCTTTTGTAGCACGATAATATCTTTTTATATCTGGTACATCAATGTAGGTTCTTGCAGCAATATATAGACAAGTAACTTGACCATAGAAATGATAATACGCGGTTTTGCCATTGTATTCATGACCAATGTTGTAAACCAAATCAGCACCTAGGTCAAAGTTTATTCTCGGGTCTGTCTTTTGATAAATTTGTGTGTGTCCGTTTAAAGAAAAAGCAAACTCAGAAAATTCAGAATAACTTTGCCCATCTGCTCTGTTGAAAAAAGAAAGTGCAATAAAGTTCCATTCGTTTTCTTTTATAGAAAAATCACTAGTTAGAATTTCGTGAACTTTTCCAGCATAGTCAATTACCTTTAAAGTGATTTTGCCGTATTGCAAATAAAGACCTATGCTGTCGTAAGCATCAACGTCCTTGCAACTAAATAAGCATTGGTAGTAACTGCTGTATTCAGTTTGTTTAAACCAAAACTGAATACCACCGTTTTCTAAAGAAAATGGACTAGCCATGTCTAGTTTGTAGCTAAGTAAATTATTGTTATCTAATTTTACATATGGAATTATACCATCTAGATAAGTGTCTAGTTGAACAGGTTTTCCGTCTTTGTGATTGATTGATTTAAGTTTATTTTTTTTATTGGTTAGGTTAGAATCGTCACTAAAAATACCAATATATGCTTTTTCACGTGCAAATGCATCAACAATAGTCTCAGGATACGAACCTTTTGAACGTTCAACTGTATCATATGCAAAATTTAAATTATGCTTATCTACAGTAATTGACTTGCGGTTAACATTACCTAAATTATCAAAGGATTTGTTAATTTCTATACCAGGATTTTGAATTTTTGTAATTTCGCCGTCTTCGCCGTAAAAAAACTCTTTAATCTTTGCGTTATTTTTATCTAAAACTGCAATAATTTGACCTTCTTTGTTGTATTGATATTTAAATCTGAGCGACTTTATGTTGTTCGCTTCATAGTAAAGCGAAACCAATAAATTGTCTGAATTGTATTCAAACAAATAAGCATCACCTTTTGTTCCAAATCTAATACTTAACAAATTATTGGAAGCTGAGGAGTATTCATAGATAAATATAGGGGTATTGTTGATTAAAATTTGCGAGATATTGCCAAAATCATCATACTTAAACTCATATTCAGATCCGTTTTTTAATTTTATTTTGGCTAAATCTTGTTTTTGATTGTATTCATATTCCGCATGTGCAGATAAATCGTTTAAAGAGGTTTTAAAGCTTTTAATAGTGCTGTCTTCGTTGTATTCAGTCAAAGAAACAACACCGAGAGCATTGCCAGTTTTAATAATTCTGCCTAAACTGTCGTATTGAAAAGTTTTTTTATTTTCAAGTTCGTCAGTTTCTCCAACCAACATTCTGCCGTCATTAGTCCAGTTTTTTTCAACTTTTAAGATATTTTTACCATCAGCAGACGAAACTGTTGTAGACAATACGTTAGATTTATGAGAATCACAGTATTTGTTTTCCAAAAACACACCATAAGGATATTTAACTAAAGCAACATTACCTTCTTTGTTGTAATAGTATTTAGTTGCCACTCCTTCTGGACCTACTACGCTTTCTGGAAAATTATTTGAGTTGTGCTTAACTTGAACACCTATTGAGCCACTCGAGATATCTTTAGGGTTGCCTGACTTATCATATGCATAAAAAGCGCCAAATGCTTTTTTAAATACTTGAATTCCGCCGATTTCAATTGAAGCATTTCCCGTAAATAATACGCTTAATTCAATTGAGTTGAAAGTTTTTTCAGCCGAAACCCCAAGAGTCATTAAATCAAAGTTATCATCTACCTTTTCTTTTTTAAATACATCGCTGTCATTGGCACCCGCAGCCAGTTTCACTTTAACTTGCGACTCTTTAGTTTTTGGTGTTAATTGTCTACCCCAAATCGCAACAAATATTTCATCAGTGGCAATACCGCTAACCGGAATATTAAAAGTTAAACTGCCGTAGTTTTGAGTAGTTTTGGCAAGATAAACACTTTCTTTTAAGAAGTTTTTAAAAAAGCCAGATTTTAAATTTACTTTTTCAACGTCAACACCACTTTTGACAAAATCAGCAACAGTGGAGTTAAATAAATTGTTTTTTTGGTCCAAAACAGAAACTGGAGCGCTTTTTGAAAGTAGTTGTTTGCTTTCGTGGTCAAATTCAGTCTCAATTACATTCATTTGACTGTCAAATTCATAAAGTGGAAAATCTTTATCGTCAAAAAACACATAACTTTGCTCGGGTTTTACTGGGTTAGTTAAGTTATTTATGGTAGTTTTTTTGTCTTCGTAAACTATGGTGTTTTTATTTCGCTCAGTGAAAGATTCTCCAAAAACCTCAGAAAAACTAACTACTCTGTCATTTGCAAAACTATAAGTGATGCCGTGTTTAGAAATCATATTGTAAAGCGTAATTTTGCTGTCAAGATAAATTATTTTTAACTCAGAAATTATTGTATTGTTTTGCTTATGTGTAACTTTTGTTAACTTGCTATTTTCATACTCAAGAGTGGCAAAATAAACTTTTTCATTGTCTTGATAGTAAGCGACTTCAGAAATAAATTCGCTAGTTTTTTTAAAAATAATTTTACCGCCGTATGTATTGGCAATTCTTTTTTCAACGTCTACAAAATCAAATAAAAGAGACTGACCGTTTATGCCTTTCATTTCACTGGGATAGTTGATGCTAATTGGTTCTTCAAAAACTGTTTTATTTCCGTACTTATCTTTAATAGTAAAACCTGAATTTAAATGATATTCATCGGAAAAATTAAGCACTTCTGCTTGAGTCTCTAGATTTTTAAAATCGGGTTTTAGATACTCATCAATAGAGCCATCTGCATTTAAAACAGAAATTTTATCTTCTGTGCTTTGAATTTTAGTAAAATAATTTAGTTTAAAACCTTTTCCAAAAAACTCTTTTTCGTCTTTGTTTTGGTGATTGTAGATTAAACTGGTTTTAATAAGTCCGTTGCCGACAGTTTCAATTAAAGGAATAATAATGTGGAAATTAGCGTCGTTTTTATTGATGTTGATACTGGTTTTTACTAAACTGTCAAGAGAATGAGTCAAAAACTTACAGTAACTTTTAAGTCCTTTGCTTGCCATTTTTGCTCCTTTTAAAATACCTTTGTACAGTTGTTTATTTCTTTTAGTAAGATTTCACTAAAATACGGACCAACTTCTATCAAATCAATAAATCTTTTGAATTTATCAAAATAAAGTTGTTTTATAGTTTCTTTATATTTTTGTTTACTTTCTTTAGTAATATCTAAAGAAAATTCAGCTAGCAGATCAATATCTGAGTCTAGCCTTTCAGTACCTTGGGCAAAAGAACCAAAGATATACAAATGTTTAACTCCAAATTGAGTAATCAAAATTTTATCATCCGACAAAGTTTTAAAGATTTCTTTAAAAGTTAGTTTTTTTAAATTTTGATAATAAGATTTGTCTTGTTTTTTACTTTCTAATACAAATTTGGTAAGATAACAAATCAAATCACTTGAACTATTTAAAGTATATAGTTCGTTTAGTTCTTTTAACACAGTTTCATTAAAAACTAATACAGGAATGCCGTTTTTTACTAATGAAAAATTTAAAAACATTAAAGTAATTAAAAATTTATATTCTCTGTCCAATTCTACCATTGTTTGAAAGGCGTTGTAAGAGAAAATAATTGCGTTTTCCAACGTATTTTCAACGCAAGTCTTGAAAAATAAATCAGTTAATCTTGTGATTAAGTCTAAAGCAGGTTCTTTTTCCTGCAAAATATAGAAAAATTTGTTTAATAAAGAAGGTGAAAAAGTATTTTGATTATTGCTAAGTAAATAAAAATAAGCATCATATGAACTTTTCATCTTCTCTTCTAATTTAGTTTGGACGCCAGTTTCTAAATAAATAATTTGTTTAAATAAAGTGTGTCTGAAATCGTAGCCAAGATAACGAAAATACTTTTCAATAAACTGTGCGAGTTTTTTTCTAATAATTAATTCAGTTCCAGACTCAATTTTAAAATACATATCCAAACTCCTTTTTGTTTTTTAACGGACTACCATTAAAAAACATTAAATCAATCGTCCAAGAAGCTAATTAGCTTAAAAATAAGTCTTTTGGTTATTTTTTAAAAGAAAAACTGCCTACTACTTAGGCTAAAGTACCCATTGGGTCCCAAGGTTTAAGTACAATAGGTTCTGCTTCTAGGGCTTTGAGTTCTGCTTCGTTTAAATATTTTTTGTTGATAAGAACTTGGTAAGTATAGCGGTCAAACCAAGTATCTGTACACAAATAATAGCCTTTAGAGCCGACTTTTTCTCCCCAGGAGTTTTCAATTTTCCATTTGTTTGGCTTACCATCTACTAAGTTAACGCCAGTTAAAAGCATAGCGTGGTTCATCGCAGAAGCACGGTAATCTAGTTGAGTTTCTTTATCTAAAGTTACGTTGATGTCAAAAATTTGTTCAAAGTCAAACATGCGGTCATCCCAAACACCGTGTACGCGGTCGCCAAAAAGTGAGACATCTGAACCAAACCAAACAGGTTCTATGTCTTTAAGTTGAGCGATTGTCACTTCTTTTAGACGGTCAATTGGTAAGTTTAGGTGAACTACTTTGTTTCCTTCAACAACATTACCAAGATAAGAAATGGTGTAAGTTTTTAAAAAAGGTTTATCTTTAGTTGGTGAGTTGATAACAGAAACATATTGGTTTAAGTCAAGACCAACGTATTTGTCGTAAAACTTTTGTGGAGTTAAGTTTTGAGCAATATGGTATTTTTTGTTTTTATCAGTATATTCAAAGTTAAATTTTTGTGGAGGCATGCCGAAGTTAGTAACTAAGAAGTTATAAAGTTCTTGAGTTGCAACTTCACGGATTTTTTGAATATCTGCATCTTTTCCTTCGCGGTGTGCACGGCGAACGTCTGCGGCATACTTGCGTAGACGCACGTTAATGATTTCGTTCATCAAACCTGTGTTTGAACTAGAAGTGGTTTCTGGCATTGCAGATTTTGGCACAAGCCCGTATTTTTCAATTAAGTTTCGCAGCATTGCCCATTGGCCACCATCTTGAATACCTTGGTTAAGTAAAAACTGCAATGTGCGGTCATCAACTTCTGCGTCTAGAAAATCTAGAACAGATTCAAAAAAGAAGTTAATTTTTTCTAGTTTATCGTAAAAAGCGATGTAGTTTTGTGAAAACTCAAATTCAGTTAGTTTTAGTTTTTTTGCAGTAATTTCTCTAAGGAAGTTTAGACCTGAGAAAATCCAGCAGCGACCTGAGCGCATTTGGTTGGCAACAGGCAAAGTTTCGATGTTAACAGAGAAGTTAAACTGAGTGTTTTGTTCTTCTTCTAAAACATAGGCAACGTCTTGTAGATTACCTTTAGTCAAAGCACGGCGAAGCACAGTTTTGCTGCTGTCTGCTTTAATCATTTTTTCTAATTTAGTTAAATATTCTTTTTCTAGCATTTTTTCCTCCATGAATACTCTAATTTTAACAAATCAGCCCCATATTTACCACATTTTTGGCTTATAAAACTAAGCAATTTCAGTTATTTTTCGCTGTTGTATCATTTATACTCACAAAATGGGTCTGGTGTGTTAAAATTAAATACGTAGAAAGCAGCAGCACTTGGCAAAAAACACCATGCTCTCGCCTGATTGCAACTAGCAGTAGGCAAATAGTTACTAAAAAATCTTTTTAAATATTTTTGTAATTTTTCAAGAGCACTTTCTTAAACAGTGCTCTTTTTATTTATATGCTTTCCAGAAAGGAGAAATTTTATCAATAATTTTTATCGTAACCAAAGAGTTAGAGTTCAAAAACCAGTTGAGTATGTCAACGAATTTGTACCAGACAGAACGATTCTTTTAATCTCAGAAACTGGGCAAAACCTAGGTGTAATGAGTAAAAAGGATGCTTTAAAAAAAGCAATTGAAGCAGAACTTGATTTAGTTTTAGTTTCAGACGCTAAAGCCGAGAAGTTAGTTTGTAAAATTATGAACTACTCAAAGTACAAATACGACAAACTAAAACGGGAAAAAGAACAGAAGAAAAATCAAACTATCATTGAAATTAAAGAAATTAGACTGTCGCCAGTTATCGACGTTAACGATATTAACACCAAGTTAAAACACGCCAGACGCTTCTTTAAAGCAGGCAATAAAGTCAAAATTTCAATGCGTTTCCGCGGTAGAATGATTCAACGCATTGAACTTGGTATGGAAGTAATGCAGAAGTTCATACAAGAATTGGGCGAAGAATGCGTGGTTGAGGCTCAACCAAAAATGGATAAACGCAGTTTAATTGCAACCATCGCCCCGGCAAAAAAAGAAAATAAATAAAGGAGTTTAAATTATGCCAAAACAAAAAAATCACTCTGGTCTTAAAAAAAGAGTAAAAATTTCTAAAACTGGAAAAATTTTAAGAGGTTGTGCATTCCGCAGTCACTTATCTGCGCACAAAACTCACAAACAAACAGTTCATTTAAGAAAAGGTTCACAAGTTTCTAAATCAGACGAAAGAAGAATTAAACAACTTGTGGCAGGACTTCGTTAGTTTTTTAAAAACTAACTTACTTGTAAACATATTATCAATTATTATTTAAGGAGAACATAAATATGGCAAGAGTTAAAAATTCTAAAACTACCAAAGCACGCCGCAATAAAGTTCTAAAACTAGCAAAAGGCTACTTTGGTTCAAAACACGCACTATACAAAACAGCACACGAACAAGTGATGCGTTCACTTCGCTATCAATTTAGAGACCGTAAACAAAGAAAAAGAGAATTTCGTAAACTTTGGATTACTAGAATCAACGCAGCGTGTGCTCTTAATGATTTAAAATACTCAAAATTCATCCATGGTCTTGAACTTGCGAAAATTGAAATTAACAGAAAAGTTTTAGCAGAACTTGCAAACTCAGACCAAAAAGCGTTTAGCGAACTTTGCGATAAGGCTAAAAAAGCGTTAGCTAAATAGACTGTAGATGCGAAAAGAAACAAAAGCTACAGAAAAAACTGTAAAAAAAGCCAAAGAATCTGCTAAAAAAGCAACTAAGACTACAAAAAAAGAAGTTGTAAAAGTTGTCAAAAAAAGTGAGCCTAAAAAGGCTGCTAAGACAACTAAGACAGAAACTGATTTAAAAAAATCGGCTAAAGTTACAAAAGCAACAAAAAAAGAAGTTGTAAAAGTTGCCAAAAAAAGTGAGCCTAAAAAGACTGCTAAGACAACTAAGACAGAAACTGATTTAAAAAAATCGGCTAATGTTGCAAAGGCAACAAAAAAAGAAGTTGTAAAAGTTGCCAAAAAAAGTGAGCCTAAAAAAACGGCTAAACTGGCTAAAAAAAACACAGATTCTTTGAAAAAAATTGACAATGTCTATAAAAAAATAGTTAAAAAAATCGGCGATGAGCAAACTATTTCTTTAGAAGAGCTAAATAAAATCAACACTTCAGCAGATGGGCTAGATACCATCATTGAACGCCTGAAAAACGAAGGCTATGAAGTAACTGGTCTGGTTGATGAGGCTGAAATTGACGTGGAAGAACTGAAAGACGCTGAAGACCTAGAAAACGAAATCAATCGTTCTAATCTTTTTAAAAATACTGGTACAAACATCCCCTCAACTGACTTAATTAGTCTATACTACGCTGATGTTACTAAAATTAAACTACTAACTTTTGACGAAGAGCAAGAGTTGGCCATTCAAATGGAAGACGGAAAAGCGGCGACTGAGCAAATTAATGAAATGCTTGCCAATGGAGTTGATCAGTACGATCCAAAAATCCTGGATTTAAGAAAAGTTGAATACAAGGGTATGAAAGCAAAGCATAGTTTAATTGACGCCAACTACCGTCTGGTCATTTCAATTGCCAAAAAATACGACCGCGGACACATGTCTTTTTTAGACTTGTGTCAAGAAGGGTCAATGGGCCTAGCTCGTGCGGCGGACAAATTTGACTACAAAAAGGGCTATAAATTCTCAACTTACGCTACATGGTGGATTCGCCAAGCAATTGCCAGAGCAATTGCAGATCAGGGAAAAACTATTCGTATTCCTGTGCACATGAACGAAACGATTTCAAAAATCACCAAAACTCAATCTCAACTAACTCAAGAACTCGGCCGAACTCCAACAGACGAAGAGATTTGCGCACGCATGCCTGGACTAACCGAAGAGAAATTAAACCATGTGAGACGTATTGCTAAAGATCCGGTTTCTTTAGAGCAACCGGTTGGCGAAGAGGAAGACTCCATCTTGGCTGACTTTATTTCAGACCCCAACGCAATAACTCCAGAAGAATACGACAATAAACAACTACTTTTAGATGTTTTAAACGAGGTTTTGCAAGGTTTGACTGACCGCGAAGAGCGTGTGCTTAGACTAAGATTTGGACTATACGACGGACAAACTAGGACTTTAGAAGAAGTTGGCAATATTTTTTCCGTGACTCGTGAACGCATTCGCCAAATTGAAAACAAAGCCTTAAAGAAACTAAAGCAAAACAAAAATGCCGATAAAATTCGTAAATACTACGAACTAAACAGGAAGTGATTTGATGCGAATATTAACAGGTAAATTTAAAGGACAAACTTTAAAACGTGTGTTTTCAGATGAAACTAGAGAAACTTCTGAAATCTTAAAACAAGCGGTTTTTAACTCGCTTTTTGACCTAGAAGATAAAGTTTTTCTAGATTTATTTGCAGGTTGCGGCCAAATCGGCATCGAGGCACTTTCTCGCGGCGCTAAACTGGTTTACTTTAATGACCGTTTTTTAAAGTCTGAACAAACTGTCCTTGAAAACTTGACACTTTGCAAAGCAGACAAAAACACTTTTGAGGTTAAACGCATGGATTACCTTGATTACCTTGGACACATTTCTGCCAAAGGCGTGTTTTTTGACTATATTTTTCTAGATCCGCCTTTTAACACTAATTACTATAAAAACATCTTACATACTGTAAAAGACATACTAAAACCAAACGGCAAGGTCGCAATTGAGTGTAAGGCTGATTTTGAAGATTTTTCGGTTGTTGGCTACACGTTAGAGAAATCCACAGTTTACTCAAATAAAAAACTACTAATTTTCCAAAAGGAAAACTAGAGGCATACCTTTTAAAAAGGAGTTTAAAAAATATGTATAATTTAGTTATCATGGCAGCAACTGCCCCACTTTGGGTAGTGATAGTTGCACCAATTGTTGTATTTATTGTTGGTGTGTTTTTCGGCTTTTATTTAGCGCGATTCTACGTTAAACGATATTTGGCTAAAAACCCGCCGATCAACGAAGCCGCGATTCGCGCAATGGGTCGCCAAATGGGCCGTACTTTTTCTGAAAAACAAGTTAAACAAATTGTTGCTCAGATGAACGCGGCTAACCAAGGCGAAGTAAAAAAATAAATTACACTAATCAAAAATAAAAAAGGTCTGGTAAATAACCAGACCTTTTTAAATTGCTTAAAAAGTAGTGGACTTAGAAACGCAAAAATTGCTCTGCGTCTAAAACAAAAACCACAGCGCCACCAACTTCTACTGAAACCGGAATTGAAGAAAAACCACCAAACTCATTTAAAATAGTGCTTGGCACATCTTTTCTGCGTTTTTTGGAGTTATCGTCAATGATGTCTAGAACTTGTGGAACTAACTCATCGTTGACACCAATTAAAAATGTCGCGTTTTTAGAACGAAGAAAGCCACCAGTAGTTACTAGTCTAGTAGTTTGAAACTTATTTTGGTTTAAAGCGCGTTGAACTTTATTTGCGTCGTCGTTAGTAATTATTGCAACAATTAGTTTCATAAGTTAAATCTCTTTTTGAAAATAGCAGAAATTAGTATTTTTGTCTGCGAATTTTGCCATCTAGTTTATGAATTACTAAACTACCGCCGTTTTTCTCAATTAAGGCTTCTGCGTAAGCAACTGCTTCTTTTTGAGTTTCAAAGAACTTAATAGTTTTATCTGAACCTTCTTTTCTGACTCTCCACATTTTGTAGTTTTCAGTCTTAGGTTCTTTATTTTGAGATACGTGATAGGTTGATAAATTTTCTGTCATATTTTCCTCGCTTTGCTTACCTAAATTATAGCAGTAAACTAATTTATTTTGTCTTACTATTTTGATTGACTTTTTTTAGTTTCTAAAAAAACTTGAAAAAATTTATTTTAATTGAGTTTTTGTATATCAAAAGTGGTAAAATATAGGTGTATGCAAGACAAAGAAATACTTATGTTGCTCTCTGATGCCAACAAGCTAATTAAAAATGTAGTTTATGTAAATCAGTCTACTGAATATATTTCGCTTATGTTTAAGCAAAATGTGAAGAAGGCTAAATTTTTTGTGTCGTCTTCTATTCAAAACAATATCTTTGAAATTTCGCAACTCTACGGTACTAATATTACGCGTTCCCGCTATGACAAACTTTTTAGTGGCGCAATTAAACCTGCAAACTCAACTGAGTCTGCGCTACTTAACTACGCTAAGTTAATTAAAACAGTGTTTTTAAATTACAAAGACATCACTATTGACATCAGCACAATTGAGTTTTTTTACAACAAAATCAGCGAAGGCTTAAAAACTAATAGCCTGCTAAAGGCTTATCGTAAGACTAGATTTACGAATTACTTTAATATTTCTAGCAAAAAAGGCGACCGCTATGAAGGCGTGAAGGCTAACGAAATTAAAAACAAATTAAGAGAAATTTGTGCAGAGTACAGCGCGGAGTTAGCAGCTAACCCTGACTTAAAATTATTTATCATTCCACGTTTTATTGCCCAGTTTATCTATGTTTCTCCGTTTATTCGTTTCAACTATATCATTGCTAATTTGCTGATCCACACTTGCTTGTTAAAAGAAGGCTACGCGATTTCTAGAGTTGGTAAGTTAGATGAGTTTTTAAACCGCAATAAAGCTAAATTGGAGACAACTTTGGTAGATGTTCAAAAAAATCTAAACACCGGAAACGACTCAACTATTGACTTTATTAAGTTCTTTACCGAAATTTTGGCCAAATCTTACGCAGACTTTAGAGTGCAAATCTCGGCAATTGAAGCAGGTAAAAAAGCAGTTGATGTTGTCAGAAAACAAATTAAAGATAAGTTTAAGGTTTTCACCAAACGAGAAATTATGAAAGAGTGTCCTTACTTTTCTAAAATCACAATTGAGCGAACTTTGGCGAAGTTAGTTAAAGAAAACTTTATCTTAATTCGCAAACAAGGCAAAAGCACTAGGTACTTAGTTAACAAAACTAGTGTGTAGTTGTTGAAGTTTTTACTTAAAACTAAATAAAAAAAGCGGAATTTCTGTCTTGAATAGACTTGTAATTCCGCTTTTATTTTATCGCTGAACTAAAAAGCGATAAACATTTAATCTTTATCACTTTTTTTTAATGAGTTCATTTTATTTTAGGTTAATTGTGTTGTTATAGAATTTAGAACAAACCAATTGATTATTCTAAAATTAAACGTATTTGAAATAAATGGTTTATTTTTAAGACACAGCAATAGACAAAAGTTGATTGATAAATTACAAAAGTAAATAAAAATTATCTAATGCAAACTACAACACCAAACACAACATGCATGTAATAGTCTTCATCAACGTTTCCAGCTCCGTTAATAGAGTATGCTTGATTAGCACGATAAGAGATGCCGAGCCACCACTGACTAAAGCTAGAAAATCTATAATGTGGTAGTTGAATGTCTCTTTTAAGAAATGAAAGAAAATCAATGTTGCGGTAGTATCTAGCATCTGTGTTTGTGTATTGCGTTAAAACCGCTTTTGCATAATCTGTAGGCGTTTTTTGCATTTTTTTGTATAACTTATCTAGTACAGCATGAATGACACTAAAGTCATCGCTGCCAGCTCTGGAAGGCATGTAGGTTGGTTCTCCGATAACTTTGCCGATATCGTCAACCATCGCTTTAAAAATACTGTGTTCTGGTTCGTTAGGTATTGAGTAATCAGCGTAATAAACGTTAAATGGAGAAAAGTCAATAATGCGTTTAGTAAACCAAGTATTTTTATAAGGAATTTTCATAAATTCAACGTCTTCAAATTTATAGTACTGACCGTTATATTTTTCGTATTTATTGCCGGCAGTGTCTTCATAGTATTCACGGTTGAAGTATTTAGTGTAGTCTTTTTTAAATACTTTAAATTTAAGTTCACGCTGAGATGTTTCAACATGCCTTATTCCAACAGGGTTATCTACTTTAGTTTGTGGATATTTTCCTGTTTTCCTACTAGGTTCATCGACATAAACTGTTATTTTGTGGTTTTTTTCAATCTTTAAATTCTTAATTTCATCTTTGGTTTTTACATCTCCATCTAATTCAATTCTACTAATTTCAAGACCGTCTTTTTGGAAGTTTTTCTCATCAATTTCGCCGTGTTCGGCGCCATGTAAAAATGTTTTGTCAGCGATACCTGTGGTGGTTCCTTTAACTTCGTATCGAACAGTGTAGGTTTTTCGGTTAATAGTAATGGTTACTTTGTTTTGGGTTTCATCTGCATTTACCGTTAAATTTTCTGTGCTGTATTGTGGGTTTTGATACACAGTACTATTAGGATTTAAATAAGTAACTGCATGAATTGAACCAATTTTTCCGCTCTTAATCTCAGTGCTTTCTGTGTAACTACTGTCGGTTTTTTGAGTTTTGATTGTGTAAATTATGTTTCTGTCTTGAAAGTCTGTTTTTGCGTATATTTGCATTAAATTGCCACTAGCAATAAATTCACTTTGTGTTGCACCGTTTGCCGATAAAGCCCAGCCGATAAACTTGTGTGTATCTTTTAATTCATATTCAGGTAAAGGGATACTTCTAGTTTTTTTGACTTTAATGGTTTTGGCTGATTTGAAGCGCTTAATACCGTCGGTTTCCTTAAACTCAACAGTAATTTCTCTTAATTTATAATACTGGCGCACTACAGTGTTGTTATTACCGGTAGTAAGTGGTGCTGATAGTATATTTTCAGGATGATTGGCGTCTTTTTCGTATAATTCAGTATTTAAAGCTGAATATTTTTTATATACAGCGCCGTCTTCAACTTTTTGATTTTCAATAATTTCTGTAATTTCGTCGTATTTACCATCCAAAGTGTTTTCTTTTCCTTGCTTTTCTAGTTTATGGACAACTTTATAGTTAACTGTATCGATAGTTTCTTTAAAGTATGCAACTAGAGTAAGATTATTAGTTACCTTGCTTAAAAAGTCGTAAGCGTTTTGTTCTGAGTAGGTTCCATTCATTGAAACTTCGGTTTGCCAATGGATAAACTGATAAGTTCGCCCTTTTTTCTTAATAGTAGGATTTTCGTTTGGTTGTTCTACTTTTCCCTCGTATTTAATTTTTTGTGTTATAGGATTTGAAGAAATTGTGCCATTAAACCTATCTTGGTAGTTAACTACAAAGTTAACATCAAACTCTCGTCGCTGATAAGTTATTTCAAAAACAGTAGTTCCGTCTGCTTTTATAATTTCGCTTT
>CAUTMP010000011.1:0-28487 GCA_963539755.1 uncultured Acholeplasmataceae bacterium | reverse complement strand
CCTGTTTACATCCCGAACACAGAAGTTAAGCACTTTTACGCCGACGATAGCGCGACTGCGTGAAAATAGGGAGCTGCCAGTTTCTTTCTTTATTTTAAATAATCACCCACGCCTACTTAGCTCAGTTGGTTAGAGCGTCTGACTGTTAATCAGAAGGTCCCAGGTTCGAGACCTGGAGTGGGCGCCATTTTCAAACTGAGTTTGCATCTGCTTAAAAAAGTAGGTGCTTTTTTTTATAAAGAAAGGAAATTGAATTTATGAAAATCCTGGCAATCATAGACGCACAAACTGACTTTATTAACGGCACGCTCGCAGTTGGCCTTGAACCTTGGCAAAAAGCCAAGGCAGAAATTCTTAAACTAAGTCAAACAAATAACTACGACTGGGCAGTATTTACTCGCGACTGGCATCCATCTAACCATTGTTCTTTTAAAGAACAAGGTGGACCGTGGCCTGCGCATTGTGTGCAAAAATCAAAAGGCGCCGAAATAGACCACGAACTGCTTAAACTGATATCTACAATTCCAAACAGTTTAATTATTTCTAAAGGTCAAGACATAAACCAAGAAGAGTATGGCGTTGACCTGCTTTTAAATTTTAAAGAAATCAACGCAAACACAAGTGTAGATGTAGTTGGGCTTTGTTTTGACTACTGCGTGGCTGAGTGCGCGCGAATTACTAAAGAAAAACACCCTGGAGTTAGTGTAAAAATCTTGAAGGCTGCAACAGTTGCTATAGACAAATCAGCAAAACCTGGAGTAGGTCTTGTTGAAATAGTTGAGTAAATATTTAAAACCCCTCTTAAATAAAGAGGGGTTTTACTTTAGTAGTTAAGCGGATGCTTTTGGCAAAGTGCAAGAACTTTGTTTTGAACTTCCTTAACAACTTTTGGATTAGTGTAATTGGTTAAAATATTGTCAATCAACTGAACGATTTCCTTAAAATCATTTTTTTTAAAGCCTCGTGTAGTTAAAGCCGCTGAACCTAGTCTAATTCCAGATGTGTACTTAGGGGATTCTGTGTCAAAAGGAATTGAGTTTTTATTAACGGTTATGTGTCCTTTTTCTAAAATTTCTTGAGCAGCCAGTCCAGTTAAACCTGTTTTTTGCTTAACATCAATTAACACTATATGGTTGTCAGTACCACCAGAAATTACTCTGTAGCCGAGGCGAGCAAATTCATTAGCCATTGTGTGTGCGTTTTTTATATACTGTTCAACATATTGCTTAAAAGTTGGTTCCAGTGCTTCTTTGAAGCATACTGCTTTACCTGCAATTACGTGCATTAAAGGACCACCTTGTACACCCGGGAAAACAGCCCTATTAACCTTTTTTGCAATACTTTCGTCGTTAGTTAAAATCAAGCCACCGCGCGGTCCTCTAAGAGTTTTGTGGGTTGTTGTAGTTACAACATCGGCATACTTTAGAGCATCAGAATGCATGCCAACTGCAACTTGCGCAGAAATATGGGCGATATCTGCCATTAAGCAAGCGCCAACTTTATCGGCAATTTCACGAAAACGTTTAAAGTCGATTTCACGACTGTAGGCAGAGGCTCCGCATACAATTAGTTTAGGTTTAACTTCAAGTGCTTGTTTTTCAATTTCTTGGTAATTTAACTGTTCTGTGTTTTTGTCTAAGTCATAGGAAAAACATTTGTAAAACTGCCCAGAAAAAGAAAGTGAGTAGCCGTGGGTAAGATGGCCACCTGCATTTAAACCCATGCCAAGTATTGTGTCGCCTGGTTTTAAAAGAGCAAGATAAACAGCCGCATTTGCTTGACTGCCTGAGTGTGGTTGAACATTGGCAAACTTACAATTAAACAGTTTTTTTGCTCGTTCAATCGCTAGTGCCTCAATTTCGTCAACAAACTCACAGCCACCATAGTAGCGTGCAGAAGGATATCCTTCTGCATATTTATTAGTTAAAATAGAACCAACTGCATTAAGTACATCTTTTGAAACATAGTTTTCAGAAGCAATTAGTTCAAGTCCGTCTTTTTGACGCAACATTTCTTTTTCAATAATTTCTTTGATTTTTGTGTCTAACATAAACACCTGCTTTCTATTTATAAATGCACCCCGCTTGAAGCGGGGTGATTAGTAAACTATTTAGATTAAAAGAGATAATTACTCAGTTTCAATAACTGCTAAATTGCCTTCATTGCGACGGTAAATTACGCAAACTTTGTCGTTTTCTACATTTTTAAAGATATAGAAAGAGTGATCTAGAGTCTCCATTTTAAAAATTGCTTCATCTACAGTAATTGGCTCAAGTGCAATAGATTTAACTCTGACAATGTCTTCACCGTAAATACTGGTTTTTGCCATAGCATCCGCTAATTTGGCATTTTCTTCTTTAATACCACGATTTTTATTTTTAGAAAAACGCAAAGCAAATTTATCTTTTTGTTTAGTTAATTGGCGAAGTAGTTTATCTACGGCTAAATCAATTGCAGCATAAATATCTTTTTGTTCAACTTCTGCCCGCATAGTAATTTTTGGTAGAGTTAAAGTAATTTCTACTTTTTGCATATCGTTGTAAACTTTGCAGACAACTCTGACTTTTACATCGTCTTCTGGAATTAGTTTTAAAACCTTTTCAAGTTTTTTCTCAGAGTATTTTTCAATACTTTCACTTGGAATAAATCCGTTTTTACCTTGTACTTTAATGTTCATTATTTGTTCCTTCCTTTCTTAAACTGAGAATAATGACATCGGTTTTAAAAACTTTTTTCAAAACCTTATCTACATGTATATTATACTCTAACAAGAAGAAAATGGGAATGCCTGTCTTGATTTTTTGTGTAAAAATTGGCGCAAAAAATTGCAGGTATATGTCTTCATGTATTTCTGGATTGTAGTGCTCAAAATAATATAAATTACACACAGAGTTTTGTGCTGTTGGAAAAGTTTCATGCACTAAAGAAAAGTCGTTTGACCTTACACAAGTTTTGCAAAGAATATCTCTATTTAACTTAAAAAAGGTAAAAAAGTTTATTTCGTTTTCAATTTCTTCTAAACATAAAAAGCACTTCATATTAACGCAAATATAGTTAACATGAAGTGCTTAAAATACTTAAAAACTATAAATTATTTAAAGCCCAAAGAATACCAATAGCCGCACTTTCTGTGGTTAAAATATTTTCGCCAAGTGAAACTATTTTACAGTTTGAAAGTTTTTCAAAAAACCGGCGCTCACTTATATCAATACCACCCTCTGGTCCAATTACGAGTAAAATATTTTTGTCTTTAAAGTCAGTAAACTTAAACTTCTTTTCAAACTCAGCCTCTTCGTCGGCTAGCAACACCAAGTCATACTTAGTAAAATCAATTTCAAATAAAGTACTAAGTACTTCAATTTCTGGAACTTCAAAACGTTTGGCGATTTCTGCGGCTTCTTTGGCAATAGTTTCTGCTCTGTTTAAGTTAAGAGGTTTAAGTTTTCTTTCACTCCTGTGAAAGGGCGAAAACATAATTTTTCTTGCACCATATAAAGTTAAGTGTTTAACGGCAAACTCACATTTTTTAGGAACAGTTAAACCTTGAACTACATCAACTTTAAAAACCTTGCTTTGAGTTAACTTAGTTTGTTTGATAAAAACAGGTTCTTTTTCATGATAAGAAACCACCCCTAAAAAACATTCTTGATTTGCACAAACCTCGATTTGTGTACCTTCGCGTAGTCTTAACACATTTTTAATTTGATGTTTAATTTCTGGCCCAAACTCCCAGTTTTTGGTAAAAAAACGGTGCATTTTGAAAAATAAAAAAAGGTTTACTTAGAAACCTTTTGTAATTAGTACACGACTAACGATGATGAATGTTACAAATAAAACGGAAAACACAGCCATTGTAATGTTTAAAACAGCCTCAAGTCCTCGTGCTTTTTTATTTTTAAATAGTTCTGATTTATCACCAGAAAAAGCATCTTGCAAATCATCTTTAGATTGTTGCAGCAATACATTTGCAACCATTAAAATAGATAATATAAAAACTAGCCAATCACTCCAAAGCATTTGTGTACCTCATTTAACTCTTAAATTATACCACGGCTACGCGTTTTTAAGCCGATATTTAAGTTATTTAAAAATTATTTAAAGAGTTTTCAAATTTGGCTAAAAACACCTTTAAGACAGCGCTTATCTACCCAAAATCTTAAAGAAAACGATAGAAAAAACTCTTTATTTATATTATAATTAAAAAGATAATTAAGGAGCAAGAAATGATTAAAAAAAATAAAATTATCTTAGTTGGAGACGGTCAAGTAGGTTCGTCTTTCGCATTTGCCTCAACAATTTTAGGAGTAGGCACAGAAATCGGGATTGTTGATATCAACAAAGCCAGAACAGAAGGAGACGCACTAGACTTGCAAGACGTGTTGGTACACGGGCCTCATGTAAATGTTTATGCAGCAGAATACAAAGATTGCCATGACGCCGAAATTGTGGTAATTACCGCAGGCGCTGCTCAAAAACCAGGCCAAACTCGTCTTGAGTTAATTGACATCAACCTAAAAATTATGGAAGGCATCGTTAAGGAAATCATGAAAAGTGGTTTCAACGGTATTTTCTTAGTAGTTTCAAACCCAGTAGATATCATGACTTACGCTGTTAAGAAATTCTCAGGTTTCCCAAAAGAACGAGTAATTGGTTCAGGTACAGTTTTAGACTCGGCACGTCTACGCTATGCTTTGTCTGAATATTTAGAAGTTGACCCTAGAAACGTACACGCATACGTGATGGGAGAACACGGCGACTCTGAGTTCGCTGCATTTTCTGCTGCTTCTGTTGCTGGCCTTAAACTTGGTAAATTCCTTGAAAAAAGATGCGGAGTTAAATGCGATAAACTAATGGAAATAGAGGACTGCGTGCGACACAAAGCCTACGAAATTATTAACCGCAAAGGCGCAACTTACTACGGAATTGGTACTGCAATGACCAGAATTTGTAAAGCCATTCTTTCAAACGAAAACGCTATTCTTTCAGTTTCTGCATACTTAGACGGAGAATACGGTCTAAAAGATGTATATCTTGGAACTCCTTGTGTGATAAATGCTTCCGGAATTCGCGAAGTTCTTCAACTTGAACTAGATGAACGCGAAACTAAGGCAATTCAAAAATCACACAAAGTACTTAAAGACATCATTGATCGCCAAGTTAATAAAAAATAAATCTTTTTTAACTTAAAACAAATCTTGATTTAAGGAGTATTTAATTTAGCTATGTTAGTAAATGCACATGATATGGTACACAAAGCCCGCCAAGGTGGCTACGCCGTGGCTCATATCAATATTAATAATTTAGAATGGACTCGTTTAGTTTTAGAAGTTGCCGAAGAACTAAGAAGTCCGGTAATTATCGGAGTTTCAGAAGGCGCTATTCGCTACATGGGTGGCTTTAAAACGGTTGCGCAAATGGTCTTTGCTTTGCACGATGACCTTCAAATTACCGTACCTGTTGCTTTGCACCTTGACCACGGAACTTACGAAGGCACAAAAAAAGCGATTGCCGCTGGCTTTACTTCTGTAATGTTTGACGGTTCGCATTTTGCCTTTTCGGAAAACTACGCAAAAACTAAAGAACTTATACAACTTGCTAAAACCAAAAACATTTCTTTTGAAGCAGAAGTTGGTACTATTGGTGGCGAAGAAGACGGAGTAGTTGGAAACGGAGAACTAGCCGATCCTAAAGAAGCCAAATTAATGCAAGAACTTGGTATTGACTTTCTAGCCGCAGGTGTTGGCAACATCCACGGACCATATCCCCTTAACTGGAAAGGGCTTTCTTTTGCGCAAATTGAACTGCTTTCTAAAGAAACCGCAAACTTTCCTTTAGTTCTACACGGTGGAACCGGAATTCCAGAAGAGCAAGTTAAAAAAGCCATTAAATTAGGAATTGCTAAAATCAACGTCAACACTGAACTACAACAAGCCTTTAGAGACGGACTACATGAATACTTTCAAGCAGGACTTGACCAAGTTGGCAAAGGCTACGACCCACGTAAAATCCTAAAACCAGGAGTTGAACGCGCCAAAGAAATAGTTCGTCAAAAAATGCAGTTTTTTGGTTCAGTTGGCAAATGCTAAAAGAAGAGTCTAAACTTACTCAAATCAGAGAGTTTACGCAGTCAGATGACTTTGCTGTTTTAACTCGCTTTATTGAAAAAAATTACTTAGTCGCAGGACTTTTTGAAAATGTAGTTTCTTGTTTAAAATTGTATTTAGCTCCGGTTGATTTTACAAAAAAAGAAATTGAAGATGCTTTCGGTTTAATGAATTATTTAGAGCGTCAAGTTGAGGCTTTTAAAGAAATTTTAGTTAAACACCCTGATTCTTATCTTTCTGAAAAAGAAAAAGAAGTCTATATTTTAGGTTCCTTGGTAGAATGCGTTTTTTTATCAAGTCTTTTAGAAGACGATGAATCTACGAAATTTGAGGCTTATTTAGAAGCAGTTCTTTACTTTTTAGTCTTTAATAAAGGTGACACACCTGATTTTAAGAAAATCATTGAAGACATTATGAATGCACAGGCTTTGATGTTTACAGAAATTGCTAGATTCGAAGACTTTGCTTTTAGTTTAGAGCAATCTCTTCGTCAAAACTACGGAGTTGAAATTAAAGAAAAATAATTTATTAAATTTTAGATGAAAAAAAACCAAAACAACAAATTTTATTTTTTAAAACTAATTGTTCGTTTTAGTCCTTATTTGTTTTTCGGAGCAGCGGTATTGGTTGTAATTAACTGGTATCAATTGAGAATTCCTGAACTTTTTAGAGAAATTCTGGCAATTTTTAAAACAAATAAAACAGAACTGACCAGCAGAAAAATAGAGGTGTATAGCCATATCACCTCTATTTTAATGTTGCTTGGACTTTTGATTTTAGGTAGGTTTATTTGGCGGTTTGCTTTGTTTGGTACATCTAGATTAGTTGAAAGCAAAATGCGCGTAGACCTATTTGAAAAGCAAACCAAACAAAGTCAAACTCACTTTAAAACCACGAAAACCGGTGCCTTAATGGCATACTTTACTCAAGACATCAACCAAATTAGAATGACCGTGGCTCTGAGTTTTTTAATGCTTTCCGATATTATTTTTTTAGGTGGCTTTACTTTATATAAAATGTTTACATTGTCTTGGGCTGCGTCTACTGCCTTTTTGGTGCCCTTAGTTTTTGTATTTTTAGTATCGCTTTACTTTGGCCGTCAAATGAGGATGCACTTCAATACTTCTCGTGTTAACTACACGATAATGCAGGACTTTGTCCAAGAGACTTTTCAAGGACACGCAGTAATTAAGGCTTTTTTAAGAGAAACTTGGGCTTATGCTCATTTTGGGGTGCTTGCTAAAAACTACAGCACAGCTTATTCAAAAAGCGCAAAGGCTGGTTTTAAAAACCAATTCTTTAACCAACTGATTACTGGGCTTAACTTAACTGTTTTAATTTTTACACTTTCCTTAATCATAATCTATCCAAGCAAAGTTTTTGGCAAATTGCAATCTGAAGACATGATTTTGTTTTTTACCTACGTTTTTACCCTTTCTTGGCCTTTGATTGCAATCGGTCATTTTGTCACAATGCTTTCTAAAACCATGGTTTCGCGCCGTGTGTTTTTAAGTGCTCTAAATAAGGAAAGCGAAACCGAAGTTAAACCAACAAAAGAAGTTGTGTTTGCCAGATACTTAAAAATGCACAATAACATTCTGGCTGCCGATTTAACTTCAGAAATTGAGTTTAAAAACTTTAATTTTGCTTATCCAGACGACCCAAAAAACCTGGTGCTTAAAAACTTAAACTTAAAAATTAAACCTGGCCAAACTATTGGTATACTTGGCCGCACCGGTTCTGGGAAAACCACAATTGGAGAAATATTGCTTAAAGTCTATAGCTCTGAAAACGGCAAATGTTTAGTTGGAGGCGTAGACATTAACAGCCTTTCACAAAACACCCTTGCTGAGCAAATTGGCTATGTTTCTCAAAACGGTTTCTTGTTTTCAGATACAATTGCTGCCAACGTTAACTTCAAAAACAAATTTATAGACCAAGTAGTGCTTGACAAACTATACACTAATTTTGATTTAAAAAACACCCTTGCTAATTTAGAACACGGCCATAACACCAAGATTTTGGAAAACGGCAAAAACTTATCGGGTGGCGAGAAACAAAGAATATCGCTCGCTCGTGCGTTTTTAAACAACCCAAAAATCTTAATTTTAGACGACGCACTTTCTGCGCTTGACATGAATACCGAGCAAAAAATCCTTGATTCTATCAACAAATTAAAAACGCCAGAAATGGTAGTAATACTAATTTCGCACCGCATTTCTTCAATCATGGCTGCCGACAACATTTTTATTTTAAAAAACGGCACAGTTGCAGATTCTGGCACACACCAAGAACTTATTTTGAAAAACCAAGAATACAGCAAACTAATGCAAACGCAGAGCATGAAAGGTCTTGAATAATGCCGAGACTTAAAGATGCTTTTACTAAAAACAACATAAAACTAATTCGTAAGCATAAAAAAACTTTGCTTACTAGTTTTCTTTTGTCCATTTTGTTCTCGCTTTCTGCAGCACTTCCACAGTCTATTTTTGGCAAAATCATGAAAGTAGTTGATGGCAAAGGTACTTTTCTTGGGGCCACTGGTATTTGGGCTATTTTAATTGCTTTAATTGTCATGACCTTCTTTTCGGTTTTCACAGCCCTGGCTAAATTATTTAACTCTGTGCAACTGGATAAAATCGGGCAAGACTATGTTTATCAAATCAGACTAGAAACTTTTAAAAAAATACTTTCATTTTCCACAGGCAATATGCAGAAAAACCAAACTGGGTCTTTAACTTCCCGAGTTTGCTCGTCTGCTGAAGAACTTTACTATTTTCTTTCAGCACTGTTGCCAGGAATTCTTGAAAATATCTTTTTATTTATTTCTATTTTTATCTACATGTTAATAATTTCGCCAATTTTAACGCTCTACATGTTGATAAATATTCCTATTTTAATTATTTTAGTAATTTTAACCACTTTTTTTACCAAAAAATCTTTTGATTTTTCAGACAACCAAAAGGCTAAAATCAACGGTTATTTGGCCGAAAACTTTCGTGGGATGAAAATTACTCAAGTTTTTGGCAAACAAGCCAAAAAGAACGCTGAGTTTCGCGCACAAGAAAGAAAACTACTGAAGGCTAACTTAAAAATTATGTTGATGCACAATTTTTTAAGACCAATAATTTTTGGAGTTTCCACAGTTGCCCGAGTTTATTTGTTTTACGTGGCTTTTAATTTAATTTTAAAAGGAACAATTCAAGACATTTACATAGTCCCGCCTTTCTTTATTTTAATAGAAACTTTCTTTCACCCTATTTTGTGGTTTTCAGAGCAGTTTGTAGAAGTTCAGTCTACTATAGTTGCATCAAGTAAAATTAACAAAATTCTTGCGACTGAACCCGAAATTAAAGAAAGCGCGGGCAAACTAATTCAAGAAGTGAAGAAGTTTGACATTGAGTTTAAAGAAGTTTACTTTGAATATGCTTTAAATGAATCTGTGCTTAAAGGTGTTAACTTTAAGTTAGAAAGCGGCAAAACTTACTCGTTTGTTGGAAAAACTGGCTCTGGCAAAACCACTATTTTAAACTTGCTTACTCGTCAATTTGACATTCAAAAAGGCCAGATTTTGATTGATAACGCAGATATTTCTAAGTATTCACTTAACGCACTTCGCGAAAAAATTGGTGTAATGCAGCAAGACGCCTACCTATTTAACGACACAATTTTGGCAAACATTACTCTAAATAACCCAAAAATAACCAAAGAAAAAGTCATAGAAACTTTAGAGTTTCTGGGCTGTGCAGGCCTAGTTTTAAAATACGAAAAAGGACTAGAGCACATTTTGGAAGAAAACGGCAAAAACTTATCGGCAGGTGAACGCCAACTAATTTCTTTTGCTCGCACAATTTGTAAAGACCCGCTGCTTATTTTACTAGACGAAGCAACTGCCAACATTGACACTAAAACCGAAAGTATTATTCAGGCATCGCTTGACAAAATCAAGGGTAAATACACGCTAATTGTCGTTGCTCACAGGCTTTCTACAATTCAAAACAGCCACTGCATATTTGTCCTTAAAGATGGTAAAATTATAGAAAGTGGAACTCACAGTGAGTTACTTTTAAAAAAAGGTGAGTATTTCAACTACTATCCTAAAAATTAACTTATCTTGACTAAATTTTAAAGAAACTGAGGTACCTATTTTATGTTTTTAAAAAAATTATTTGACCCTTCTCGCAAACTTTTAAAGAAAGCCAAAAAAATAGCTAACAAAGTTTTAGCCCTGGAAAATGAATATAAAGCCTTAAAAGACGAAGATTTTCCGCGAATTACAAACGAATACAAGGCTGCCTTAAAGGCGGGTAAAACTACACTTGAGGAACTAGTTGTTCCTGCTTTTGCTTTAGTTAGAGAAGCCTCTACAAGAGTTACTGGCCTTACTCCTTTCTTTGTGCAAATCGCTGGTGCTTATATTATTCACGGTGGTAATATTGCCGAGATGAAAACTGGGGAAGGAAAGACTTTGACAGCTGTGATGCCAGCATACCTAAATGCTTTAACTGAACAAGGTGTGCATATAGTTACAGTCAACGAATACTTAGCAACCCGTGAAGCAAAAGGTGAAATCGGTAAATTATTTGAGTTTTTAGGTTTATCAGTTGGTCTTAACTTATCTCAAATGGAATCAGCAGAAAAACAAGCGGCTTATGACTGCGATATTTTGTATTCAACAAACTCAGAACTTGGTTTTGACTATTTGCGCGACAACATCTCTTTATATAAGGAAGACTTAGTTGGAAAAAGAGGTCTGAACTTCGCGATTATTGACGAGGTTGACTCAATTTTAATAGACGAAGCAAGAACCCCTTTAATTATTTCTGGTGGTGCAAAAGACGACACTGCGCTTTACCGTAGAGCCGACGCTTTTGCAAAATCTTTAAACGACGAAGACTATATTATTGACATTGAAGACAAAGCCGTTGAACTTTCTGAAAGCGGAATGTCTAAGGCTGAGCGCTATTTTGGCGTGCAAAACTTATACGATATTTCTCAAGTTTCGCTACTTCACCGCATCAACAACGCAATGCGCGCAAACTACATCATGGCGAGAGACAAGGACTACGTGGTTGCTGACAACAAAGTACTGATAGTAGATCAGTTTACTGGTCGTATTTTAGATGGCCGTCAGTTTTCAGAAGGTCTACACCAGGCGCTTGAGGCTAAAGAAAACGTTAAAATCAAACAAGAAACGGTAACTGTTGCAACAATAACTTATCAAAACTTCTTTAGAATGTATAAAAAACTAGCCGGAATGACAGGTACTGCTAAAACCGAAGAAGAAGAGTTTAAAGAAATTTACAACATGTTAGTCGTAGAAGTTCCAACTAACGTAAAGGTTGAGCGAATTGACGCAACTGACCTGTTGTTTGCATCTGCTTCAGATAAGTTCAAAGCCTTACTTGACGAAGTTCAAGAGCGACACGAAAAAGGTCAGCCTATTTTGATCGGAACTATCGCGGTTGAAACTTCTGAGTATTTATCTCAACTTTTAACTAGACGTGGAATTAAACACGAAGTCTTAAACGCCAAACAACACGAACGAGAGGCCGAAATTATTAAAAACGCAGGACTAGTAGGTGCTGTAACTATTGCTACCAACATGGCCGGTCGTGGTACCGATATTAAGTTAGGACCTGGTGTTAAAGAACTGGGTGGACTTGCGGTAATTGGTAGTGAAAGACATGAGTCTCGTCGTATCGACAACCAGCTTCGTGGTAGATCTGGTCGACAAGGCGATCCTGGCTACTCTCGTTTCTATATTTCTGCAGACGACGAACTTCTGCAAAGATTTTCATCTGAAACTTTTAAAAACCGAGTTGCCTACATGCAAGGCCTACAACAAGATAAAAACTCAGAGTCTGAATACATGCCGCCAATTGAGTCAAAGATGTTTTCATACATGGTAACCAATGCCCAGAAAAAAGTAGAAGGTATGAACTGCGACTCTCGTAAAAACGTCTTGAAATACGACGACGTGATGCGTATTCAAAGAGAGACTATTTACGCTGAGCGCGAGGCCGTGATTAAAAACCAAGATGTCCAAGAACTTGCCTACAAGATTTTAATTCAATATTTAAAAGACATTACTTTTGATCGACTATACGGCCAAAAGAAAGGTCAAATAAACACCACTCCGCTGTTTAAATATTTAGATGGCAATGTCTTTAAGTTAAATGCTATCAATTTTGATACTTTAAAACAAAAACAATCACTAACAGAAATTGAAAAATATCTACAAGAACTAGCAGATAAAGAAATTCAAGACAAAATTGAAAAGTCTTCAGTAGAAGAGTACAACGAGTTTTTAAAAGTGATAATTTTAAGAACTATAGATACTTATTGGATGGAGCACATTGACCGTATGCAAGGGCTTAGACAGGCGGTTTCACTGCAAGGCTATGCTCAACAAAACCCAGTTATTGTATATCAAAACGAAGGTAAACGCATGTTTCTAGAGATGCTTGATCAAATCAACGAAATGATTTCTAGATATATTTTAAGAGCTGTTGTTGAAAGAAATACAGAACGCGAAGAGGTTGTAAAAAACGCCCAAACTAATCAGGCAACTGACTACAAAGGTCCCCAAAAACAACCTAAAGCCTCTAAGAAAAAGAAACCGTGGCAATAGAAAATCGCGAACTTAAAAGCAGACTTGCTGATCTTGAAAGTAAGTTAAAAGAACTTTTTAAAACTGTACAGCCCGCAGAACTTGAAAAGCAAATTCAGGAACTTAAATCAGCAACTGAATGTGCAAATTTTTGGCAAAACCAAAACAACGCCAAAGTTGTTTTAAAACAACTGACAGAACTAGAAAGTAAGTTAAAGACTTTTAACTCACTTAACTCTAAATTAAATGACTTAGTTGAACTTGCAGAACTGACAGATTCAGAGACAGGCGAAGAAATAGAAAAAGAACTTAGTATCCTAGAAAAAGAGTTCGCTGACTTTGAAGTCTTAACTTTTTTAAACGAAGAGTACGACGACACAAACTGTATTTTAGAAATTCACCAAGGAAGTGGTGGAACTGAGTCCAATGACTGGGTTGAAATGCTTTTTAATATGTATCTAAAATACGCTAAAATAGTCGGCTTTAAAACAACTATCTTAGACCTACAAAAGGGCGATACAACGGGGTTTAAGGCGATTTCTGTAAAAATTTCTGGCACTAATTCTTATGGCCTTTTAAAAGGAGAAAGCGGAGTTCATCGCTTAGTTAGAATCTCTCCGTTTGATGCAAATAAACGTAGACATACTACCTTTGCTTCAGTCTTAGTAACTCCCGAAATTGAACAAAGCTACGATCTTGAAATTGCTAAAACTGACCTGAAAATCGATGTTTTTCGATCATCTGGTGCAGGTGGTCAGTCTGTAAATACAACAGACTCGGCTGTCAGAGTTACTTATTTGCCTTTAAACTTAGTTGTAACTTGTCAAAATGAGCGCTCACAAATTCAAAACCGAGAAACCGCGATAAGCATTTTAAAGGGTAAACTAATTGCCGCTAAAATAGCCCAACAAGCCGAAAATATACAAAAACTTCAAGGTGAAAAACTGCAGGCTACCTGGGGTAGTCAAATCAGAAGTTATGTTCTTTATCCCTATAAGTTAGTCAAAGACTTGCGCACTAATTTTGAAACCGCAAAAGCAGACGAAGTTTTAAACGGCGAAATTTCTGCATTTTTAAAGGAGTATTTAAAATATAGAAAAAGATGAAATTCTATCAAACCACTTCACAATTTAGAATTTTAATGCAAAGACTTTTTACCCGCCAAAACTTAAAAGAACTTTTCTTTGTAGTGCTGGGTACTTTTATCACGGCTTTGCCGATTTACTTTATTTACAATCCTTTGAAGTTAGTGTCAGGTGGAGTTGGTGGAGTTGGTATTGTAATTGAGTCTTTGACCAAAGGAGTTTTTAAAACTTCTTACACTTTTTGGATTGGCAATATTTTTGCCCTAATTTTGGCCTTAGTGGTTTTTGGTAAGTTTTATTTCTTCAAAACTATCGTTGGTTCACTTACTCTTCCTTTATTTATTTTAATTTTTGAGCTGACCGTCTCTCCGACTTATTTTGTTGAAAAACTGTTTTTTTCAATTGACAAAAAACCTCTGACCATCATAAACAACGAAATCAACGTTGCACAACTGCCAACTTCTATCATTTTAATTTGCGTTGCGCTTGGCGCTTTTTTAACGGCATTTGGTCTCTACATTGTCTTTAGAAACAACGGGTCAACCGGAGGTTTTGATGTCATCCAAAAAGTCGCGCACAAATACGCACGTGTTCCGTATTCTGTGGCAATTTACGCAACTGACGGAATAATCGCGCTTTCTTCTATATTGACCGGAGTAACTAGACTATACATTGGTTTCTTTGGTTTCTTTACAATATTTTTAATTGGCTACCTGATAGACTTTTTTTCCTTTAGAGCCAAAAAGGCGTTTACTGCCTACATTATTTCTGAAAACTCAAAAGTCCTTGAAGCCGCTATCTTTAAACGTTTTTCTCGCACCTACACTTTAATTCCGGTTAAAGGTGGATATTCTGGTAAGGCTAAAAACATGGTAGTTTTCACAATTGACAAAACCCAAATTCACGCTCTCCGTGAGTTGCTTTCTGTATTTGACCCACACGCTTTTAGTTATATTCAAGAAAACTGCGATATTATTGGTGCTGGTTTTAAAAACCATGACTTTTAAAGAATCATACTTTTTTCTGAAAAAGCAGTAGTTTTTAAAATTAAAATTTGTATAATAAAGATAGGTTTTTAAATTATTTTAATTATGGAATTAAAACTACAAAAAACTAAATCCAAAATTTATTTAATCACGCCAAAGGCCAAACAAGAAATTCACATAAAAACTTGGACAGCCTTTCCAGATTTTTTTGCGGATCTTTTGGCAAATCAAGGACAACTTAAAGAAGTACTTGAGACAAATAACTTCCACTTAGCCTTTGAAAAAGTCATGCATAGACTAGACCGCTCTGATTTAACTGAAGGTGAAGTTATTGCTTTTTTGGGCAAAAAAGGTTTTTCAAAAAACTGTGCCCAGGCTGTGCTTGCAGAACTGAAAAGCAAAAACTATGTTTCTAACGAAAGATACACCGAACTTTTTATTAAGTTAAAATCCAGTAAATACTCAAACCGCATAATTGAAGCCAGACTTCTTGAAAAAGGAGTGGCCAGAAAAATTATCCAAGATGCTTTTTTAAAAATTCAGTACGACGAAGAGAAAACTTTAGGCAAGCAGATTGACAAAAAACTTATACAAATCACCGGACCCTTTTTAACTTACAAATCGAAAACTATCGCTCACTTTATTAGAAAAGGGTTTTCGCCAGATCTTGTAGAACGCTTGGTTTTAACAAAAGCACGTGCTCTTAAGTACGACGAAAAAAAATCACTTGAGCAAGACTACCGCAAAGTTTTTGCTAAGTTCGCACTGCTTTGTTCAGACAGAAAAAATCTGCAAAAACAAACAGCTCTGACTTTAATTAAAAAAGGATATTTAGCTGCCAACATCAAAATAGTTGAGCAAAACTTAGCATCTGAGTTTTAGGTAAAAAAACAGCCGGTAGCGTAGCTCAGCGGATAGAGCACAAGTTTCCTAAACTTGGTGTCGAAGGTTCAATTCCTTTCGCTACCGCCATTTAAACTTGAAAAACTCAAATACTTAATTTATAAAAACTAAACAGGTACTCACTTAAAAATAATTTTAAATTTTTTTGAGTACCTGTTTTTTATTTCAGCGGCGTTTTGCTCAGCAAAATTTCTTTAAAAAACACAGCACACTTGTATAAAAAAATCAAAACTTTAGTGCATCAGTTGCTTAAAGTCAGTAATTTATAGAAAAATATATAAACAGCCTTACTAAGCCATTTGTCTATATTTCGGCTATGTCTTTTTTACTTTTGTATATCTAAAAGTTATATGCTAAAATACTTATGCGTGTTTGCGTGTGCAACTCAAACAAGAAAAAAAGGAACTAAATGAAAAAAATTTTTGATTACCTAAATCCAGCCTTTTTTAATGTCCTGTCTTGTAAAAATAAACAAATTTATTTAGACTCACTTTTCATAATTTACGATGAATTTAAACACCTTGAAGGAACTTTCCAACTTGAGCGCAGCGACATTGTCCACAGACTAATTCAGTATTTTGAAGACGAAGCGAGTGCTGTGTTTGCAGTTGATGAACTGCCAAGTGAATACACAGAAGAAGGCGAAAATTTAACCCCTAGAAAAAAAGCCAACATCACTTTAAATTACTTAGTTAAGTGCGGTTGGATTGGTGAAGAAGACATTGGCGACTATAAGCGTGCGATTTCTTTTTTTCCTTACTCAATTTCAATTTTAGAAGCCATCGCTTCATTTAAATTTCAAATTGACACAGAAAAAGATGAATCAGAAAAAGATGTTGAAGACTTTGTGTTTGACGAAGATATATTTGCAGAAACCGAATACACCAGCGATATCTACACTATTTATACTTTGCTTAAAAACTTTGAAGTTGAACAAGGTCTGCCAACGATAAACGAGTGTTATGAAAGAACTACGCGTTTAGTTGATAAACTGAAAACTCTTGGTGCAAACATTTATAACTACTACTACAAGTTAGTTAACGCCAAAGAAGAAATTTCGGTTGATGAAGTGCTAGATCAATTACTACATGACTATAAAAATAACTTCTTTGACAAGTCCTACTACTTACTTAAAACCACTGAGTCTATTCCTAAATACAAGGTCTATATTCTTAAATACTTAAGAGATATTTTAACCTCAGACCCAATTATGGAAAAGTTGGCAGACCAACTAGTTGAACTTAAAAAAAGACCTGAGTTTACCAAAGAGTTTGCTTTTCAGGTTTTGGAACACAGAATCCAGGCAATTCGCGACTACTTCACTTCTCTTGAAAACCTAATTTCGGAAATTGACATTAGAAACGAACGCTATATTGGGGCAACTACTGCTAAGTTCTTGTATTTAACTAACCGTTCTGACGACATTGAAGGTATCTTTAACCGCGCATTTGACTTAATTTTAAACGAACCTAACCGAGAAATTGACACCACCAAAATCTTTAACTTAATTCAAGCGCGCAACCTAGACCACGAGTCTCTTTACAAAGAACGAGTTTTGAGAACTGGGGCCAAAGCCGCTGAGATGGAACTAGACGCTGAGTTTCCGTTTGAAAAATACGAACTTGTTCAGGCGTCAATGCTTAAGCAAACCGATTTTGGAATGACAGAAATCGATAAATACGTGCAATTTCACTTAGCAGGTCGTCCTGAAATGCAGGCTAAAACCTTGCCGCTTGGAACCGAAGTTGAATACGTTAAGTTAATTTTAATTTTTCTATATTCCAACTCCAGTCAAGTTCACTTCCGAGTGGAACTGGGAGATGAGAAGGTAGACATCAACGGAATTCGCTTTAAAGACTTTAAAATCTACAAAAAGAGGTAAAAAATGGCAGAAAAACTAACTAAAGCAAAAGAATTTATGCAAGAATATGAAAAACTCAAAGAAGGCGAACGCCATGAAATTACCCGAGTTATTAACAAACTTCTCCAAGTTAACTTCATAACTTGTCAAAAAGCATCAGACAAAAACGACTATCTTTTTATTTTGGAAAACAAAGAAGTAATCAGTGCTCTACTTGCGCTGCTTGACTTTTCTTTGGAAATTAAAAGAGAAGCCGAAACTCTGTATATTGTAAACACATCTGGCTACAACCGCTTAAGACTTAAGAAAAACGACACTGTGGTTCTTTTGATTTTAAGAATTCTTTTCCAAAGAGCCCTAGAAACTGCCACAATTTCTCAAGACATTGAAATTGAGTTAAAGCAAGTGCACGATGAACTTGCCAGAATCGGGTTTTTAGACAAAAGAATTTCAAAAAAAGAACTAAGACCAGTTCTCCAAACCTTTAAATCGTATAACTTAATTGATTTCAAAGACCCTGATTTGCCAGACAGTTCAACAATTCGTATCTATAAAAGCATTTTATACGTAATTAACATCCAAGAACTAAAGAACTTAACGATGGCTTTAGATGAACACACAGGTAATGTAAATGAAGAAGTTAACTAAAATTAAAATTATTAACTGGCACACCTTTCAAAACGTCACTCTAGACATTAAAGACAACATCCTTTTAAGTGGAGAAAATGGCTCTGGAAAGTCAACACTACTAGACGCCATGCAGTATGTTTTGGTGGGAGGCCGTCAAAACGCGCACTTTAATATCGCGGCAACCCCAGAGGCAAAGCGTACACTTGAGGGCTATATTCGCGGTAAATTGGGTGGTGAAAACAAGCAGTTTATCAGACCAGGCGATGTAATTACTCATATTGCTCTTGAGTTTTTTGACACTAGAGACGAAAAATACTCAATTATTGGGGTAGTTATAGACCTGCCACAAAGCTCTTCGCTAAAAGAGCGTTTTTACCGTATTAAAAACATGCGAATTGACGATGCCATGTACATTGAAGATAAGCGTCCACGTAACTTTAAGTCAATGCGCGACTACTTGGACGGAGCCCAGATTAAGTTTGAAGCATTTGACACCAACAAACAATACAAAGAAGCGCTTTCTGTATTTCTTGGAATTGACGGCTTAAAATACAGTAAACTGCTTCCCAAAGCCCTGGCTTTCAAGCCAATTGACCTGCAAAGTTTCATTTTTGAGTTCCTGCTTGACAACACACAAGTTAACATTTCTTCGCTTAAAAACAATGTTGCTGAACTTAAAAAAATAGAGGCAGAAATTAAAAAAGACCGCGAAAAAATCGAGGCTCTTGAAAAAATCCGTGTCTCTTCTGCCGAAATTAAAGCCGAAAAAGACGAAATCGCTGCCAACGACATTACGAAAAAAATCACTGAACTTAATTCAAAAGAAGCAATTATTAAGCAATGCAGTTTAGAAAAACAACAAAATACTGCTCTGCTTTCAGAAATTTTGGACCAAATCACTGAATTAAAGACCCAAATTTTGGCCAAAGAAGAGACAATTAAGAACTTAGACCGTGCTCGTGGATCTAACTCACTTGCCCAAACTCTAGACGGAATTTCTCGCGAAATTCAACGTACCAACACGCAAATTGAAGCCGAAAAAATCAAGGCCAAAGACCTTGAAAACTCACTAATTCAGGAACTTGCAACCACTCAAGAACTGGCAAAACGCATCAAAACTAACGAAATTTTAAAGAATTTCGCCAAAATGCACAGCCAAACTGCCTTTAAAGACATCGCTAAAGTCAAAGAAAACTTAGAGGCTATTGCTGAGTTTAAAGAACTGCTGATAGAAGGCGCAAATGCTCGTATTTACAAGCTAAATGAGCAGTCTGAAGCAATTCGAAAAGAAATAGCTTTACTTAAAGAGGAGCACTACAATCTTGAGCGAAACATCAAGATGTATCCACCACAAACTACAGCTTTAGTTGAAAAAATTAATGAAAAACTCAGCCAAAAATACCATCGTGAGTTTAATTTCCGTCCACTTTGTGACTTAATTGAAGTCAACGACGAAACTTGGCGAAATGTAGCCGAAGGTTATATCGGCAGAAACAAGTTCAACATAATTGTTGACCCTGAGTATTTTGACGACGCACTAGAGGTCTACAACGAAGTTAGAACTACTTTAAATATTTTTGGAGTAGGTTTGGTCAACACCGGCAAAATCCCGCAAACTCAAACGGCTGACGACTCACTTGCTGGCAAGATTGACACCAGTCACACCTATGCTCGCGCTTACATTAACATGCTTTACAACAATGTAATTTGCGTTGCTACACCAAAAGAACTTAAGAACTTCAGTCGCTCTGTTGAGCCGCTTGGAATGACTTACTCAAACTACACAGCCTCTCAACTAAACCCACAATCTTGGGCAAGAAAACAGATCGGTATCACCGGTAACACTAAACAAAAAGAAATTATTTTAAGAGAAATTGAGCAAAAAACTCAAAATCTTGCTGTAATTTCTAAAGAAATTGGTGAAACTACTTATACTCGTCAACTTGCCGAACGCCTAGCGGCTGCCCGAATTATTCAAGAAAACCGTTTTTCTGCAAACGACAATATCAAGATTTTTACTGGCAAAATCCAAGAATTGCAGGCTCAAAAAGAAAATCTAGCAAAAGGCACTGACATTAAAGAAATTGAGGCCCAAATTGACAAAGCAGAAAGCGAACGTAGTCAAATTCTTACTCAACACGAAGAGTTAATTACTCGCCGTGGTAGAATTGAGCAAGTTCTGCAAGACGTTGAAGTTCGCCGCAACCAAACTGAAGAAACTCAAGTGGTTTATAAACAAGAACTGGAAGAACTCAAGATTAACAACCCAGAACTGCTTAGTGCTGCGAACACTAAATACAGTGCACTACTTAAACGACACGAAGATCCAACTAAGATAATTGAAGTTCTTGAAAGCAGTCAAACTAAACTGGCAAACTCAGTTTCAAGACAAAGCGTCATGGTTTTAAAACTAATGTCTGACTATTGTTTGAGATACAGTTTTTCAAAAGAACCGCTAATTGAGAACTTAACTGCTTTTGAGGCTGAGCAAAACGAAATTAAGAACCATAATTTAATAGTCTACGAGCAAAAAGCCAAGGAACTGAGAGACTCGGCAGAAACTACATTTAAAGAAGAGTTTGTAAATAAACTTGCCTCTTCAATTGAGCAGGCTAAACAACAAATTGATGACCTGAATGTTGCGCTTCAAGGTAAACGCTTTGGTAAAGATACATATAAACTAATTTATAAAGCCGCTGAAGACCCAGACTTTGAGCGATACTACAATCTACTTACTCGCAACCATGAGTTAAACAACACGCTATTTCAAGATAACTTAAATAAAACTCAAACTACAATTTTAGATGATTTGTTTAGACAAATTTCGTCAACTGATCCTGCGATGGAAAAAACTGCCGCAAGATTACTTGACTACCGTAACTACATGAAATACGACATTGAAATCACGTCTGAGGATAATGTTGTTTCGCTATTTTCAAAAGTTTCTCGCGAAAAATCAGGTGGAGAGACCCAAGTTCCTTTCTATATCGTAATTGCGGCTTCCTTCCAACAATTGCTTTCAAGAAACCGCGGTGCAGGATCTGGCTGTCTAGTTCTTTTTGACGAGGCTTTTAACAATATGGATGAATCTAGAATTAGCGCAATGATGACTTTCTATAATTCACTAGCTATTCAGTTGTTTATCGCTGTTCCTCCACAACGTGTGGCTAACATCATTCAATACGTTACAACTTCACTGACAGTCGTTAAACACAAAGAACTTTCTTTTGTCAAAGAGTTTCAAAAAGAACCACTAATTAAAACAATTGCAGATACTCCTGAGGCTGAGCAAAGCGCAGAAGAAAGCACAGAAAACCCAAGTCTTAACTAAGTTTTTTGTTGGCTTAATCTTAAAATCCAGTAGAGTCACTCTACTGGATTTTTGCTTATTATGGGAAATGGGATAAAATCACTCAAATTAGGTTAAAAAGCATTAGTTTTGAGATTTTTATGGCTTACTTATCTAAAAAAACTCATACCAAACTATGGTAAAATACATTAACGGCAAAAATCATTTATCTTTGTTTTTAAGGAAAACATAAAGATAAATAAATTAAATTTAAAAAAATTTATTTAAACGAGGTGTATTATTACTAATATTAAAATTTTTGGACTTGGTGGATTTGGTGAAATTGGCAAAAACTTCTTCTGTCTACAAGTCAATCGTTCTATCTTTATTTTAGACGCAGGGCTAAAATACCCAACTCAACAACAGTTTGGAATTGACTCAATTATCGCAGACTACTCAACTCTGCTGCCACACAAAGACCAAATTGAGGCTATATTTTTGTCGTCTTTTAAAGACGAAAACATTGGAGCCTTGCCTTTTTTACTAAAACAAATCAAGGTACCAGTTTACGCAACAGAATTAACTATTCATCAAATTAAACAGGCTTTAGAAGATACGCCTGACCTAGATGCTTCCGAAATTGAGTTTAGAGAAATTAAAAAAGGTACTAAAGCCAATTTTAAAGACTGTTCTTTTTCTTTTTATTTCACAAGTTCAGCGCTTCCTGAAAGCGTGGGTATCATTGCTCAAACTGAACTTGGCAAAATTATTTACACAGGTTCTTTTTCTTTAAACAAAACCCCGCATCCACTTTACCAGACTGAGTTCTCCGCACTAATGGAAGCCGCTTTGGCAAAAGACACTTTAGCCCTACTTCCAGACTGTTCAGGTGTTTCTCAGTTTACCACTTCATACACTCAAGACAAATACCAAGCGTTTTTAACCACTGTTTTTAAAAACACCGAAGGCAGATTGTTTTTTGCAGTTGCAGACACCGACATTAAGCGTATTCAAGAAATCATTACTTGGGCTGAGCGCTTAGATAGAAAAATTTGCTTCTCTAGTCGCAAGTCTTTTATGAAACTGCTTCCTTTAATTAAAAAAGGCTACCTGTCGCTTGACTTAAAATCTTTAGTTTCACAAAAACACGTATATGAAAACGGGATACAGAATGTCGTGATGATAATCACTGGCAACTTAAATACACCACTTATCAAACTACAAAGTATCGCGAAGTCTAAAAATCCCCGACAAACCCTTTCAAAGGAAGATGCAGTTTGTATTTTAATGAAACCAATTCCAGGTGTTGAGACAATGTTTGCAGCAACTTTAGATGAACTTTTTAAAACAGAGTGCAAAACTTACTACAAGCCTAATTTAATTGTCCACGACCTGGCTTCAAGCACCGACATTTCTTTTATACTTTCGCTTTTAAATCCCCGTTATATTATTCCTTTGCGAGGTGAGTATAGCCAACAGGTTAAATTAAAAGAAACTTTAATAACTTTTGGGTTTAGTGAAAAAAATATCTTGATTATGGAAAACGGCGACATCGCTCACTTTAACAAAAAATCTGGTTTTGTCTCTAAAAAAGAGTTAGCGGCTGCAGATAAACTAATTGATGAGGTGCCAATTGACGAAAATAACGATATTATCGTCAAAGAGCGTGCTTATTTGGCTGAAGACGGGATTTTTATCTTGGCCTTTAGATATTCTTTTCAAGATAGAAAAGTTCACGGAGACTTTAATATATTTTCAAAAGGCTTTTCTAGGGACACCCAATTTATTTCAGAAATTACTGAAAGCGCTAAAACTTTTTTAGTAAATTTTCACGCAAAATTAGGCGAACGTGGTCTGCAACTAAACGACTTAAAGAAACAACTTCGCCAACACATTGCTAACTTTATTTACACCAAAAAACGCAAAAACCCGATTGTTAACGCGATAATTTCAGTAATTCGCTAACTAGCGTTTTTTGTGGTAAAAAACGCACAAATGTGTTAACATTAATTGTTATTACCACATAGAAAAAGTCTTTAAATATGCTTATGCATTACTTTCATAGTGAGTCTTTTAAGGAGGAAAATATGTACGCTATATTTGCTAAAGGTGGCAAACAATTTAAAGCCGAAAAAGGACAAAAATTGTTTTTAGAAAAACTTGAAAACGCAGTTGATGAAACTGTTGAGTTTAAAGAAGTGCTACTTGTTTCTGGCGATAAAGTTAAAGTTGGTGCACCTTATGTTAAGGGCGCTAAAGTTGTCGCTAAAGTGCTTCGCCACGGTAAACAAAAGAAAGTCATCGTTTTTAAATACAAAGATAAAAACAATGATAAAGTTAAAAAAGGTCACAGACAACCATACACAGAAGTTTTGGTTGAAGACGTCGTTGTTGCCTAAACGCAACTAATTACTTGATTAAGTTCAAAGTAGATGAATTAAAGCAGAGCTTAAGCGCAAAAGGCCACGCAGAGGCAGGACCTTTTGGCCAAGATATAGTTTGCGCAGGCGTTTCTGTTTTATTTCAATCTCACATCAATTTACTTGAGTTTCTAAAAGAAACCAAAAACATTGAGTATAAATTAACTGAAGCCGAATTTAGTTTTAAAATCACGAAGTCTAGCAAAGCAACAGATGCTGTTTTTAAAAACTTAGTTTATACTCTCAAGGATATGTCTAGACAATATCCTTTAAACATCAAGGAGGAATAAAAATGCTATTACTCATAAATTTACAGTTATTCGCATCTAAAAAAGGGGTGGGTTCGACTAAAAACGGACGTGATTCCATTTCTAAACGCTTAGGTGCTAAGTTATCAGATGGTCAATATTGCCAAGCAGGCTCTATAATCTACCGTCAACGCGGTACAAAGGTGCATCCTGGTAACAATGTCGGAAAGGGTGGCGACGATACATTGTTTGCCCTAATTTCTGGAATTGTGAAATTTGAACGCATCAGCAGAACTAAAAAACAAGTTTCTGTCTACGCTAAATAACCAAGGTAACTAACTTAGTTACCTTTTTTAATATTAAAGGAAAAAAGTATGTTAGTAGATGAAGTGAAAGTGGTTTTTAAAGCTGGCCAAGGCGGAAACGGAAAAGTTGCCTTTAGGCGAGAAAAGTATGTGGAGTTTGGTGGACCTGCTGGCGGAAATGGTGGAAACGGAGGTTCCGTTGTAATCGTTGGTGACAGTGCACAGAATAACCTACTTTGGTTTAAAAACAATAATTTAATTAAGGCGCAAGGCGGCCAAAACGGCGCTGAGAAGTCTTGCAACGGTAAAAACGGCGAAAACACCGTGGTCAGAGTACCACTTGGCACACAAGTTTGGGTAGACGGCCAGTTAATTTTTGAAGTTTTGACCGATAAGGATGAGTTTATAGTAGCCCATGGCGGCCGCGGAGGTAGGGGCAACAAATCCTTTAAGTCTAACCGAAATCAGGCCCCAGATTACGCTGAAAACGGCCTTCCTGGTGAAGAAGTTTCAGCAAAACTAATTTTAAAGTATATCGCAGACATTGGCTTGGTTGGTTTTCCAAATGTCGGAAAATCATCAACTTTGGCTTTAATTTCGAGGGCTAACCCCAAAATTGCAGATTACGAGTTTACCACGCTTATTCCAAACCTAGGGGTAGTTTCAACTAAAGAAAAAGACTTTGTAGTTTGTGATATCCCTGGAATTATTGAAAATGCACATCTTGGCGAAGGTCTAGGTTTTACTTTTCTTCGCCACATTGAGCGCTGCAAGGTACTTGCCCACGTTTTGGATTTAACTAAAGACCCAAAAACCGCTTACTTGCAAATCAAGGCAGAACTCAAAAAATACTCAAAACAATTAGTTAAGAAAAAAGAACTAATTATTTTAAACAAAGCAGACTTAGTGGTTCAGGCAACAATAGACGAAGCACTTAAATGTTTTAAAAACAAACCAAAAGTCGTGATTTCTACAAAAAACTACTTAGACTCAAACAAGGTAATTGCCAAAATGGACTTGGTTTTATCTAGAGTAAAACCTCTTAAAAAACAGGCAAGCACTGAAATTCAAGCTGAGTTAAAACCCAAAACTGACAAAACACAAAACAATTTATTTACAGTTAAGAGAGAAGAAAATTGTTTTGTTATTGAAGGTAAAATTATTTTTGACCTTTTTTACAAGGTTGATTTTAACAACGACTCTTCAGTTAAACGCTTTGCCTATCAACTAAGGTCACTTGGAGTTGATGAAGCACTGCTTGAACATGGCGCTAAAAACGGAGATGTTGTTCGCATAAAAGATTTTTACTTTGACTTTATAATCTAAAAATTAACCCGCAGCAATACTGCGGGTTAATTTATTTCATAGCAAACTGAAGAGAGACAAAAAATGCAAAAACAAACACACTACTGATTATTTTTTAAAATCATTTAAGGTCTTAAACAATCTGAACACTAAAAAAGTTAAAATAAGTTGTTTATAATAAATAAACTAAATAGCCTTATTAAGCGATTTAACTTGTTTAAAATCGTTTTTTTTTTTTTGGTTCAAAAATACTTCTTAATACTTAGTTTGATACAGTAAACAAAAAGACTTATTTGAATGAAAAGCTAAAAAATCAGTTAAAATGCGCTTTATAAGGCTTTTAAATTGAAATATCTAAAAACCAATCAAACCTGTATATTTAATACGCACGTGTATCTTAATACAATATTAATGGAAAATTGTATTTATTTCTTTTTTCCTATATTTTTGGAGGATATACATGAAAATTAACAGAAAAAACGGGTATTTAATATCTGGTTTACTTATCCTAATTTTAACTTTAACAACACTATTTTTGATTTTTTTATTTATTCATCCTGACGTTTATTTTTCTAAGGCCAGTGGTTTTTCTCAACACGACGGCGTTAAAGCAGGTAAAAATAAACTGCGTTTTGTGGTGCCTGAAACTGTTGATGCAACTAAATCTACTTTTATTTCTGTTAAGCAAAACTGGTTTACAACTAGCAGAATGGGCAAAATTACTGATATCAAAGCCAAACCCAAAAAATACTTAGCCATTGATTTTACAGACCGTGAATACGATTCTGAAGTTTTTACAATTTACACTAAAAACTGGTTTGGAATTAAAAGAGAACATGATGTTATCGTAGATTACTCTAACTTTCTTCGTGTCTTTTTCCCAGAATCACAAGAAGGTACAGTTCCGCGCAAACCGATAATTCTTCCTTACTCTAAATTACAAACTGAATACAAACATATATATGAAGAACTCTATAAAATGAAAGGTTTTGTGGCGTTTGGGAAAGATGGTATCGCTAGCGGACAATCTGTAAGTAAAGAAGAGGTTTTTACTAAAGAAAACGCAAAAGGTCGCGCTTTTATCGTTAACAACAATACACATATTTCTTTAGTTTACGATTTTGTCTTACCCGGTATTTTTAAAAACCAAGCACAAAAAACCCAAGTTTATGACCTTGTTGACAAAACTGTTGGAAAAGCAAAAACTCTAGACCCTGAAAAACAAGGACACGAAATTCAGTTTAATACTCCTCCTTTCTATATTTCTAAGTTCCTTGGTTGGTACTTCATTGACCCAGCTGGCAACCGTGTAGACTTAAATCCAGGTCAAGAGTTTGAAATTCCAAAATGGGTAAAATATGAACTTAGACTAATTGCTAAATATGACATCACCACAGACACCAACAAGATAGGACCAGAGCTAGATAAACAAGGTCTAGTTGCAGTTTCTTACTTTGATGGAGTTGAAAGAGTATTTTTTGATATTGTTAAAAAAGGAAGTCCCTTAAAGGAACATGTTTATCAAAAAGAAGGGTATGCCTACGCTGGTTGGTATAAGGACAGTGCGTTAACTGAAAAAGTAGACTTTACTAAGGAACTTGCAAACACTCACACCGTACTTTACCTAAAATCAATTAAACAAAAACAACCTAAACCAGAAAAACCAATTAAATATCACACAGTAAATTTTATTACTCCGCATGACGCCAATCAGTTGCTTCCGACAAAGCGAGCACATGGTCAAAAATTAGAAACTAATTACTTAACTCCATCAATTGTGACAGCGCTTGATGCCAATGGTGATTTACTTGAACTGGATTACTGGAATTTAGTAGATCCAGTAACTGGTGTTCGCACTAGATATGACTTCAATACTCCAATTACCGAAGACATTACTCTTGAAGCCGTTATGCGAAAAAGAGTTTTACCAACAACTAAATACATAATTAAAAAATATTTTGAATCTGTAGACCAAGCTGGTAACTTTGTTGAAGACAAAACAAAAGAAGAGATTGTTGAAGGTCAAACCCCAGGACAAGAAGTTGAGTTGTCGCCAACTCAAACCAATGCACCTTACGGCTTTGCTTTAGACAATTCTAGTGTGCTAAAAAAGAAAATTAAAAAAGATGGAACTACGGTATTTGAACTTAAATACAAAAGAAACCGCTACAAAGTTGACTTTGAAGTTAACTATAACGGCAATCATTTTAAAGGAGTCTCTACTTCTAGTGAACCTAGCCAGACTGTTGTGCATGAAGGTAAATTAACTAGACCAACAAACCCTACTATTACTAAACCAGGATATACCTATACCTTTAAACATTGGCAACTTAAGGACGAGATGGGCAATGTTTATAAAGAGGTTAATGAGTTTGATTTTACTAACACCAAAATTACTAAAAACACAACTTTAGTTGCTTATTTTGAAGAAAAAGTTGACAGAGTAAACTACACTATCAAACATGTCTACAAGGGTTTTGGTTCAATTCAAGACACTGTAGAAACCGAAGTTAAACAAGCACAAGTTAGCTCGCAAGTTACTGTAACTGAAGCAGATGAACGCGTAAAAGAAGGTTTTGAAATTCAGCCAGTAAACGAAACTAAAACAATTAACGCAAATGGCCAGACTGTTTTTACTTTAACTTATGAAAGAAAAGATTACTCGGTTGAGTATGACTACAACGGTGGTACTTTAAACGGAGAAAGCAAAAGCACTGAATCTTATAAATTTGAAGAAA
>CAUTMP010000010.1:0-33391 GCA_963539755.1 uncultured Acholeplasmataceae bacterium | reverse complement strand
CGGTTAAAATTTTCTTAAAAGAATCTAGAGAAGGTATTAGTTTATCTAGGTATTCGTTTTCTTTTTCTAACACATTTGGAGTTAGTCTAAGCACCTTGTCTGAAATTAAAATAGTTAGTGTGTTTAGTTTTTTGACCAAAATCACTGAGTTGAACTTAGCAAAAGTACTATAGATTTGCGCATATATATGTTCAGCGAACAAATTTGGTTGTTTAGTATAAAGTTTAAATTTATTTTTAAAAGGTGTGGGTAGGTTTTTGACTAAAAATTGGCGATTGACTTTTGGTTTATTTAAAGCGTAGTGATTAAATATAGCAAAGTCAGGAAAATCTGTTAAGAAATTAGTAAACTCAATTCTAACTAAAGGTCTTGAGAAAATTGCGCTTTCTTTAAATTCAGTTAAAATAATACCGGTTTCTTCGTTTGCTAAATTCAAATTACTTTTTTTGTTTATTTTGTATTCAGGTGTGTAAGTAAGCGTTGGCATGTATGTAAGTTCTAACTTGTTTTTAATTCTTAGACTTACTTCTTGAAACTCATTAGACTTAAAAAAGTCTTTTAAGTATAGTGACTCTAAATACCTTAAATAAAAAAGCAACATTACAACAAGTAAAGGAACTAGCGCAAAAACAAAAATCCCAAATATTATTTGCATGTCTTTTTCTTTGAAAAGGAACGGAAAAAAAACAATCGCTACCAATTCAAATCCAAGAAGCACATACAAATAACTCATAAAATGTTTGTAAATTCTTTTAATTTTTTTCTTCATTTTTTAAATTTTTCCTCTGTGATTTTTTAAAAATTTGACTAAGTTTAATTTTTTCGTATCTTAAAATAAAGAAACGATAAACTTGCGGTGCGTAGTAGAAAAGCACAAACACGCAAATTGTGTTTAGGGTAAAAATAACTAAGGTTTCAATAATTGAGATAGTGCCTGCTAACATCAAAGCGGGTGCTGTGATTAGTCCGGTAAGTGGAAAATATGCAAAGACGTGAATTAAGGTTTGAGCGAAACTAGACTCTGAGTTATAGGTGAATAACACCACATAGAAAGGAGCAATGAAAATCAGCATCAAGACCGAAAAAATATTTTGAAAAGACTCAGAATTATGTGCAAATGACGCCAAAATTCCGGAAATCAAAATTGAAGCAAACAATAGCGTAAATAAACCAAGTAAACCAAGGGTTAGCGGAGTGGTAATGGTTGCTTTTAATTCAGAGGTGATTTTAAGTCCTGTTAACTGCACACCTGAGTCGATGCTTTGTCCGAAAAACGCAGAAGCGAGAGTAGAGTAGACAAAAAGCAGTATAAACTGAATTAAGATATAGCCAATTATTGCTAAAAACTTAGTGTAGAAGTGTTGACGCGGAGAAATTGACTGAAAGATTAACTCAACTGTTTTGCTTTGTTTTTCACTAAAAATGTCTGCGGAAAACAACTGAGAAGTAAAGGCAAACACAAAAATAAATACGGTAAACATCACAACAAGTAAAATAAAGGCAATTCGTTTGGTGTCTAAAGTTAATTTGTTTTGATTGATTTGTGGGTTCACTTGATCTTCTGTTAAATTATAAAAATCATATACCGCAAACTTGCGAAGTTGTGCGTTTAGTTCAGTTTGAATGCTTTGTTTAGTTTGATTAAAGTAAACTTCTGTGACTAACTTAGCGTTTTCCATTTTAAAGTCAACTAAAGCAGTGGCTTTTTTGTTTTCAAGGAAAGTCTTAATTGAACTTGCTTGATTTAACTTAAAATTAAAGTCAGTGATGAACTCAAGTTCAAAATTACTTTTTTCAGGGTCCTTGCCAACTAGACGGTCCTTTAACTTATTTTTAAAATCAGCAATTGAGTAAGTGCCGTACGCACCGTCTTTTAAAGTGTTGACAATAACTTTACTTTTAACAAGTTCTGTTTTATTTTTACGGCCAGCAATTAAATTAGGCAGAGCACTTAAAATAAAGATTAAAAAGAATAAAATTAAGTTAGTAAATAAAAAAGTTTTAGTCTTTAGGCGTCTTGCTAAATTATATAAAAACAACTTACCAAATTTGCTATTCATAATTCTTAACCTTCGTGATAAAAATTTCTTTTAAAGAAGCGTAGTCTAGTGAATATCTCTTGATGTCTACTTTGTCTTTTATGAAATTAAAAATCGGTTGACTGTAGTTTTCTGATTTTAAAGTTAGTCTAATTTGGTTTAAAGAAAGTTCTTTAATTTCACAAATTCCATCTAGCCCTGAAAAAGACTGTTTGGCAATTTCTGGAGCTTCGATGTTTAGATAAACTTTTGAAAAGTTTTGTTTAATTTCGTTTAAATCGCCTTGTACGACGGTTTTACCTTGATTTAAAATTAAAACTTTTGAGCAAAGCGACTCAACTTGATCAATTTGGTGTGAAGAAAATATAACCATTGTGCCCGACTTAATTAAGTCGTTAATTACTTCCATAAATAACTTGATGTTAAAAACATCTAACCCTGTAAACGGTTCGTCTAAGATTAAGATTTTAGGTTTATTTAACACTGCTACAATAAATTGCAAGCGTTGTTGCATACCTTTGGAAAGTTCTTGGATTTTTGAGTCAAACTTGTTTTTTAGTCCAAAAAACTCAAGGTGATTTTTTAGTTCTAACTCAACTTCTTTTTTAGACATGTCTTTTAGCATACAAAGGTAGTAAACGTAGTCTTTAACCTTCATATTTTGAATTAAACTACGTTCTTCAAGCATATAGCCAATGTCTTTTGAAAGCGCGTAGCCAGGTTCTTTTTCAAAGATAGAAATTGAACCGTTTACTGGTTTTATCAGTCCAGTAAGTAAACGAAAAGTAGTAGACTTACCAGATCCGTTGGCGCCAAGTAAGCCCATTATTTCGCCAGGTTTTAAAGTAAAACTAAGGTCAGTTAAAACTAAGTTTTTCTTATCGTAAGAAAAACTAACATTTTTAAACTCAATCATTTATTTTAAGCCTTTAGTTTTAATTTCTTTTTTAAGTAGTTTAATAAAGTCACCAGTCTTAATTTCGGTTTGTTGAGTTTCTCCGTATTTACGGTAAGTTACTGATTTGTTTTGAACTTCGTTGTCACCAATTACCAAAGTATAGTTAACTTTTTGAGTTTGAGATTGTCTAATTTTGTAGCCAAGTTTTTCAGAAGAAGCGTCAAGATTAACAATAAAACCTTGTTTTCTTAGGCGAGCGACAACTTGTTTTGCATATCTTAAGTGAAACTCGTTGTTCACAGGAATTACTCTGATTTGATCTGGCGATAGCCAAAGTGGGAAAACTCCTTTGGTCTCTTCAAGTAGATAGGCAATGAAACGCTCCATTGTAGAAACCACACCACGGTGAATTACCACTGGTGTTTTTTCTTTGCCGTCTTTGTCAACATAAGTTAGGCCAAAACGGTTGGCAAGCAAGAAATCTAGTTGAACGGTTGAAAGCGTTTCTTCGTGGCCAATTGCTGTTTTGATTTGCACGTCTAATTTAGGTCCGTAGAAAGCAGCCTCGCCTTTTGCCTCATAGTAGGTTAGTTTAAGTGAGTCCATGGTTTCTTTTAGGTATTTTTCGGCCATGTCCCACATTTTGTCATCTGGATAGTATTTTTCTTTATCTTCTTTATCGCGGTATGACAATCTAAACTTAAAGTCTTTGATGTTAAAGTCTTTGTAGCAATCTAAAATTAGTTTTACAGTTTGACTAAACTCTTGTTTAATTTGTTTTGGAGTTACAAAAATATGAGCATCATTTAAAGTCATTTCGCGAACTCTTTCCAGACCAGTTAGCGCACCTGACTTTTCGTATCTGTGCATCATTCCAAGTTCAGCAATTCTAAGTGGTAGTTCTTGATATGAACGTAGTTTTTGGGAAAATATTTGCATGTGATGCGGGCAGTTCATTGGACGCAACACCATTTTTTCACCGCTTTTAAACTCTAGCACTGGAAACATTGAGTCTTTGTAGTGAGCGAAGTGACCAGAGATTTCGTAAAGCGAAACGTTTGCCAAAATTGGTGTGTAGACGTGCAAGTATCCAAGTGCTAGTTCTTTGTCGGTAATATAGCGCTCAACTGTGCGGCGAATAGTTGCTCCTTTTGGTTGCATAAAAACTAGACCTGGGCCAACTTCTTTGGAAATAAAGAAAATGTCTTGTTCTTTACCAACCTTGCGGTGATCGCGGTCCTTCCGCTCTTGCAGTAGTTTTAAGTAAGCGTCTAGGTCACTCTGCGTAAAAAAAGCACAACCATAAATTCGGGTAAGTGGTTTTTCTTTAGCCGAACCTTTAAAGTAAGAACCTGATACTGAAAGTAATTTGAAAAACTGAACTTCCCCTGTTGACTTAACATGTCCACCGCGACAAAGGTCTGAAAACTCACCTTCTGTGTAGACAGTTAAACCTTCACTTGCGTGTTTTTCAATTAAGTCTAGTTTATATGGATTTGCTTTAAAGATTTCTTTGGCTTCATTAAGTGTCACTTCTTTTCTTAAAACTGGAAAGTTAGACTTGCTAAGTTCATGCATTTTCGCTTCAATTAGCACAAAGTCTTGGTCTGAAATCACAGAACCTGCTAAATCCATGTCGTAGTAGAAACCCTCTTCAATTGCAGGTCCAACCCAGAATTTAGTATTTGGATACAGTTCTTGAATGGCGTATGCTAAAAGATGTGCGGCTGAGTGGTTTAGAATTTTTAAAGCAAGTTCGTCTTTTTTAGTTAAAATTAAAAACTCACCACTTTCTAAAATTGGTTCGTTTGCACCAATTAAACGATCGTTTAGTTTAGCACCAACTGTGGCTTTTTTTAAAGAAAGTGAGATACTTTCGGCAACTTCTAAAACAGTTGTGCCAAGAGCATACTCTTTTTTGACTTTGTTCGGAAAAATTAATTCTATTTTCATTTTTAAACTCCTTATGTAGGTTAAGCGATTTCAACAATGTTTTTACCAGTAAGTATTTTTATCTTACTGCAAATTTGTAGAGCAAGTTGTACATCCCCAGTTTTTTCACTAATTTTTTTATAGTATTCTTTTAAGTTAAAATTAGATGAAAAAATCGTCGTGAGTCTATAGTTTAAACGGTGCTCTAAAATCGGCACTAAAACAGATTTGTACAACCAGTCTGCACCTTGTTCGGTACCAATATCGTCAAGAATTAAAACAGGTGTGTTTTTAAATAACTCTAAGTATTTACGGTTGTTTGACTCAACTGGGTTAGCATAAGTAAATAAGTCTATTGGAAAAACATGCAGAACTTCGGTGTTTTTGCGGCGCAGAGCAGTGGCTAGTGCTCTAAGTAAAAAAGTTTTGCCAACTGCGTTTTGACCGGTTAACATAAAACCAAGGGGAGTGTGTTCAGCACTAATTTCTGAAATTACTCGGTCTGCCTGAAGTTTAGCATTTTTTTGGCCAGGCATTTTTTCTTGAAAACCACTAAGTTCAGCGTCTGGTTGTATAAACTTACCAGCAATAGAAGCAGATGCTACTTTTTCAATTGGTCTGATTTTAAGTGCGTTATTTTTATCTCTGTAAAGTTCAGCAGGTTTATTTTGACTTAAATAATAGTTAATATAAAATAAAATTGTTTGTTTGTCTAAAGTGTTTAGGTCAATTTTAAGGTCTGGATATTTTTTTAATATTGCTTTAATTTCGGCTTGCATAATTAAAACCCTTCTACTAGTTTATCTGCCCAACTAGGCGAAAAACTACTGCTACTTGAATTTGTTTTTCTGTTCTTTTGAGCTGTATTTGAAGTTAATCTTTCGGCTAGTTTTTGTGAAAGCAAAACTGCGTCTTTCGTAGTTTTTACTTTATAGTCAATTATCCAAATGTTTAGGGCTTTTTCTAAAAAAGTATTTGTAGGTAGACGATCTGCGTATTCTTTTTGTTGGTATTTACAAGAATGCAAAATTAACATATTTAGCACACCAAGGTTGACATTTTCTTTGTGTTTTTCTATAAAGTCAATCAGTTGAACAAAATCTTTTGCATCAATTTTAGTGACTTTAGTTTGTTGTTTAATCGCTTCAACAAGCGATTTTACATCAATTGAACTCAACCATTTAGTAATTTCTGAAGCACTGTCTTCGTTAGTTTTTTGACTAAAACGGTGTGTTGAAATTGCAACTTTTAAAGCATCAATATTTGGTACTTTTTTGTCTTTGATGTTGGCAATAAAAATTTCTGCAAGTTCTTTTTCTTTTAGTGAAAAGTTTAAAGCCAAAGAAATAAGTCGTGATTTATAACTTTCGTTTTCAAGTTCAGTACCAGAAAAAGGGACTTTTGATTTAGTTAAAAAACCAGTGAACTCAACAAAATCAAACTCAGATATAAACTCAGGAACTCTGGTTTTGTCAATTCCGTAGCTTTCTGCTACTGCTACTTTTTTAGGATCGAACGCTCCAAAGGTTTTGACTAAGTTAGTCTCAGTTATATTAGTGTAGTTTTTTGAAATAAATGAGTTGGTGTGAAAAATTTGTTTAATTGAGTTATAGGTTTCTAAACTTGGAATATTTTTTTGTAGTAAGACATGCAAGTTAGGGTTTCCAAAAAAAGAGTTAGCAGTAAGTGGATTGTTTAAAATTAAAACTAAGTTATCTTGGTTTTCAAAAGTGTCAATTAGTCCAATTGCCTCTAGTTTGCGTCTAGTTTCTGTTAATTTTTGGGGTGAAATATTTAGTAAATTTACAAAAAAATTGTGGTCAAAATCTTGAGATTTGCCCGCAGAAAAATTTACCAATTGCACAAAGGAAAGATAAAGTGAATAGGCTCTTTTGCCCAAAATTGGCAAGTATAAATAAGTTAAAACTTTGATTTGATCTGCTGTTAATTGTGCTTTTTTATAAACTGTAATTTTAGTTGCCATAATGCATTTTTAAGACTGAAAATAGAGCAGAAACTTCGTTTTCTAAACTTAAATTCATATGATTATTATATACTACATAATCTGCGAAAAGCAATTTCTCATCGTTAATTATCTGGTGTTTTAAGATAGAAAAAAACTCTTTTTCACTGTTTTTTCGAGTGGCTAAAAATCTGTTTTTAGAGGTTTCTAAATCAGCGTATACTAGCACTATGAAGTCAAATTTATCGCGTAAATTTCGTTCAAAAAGCAAAGGAACTTCAACAAAAATGTATGTATTTATTGAATTTACTTGAACTTCTTTTAGTTTTGCAAAAACTTGTGGGAAAAAAATATCTTCCAGTTGTTTTAGTTTTTTTGGTTGACTAAAAACTAGTTTCTTAACAGTTTCTTTAAGTTCAGATGAAAGCGTTAACGAAAAAGTTTCGGCAATTTTTGCCAGGTTATTTTTATCTTGCCAAAGTGTGTCTACTATTTCGTCAGTAGATATAGTTTCATGTCCTTGTTTTTTAAGTGCAGATAAAAACTCAGTTTTGCCAGAGCAAATATTGCCAGTGATCGCAATTAACTTACTTTTGACAAACTTCGCAGACATAACTGCCTCTTCCTGCAACTTTGATTTTCTTAATTTCAGTGCCACAAACCAAGCAAGGTTTACCCGCTCTAGTGTGTACTTTTAAATAATTTTGAAAACTACCATTTAAACCTTCGGCAATTTCAAAACTAGAAATAGTAGAACCACCGAGTTCTACTGCTTTTTTTAAAATTATTTTTGAGTTTTCTAAAATTTTTTCAAAGTCTGCTTTAGTCAATGTATCTATTGTTCTGGTTGGCAGGATTTTACTTGCAAACAAAACCTCGTCAACATAAATATTGCCAAGACCTGCGATGTTGTGCTGGTCAAGCAAAAAAGCCTTGGCTAAACTGCTTTTGCGCTTGGCTTTTAAAACCAACTCATCGGCAGTTAAGTCAAAAGGTTCTTTTCCAACTTTATCAGAAAGATAGTCGTCAATTGAATCTGTTTTAACTAAAACAAAGTTGCCGAATTTTCGTCTATCTACAAAATCCAGTGTTTCTTTGTCTTCAAAGTAAAAACGGACTCTAGTGTGTGGGTTAATTTGTGAGTTTAAGTAATATCTACCTTCCATTCTTAGATGAGAAATTAAAGTCATGTTGTTATCTAAGTCTAAAAATAAGTATTTTGCGTGTCTACGAACTGACTTAATTGTAGTGTTTAAGATTTGTGATATAACGTCGTTGGAAATAATTTTTTCATTAGAAAAATTATCTATAGCCTCAATTTTTTTGCCAACTATAGATTGACTTAAGTATTTTCGGACGTTTTCAACTTCAGGAAGTTCAGGCAATTTACACCTCTATCCAGCGTTTTGCGCTGCTTTCGCTAACTACAAGCGGAACATTTAAATTAAAATCAGTCATGATTTTTTTAATTTCAGGAATTAAATACTCTTCTCCTTCTTTAATTTCAAAAATCAGCTCATCATGAATTTGCATGAGCATTCTGCTTTCAGCATGCTGTTCTTTTAAAAACTTACTGATTTTTAGCATAGAAATTTTCAAAATATCGGCAGCAGTCCCTTGAATTGGTGAGTTAACCGCAAGTCTTTCAAAAAGTTTTGGGTTGCGACGAAAATAAAGAGTTTCTGGATCTAAATAACGTCTACGTCCAAATAAAGTCTCAGCAAATCCGTTAGTTTTTGTATCTTGAATTTGTTTATATTGTAAAGGCAAGACTTCAGGGTATGCAGCAAAGTAAGTTTTGATGTACTGATCTGCTGTTTTAATGTCTAAAGAAAGTGCTTTACTTAGACCATAGGCAGACATTCCGTAAATTAGTCCAAAGTTAATGGCTTTGGCTTTATGTCTTTGTTCTTTGTCTACTTCATTTGTCTTAAAAATACGCATCGCGGTTGCGGTGTGGATGTCTTTGTTTAAAGAAAAGTCTGAAAGCATATTCTTGTCTTTAGAAATTGTGGCTAAAACTCTAAGTTCAATTTGTGAGTAGTCTAGTGAAAGAAATGAAAAACCAGCTCTCGCAGCAAAAGCGTTTTTGATTTTACTTCCGAGTTCTGAGTGCGTAGGGATGTTTTGCAAGTTTGGATTAAAGGAACTAAGTCGTCCTGTTGCAGTTTGAGTTTGGTTGTAAGTTGTGTGCACAGTATTTTCGCTGTCTACAGATTCAAGCAGTCCAACTGCGTAAGTTTGCAAGATTTTGGCGTAAGTTCGGTACTCTAAAATAAGTTTTACAATAGGGTAAACCTCTGAGTACTCAGTCAAAGTTTCTGAGTCTGTAGAAGCCGCTCCTTTTGCAGTTTTTTTAGTTTGTTTTAGTCCAAGGTCTTCATATAGCAATTTAGCAATTTGTTTTGGACTAAGTGGGTTTAAATCGTATCCTGCAAGTCTGTTAATTTCTGCTTTTAGTTCCACTAACTTAACTTCAAACTCTGCTTTAAGTTCTTTTAAGTAAGCAGTGTCTATGAGTACTCCTGTGTTTTCCATCTTTGCGAGAACTAAAGAAAGAGGAAGTTCAATAGAGTGGTACAGTTCATATCTTTTTGTGTCTTTAAGTTCAGTTTGTAACTTAGTAAAGGCTAAATCGGTTAACTTAACTTTTTTACTAAGAGTGTTTAAGTCAAGGTCTGAGTTAGACTTGGTTTCATAGGCTTTTGGCACTTCAATTAAATCATCAAACTCGCTGTTTGCAAGAAAATTAAAGTATTGTGTCCCGCTTTCTGCGTCCTTGCAGTAGGCAAGTAAAAGTGCACAGTCATACTTAGCAAAATTAAACTCAATTTGGTTTTTAAGTAAAACTTTGATAAATCTTTTTAAATTAAAGACAACAATTTTGGTTTCGCTTTTTAAAAAGGCTAAAAACACAGGACTAGAAAATACCTGTTCTTTTTTTAAAAACAAGTAATTGGTTTTGTTAAATAAAACCAGGTGAATTAGTTCGTCTTTATCAGTGTACTCAGCAAACAAGGTAGCGGGTGTTTTTAAAAACTCAGCGATTTCTTTTTCTTCAGTTGCATACTGAAAACTTTGAACAGATGTGCTTGTGTTGTTTGAAACTGCTTTTTCTCTGTAGAGTTGATTTAACTCAAACTCACGAAAAAAGTTTTGCAGACCTTCTTCGTCTGCTGGTTGTTTTTGAGTTACTTCCACTGAAAATAACTTATCTGTGTAAATTTTTCCAAGAAAATAAGAAAGTTCGGCGTCTGCTTTGCCGACCTCTAACTTAGTTTTTTGCGCTCCTTTTAACTCAGAAATGTGCGCGTATAAATTAGTAACAGAGCCATATGTTTGAATTAGTTTAAGCGCGGTGACTTTTCCAATTCCAGCAACTCCTTTGATATTGTCAGAAGTATCTCCTTGCAGTGCTTTTAGGTCAATTAACTGAAGGGGTTCAAGACCATATTCTGCAAATATAACTTCAGGAGTATGCTCAATAATTTCCCCCATTCCTTTTTTAATTAAAGCAACAGTGGTTTTTGTGTCAACCAGTTGAAGTAAATCACGGTCAGACGAATAAATTATAACTTCGTCAATTTCAGGTGAGTTTTTAGAAATTGAGCCAATTATATCGTCAGACTCATAGCCTGGTTTTTCAAGGCAAGCAACACCTTGCAAAGCAAGATATCTTTTAATTGAGTCAAACTGCACAAAAAGTTCAGGGTCTCCGGCTTTTCTACCTGCTTTGTAGTCTGCGTATACTTTGTGTCTAAATGTAGGTTCCTTTAAGTCAAAGGTAACTGCGATGTGTGTGGGTTTTTTGGCAAGAATTTTTTTAAACATATTGATAAACGCAAGCAAGGCATTGGTTGGTACTCCTTTTGATGTTCTTAAAATCTCGCCAGTATAAGCAGTTGCATGGTATGCTCTAAAGATAAGTGAGTTTCCGTCTACTAAAATTAGTCTAGACATAGTGATTTAAAACCACCTTCTTTGTTTGTTTTTGCCCTTACCTTTTTTAGCCTGTCCTTGGCTTTGTCCGTTTAGCAGTTTGTTTTGCAGTTCTTCAAACATTTTAGTAAGTTCATCTTCTTTTGGTGCTTCGTTTAGGTCTAAGTCTAAGTTATTGGCAAAAATTTGTCTCATCATTTGTTTTTGCTTTGAAAAAGCCTGCTCTAGTTTGCGAACTTCGCGAGTCGGCATCCCGCAACCCTTGGCAATTCGCATACGACGAGTGTCTGAGTAGGCTATCAAATCCGGGTCTTTACGCTCTTGCTTAGTCATTGACTGAATGATGTGTTCGTATTTATAAAAAGTAGCATCGTCTATTTCGCTCAAGGCTTTTTTGATTTGCGAAAGCCCTGGGATAAATGAAAAAATTTTGGCGATTGATCCCATTTTTTTCATAGACTTAAATTGTTTAAGTAAGTCGTCGTAGTCAAAAGTGTTGTTTTTGATTTTATCTATTAGTTTTTTTGACTCTTTTTCTTCAAAACTTTCTTCGGCTTTCTCAATTAAGGTAAGAAGGTCGCCCATGCCAAGAATACGGTTAGCAATTCGTTCTGGGTGAAATACCTCAATGTCCTCAATTTTTTCGCCAAAAGTTTGAAACATGATAGGTACACCAGACTCGGCCTTGACCGAAAGCACAGCACCACCTCTGGAGTCTCCGTCAATTTTAGTTAAAACTACACCTTGGACAAAAATATTTTCCATGAAGGTTTTAGCAACGTTTGCAGCCTCTTGGCCAGCCATTGAGTCTAGAGTTAAAATGGTTTCGTTAATTTTGAAATTACTTTGAATTGACTTTAGTTCAAGCATTAGCACGTCGTCAATTTGCAGACGGCCAGCTGTATCAATAATTACCACATCATGCAGGTTTTCTTTTGCATAAGTAAGTGCTTCTTTGATTGTTGAAAGTGGGTTAGTTAAGCCTTTTTCAAAGACTTTAACGCCAATTGAAGAGCCAAGAGTTTTGAGTTGTTCAATGGCAGCCGGTCTGTAGATATCACAAGCAACTAACAGTGGTTTTTTGCCTTCTTTAGTTTTAACTAAGTTAGCAATTTTAGCACAAGTTGTGGTTTTACCAGAACCTTGCAGACCTGCTAGCATTATCAAAGTAGGGTTAGCGGTAAACTCAAGTAGACGTGGGTTTGCACCCATTATTTCAGTCAGCTCGTCTTTTACAACTTTTACAACTTGCTCACCTGGATTTAGACCTTTTAAGATTTTTTGGCCTAGTGCTTTCTCTTTAATTGCGGTGCTTAATTTCTTTACAACAGCATAAGAAACGTCGGCTTCCAATAAAGAAAGCCTAATTTCTTTCATCATTTTTTCAATATCACCCTCAAATAACTTAGCAGTGCCAGTTACTTTACGCAGGGCCATTTGTATTTTATCTGCAAGCGACATAACTAAACCTCAAAATTATTCGTCCCACCATTCACCGCCATCAAACTCATACACTAATTTTAATTCTTCAGGCGAAAGTTTATTGAATTTCCAACCAAAGAATCCTCTTAATTTCTTATTTTTTGCTAGCTCACAATATTTTAAATAGCGAATTTTTCTATTTTCCCAGCGAATTTTAATTTTAGTATATAGTTTTTTTAAAAAAAACATAATCAAACTCCTTCAATATCTTCAAACTCTTTTAATGGAATTTGATATTTATCTGATATATTCTTAATTCTTCTGTGTAGATTTTCAGTCTTTTTAACTAATTTCAACTTAATTTCAAAATCAACTAACTTGCGTTCAGTTTGTTTAAGTGAAAGAAAAATAGCATTCCTAGAAACACCTTCGTTTTCCGCAATTTCTGACAGCGAATGGTCTAAAAAGTAATGTGCATGAAAGTAATCTGCCTGAGTTTTGGTAAGCAGAGGCGAGTAAGTTAAGTAAAGTGAAATTAAATGTTCTTTACTAGCAAGCGGTTTCATTTGAAAAAAGTTCCTGAAAAACAACGGACATATAGCGTTCAAGTTCAAAGTCTAAAAGATCGTTTTCCTTTTCGCCAACTCCAATTAGTTTAGTTGGAATTCCAAGTTCGTTTTTGATTCTAAAAATGATCCCGCCTTTAGCAGTTCCATCCATTTTAGCCAAAGCAAGTGCCGAAATATCGGTGATTTCTTTAAAGGATTTCGCCTGTTCAAATGAGTTTTGACCCAGGTTTGCGTCTACTACCAAAATAGTTTCGCTTAGTTCTTTACCTAGTTTTTTGACAACTATCTTTTTAATTTTGGCAAGTTCAGCCATTAGGTTTTGTTTGTTTTGCAGACGTCCTGCTGTATCAATTAAGCAAAAGGTATATTCTTCTTTAATCGCTTTTTCAAGACCGTCAAAGCAAACTGAGCCAGCATCTTTGGTGCTGGGGTTTGAAAATACATCTATGTCTAGGCGTTTTCCCCATTCAACTAACTGGTCAACTGCACCTGCTCTAAAGGTATCGGCAGCAATCAATAGTACTTTTTTGCCTTGTTTTTTTAATCTAGCAGCAAGTTTTGCGATAGTTGTTGTTTTACCAGAGCCGTTAACTCCGACAAACATGTAGGCAGTCAGTGGGTTTTCTTTAGCTAAAGAATTGTCCACATCTACACTTTGATTTTCATAAACTGAGTAAATTGCTTCCAGTAGTTTTTCTTTAGTTTCATCAATTTTTAAAAAGTTTTTGTGAGTTACACTTTTTTGAAAAGTTTCTAGTACTTTTAAAGTAGTTTGCACACCAAAATCTGCCATTATTAAAACTTCTTCAAGTTGTTCAATAAAATCAGGATAAGTTAAGTTTTCTAGGTTTAAAAAAATATCGGCAAGTCCAGAAACTGCGCGAACTTGACTGCTAAAGCCAAGTTGTTGAGGTTTATTTTTTTTAAGTTTTGCAAATATTTTTGAAAAAATTCCCATAACTAATCTCCTAATTTATTTTAACTAATAATTAAGTCAATTTCGCTAATTTTGTAAGTTTGAGAGACTTTTTGTTTAAAAGAAAACGCGCGCAGGAAGGTAATCGGGCCGACACGGCCAAAAAACATCATAAAGATAATCGCCCATTTTGTAATCAAAAGTTTAGTGCCAAAAGTCAGGCCACGAGAATACCCAACTAACCCGAAAGCCGAGACTAACTCAAAGACTATGTCTTTTAAACTAAAGGCAAGTGGTTCTTGGAAGTGCTCACCTTTAAGCGCAGAGGCTTTAGCGATTTGAAGTTGACTTTCAAAGTAGTTCTGTTCTGCCACAGCCACTACGAAAATAGAAATAATTAAAACTAATGCAACAGCTGTCGCGACAATAAATGCTTTTTTGACAGTATCTTCTTTAAATGCCAGTTTTTTTCCTAACTTAGTTTGAGACTCTGCTTTGATATGGCTAAAAATCGCGGCAATTATTAAGACAACAGTTGTGGTTCTAACACCACCGCCGGCTGAGTTTGGAGAGGCTCCGATAAACATTAAGATAATCATTACGATAATACTGCCTTCTCTGGCCAGACTAGCCTGAGGTATTACGCTAAAGCCAGCAGAACGCGCAGATATTGAGGTAAAGAAGGTTGCAGTTAGTCTTTGCGGACCGTTTAGTTTTGCGAGAGCCGGTGAGTTAAACTCAAGAGAAGTTAAAACCACAAAGCCAAATATCCAAAGCAAAACGTGCGCAAAAAACAAAATTTTGGCGATTTTTGAAAACCTAAAGTCAGTTTTTTTGACCTTTGCTTTGATGTAGTCGGCTAAAGAAATCAAAGGAATGTAGCCCAGACCTCCTAAAAATATCAAAAACGCACAGCCTATGAAAAACACAATGTGTCCGTTTAAAAGTAAAGTCGGAAAGTCTACCGGAAGCGGTACAAACCCTGCGTTCATGAACAGAGAAACTGAGAGAAATACACCGTAGAAAAGAGCTTTAGTAAAACTTATTTCCTTAAACTCAGGCATCGCAAAGTAAATGTAGGAAGTACAGAAAATTACTCCAATTAACTGAATTAAAACCAAGGTATAGAAAACTTTTTTAGTAGTGCGAATTACTCCTCTAAGCGAAGGTAGGTTTTGCTCGTTTGCTAGAAACACTCTTTGCTCAACTCCGATTTTGCTGCCAGAGTTTGTCAAAAACAAAGCAAAGAGCATGTATATACCCATACCACCAAATTCCATAATTAAAATCAAGACAACTTGACCAAACAAGGTCAAGTCTGCAAAGTTTATGGAGCTAAGTCCAGTTGTAGACATGGCAGATACAGAAAGCAACAAAGTGTCTACAAACTTAAGCGGGGTTTTAGAAGCTATTGGCATTTTAAGCGCCAAAGCACCGATTAGCGAAAACACCAAGTAGATAAGTAAAAACATACGAGCGTAAGACTTGGTGAAAAACTCAAGCGAAGCCTTCACTTTTGGTGATTTAAAAAAATTATTAACTTGTTTTGTCATTTAATTAAGTAAAGTAAAAGTTAGTCTGCAACTAAATACTCAACAAAAACTTGTGGAACACGAGCAAATGCATTTTGAATGATTTCTTGTGTGATTTCAGTTAAAGCCTTGGTCGCCGCTTCTTTGTCTTCTGCTGAAAAAGTATTTAAGTAGTCAGTCGCTTTTTGGGCAATTGCCTTAATTGTTTTTTCGTTTTCGTAAACTGACAAAAAGCCACGAGTCGCAGTTAACACATCTCCATTTAGTTTATTTTCTGAGTTTAGTGGGACAAACAGCACAAATACACCGTCTGCAGAGATAGAGTGACGTTCTGCGATTAGTTCATCTGAAAAAAGAGCAGCAGAATTGCCTTCAATTAAAAGTGGGGTTGCGTCAACCTTGGCTTTTTTTACCTCAGCGCCAGAGTTGGTAAACTCAAGGACGTCTCCGTTTGCCATCGCAAAAGTATGCTCTTTGGGCATGCCGACTTCCACACCAAGGCCACAGTGAATTACCTGCATTCTATGTTCTCCGTGAATTGGCATTAAGTATTTTGGCCTACATAAATTGATCATTAACTTAAGTCCGTTTTGTTCAGCGTGACCAGAGGCGTGGGTTTCGTAAAGCGCGCCGTGTGAAATTACGTTAACCCCTAGTTTATTAAATTGATTGATTAAGTTATTGACAGACTGAAAGTTACCAGGTATTGGAGATGACGAAAAAATAACGGTATCGCCGGCTCTGGCTTTGATTTTTTTGTGTTGGCCACTCGCAATTCGCGCAAGCACAGCCATTGGTTCACCTTGTGAACCTGTGCAAAGTATGGTCATTTTTGAGTCGTCTGTGTCGTTGACTTTCTCGGGGTCTAAAAAGAAAGCATCTGGGATGTCTATGAACTTGTTTTTGCGAGAAACTTCGACAATGTTTTCCATAGAATGGCCAAAAATTAAAATTTTTCGGTTATTTTGAAAAGAAGCGTCAATAATTTGTTTAATTCTGTAGACGTTTGAAGCAAAAGTCGCAATGATAATTCTGCCTTGGATCCCTGAAAAAATTTCGGAAATCGAGCGGCCAATTGCTTTTTCAGATGGCACCATATCAGTGCGCTCTGCGTTTGTTGAATCAGGCATTAAAAGCAAGCAACCATCGTTGGCCATTTCAACTAGTTTTTCATATTCTGCGTGTGGCCCAACTGGAGTCATGTCTATCTTAAAGTCGCCAGTTTCAAAAATAGAGCCAAGTGGAGTTTTGACGCGAATTCCAAAAGCATCTGGAATAGAGTGCGAAACTCGTATAAAAGAAAGCGAAATATCTCCGTAATTTAAGACGGTATCTGGAGTGTATAGCATCAACTTGGTAAGTTTTTTACCTTTATCGCCGATTTTTTTCTCAATTAGGTCATAAGCCATTTTAGAGGCGTAAATTACCGGGATTTTAACGTATTGTAAAAGATAAGGAATGCCACCAATGTGGTCCTCATGTCCGTGTGTGATAAAAAGTCCAACTATTTTGTCTTGATTTTCAGATAAATATTTAAAACCAGGAACGACGTAGTCAATACCTGGCAGAGTTTCGTCTGTAAAAGACACACCACAGTCAATGATAAAAATTTGGTTTTGATACTCTATGCAGTAGCAGTTTTTACCAATTTCGCCGAGTCCGCCTAGAGCAAAAACACTAACTTTAGGTTGTTTATTGTGCATTTGTTTGCTCCTTTTTTTATTTAACTGTTAGGGAAATTATACCACACTAAGACCTTGCTATTTCTACGACAAATACTTATCTATTCCCTGCGCCTATCGCATATATGTAAACATGCAGAAGGTATCGGCGACTTTTAGACTTATAAAACTGAAAGTAATTTTAAAAACTTATTTTTTTGGCATACAAAAGTAAAGAAAATTTGCCTAAATCAAATAAAAATAAGGTTTTTTACTTTGAACATTAAAATAAGGTAAAATGAAAAGGTAGAGCGGGGTGGATATTATGCCTAAAGAAGAAAAACTAGAAAACACTAAAGATGAACTTGAAAAAACAAAAGAAGAAAAGAAGAAAGTAAAGATAAAAAAGAACAAAGAAGAAGAAGAACTAGAGGTTTCTACTACAACCCAAGAACAACCTATTAGAGGAAGAGCGTTAATTTGGACTTTGTTGTTCGGAATGGTATTTTCTTTTATCGCTGCTTTTGTCTCTATTATCTTAAGACAACACGGAGTTATTTAAAAAAAAATAACGTAAATTTAAGTTATTTTAAAAGGTGTAGGGTAGCGCATTTACTGTACAATAGTAAATTAGTATTTGTATAGCTAAATTCATAGAGATAATATAACAAATTGTAATAAAATAAATTTTAATATAAAAAGGAGGCTTTAAATGTCGCAACTAATAAATGAAGATATATTATGGGGTGCAGCAAAAAAATTAAGAGATAAATGTGACCCAGCAGACTATAAAAATATAATTTTAGGTTTAGTTTTTCTAAAATATGTCAGTGATAAATACACAGCAAAATACAAAGAATTAGCAAAATCTGGTAATGAAAATGATGAAGACTACTACATAGAAGACCATGTTTTTATCGTTCCAAAAGAGGCCTTATGGGAAGAAATCGCTAAACACTCAAAACAAGAAGATTTAGGTCAAATTATCGACAAAGCCTTCATATTAATTGAAAAGGGTAATAAACAGTTAAGAGGAATATTGCCAAAAACTTATTCAAAAAGTGATCTAGATAAAAGTGTACTTGGTGAATTGGTTGACTTTTTTTCCAACAATTTAAATATGGAAGAAGCAGATGGTGATTTTTTTGGTCAAGTTTATGAGTACTATATCGGCGCATTTGCTAAACACATTCCAACTAAAGGAGGCGAGTTTTTCACTCCACAGTCTTTAGTTGAACTGATGGTAGACATTCTTGAGCCTTATAAAGGTAGAGTATATGACCCTTGTTGTGGTTCTGGTGGAATGTTTGTCCAATGTTCTAAGTTTGTAAAAGAACATCACAGAAATGTTGACAGTATTTCAATTTATGGCCAAGAGTCTAACCCTGGAACTTGGAAAATGGCAAAAATGAATTTAGCAATTCGTGGACTAGAAGGTAATTTGGGCGAAAGAAATGGAGATTCTTTTACCGATGATTTGCATAAATCACTTAAGGCTGACTTTATTATCGCCAACCCGCCTTATAACTTAAGTGAATACTGGAAGCCATCGCTTGAAGGAGACTCAAGATGGGTTTTTGGCAAACCTGACGAAAAAAACGCAAACTATGCTTGGCTTTCGTTGATGTCCAGCAAATTGAATTCTAACGGCAAAGCCGCAATTCTAATGCCAAACGGTGCTACTACTACCGGCAACAGCAATAGTGCAGATTATAAAATCCGTAAAGCAATGGTGGAGGCTGGTATTGTTGAAGCAATTATTGCTTTGCCAAATAAATTATTTTCAAATGTCACTATTTCTGTTCAATGTTGGGTTTTAAACAAAGCAAAAACTGGTAAAGATGTTTTATTTGTTAATGCGGATGAACTTGGAACTTTAATTTCTAGAAAAATTAGAATTCTTAAAAAAGCGGATATTGATAAAATCGCTAATACAATTAAAGATTTTAGAGATGACAAAGCGTCAGACATTCTAGGTTTTTCAAAAATTGCAACTTATGACGAGATAAAAGAAAAAGATTTTTCACTTAACCCAGGAAGATATGTAGGTGTTGATGATTCTAATAATATGTCTTTAGAAGAAATTCAAAATGAACTTAAAATAAATACCGACGAACTATTAAAATTAATAAAGGAGGGAAATGAATTAGAAGAAAAACTTAAAAAGATTTTGGCTGAAGAATTGAAATAGTGTTAACTATGTGTTGTTGAACATCGTACTGTGGTACATTAAATTGATAGTTTAACAAGCAGTTTTTGTCGCCCCTTGGTATTGTTGTGCCTTTTATTGTTTTTGCATAATAATTTATAAACTTTTCATTATTAAGCATATAAAAAACATATTTAGACATTATTGTTTTATTACATCTAATAACCAAAACATCATTAGAACAACCACCGTGTTTGTCTGAATACCAAATTTTCTTAGAATATGGGTTTATATTAGAGATTAAAATATCATTTTTAATAAATTCAGTTGCGTTGCCTGTCGGAATTCTCTCGCTTTTGATAATTCCAGCAAAATTTGGCAACATATTTTTGGTACTAACATAGTTTGTTATTGTTAACAGCAAAGTTTTAATTTTTTTATTAGCTAACATTGAAATCTCAGAAATTTTTCTAATCATAATTATCATGAATTATATAAAAATAAAAGATTTATCAGAACCAAAAAAAGGAATGTATGGAATTGGAGCATCTGCTGTTGAGTTTAATGCTGAATACCCAAGATATTTAAGAATTACTGATATAAAAGAAGATAGCACAATTCCGTCTGTTTTGCCTACTTGTATTAACCCAAGTAAATATAAAAAATGGCAAAGCTACATAATTAAGGCTAACGACATTGTTTTTGCTAGAACTGGCAGTATTGGTCGCAATTATTTTTGTGAAAAACCAATAAGCACGACAGTATTTGCTGGTTATTTGGTAAAATTCTCTATTAATTCTGACATTGTTGTTCCTAAATATGTCGGTTATTATTGCCAGAGCAAGCCGTACTGGAACCAAATAAAATCGCTTGTCTCAGGAACAGTAATGCCTCAAATTAATGCTGCAAAATATGGTGAGTCTTTAGTGATTCCTATAGTCTCTAGAACTCAACAACAACACATAGTTAACACTATCGGAAGTGTTGATGATTTGATTGAAAATTATCAAAAAAGAATAGATAAAATCATATATATTTTGGTATCATCTTTGAAAAAATACAAAGAAAAGACAACGTTTGAATATTATGAACCAATAGTAATAAAATCAGGTGTTAAAAAATTTGATGATACAAAAGTATATATTGACACTTCTTCAATTTCAGGCGTTAACAATATATATCATGGTGAGACAATAACTTATAACAATAGGCCTTCTAGAGCCAACATGCAGCCAATTATGTGCAGTGTGTGGTTTGCTAAAATGAAAGGTTCTAATAAAAAAATTGTGATAACAAAAAAAGATACAGAGTTAATTAGCGATTATGTTTTATCCACAGGATTTTTTGGAATTAAGACTTCTGATAAAATGCCGATGTCTCTTTTAATCTCTATTATTTTATCTGAAAGTTTTGATGAACAAAGAGATTTATATTCTACAGGTACAACAATGTCTTCCATTAACAATAAAACTTTTTTAAGTATACTTGTCCCAAAATTAAACAAAGAAGAAATATCGAGTCACAGCAAAAAATATTCTTTTCTTGTTGATGAATTGTCTATATTAAGAAGAAAAATTAACTCATTAAAAAATATCAAGACCATATTATTAAATAAATATTTTTAGTATTATTGATATCTTCAATTAAAAGGGGATATCAAATGGAATATTTTAAAACATTTTTATTGCATCAAAACTTAACTAAGAACACTATTGAGGCTTATCTTTCTTCTATTATTTTATACTTGAAGTATTTTGATGAAATCAACAAACAAAACTTACTTGCATTTAAAGCAAATCTGGTAGATAAATTTAAAGCAAAAACAGTAAATCTAAGAATTCAAGGTGTCAATAAATACCTAGAATTTTTAGGCAAAGAAAAACTAAAAATTAAATTTATTAAAGCACAAACAAAGTCATTTTTAGAAAATGTAATAAGCGATGCTGATTATGATTTTTTAAAAAATAAACTGTTAAAGATTAAAAACTATGAATGGTATTTTGTAGTCAGATTTTTAGGAGCAACTGGTGCCAGAGTATCTGAACTAATTCAATTTAAATATGAACATTTAATTCGTGGGTACATTGATTTATATACAAAATCTGGTAAAACCAGAAGAATTTTTATTCCCAAAAAACTAAGAATAAAGGCTATTGAATACTACAACAAAATTAGTAGAACTTCAGGTTACCTTTTCTTAAATAAAAACGGTAAGCAAATCTCAACGAGAGGAATTGCTCACCAGTTAAAAGTATTTGGAGAAAAATTCGGCATGAACTTAAAGGTAATATACCCACATTCTTTTAGGCACAGATTTGCTAAAAACTTTTTACAAAAAAGAAAGGATATAGCCTTGTTAGCCGATTTAATGGGACACGAATCTATAGAAACCACGCGGATATATTTAAGAAAAACCAGCGAAGAACAGCAAGAAATAGTTGATACTATTGTTGATTGGTAAAGTACTTACATAAAAGTATTTTTTTAATAGTATTTAGCTCTTTTATTTGCATTTTTAAATTTAAGATAATTTCAAAAAATATATCATATTTTTTGAAATTATATATTTCATTTAACGAATTTTTTACAATTAAGCTTTTTAAATCAACAATAGATAAATTTTGTTGAGCAGTTCCTTTACCTAAGTTTATGATATTACTTTTGTATTTTTTAACATAACAATAAAGATAAGCCTTTGATACGCAATCTAGTTTTAATACGCGTTGATTTAAAAAACATTTTTTTTCGTCAACAATTCCAGTTCTACCAATGTTTCCTGTCATAGTTAAAATAATATCTCCCGGTTTTAGTTCAAATTTTTTATCTGCCTTTTCTTTCTTTAAAAAGAAGGTTTTATCAGTATTAAACCCATAGTCAGTTATATTTTTTATTGTTATAAGTTTATATTTAGAACTATCAACATAATTATTACTTTTAAAAGAACAGCCATTAAATGTTTGAAAAACATCTGCAAAAAGAGATTTTTCGTTCGACTCATAATCTGAAAATAAACATTGAATAAGATTTTCTATATTAGTAATTTTTCGCCTGTTGTGTTCAATCAAATCATCAACACTTCCGATAGTGTTAATTAAGTGAATGAAATAATTAAATAAAACTAAACAAAATATACTACGGTAATACTGGAAAACTATTGTTTTTCAAAAAAGTGTATAGTAAACTATATATGAGTGTTTCATTCACAAGTTTATAAAACAATAATATTGAAGAAAAAATATTAAAAAATTACTACTTTTTTTCGCCTAACAAGTAGGTTTTACAAATTTTATATATTTTATTATTTTGTTAAGGAGTTAATTATGATAAACGAAGAAAATATTGAAGATGTAATAATTTCCCTACTTAAAGAAAAAGGGTATGAGTTTATCAGTAAAGAAAATAACGATTGGTTGGAAAATAGGGAACTAAATGAGTTTGTCAATCGCAACTTATTGCTGCGTTGCCTTAAAAAAATTAATGCCGAAAAAACGAACAGTGAAGACATTTTAGTGCAAGCGATAAATAAGATTACCAACCTTGAAAATCCTGATTTAATAGAAAGAAATTTTACCTTTCATAAATACCTTATAAACGGGCTGACTATTGACTCAAAAGATAACAAAATAAATCCTTTAATTTGTTTTATTGATTTTAAAAATCCCGAAAACAATGTTTTTCAAGTTTGTAGACAAGTTAAATTCAAAGAATACAACAACGTAAGAATACCCGACGTAATTATTTACATAAACGGGTTGCCACTAATTGTAATGGAATTAAAGTCATTTGACCCAAATGGCCAAAAAACAGATCTTGCATATGCGTTTAGACAACTTGGACAAGACACAAACTCAGACGGCTATAGATTTGATATACCTACTCTTTTTAACTACAACGCTTTTTTAGTAATTTCAGACGGAACAACTGCAAAAATCGGCACCTTAACTTCTGGTTTCTCTAGATTTAGCGAATGGAAAAGCGTAGATGGCGAAAAAGGTTATAATGACAAATACACAAGGAAAATAAACACCTTAATTGATGGGCTTTTTGAAACACGCAGGTTGCTTGATTTTATTAAATACAACATTTTTTTTATGCAAGATGAAAACGGCAAGCACAACAAGATTATGGCACAGTATCATCAGTATTTTGGTGTAAAAAAAGCCTTTGAATCTGTTTTAAATGCAAAAAAACCAGAAGGGGACGGCAAAGCCGGCATAATTTGGCACACTCAAGGTTCAGGTAAATCTTTTACAATGCTAATGCTTGCGCACAGACTTTTAAAAGAACCAAAACTAGAGGTTCCAACTGTTGTTGTGTTAACCGACAGAATAGACTTAGATGCTCAACTTTCTAAAACTTTTTCGTGTGCAAAAGACTATCTTGGAACTGAACCCAAAATAGCAGAATCAAGAAAAGATTTAGTTAAGAAATTAGGAAAACTAAAACAAGGCAGCATAATTTTTGCAACTGTTGGTAAGTTTGATAAAGATGATTTGCCAAAAAACGAAAGAACCAATATCTTTGTAATGACGGATGAGGCTCACCGTGGACATTATGGAATCTATGAAAATGCACTGCTTAAGCGAAAGAAAGAAATTGACCAAATTATCGCTGAGTTTAAATATGGGGTTGAAAAATACATCAGGGATGCTTTGCCAAACGCTACATTTCTTGGCTTTACAGGTACACCGATTTCCACAAAAGACAAAAGAACTGCTGATATTTTTGGTGAAATCATAGATATATATGATATGACGCAGTCAGTAATTGATGGTTCTACTGTTGGAATTTCTGTTGAGTCTAGATGTGCACACGCTAGTTTAAATGAAGATAAACTAAAAGAAATAGATGACTACTACAACGATTTAGAAATTACTGGACAAGTAGATACTTTTTCTATTGAGAAATCTAAATCGGCAATGTCTCAAATTAAAAGAATTTTGGAAGACGATGACTTAATTGATCTGTTTGCTAGAGACATCGTTAAACACTATCTAGATAGAAAAGTTTTTTTGAACGGCAAGGCTATGGTAATTTGTCAAACCAGAACTGCGGCGAAAAAACTTTATTTAAAAATAACTGAAGAAATTGCACCTGAATTAAAAGAACAAATTATTTTAGTGGCAACCGAGTCTAATAAAGACTCAGAAGCAGACCGCAAACTTTTTCAAAATAGTACTTGGCGAAACGCAGCAGGTGTTGAATTTAAAAAAAACCAACTCTAAATATAAAATCGCGATAGTGTGTGATATGTGGTTAACTGGTTTTGATGTTCCGGACCTAGATGTTATGTATTTTATTAAAAAATTAAGGTCACATAACTTAATGCAAGCAATTGCACGTGTAAACAGAATATATCAAGGTAAAGAAAATGGACTAATCGTTGACTACATTGGTCTTCAAAAAGATTTAAATAATGCTTTGCTTGAGTATACAGACAGAGATAGAGAAAGTCTGACCATGGTTTTATTAGACTCGGTTTATCAAAATATCTTAAAACCAAATCTTGATATTTTAAATCAACAATTTAAAGTTGTAAATAAGTTGGATTTCTTCTCTGGAGATGCTGTAAAAAGATTTAAAGCAGTTCAGGACGGTGCGGATGTTGTTTTGGATAACAAAACAACTGAAGAAGATTTTTTAAAAAATATTTCTAGAAAAGTTAAAAGTGCCTATCAGATATGCAGCGGTATGGTTTCAGAAGAAGAGAGGAGAGATATTTTTTATTTTTTGACAATTAGACAATACATTTTAAAACTAAACACAAATATTCAAATAGTTTCAAATAGTGAAATGGACGAATATGTTTCTAAACTACTAGTAGAAGCAATTAAAGGAGATAGCGTTGAGGTTCTTAGTTCAACAAAAGAAAATCAAAAAAAGATATTTGAACTACTCTCACTTGAGAAAATCAATGAACTTAGAGATAAAAATCCACCTTCTATATTTGTAAAAATTGCTAAGAAATTATTTGAAAATGTAATTGCGGAATACCGCAAAAATAATTTTTTAAAATCTCAAGATTTTTCTGAAAAACTCAGAAATATTTTAGAAAAATATAACGACCGTAATAGTGAAACTGACTTTGAACATGCCATATCACGTTTAACTTATTTTGCTAGTGAAATTTTAAAGTATGATAAAGAGCAAGAAAATCTTGGAATTTTTGGAAGAGAACGTGCTTTTTACGATGCTTTAATAAAAGATAAAGACGTAAAAAAACTAATAAATGATGAGACCTTAAAACTAATTGCAGTTGAACTTAACCAAGTTATAGAAGATGCTGAAGTTGACTGGCAATTCAAAGAGTCAACTAAATCAAGAGTGAGAATTAAAATCAAGGAATGTTTACGAAAATATAACTATCCGCCTAATTATGTTGAAGTTGCTATTTCAGATATTTATAATCAAACCGAACATATGGAAATTAACTATTAGGTTTTATTGACTTTTTTAGGATATAAAATAGTTTATTAAAGTTAATAAGTATATAATATACTTTAGAAACAGGTGAAAAATGATTAGAAAAACAAAAATTATTTGCACAATCGGACCAGCTTCTCGTAGCCCTGAAAAAATACAGGCCTTAATTGATGCTGGAATGAACGTAGCTCGTGTGAACTTTTCACACGGTGAATACTCAGAACACGAAAATACTTTTAAAACTCTAAAATCAGTTAGGGCTAAATTAAACTACAATCTTGCAATTATGACCGACACTAAAGGTCCTGAGATTAGAACTGGTAACTTTGAAGATGGTAAAGTTGAAGTTAAAAAAGGTGAAAAGATTTTAATTACACAAGAGCCAGTTTTGGGAAACTCAGAGCGTTTCCACATTTCTTGCCCTGAACTTTTTAAGGGTGTTAAAGTTGGCGATTTTATTTTAGTTGATGACGGTAAGATGCGTTTTGACGTCATTGAAAAATATAAAAATAACGATATCTTAACTACAGTTCACCACACTGGTTTTTTAAAAAACCACAAGTCCTGCAACTGTCCTGGTGCGAAAATTAAACAAGTATTTTTATCTGAAAAAGATAAAAAAGATATCTTGTTTTCAATTGAACACGGCGCAGATTTGATAGCACTTTCTTTTGTGCGTTCAAAACAAGATATTCTAGCAGTTAAAGAATTAGTTAAAAACACCACAAACCCAAATATTCCGTTAATCGCTAAAATTGAAAACGAAGAAGGATACCAAAATCTAGATGAAATCTTGCAAGAAGCTGCAGGTATTTTGGTTGCCCGTGGAGATTTGGGTGTAGAAGTTTCTTTTCCTTTAGTTCCGATTTATCAAAAGAAAATGATTCAACGTGCCAACTTCTTTGGAAAACCGGTAATTACGGCTACTCATATGCTTGAGTCCATGATTTCAAACCCTCGCCCCACTAGAGCAGAAGCCTCTGACGTTGCAAACGCTATTTTAGACGGGTCTGATGCTATTATGCTTAGTGGTGAGACCGCAGTTGGAGAGTTTGGTGTAGAAGCTGTGCAAACTATGGTACAAATTGCTACCGAAATTGAACAAATTTTTCCGTATCAACAAAACTTGGAGAACTTAATTCCAAGTGGCGAGAAAACTATTAACGACTCAATCGGAGTCGCAGCTGCCCAAATTTCAATTTCTTTGCCTTCAGTTGAAGCGATTGTGGCGTTTACTGAAACCGGTGGTACTGCTCGCCGAATTTGTAAGTTTAGACCACAAGTACCTATTATTGCTTTGACTGATAACTTCAAAACTGCGTGTGAACTTGCTCTTAATTTCGGGGTGTACCCTAGAGTTGTTAACCACGTTAACGACTTTTTGAAATACGACGCTAAAGCGATAGATGGAGCAAAGGCTTTTGGGTTGAAAAAAGGTGCAACAATCATCTTAACTTCTGGTTGGGCCCAAACTCACGGTCGCACTAATACACTTCGCATAATTGACATTGCTGACTAGTTTCAATGCAGTTAAATCATCAAATAAGGCTATTTTAACCAGTTTATAAACAAAATACCTGCACTGTTAGTGCAGGTATTTTAATTTTTAGGGTCTTTAATTTTATCTAAAATTACTTTGATTTTTATATATGTTTCTAAGTCAAACGCTTTGTTTTTAATTAAGTCAGGTCGTTTCTTTAGTGTGTTTAAAACGGCTTGCTCAAAATTATATTCATCAACTTTTTTGTGGTTCCCACTCAACAGTATATCTGGCACTAAAAGACCTTCGTATATTGCTGGTTTAGTGTATTCAGGGTATTTTAAAATTGAGTTGTATTTAAAGGTGTCTTTACTAACCGAGTCTTGATTGATAACTCCTGGAATTAGTCTAACTAAACCGTCTATTAAAATTTGACTTGGCAATATTCCAGAAGTTAAAACAAAATCACCAACAGAAACTTCAAGGTCAATGAAGTTAAGTGTTCTGGCATCGTATCCTTCATAGTGACCTGGCAATAAAATCAGGTGTTCTTTCTTTGCAAGTTCGTCAAGCACATCCTGATTTAAAGGTTTTCCTTGCGGAGAAAACGCAACAACATACGTGTTTTTCGCGGTATGTTTTAAAGCAGAAATTGCACGGTGTATCGGTTCAACAGACATTAGCATACCAACAGAGCCGCCATATACTGTGTCGTCTACTTTTTGGTTTTTATCTAAAGAATAGTCTCTTAAGTTATGTAAATTAACCTCCAAGTGCTTGCTTTGAATTGCTCTATTTACAATTGAAGTTGTAAAAAAACTACTATAGGCTTCTTTAAAAATAGTAATGATGTCTATCTTCATATCAGCTCACCTAAATTTAAAACAGTAATTTTGTTTTCTTCAACTGCATCTATATAGTGTTTAACAAAAGGTAGTAGAAAGTAAGTTTGGTCTCTCTTCTCAATTTTTAGAACTTGTTGATTTGGATAAAAGTAAACTTCTTTGACTTTACCAATTTCTTGCCCTTCAAAATAAACTGTTTTGCTAAGCAAATCAGCGCAAACAAACTCGCTATCTTTAAGTTCAGGCCTTGCATTGCTGTAAATTTCTTTTTGCGTGATTTGTTTTGCCTCTTCTTCTGAGTTTACTTCTTTTAGTTTGACCAGTAAACATTTAGTTCCAGGTCTACTTTCTTGAATTTCATAAGGTTTGTTTTCAATATAGACAATTTTGTGCATTAAAAAACGTGGAAAATCCGAAAGATTTTCCACTTTAATCCAACCTTTATATGAAAAGGGTTTAATTACTTTGCCAATTAAAAACACAAGTTTAATTACTTTGCCAATTAAAAACACAAGTTTAAGTTACTTTGCTTTAATTTCCAGAGCTACTTTTTTGCCGTTTCTAGTAGCAATTGAGTAAAGTAGTTGACGAAGAGCAGCGGCGGTTTTCCCACCTTTGCCAATAATTCGGCCAAGGTCTGCTTCTTCAACTAGCATAGAAATATCAACTAAAGTGTCTTGTTCCGACACTTTAATTTCAAGTGCTTCTGGACAGATTAACAGAGGACGGACAAAGCTGGCTAGAATTTGCTCAAAATTTAAAACCATGGTTTGAAACTCCGTCTTTAACTATTTTTGTTTCTTTAAAAGTGATTTAACTGTGTCGCTTGGTTTAGCACCTTTTGAAATCCAGGTGTTGTATACTTCTTGTTTGATTTCAACTACACCAGAAAGTGGATTGTAAGTACCAACGATTTCAAGGAACTTACCATCACGTGCTCTTTGGCTTTCTGCAGCAACTATACGGTAGAATGGGCGTTTAGTTGAACCGAATCTTTGAAGTCTAATTTTTAATGCCATAATTTACTCCTTTTTTTGATTTAAATACAAAATAAGTTTAACACAAAATAAAAAGTGCGTCAAGTATAAAGACTTGACACACTGATTGCCAAATAGTTATTTTAGTCTTTGCATACAACTAAGCCAAAAAGATAGTTTTGTCTTTCTTGACTCAACATACCTGCTTTGTCTATATAGTAAGACTGATCGTTTTTATTTTCAACCGGACTAGTTAACCACCAAGTTTGTGAGCCTGAGTTTACGATTTTATCAGTTCGCCTAACTCCGTATGGCAGTTGCGAGTCGATGTTGTCATCAAGTTGCCTGTAGGCGCTTGAAGCATACACAGCAACTGCGTATTCAGTTGCAGTTTTTGCCAAAGCAGCAAAATTATTTGAGTTCAAGACTGGCTTAACTGAGTATCTATCTGTGTCTTTATAACTAGGTACGCCAACTTTAAAGCCCAAAACTAAAGCAATGTCTTTAGTTAGCGAGTGTAAAAATGAATTTTCAAAGGTGGTGAATTTAGGATTTTCTCTAAGTGTAAAAGTGTAGGGTGCAAAATCTATGATTTTTTTGGTAAACAAAGTAGTTTTACCAGGAATTTGGATAAACTCAACTTCCTCAAACTTATAGAAATTTCCGTCAAACTTTTCGTATTTATTTCCATCTTCATCGCGGTAAAAGTAACGATTAAAAGTTAGTTTGTGGGTTTTTTTGCCAATTTGATATTGTGTTCTTCTAATTGAGGATTCCATTAAGGTTAACTTGCTTGGATCTGGATAGACCAAAGACTGCGGGTATTTGCCTTTGCCAACAATGTCTTTTGCTAAGTAGAAAACTGCTGTTATATTTTGAGTTACAAACACAGCCTGTAGACTGGCTAAAGTGTAGTTTCTTGCAGCCATTTGAATATTTTTAATATAATAGCCTGCTTGATAAATACTAGTTACATCAATTTCCCAAATTCTGTCGTCGTGTCTAACTTGTTTTCGGGGTAATGTTAAGTTAGCACCAGTAACTTCTAAAGTTACTGTGTGCAGTCTGCGTTTTATCGTAATTTTTACCTTGTTTTCGCTGCTGTTTGGAGAAACAGTTAGTGAGTTTTTATCGTATACAACTTCGCCGTATACTCGTTCATTTGGATTTGGGAAGTTAACAGTATGCAAATCACCTGCTTGAAACCAGCGTTTTGTCTCAGTTTTTTCTTCAAACTCTCCGTTTGGCTTTTCTAGTTCAATTTGATAAGAAATTGAAAAAAGTTCTTCAAAGTAAGCAACTAAAGTGATGTTTTTAGTTATAGGTTTACTAAAATCAAACGGTGTTTGTTTTGAGTAAACTCCGTTCATTTGAGATTTTTCTTGCCAGTGGACAAAGCGGTATTTTTTGCCGCTCGCAGTAATTTCTGGGTCTGTAGGTTTTTGGACTTTTGTTTCAAACTTAATTCTTTGGGTTTCAGGGGTACTAGATGTAGTGCCTGGAAAAGTTGAGTTATTGAAATTAACTTCAAAGTTAACTTCAAATAATTTACGACCGTATCTAATTTGAAAAACAGTTGAACCGTTTGCTTCTATTTTTTTCTCTTCTGCAAAGTCTGCAACTTCAAAACCGTTGTCGTATTCTTTCTTGCGGCTGTCTTGTGTAATTTGTACTTTTGAGCCAACTTCTGCACCCTTAGTTTCTTCAACTATTTTTTCTTCAATCTCGCCAGCGAGTCCTTGAAAAATATGCTGAATCTTGTAAGTAGTTCCGTTTTGCTTGATTGGTTTGTTTGTTTTAGGTTTTAATACAACTGCTAAAGTTGTTATTAAAATTATTAAAACAACTACAGCGGCTACAATTGCCGAAATAAAATAAATTTGTTTTTTCTTGTCTTTCATTTCAAACCACCTTTCTTTATCCGTAAATTAAGTAAACTGATTTTCAAGTTCCTGTAGTTCAGGGATGTTTTGCAGATCAATGTCAGAAACATCCATTCCGCAAACTTCGTCAACTTCCTCAAAAATGTCTGTATCAAAGTTTAGATGTTGGTCTTGAAAAATCTCAGATTTTTCTGCCCAAATATGTCCAGATGAACGCATAATTGAGACAAATTTTTTAAAGAAGTCTTCGTTCATGTAAAGATAACAAGTTTCGTGTTTCTCAGATATTCTGAGAATTCTTACCTGATGTAAGTTTTTTAGTTTCTTTAAAGTATACGGCTTGCTGTACTTTAAAATTACCCCAATTCGCTTTGTTTTAGTTGCAGATTCTGGGTTTATTTCTTTTACTTCTTCGCTATTTAATTGATTTTCGTCCATATTTTTTACCTTTTTTAATTTTGTTTAGTTAAAAAATGCTTAAAATTAACTTGCTTTACACCTTAATTTTACCAAAATTAATTTGATAAGTTAAGTGTTTTTTTTAATCTATGATGTCGGTGAGTTCCACTAAGCGATATTCACCTAACTCCAAATCAGCAGGTAAAGTCAAAGCACCAACTACAGTTCTAGTTAACTTAAGCACTTCATTTCCACAAGACAGCACCATGTTTTTAACTTGATGGTATTTACCCATATCGACTTTAATTTCCACGTGTGTGTTGTCAATTAACTTAACCTCTAAGGCTTTGGCTATGTATTGTTGGTTTTCACCGTCTCTTAAAATCATGGGTTTAAGCAACTGATTGGCTTCAACGACAGTCCACGGGTTTTTAAGTTCGGCCAAATAGGTTTTAACAACCTTAGAGTTTGGAGACGCGATTTTGTGTACATACGCGCCAACATTAGTAACCAAAAGTAGTCCTTTCGTGTCGACATCTAGTCTACCCGCTATTTTTAAGTCATAGCGACTATACGGTTCTTTTACTAAAGTAAGTACAGAAGGATAAAGCCCTGAGACATTTGAAGATATATAGCCCTCTGGTTTATTTAACATTAAAATAAAACTGGGCAGATATTTAATCTCGGAATCATTGAAAACAATTTGGTCTGTCTCTTTGATTTTTCTGTCAACTTTTGTGCAAACCATGCCGTTGACCGAAACCAGGCCTTTTTTTATGTAGGTTTGGCAGTCCTTGCGACTACCATATTTTAAATTTGCTAAAACTCGGTCTAATCTAGTCATCTTAATCCTTTTTAAAATAAAAAAGTGTGACAAGCACACTTTTTTGAATTTATTTAAATAAATGGTGCGGGCGACAGGAATTGAACCTGCACTCCGAGGGAACTAGATCCTAAGTCTAGCGCGTCTGCCAGTTCCGCCACGCCCGCATTACTTAATAATATTACCACAAAGCCAAAAATTGGTCAATTAAAAAAATTAAGAAAATTATTTTTTTATTTGGTACTTTTGTGGATAGTAAATTTTTTTCAAAACTAAACCTTTAGCAGGCGCAGTTTTACCACAAAGCGTGTGGTCGTTTTTACTAAAAATCTCTGAAATCAACTCACGACTGAATTTGCCTTTGCCAACTCTAGCCAATACTCCGACAATTGACCTGACCATATACCTTAAAAATCCAGTTCCGGTAATTTTGATAGTGTAAAAATCTTTGTTTTCCTTAATTTTTAAATCAAGTACAGTTTTAATTGTATCTTCATTTGGCTCAGTTTTAGCAAAACCTCTAAAGTCTTTAGTGCCAATAAAAAGATGCACCACTTCTTGCATATCTTTAATATTTAGATTACCAAAATAAACTGAGTACTCTGAGTTAAAAGCGTTAACTGGTTTTTTGGCAATCATGTAAATATAAGTTTTCTTAACTGTGTTGTGTCTTGAGTGAAAACTAAAGTCAACTAAAATCGCTTTAACTACTCTAATGTCTTCAGGTAAACGTTTATTTAAGTTGTGGGGTAAATATGCAATGTCAAGCAAAACAGGTATGTCAAAATGGCACACCTGAAACTCAGCGTGAACACCTTTGTCGGTTCTGGAAGCAAAATGAGTTTTGACCTTAATTTGGGTCATGTTTTTTAAGGCCTTGTCAACTTCATTTTGAACAGTTGGCAATGTATTTTGACGTTGTGAACCGAAATAAGCAGTGCCTCTATACTCCAAAATTAGCGCGTATCTATAATTTAATTCCATATACTAGTCCCAAAATTCTAAGCACTATAGCAGAAATTGTCAACAGTGAAAAGAAAGAAATTAAAACCCAATCTAGTGCTTTTAATCTGTAGTCAATAGCCTCGGTTCTTGGTTTGTCTAAATCAAATCCACGAACATCCAAGGCATCTGCCAACTCAAACGCAGCCTTGAAAGAATGAACAAAAAGCGGGATTAAAATCGCGACGATAAACTTAATTTTTCTAAAAATATTGGCACTTTTTAAATCAAAACCGCGGGCTTTTTGGGCCTCTGTGATTTTATAAACTTGTTTACCCAGACTAGGGATGAAACGAATAGTTAAAGAAAAAACAAAAGTAAAAGTTTGAATTTTCAAGCCTAATAACTTAAGTGGGTAAAATAATTTCTCAAAAGCATAGGTCAGTTCAAGCGGAGAAGTAGTTGTTGTTAGTCCCGACATTAAAAACAACACGCAAATTACTCTGATTACTAAAAACAAAGATTCAAATAAAGGTTTTTTAAACAATTCTACTTTAAACGAATAAAACCCATAATTTGGCAAAAAATAAAATAAAGTA
>CAUTMP010000009.1:0-35134 GCA_963539755.1 uncultured Acholeplasmataceae bacterium | reverse complement strand
AGGCTATAAACCTATATTTAGCACAAGAATTTAAAAAAATTTTCTGAACTCGGGTGTGTGCTCACGATGAAAGGCTATATAACATTAAATTTGATAATACTAAAGCAATCAAATTGGAAAATTTTTTAAAATTTAAATACTTAAATAACTATAAATTAATTTCTGCTATCGTTTATTTGAAATTTTTCTTGCCGAAAGAATACTTTCAAAACTTTCATAAGGAACTGTTTTTGCTTTTTGATAAGTATAAAGGCAAATTACCAGAAGAAATAATAAACAAAATAATAATGCAAATGGGCATAAATATCGCAGACCTTAAAAAAATTAAATAGTATATTTTTAAAGCCACCCAATTTTATAGAGTGGCTTTAATTGTTTATTTATATCCCAAACCGATTGCTTTTTTGATTTTTAAAAAATTTTCTTTTGCTACTTTCTCAGCAAATTGCTTGCCAGAATCAAGAACTTGAATTAACTCATTTGAGTTGGCTAAATTATCTATTTTTTCATTTAACGGAAGGATTTCCTGAATTAAAAGTTCAGCAAGATCTTGTTTAAATTCTGCGTAAGTTTTTGCGTCTTTATATTTAGTTTCAATGTCTTTAATAGATAAATTAGTCAGAGCTGCATATATATTGATTAAATTAGAAATTGCGGGTTTCTTATCTATATCAAAATAAATTTTTGCTTCTGAATCTGTAACGGCAGATTTGATTTTTTTAAGTATGGAATCTTTAGAATCTGAAAGTAAAATATAAGATTTTGGGTTTTCAGAACTCTTAGACATTTTTGTGAAAGGGTCTTGTAAGGACATTATACGGCGTGTATGTTTATTGATTTCATATTTAGGTATTTTAAAGGTTTCACCATACAGTTTATTAAAACGATGAGCAAGTATCTCGGTTAATTCCATGTGTTGTTTTTGGTCTTCACCAATTGGCACAATGTCTGCGTTGTAAAGCAAGATGTCTGCAGCCATTAAAGCCGGATAGGTGAACAATGAACTTCTAATATTTTTAGAGTTAGAGGATTTTTCTTTAAATTGAATCATTCTACTAAGCTCACCAAAATAAGCCGTGGACTCCATTAAAAATCCTAGTGCAGCGTGTTCACTAATTTCAGATTGCACAAAAATATGAGTATGGTTTTTGTCAAAGTCAAGTGCTGAATAGCAAGCGGCTATTCTTAAAATATTTTCTCTCAGTTCTTTTGGGTCAATTGGCAAAGTAGTGGCGTGTAGGTCTGCAATAAAAATTAAAAGTTCTGAGTCTGGATTCGCCTGAACAACCGCTTTTAGGTTTTTAAGCGCGCCTAAATAATTGCCAAGAGTTAGGCTTCCGGTTGGTTTAATTGCTGTTAAAATAATTTTTCTATTTTTGTCCATATGAATATCCTTTGACAACTTTTGTCTCTATTTTGGAAACCCCTCTAAAAACCTCGCCATCAACTTGTGCGGTCTTGATGTTTTCAGTTTCTATTGTGATTTCTTTGCCTTTAAAAATTTTAACAAATCTTTTAAAGACTGTGTGCCAACCCAAATAAATAAACGGAAACAGTAAAAGTAAAAGTAATCTTGAGCGAATTGCTACTAAAATCAAATAAAGAAAGTCTTCCCTTTTGGCCATTGGTGCGATTTTCATGCCACCACCAAAATAAGGGCCGTGCATGACCGAAGCCAGAAAACAGTTTTTGTATTCGCTAGGCGCACCATCTACCAATACTTTCACTGAAAACGGTTTATATCTAAAAAAAGTAGCAATAGTGACTTTAGCAAATGTACTTTTGATTTTATATGCTCGCATGTTATCCAAGCGCCTGCAAATTTCTCCGTCAATGCCAATTCCAACACCGTTTAAAAATAAGAAGGTTTCATCGCCTATCTTTGCTTGCCCAAAATACTTTAAATTTGCCTTAAAATCAACTGCTTTAGTTTTATCTTTAAAGCCACGCAGAAAGTCATTGCCGGTTCCACCGCGTGCAACTAACACTGTGGCTTTAACCTGGGTTAGGTTAACTGAGTTTACAATTTTATTTAAAGTACCATCTCCACCAAATATCAAAATCACGTCTCTTTTGGAAAAAGACTTAAAATACTTTTCAATATCGGAAATCGCGAGTATTGAGTTTAAAGTTGCGTTATCTTGATTTTCTAAATAAAACTTATGGGCTTTTTTGTAGTTTTTAGAAAGTGGATTGTAAATAATTCTATACATTAAAAGTTAATTAAATTGCAAAAGCACTAAATTGTTTTTTGCCACGTTTAATTACAAAATATTTTTTAAAAGCCGGTTTTAAATCGCTTATTCTAAGTTCAAGGTCTGTGATTTTCTCTGAGTTTACAGAAATAGAGCCGGCTTGCATAAACTCACGAGCCTCGCGTTTAGATTTCGCTAAGTTAAGTGAAACTAAAATATCTAAAATGCTTGCGTCTTTTTCAAACTTTTGTTTGCCAAACGCAGAGTATAGCATTTTATATTCGTTTTCGCCAAGATCTACAAGTGCTCCTTTAAATAAAGCATCTGTAATTTTTTTAGCAGAATTAAGTGCTTCTTTTCCGTGTACAAACTCACAAACAAACTCAGCCAGTTTGGTTTGTGCAAGTCTTTTTTCAGGTTCTTGTATTACAGACAGCGCTAGTTCCTCAATTTCTTTCACAGGAAGTAGAGTAAGTAGTTTTAAGTACTCAACTATCATTTTATCTTCAACATTTAAAAAGTATTGATACAGGGTGTATGGTGAAGTTAAGTTTTCATCTAACCAAAGCGCGCCGCTTTCAGATTTGCCAAACTTAGTACCGTCTGCTTTTAAAAGTAGTGGTGAAGAAAGTCCAAGTGCGTCGTTTTCGCCTTCTAGTTTGCGTATCAGTTCAAGCCCAGCGGTGATATTTCCCCATTGCTCAGAGCCACCGAACTGAATCTTGCAGTCGTAGTTTTTGTAAAGATAGTAAAAGTCAATAGACTGAAGTAATAGATACGAAAACTCAGTGTAAGAAATTCCGGTTTCCAGACGTCTTTTAATTACATCTTTTTCCAGCATATAGTTAATTCCGAAGTTTTTGCCAAAATCCCTTAAAAACTCAATAATTGAAAGTTTAGACAGCCAGGTTGAGTTATTTACAAAAATCACCTTGTCTGACTTTAAGATTTTTTTAACTTGCTTTTCAATTGAGTCAACATTCTTTTTAACTTCATCATTTGAAAGAATGTGGCGTTCACCATTGGGTTTAGGGTCACCAATTGCTCCAGTTGTCCCACCAATTAAGCAAATTGGAATCAAGCCTCTTTCTTCAAGTAGTTTGATACGAATAATTTGGACTAAGTGGCCACAAGTTAAAGAACTTCCAGTTGGATCAAATCCGATGTAGAACTTAGTTCCAGGCACTAAGTTTTTTTCAGCAAGTTCTAAAGAAGAGCAGTCTTTAACCATTCCCCTCCATTTAAGTTCTTCAAGTAAATTCATAAATTACCTACTACTTTCTCTTTCAATCAGTTCATATTCTACGAAAGTTTGTGTCTTATCTATTTTAACATTTTCAATTAACTGAGTTAAGTAAGTTAAGGCCTGTTCTCCTAAACGGTAATTAGAATAAGAAATTGAGGTTAGTTGGGGGGTAAACAGTTTACAAAAGTTAGTGTTTTGCATGCAAACCACACGATAGTCAGCACCGCATTTTAAGTTTTTTTGTCTAAGTAGGTTAATTGCTTTAAGCGCGGCGATGTCTCTGGTTGCTACAATTGCTTCAATTTGGTTTTCTTCAAAAAATGATAAAAACTCGTGTTCCTCAATGTCTTCAGGATCCATTCTAAAAATATAGGGTTTTAAGTTACTTTCGTTGATTGTTTCTAGATATCCGCTTTCCTTTTCTAAGTTAGAAAAGTAAGTGATTTTAGAAGTTAAAAATAAAATCCTTTTTGTGTTTTTTTCAATTAAGTGTCTAGTTGCTGTTGCGACCGCTTTTTTAAAGTCCAGGGCTGTAAAAGTTACGCCTGGCAACTTAACTGCTGTGTTGATAAAGGTAAAAGGAAAATTAACTTTTAACAAGGGTTTGGTAAACGCTTCAATTTGTTCATTTGTGATGTGTTCATCTAAAAAGATAATTCCGTCTATTTTTTCAGCCAGTACGGATAAAATAAAGGCTTCGTAGTTGCTTTTAGATTTGTATGAAAAAATACGGATTGTGTATTTTTGGTTAGCAGCGGCATCTAAAATCCCAGAAATTAACCTAGAGATAGAAGGTCTGGAAACTTCAGATAAGATTAGTGCGATGTTTCTTGAGTTTTGAGATGCCAAAGAAGCGGCCACTCTGTTTGGAAAATATTGCATTTCTTTGATAATCTTCCAGACTTTTTCGTGAGTTTTGGCGCTAACTTTGCTTGATTTCGCTAAAACTCTAGAAACTGTAGCAATAGATACGTTGGCTTTTTTAGCAATGTCGTAGATTGTGTGTTTTTTAGACATAAGTTATTCCTTTGTGAGATATTTGGGTTTTATATGAAAGTATAACCCGATGCCGAAGCATCGGGTTATTTTATGAAAACAAATTTAAATTAGTAATAAACTTTAATTTCTTTAATATTAAAACGGTGGTGAGAATTATCTTTAGGTTTTTCTGTGGCTGAAAGTTTTAAGCGAAGAGCGTCTGTTGATTCACCAATTTCAAGCGAATATGTTTTGCCATCAAATTCGTTAATATCAGTGATTTCTTTTGCAGTTTTCCATTCGCCGTTGACTCTATATTGAATTTCTAATTTTTGGAATTTATTGGTGCCTGATTTGTTAGTCCATTTCTCCATAAAAAACTCAATTTTGGATTTAGAAGCAGTTTTTCCTAATTCCATTTCAATATAACTGAAGGTGTCATTATCATTTTTGGCAACTGTAAATCCAGTTTTTCCAGAAGAAGCGCTAACACCTTTAAACTTAAGTGTATCATCTGAGCCTGTTATTTGGTTTTTAATTTTTTGAGTTCGTGCCTTATAACCGCTTCCTGCGGGTGATTTAGTAAAATCATAGTGCTTAGTTAGTTTCATGTTGCTTGGATCTTCTGGTTTTGTACCTTGGGTAATTAGTTTTACTAATTCTTCAACAAGTTTTTTAAGAGCCTCTAGTTGTTCGGCTTGTTGTTTAGTATAGCCTTCTTCCCATTTTTCTAGTTTTACTTTTGCAACTGGGTTGTAAACATCGTTAAACTCGGTTCTTTTTACTTGGTCTGCTTTTACGTATTTGCCAGAAACTTGATCTGGTTCTTTGTTTTCAAAAGGTAGGTCTTTAATTTCTTTTGCTTTGTCTAAAACTCTGTCAGCCTCATCTTTTAATGAATTTTGTTCACCTGTTTTAACTAAATTTTGATATTTTTGAACAAGCGCTTTAAAATTATTAAATTCTGCTTGCAGTTCTTTACTTGCCATATCAAATTTATGGTCGTTTAGTTTTTTTTGAATATCTTCAATTTGAGCCTTAAGTTCATTTAATTGTTTTTGAGATGCGTGAACATATTGTTTGTCTTTTTTAACTTGACTTGGAATACGACTAATCCATTCAAGCTGAGTAAGTTCAATGGCTTTTTGAACAGTAGCACTAACATCTGTTGTGATGTTTTTACCATCTTCTAGTTTTTTAGTTCCTTCAGTTACAAGTTTTTTAACTTCTTCTAGTTTAGTTTTTAACTCTTCGTATTTTGTCTTTTCTTCGTTTGTAGGTACACGGTCAAAAGTGTATTTAGAAACTGTTTTGTATAGAGTATCTAATTCTTGTTTTTTAGCGTCTGTTGCTTTGATGTATTTAGTTCCTTCGTCAAACTCACTGGCCTCCTTCTCAGACCAAGTCATTGCAAGATGACTTTTTGCTAATGCTAAAACTTTTTGCGCCTCGCTATTGCTAATGTATCCGTCTTGGCGAGTACCTGTGGCAATTTTTGTTAAATTTTGTGTGACTTGGTTTTTAAGAATGTTATATTCTTTAAGTTCGTTTTTAGATAGGTTTTGAGAGTCAGCTGTTTTTAATGCGTTTAGACGGGCAATAAATTTATTTTTATCGGTAGATGTGCGGACATATTCTTTGTCTTTTTCTACCATTTCAGGTGCTTTGTTGATGAAATCTAGTGCAGCCAGTCTTTCTCCGTCTGCAATTGTTTTGTCAAACTCTGCTTTATCTACTTTATTTCCTTCAGGGTCTGGAGTAGGTTGAGTTCCGTCTTTTTTAAGAACTGTGATTGTAAAAGTTTTTTTCGCGTCTTCAATTTGCGCAGTTAAGTTTACAGCTTCGTCTTTATCTTGACGGGCAACTAAAACTTTTCCGTCTTCATCAATTTGCACAACCTTGTCGTTTGAAGATTGCCATTTGATTTTAAATTTATCAATCTTAGTTGGAACTGTAAAATCTGACTTTACAGTGTCCTTAGTTTCACCTTGTGCAAATTGCAATTCAACACCTTTAATAATTTTATGTGGATCTGTTTTTTTACATGCAAAAGCAAAAGCAAAAATTAACGCAGCTAAAATGAAAAAGAAACTAGTTTTAAGTGCTTTCATAAATACTTCCCCCAAAGACCAAAACGTCTTTTAAATACAAAAAAATTATACTACAAAATCCTTAAAATGTAAACGCTTACATTAAGTAAATTAAAAATGGGCCAGCGTTGGCCCATTTTCTTTATTTTATTGAAAAATTCCTAAACCTGTGGTTGGTGTAAATCTCAATTCGCCTTTGACTCTTACTAAAAATAAGCCTTCAAAGGATTTTCTCATGCCTTCTTTGCCTTTAAGTTCTTGAATTTTCTTAAGCATTGGTTTATTTTTTAATTTTTGTTCTGATCTTCCGTCGTATTTGATTTCATACTCGGTATCAGCGATTGAAACTCTAACAGTTATATAAATAAATGATTTATTGTTTTTTGTTCTAGTTTCTTCATTGTAGTTTTTAATTTCTGCATCAAACTTAACAATTTTGTTTTCATGTGTTTTAACTTCGCTTGCTGGACGATGAGAAATATCTACAGCTGAGTAAGTATCGTTTAGTTTTGTAAACACAGGTGCTGGTTTCTTTGCTATTTCCTTGCCATATTGACTTTCGTTTACCACTGCTTTCATGCTTACTTTATCGCCAGTTTTAACACCTTTTGCATAGACATAAGTTAAGTTTAAAGCATTGCCCTCGCCATCAATTAGTTTGTTGTAGACACCTACGTTAACATAATAACCCTCAACGTGGATTTTTGTACCTTTTTCTTTAGTTGCTGCTTCCTTGATGCTCATTTTTTGAAATCCATCGTCTTCTGGTTGTGGTGCTGGAGCAGGTGCTGGTGGATTTGGTGTAGGATTTGGTTTTGGTGTGTTTTTGCACGCAAACATAAATCCAGCTGATAATACTAATACAAGCGCTAAAGTGATTTTTTTAAAAATTCCCATTTTATCTCCTTTTTTAAAAAACTTCACTTACTAGTATAGACCATCAATTTTAAAAATTCAATCAATATCTGCATAAAATGTAAGCGTTTTCACTTCAAGACTTTCTATATCGGGACAATCTTTAAGAGTGCTTAAACTTTCGGATGGTTCTAGTTTGATTTCTGCGTAAATTTGGTCTTTATATAAATACTTACTGTCAATTTGTTTTAAAACAGAAACAAGGTTAAGTACTCTTTCTTTTGCGCTGTAGTTAAATCTAAAAGTTGTAAGTATGTAATTCTCTTCTTTGACCTTCTTAATTTTCTTAATGGCTTCAACTGTAATACTTCTGTAGGTTCTGGTTAAAGCAGTTAATCCCAACTTAATTCCGCCAAAGAAACGAGCGATAACTACCGCAAAATCAGTGATATTTAGATTTTTAATGGCTGTGTAAATCTGAAAACCAGCACTTCCACCTGGTTCTTTATCGTCACTGAACTTAAAGTTTTGCTTAATTTTATATGCATACACATAGTGAGTAGCACCAGGATACTGCTTTTTTATTTCTGTTAATTTATGTTCAAAGTCGGCGACAGTTTCCGTCTTTATTACTAGTGTGTAAAAGACTGATTTTTTAATTTCTGTTACTAACTCTATGTTGTTTTTTAATAAATACACTAATCTCTCCGTGTGCACTGTGCTAAAATTACCTAAAGAGGTTTTATAAATGAAAGAAAAACAAATATCTCTAACCGCTCTTTATTTATATCTTACAACAGCGCTTGCTGCTATCGCAAGTGCGGTGCTACTAAGTGCATTTAACTTAATTAAGGCAAATGCTGCTGACTTAAAACCAGAAATTCAGTCATCTGCTCAACTTTCTTTGATATTAACAACAGCGACAATTATGTTGATTGTGGCAGTAATTTCAGCGTTTACCTATTTAATTTTTTATGTGCTAACTTATATTAAAAACAACCAAATTACTAAAAAGTTTGATTTTGTTTGTTTCTTAATTGGGTTTTTCATTCCAATATTTGCGCTTATCTTTATTGTCAAAGTTGGACTTTTGCAAAACAAATGTCTTTGCAAAAAAAGATGTAATGCAGAAAGCAATCAAAATTAACGTAAAAAAGCAAATTGACTTAAAAAACCCCATAATTATGGGGGCTTTTTATATTTTAAGAAAACTAGAAGACGCTGGGTATTCTGCGTGCATTGTAGGTGGGTTTGTTCGTGATTTGATGTGTGGGTTTAAAAACTTAAGTACAGATATCGACATCACTACAAGCGCAGAACCCACAGAAATTAAAAAAGTATTTAAACACACTTTTGACAAAGGTATTAAATACGGCACAGTTGGTGTGTTGGTTGACGGAGTTGCTTACGATGTGACAACTTACCGAAGTGAAAAAAACTACCAAGACAACAGGCATCCTGAAACTATTGTTTTTACCAAAGAAATTAGTGAAGACTTAGTTAGAAGAGACTTTACGATAAATGCGCTAATCCTGGATAAAAACTACACGGTTTTAGACTATGTTGGCGGGCTATCTGATATCAAGAACAAACAAATTAAAACAATAGGAACGCCAGACAATCGTTTTAAAGAAGATGCACTTAGACTAATTCGCCTAATTTACTTTCAAACAAAACTAGGTTTTTCAATAGAAACTAGCACAAAACTAAGTTTAAATAACCTTAGTTATTTAGTTAAAGAAATCCACCCTGAACGCATAACAAGCGAGTTTAATAAGGTTTTTTTAAATGGATATTTTCGTGAGTTTATAAATAATTTACGTGAAACTAAGATGTTTGATATAATTATTAAGCGTAAGTTTACAGACAATCTACTAAATGGTTTTACTAACTGTATAAATGTAGACGAGATGTTGGTTTTTCTTAATTTCTTTGAAAAACAAGAAAACCCGTATTTTATCTACACGAACAAAGTTAAAAATCAAATTAAGTTTGTTAAAAAGATTATTGAAAACAAATATCTGGAAAAAGATATGCGCGTAAACTTGATTCGCTTTCAAACAGAGACTATAGACCTTGCTTTAAATATTGCTAAATATTTTTATAATAAAGATTACTCTAGAAATGAAGTTGTTTCAGATGTTAAAAGATATCTTGAAGCAGAGAAATACGTTAAAAGTAAAAATATCAACTACGAAAAACTATTTAAAAATAAAGCAAAGGCTGAATATGGTGAACTTATTTTGATGCTCATCAAAAAAGTGGCCGATGAAGGATACCTACTGAATGAAATTAATTAAAAAAACAAATCTAAGACTTAAAAAATTTGGTTTTTTTGCTTTCTTAAAAAGACACACAATAAGGTTGCTTTTCTATATTTTAGTTGTAGCAAATAATAATTATAACTATTAAAATAATCGCTTTCTTTTAGCGCTTCGAATAAACCTGGAAACTCAACGAAAGGATTTGAGTTACCCTGGTATTTTAAAATTATTTTATTTCGTCTTTTTTCAAATTCTGAAATGGGGGTTTCTACACCCCATTTTTTAATTTCTGAAAGCGAACCCATCACAGTTGAAACTCGGCTATAGTTTAGGTTTACAAAATCAATTAGTTTAAGTTCAGGGTAAATTAAAGCCATGTAAAAAAGAATACGAGCGACTTCTCCGATTGAGTCTTTAGACGGCCAAAATTGTTGGTTTTTTAATGTATATCTAAAAGGATTTGATAAATTTTGGTGCTCGCTAAAAAAATAGTTTGACCTAAACTGATTGACTTTAGCGGTTGAAAGTCTAAGGTTGTGCAGATCAGTTCTAATATCGCGGTCGCTTTGTTGAACCCTTTTCAAGCCTAGGCGTGAGTTTGGCCAAACGTGTTCTTTGTTAAGTTCTTTACCATCCCAAACAGCAGGATAAAGTTTGTTGTCATAAATTGTGGTAATTTGTGTAAGGTCATCAATTGACTTGTCTGAGTTTATTAACACACCTTGGCATTGACTGTATGCGAGATAAGTCTGGGGCTTAAAGTTTTCCTTTAACGAGGCGATTAAAGAGTTTATCTCTGCCTTGTTTTTCGGATTTAATTTTTCAAGTTGAATGTCATTGTTAACGTTATTTTCTTCACAAATATAAGGAAAATAAATGTAGGTTGTGTATTTTTGTTGATTAATAGATATATATTTTGTTTTAATAAAAATCAGCTCACTAACCATGTAATTAGGCTTTTCTGGATAGATTTTTATGTTTTCAAAGTTTTTAAAATTAGCCGTAACTTTACCTAAATACTCTTGTTTGGAAAATTGGTAAATCAGTTTTTCAACCTCTTTTTCATACTCATGTTCTGTAAACTTACTTTGCTTAAACTTAGAGAAAGTATTTAAAAAACTTGGGTCAAAATTATAATATCTGATATTTTCTATTGCTTTAATTATTTTTATTTTTTCGCCTAACAAAGCGTTTTTGTAACCTTTAATTTCTAAAATAAATTCTTTTTTAAATCCACTAATTTCTGCAAGTAACTTAGTTTTAGTATCTAAAAAAGGTTGGACAACTTCACCTGTTTTTAAGTCAATTAATTTGTTATTTGCAGACCAGTTTACGGTCTTTCCAAGATATATTTTAGGCAAATATACTTTGGTTAAAATTTCGTTTTTATAACTTTGTTCAATTGAAAGTCCCAATGTTGGATTGTTTTTATTGCCTAAGTTTTTGAGCAATAAAAAAACAACAACCAAAGAGATTGCTATAAACAAAAGTGTAGCCTCAGCTACATTGAAAAAACGACTTCTTCTCCTTTTGTCAACAATTTCAATGGTGTTGTTCATTTAAAATTATTTTTTGTTTTTTAGTAGTTTAGGTTTTTAGATGTTCTTGGGAAAGGTACAACATCTCGGATGTTTTCAATACCAGTTATAAACATCACAAGTCGCTCAAATCCAAGTCCAAAACCTGCAGATTGAGTACCACCATGTCTTCTTAAGTCCAAATACCATTTAAGAGGTTCTATGTCCATTTTAAGTTCTTGCATACGACTAAGCAGTTTATCGTAATCATCTTCACGTTGTGATCCACCGATTAACTCACCAGACTTAGCAACAAGCAAATCGCAGGCTGCCACGGTTTCGTTGTCGTCGTTTTGTTTCATGTAAAAGGCTTTGATTTCTTTTGGCCAGTTGTAGATAAAAACAGGTGATTTAAAATAAACATCAGTTAAGTATTTTTCGTGTTCAGTAAATATGTCTTGACCATGCTTTGGTTCATTTTCAAACCTAACTTTAGCCTTCTTTAAAATATCTATCGCCTCGGCGTGGGTGACTCTCGCAAAAGGTTTGTCTTTAACTTCAGTTAGTCTGTCAATAAGCCCGGGTTCTACAAACTTATTAAAAAGAGTAAGCTCGGGTTGCAGTTTTATAAACGCCTCATTTACTAAAAACTTAACCATTTCCTCAGCTAAAGCCATGTCTTTTTCAAGGTCAAAGAAAGCAATTTCGGGCTCTACCATCCAAAACTCAGCCGCGTGTTTAGGGGTGTTTGATTTCTCTGCTCTAAAGGTAGGTCCAAAAGTATAGACTCTTTGAAAGGCTTGTGCGTAAGCCTCGGCGTGTAGTTGCCCAGTTACGGTCAAGTTTGCCTTTTTTTCAAAAAAATCTTTTTTATAGTCAGTTTGACCTGGCTTTAGCGTAGAGACTACAAACATCTCGCCAGCACCCTCTCCGTCATTGGAAGTTATGATTGGTGAGTTTAAATAAATAAAGCCTTTTTCTTGAAAGAAAGTATGGATAGCATGCGCAAGTACTGAGCGAGTTCTAAAAACTGCGTTAAATAAGTTTGTGCGCGGTCTTAACTCCAGGTGTTCGCGCAAAAACTCACGAGTATGTCTTTTTGGTTGAATTGGATAGTCTGGGTCTGTGTTTTTAATAATCTTAACTTCGCTTGCTTTGATTTCAAAACTTTGAGCGCGGTCTGGGGTCAAAACTACCACACCAGTCACAGAAATAGAGGCACCTGAGTTTAACTTAGCGACATCTGCGAAATTACTCAAACCAGCCTCGTAAATAACTTGGATGTTTTCAAGTCTAAGTCCATCGTTTAAAGCGATAAACCCAAACTCTTTTTGGTCGCGATTTGTTTTAATCCAACCGTTTATAGTAATTTCCTTACCAGCGTATTCTTGAAAGTTGGTGGCTAAAATTTGTGAATCTATTAACATCTCAGCTCCTTTTTTTAATTTAGGATATCTATATATTTTAAAAAGTGTTTAAAAATTACTTAAAAAACTATTCTTCAGAATCTGCGGTAGGTTTCTTGTTTTCAACAAATGAGATTGTCAAAACTCGGTCTTTGCCTTCACCGTGTGAATGAGTTTGAATTTTTTTCCAGTCACTTAGTTTTTCGTGAATTATATGGCGTTCATATGAGTTTAGGTTTTTAAGTTCTACAGACGCTTTACTTGCCAAGACTTTCTTGGCTTCTTTAGTTGCTAAAATCTCTAAAATAGTTTTGCGTTTAGCAAGGTATCCAGAAATATCTAAAACAACCTCGGTTTGTTCTTCGCAAAACTGTTTTGTCGCGATTTTTGTCAAAACAGCAAGCGAATGCAGTGTGTTTCCACGGTTCCCGATTAAAAAAGCGTTTTCAGAAGTCTCTAAATTAAAAACAATTAGTTTGCCTTGTTCAAGAGTTCTAAACTCAATTTTAAGGTCAATGTCAAGAGTTTTAAAGATGTTTTCCAAGTACTCTTTGGCAATTAGTGCGGGAGATTGTTTTACAAAAACATTAAAAGTTCCAGGAGTAGTTGGAATTGCTTTAAGTTGGCTTGGGTTGCAAAGCAGTTCTTTGGCAGCAATTTGAATGGCTGCCTCTTGAGATTCTGCTTGAATGTTGTCAAGTTCTTTAATATTCATAATTATAATAACTCCTCTGTTTGGGGTTTGTTTTCTTTTTTAATTGAAACAATTTTATAAAAAGCAGTTTGACCGATTGAAAATAAGTTACCAATTATCCAGTAAAACGCGAGTCCTCGGTCGTTAATTGACCACCAAGTCATCACGCCCGCCATGATAATTCCGAAAATCAGCATCATGCGTTGGTTGCGTTTAGGGTCTTTTTTAGGATCAATTACCACTGTTCTTGCGTCTTTTTCGCGCATTCTTGTGGTTTTATATGAACTGATTAACTGAATTAAAACCATGGTGCAAAATACTATAAAGGCAAGTAGATAGTTAGAAAAGTCTTTACCAGCGCCTAAGTTCAGACCCATAAAAGACTTGTCCCAAACTTGGTATGCATAGTATCCACCTTCCACTGTAACTCGGTTAATGGTGTTGTAAACTCCGATGAAAATCGGCATTTGCAAGAAAGGAATCAAGAAAGACGAGAAGCCTACCTTGTGTTTGCGATAAATTCGCATCGTCTCTATTTGTTTTTGTTGAATAGAGGCTTTATCTGTTCTGCCTTGATATTTACGCTCTAGTTTATTTAAGTCAGGGGTCATTTTCTGCATTCTGGCAGACATTACGTTGGTGCGGGCGTAAATTGGCCAGGCCAAGATACGAACGATAATGGTTGTGAAAATAATACCAACTGCAAACTTACCAGCAATTGAGGTATTTCCAAGTAGCCATCCCATCCAGGCTGTGGTTAAGTAATCAAACCAACCAAAAGTTTGTTTGTGTAAAGGATATTGACCACCACCAACAAAAACGTCGGTTGTTAGTTTAAAGTCACTGTATTTTGCTAAAAACTCAGAGTTTTCACTTAACGCTGAATTAAAGTTAATTTGATAGCTGTAAGTAATTACTTCTTTGTCTTTGTTTTTAACTAAATATCTAGCCTGTTCAAAGTTGCTGTCTATTACTTTTTTGGCAATTAAGTCTTGAGTTTGGATTTTTTTATCATGTCCTTCTTCAAGTGCTAACAGACTTTTTGCGTACAGCGTTTTTTCAATAACTTCAGGCTCTGGTGCTTTGTCTAAATTAAAGCGGTAGATATTGCTAAACTTAACTAAGTCAGAAAAATTAACGCGCTCGCCAATTCTCCTAAAAAACGGAAAAGGTGTCAAAACTGGGTTTTTAGCGTTGCCAATGTTTAGCTCATAAGTTTGAAAATACATACTGGTCTTACTTGCCTTGAAAAGTGCTTTGTCGTAAACAACTTTAAAAGTGCGAGTGATGTTTTTATCTTGTACATCGGTTAATGTGACGTCAATTAGTCCGTTTGCATCAACTTTTTCGCCAAGTGTTAGTCTGTATCCATCTTTGAAGTTACCACGATCGAGTTGTTGAACAGATCCGTCTTCAAGTAGACGATATACAGAAAGGGAAGGCAAGTTTTCAGTAAGCGGAGCAAGCGCTCTAAAGTCATTTCCTTGCAGAGAAACTTCTTTGCCTGAGTTTAGTTGCACTCGCTCTGAGTAGGTACCAAATTGATGGTATAGACCAATGATTTTTTGTTTTTTATTACAAGATGCTAAAGTAAAAACTAAAACTGCTGAAATAAAAAACAAAAGCAGGGTTTTGATTTTATTCATTGTTCCTCCACTTTATAGATTTTATTTAAAGAACTGCTCAGTTCCTTTTTAATTTCTATAAAAGTTAGTGTTGCTGCTACAGGTTTAACTACAACTATTGTTAAAAAACTTAAATTGCATTGTTTATAGTTTCTCAAAATATTTCTGATTTGTCTTTTAATTTTGTTGCGTTGAACAGCGTTGCCAAATTTTTTACCGATTGAGATGCCAAACCTGGAGTGTGGCTCTTCTGTTGAGCTAAACACAATTCTGAAGTTTGGGGTGTTAAATTTCTTGCCGGTTTTAAATATTTGGTCAAACTCTGCGTATTTTTTGACTCTGTATTTTTTTTCCATAATGTGTATAAAAAAACCACCTTAAAATATTTAATTTAGAAATATTTATCTGGTGGTTGGGTTCAAATATTTATTTAAATTATTTTTGGTGTTTAGTGTCACTAACTGTTAAAACTAAACGTCCTTTTGCACGTCTTCTTTGTAGAACTCTACGGCCGTTTGCAGTGCTCATTCTTTCCATGAAACCGTGTGTACGTGCTCTTTTAATTTTACTTGGTTGATATGTTCTTTTCATATTAGTCCTTTCAAACAATGCTCTTTAAAGTTTAACACACCACAGCATTTTTTGCAATTTTTTTAGTGTATAAATTAAGATTTTTGGTGTATTTCTAACATATTTTGTTAAACTGTTTTTACCCACAAAAAATGATTTTAGCCACAATGTGGACAACTTGGGTGTGGAAATCAAAATGTGGAGATGTGGATAAGTTCGTGAAAATCGGCTATTTAAAAGGTTCTTTTGGCTAGGTTGTCCACAATTTTGCCCACATTTGCAAACTGTTTGCCAAGTTATCCACAGAAAATGTGGATAAACTAAATTGTTTTTGTTTACATTGTATTGATACAATATTTACACAAAAGGAGAACTTATGGACAGCGACGTAAAAAAACTTTGGTCAGACATTATCAGCCAACTTAAAAACGAAATTGAAGAAGAGAGTTTCGACTCGCTTTTTGGAAATAAAACGAGTATTTATAGGGTAGATAACAACATTGTCTATATTTTGGTAGACAACGATTTTGTCAAAACCAGACTTTCTGTATACCACAGTGAAAAGATTAACGAAATCGCCGCTACTCTGTTTCAAGAAACTCCTTTATCATTTAAGTTTATTACAGAAACTGACCTGGAATACGAAAAAGAAAAAGAAAGCCCTGCTGCTTTTGAAACTGACAGTTATTTTGACAGTAAACTAAACCCAAAATATACATTTTCAAACTTTGTGGTCGGTGTTTCAAACTCTTTTGCCTATCGCTGTGCGATATCTGTCGCTGAGCAGCCTGCTTCAACTGGAAACCCTTTCTATATTTCTGGGGCAGTTGGGGTTGGGAAAACTCACCTAATGCACGCAATTGGCAACGAAATGATAAAAAACAACCCAAATTTAAAGGTTTTATATATTCCTGCAAGTACCTTTGTTGAAGAATTTACTAGCGTTTTTTACGGAACTGATAAAACTAACCGCATGCAACAATTTAACAAAAAATTCAAATCTTTAGACTGTTTGTTGATTGACGATATTCAAATGATTAGTGGTGCTGAGAAAACTCAAAATGAGTTTTTTAAACTATATGAACACCTACATAACTCAAATAAACAAATAGTTTTAGCCTCAGATCGCAAAACTAGTGAACTGCAAAATATTCACTCTCGTCTGGTTTCTCGCTTTGCGTGGGGTTTGACTGCCAGCATTGAAGTGCCAAACGACGAACACCGCGTCTCTATTTTAAAAAGAAAAGCCAGTGAAATGTTTGCACCAGAAACAGCAAGCCAAATTGGCGAAGATATTTTGACGTATATCGCTAAAGTTATTAAAACCAATGTTCGAGATTTAGAAGGTGCTTTGTATTCCTCTATCATGAACTGCACGATGTCTAACATTCCGATTAACTTAGAAAACGTCAAAGAAGCCATTCGTGTGCTTATCAACGCACAAACTGAGACGTTTGTGCCAAAGGCTTCAGTTGAAAAAGAAGTTAACAACATAATTTCGGTAGTCGCTAAATACTATGAACTCCAACCTTTTGACATCCTTTCGCTGAAGAAAAGTTACAAAATAGTCACCGCTAGACACATTTGTATGTACTTAATTCGCCAACACTATAACTTGGTTTTTACAAAAATCGCGAAACTTTTCAACCGCAAAGACCACACTACCGTGATTTCTGCAGTTGAAAAAATTCAAAAAGAAATATCTGAACAAGTTGAGTTAAAAAAAGCCATTGAAGACATTGAAAAGAAACTTGGGATTTTAAAATAGTTTTACTTTTAAAAAGACGGGCGAGCCGTCTTTTTTATTGCAGTTTTAACTTGCCGATAATGTGGAGAACCCATGAAAAATGTGGATAAAATGTGGATAGTAGAATACGCTTAATTTGGACGAAATTTGCGTTTTATTCGCCCTTATAATATAATATTATAGGTGATTGAAACGGTGGTTTTTGAAGTTATCCACATTTCCACTTTCCCTAACAACAATAAATAAATAATAAAATAAAAAAAGGAATTTTTATGAACTTTAAAATCAAAACAGAAACCTTAATTGAATACATCAACTTGGTTGCTAAAGCCTTACCAAACAAAAGCCCAAGGCCGCTTAGCGAAAGCATTAAATTCTCGGTTAAAAAAGACTCAATTAAAATATTTGCAAACCACAAAAACTTAGAAATTATGGCAATAGTTGATACTGACATTGAAGTACTCACAGAAGGCAATACAATATTGGATGGCAAAACAATTTTAAACATTATTAAGTCACCAGGTATTGCTTTGCATGACGAAGTTCAGTTCATTCAAATTTCTGAATATCAGGTTCTAATAATTGCTGGAACTTCTGAATTTAGACTAAACGCTTTAAACTACGACCTTGAACACTTGATTTTTGAAGAAGATGAAAAGCCAATCGTAATTTCTAGTGAAGATTTAGCAATTTCTTTAAAAGAAGTGGTTTACTGCACAGCAGATCCTGATGCCAAACCGAGAATCGTTTGTTTAACTGGTGTAAACTTTACGTTTAGTGAACGCATATTAACACTAACCGGTAGTGACAACGCCAGACTTGCCCAAAAACGACTTGAAGTAAATTCAAAGAAAAACCTAAATTTAACTATACCTGCTGAATCTATTAAAGAACTACTTAAAATTCTTGAACAAACTAAACACGATGTTGAAATTTCTGTGAACCCGCTTTGTTCAAAAGTGTTGTTTGTAATTAGAAATGTCTTCTTTCAAACTGCTGTGCTTTCAGATAAATACGGTAATCTAAACAGCGCTACTCAATTTGAAACTAAACTATCAATTCCTTTAAAAACCATTGAGTTTAGCAACGCCCTTAAAACAATTTCGGCAGTTACTGATAAATCAAAGTCAACTTACCTTATTAACTTCACTTTAAAACCAAACAAGACTTGTGAAGTTGCAACTTCGGAAAATGGCAAAGGTTCGTCTCGCGCTATTTTAATTCCAGCGGGTGAAATTTACAATCAACTAGCCGAAACCTTCTTAATGATTTTTTCACTTAAACACTTGCAAGAAGCAATTTCGGTCTACGAAAGTCTAGGAATTGAGGAACTTGCGCTTGAGTTTTACTCAAATGACCGTGCAGTTAGAATAACCTCACTTGAAGAGCCTGAACTAGTTACTCTAATCACCCCACTTAATAATTTTTAAAAAAAGGAAGTAAAAGTTATGAAACAAATTAAAATTGAAAACATTGAAATCATCAGACGCACGCCAAAGGCTGTGTTAGTTGGATTCCCCGCTGAATCTGAATACTCAAAATACGCGGTTTGGTTTCCAAAATCTAAAGTTAACATTAAAGGCAAAACCGCTTTAATTACTTTAGTTGGCGATGAGTATCAACTTGTATTTAAAGAAACCCCACTACTTGACCGCAAGGCTATTGCAAAAGGTTTCTTAACCGAAATTATTGAAGAAGAAAACTAAAAATTATCTATATTTCTGCGTTTTATATTAAGTTTAGTTAAGTAAAGGTGCGATTTCCAAGCGCCTTTATTTAATTTTAAAAAACCTTTAACAAAACAACAACGCAGATATGTAGTTTATTTAAAAACACAAGGAGATTAACTTATGGAAAGTAATAACAATTATGGCGCTGAAAACATACAGGTCCTAGAAGGTCTGCAAGCCGTTCGTAAACGCCCAGGGATGTATATTGGTTCAACTGGACCAACTGGACTACATCACTTAGTTTGGGAAATTGTAGACAACTCAATTGACGAAGCACTGGCGGGTTTTGCTGACCGCATTCACGTTGAAATTCTGCCAGGCGAACTAATTCGGGTTTCTGACAACGGTCGTGGAATTCCGGTTGATGTGCACCCTAAAACCAAAGTTTCAACAGTTGAAACTATTTTAACTGTCTTGCACGCCGGTGGCAAGTTTAACAACGACTCATATAAAGTTTCGGGTGGCTTGCATGGAGTGGGAGCAGCGGTAGTTAACGCTCTTTCTTCAAGTTTAGTTGTTGAAGTTAGCCGCAACAACACACTTTACCGTCAAGAGTTTGCCTACGGCAACGCAGTTAGTGATTTGATTGACACCAAAGTCCCAACTACAGGCACCGGAACCACCATAACTTTTGAGTTTGACCGTTCAATTTTTGCAGAATGCGAAGCCTATGACTTTGAGACCCTGCGTGTGCGCGTACAACAACTTGCTTTCTTAAATAAAGGTTTAACAATTTCTATTGTTGACAAAAGGCAAACTGAACACGTAGAACACATCTACCGCTATGAAGGTGGGCTAAATGAATACGTGGCCTTTTTAAATGGCCAAAAAGCCAGAATCAACAAAGAAACCATTTACATTGAAACTACCGCTGAAAACACCACCGTTGAACTTGCAATGCTTTACAACGACACCTACACGCCAAATATTTTAAGTTTCGCGAACAACATCTTAACCAAAGAAGGCGGAATGCACGAAGATGGACTTAAACTAGCACTTTCTCGTGTAATTTCAAAATACGCAACTGACAATAATTTAATTAAGAAAACTGACCAAATTTTGGGCGAAGACACCAGAGAAGGACTAATTGCAGTTTTGTCGGTTAAACTACCTGAACCTCAATTTGAAGGTCAAACTAAAACTAAACTTGGAAATCCTTATGTTAGACCGCTAGTTAGTCGTTTAGTTGGCGAAGGCTTGGAGAAATTTTTACTTGAAAACCCACAAACAGCAAAGGCTATCGTGGAAAAATGTTTAATGGCTTCTAAGGCTAGACTAGCGGCTCGCCGAGCGAAGGAAGCAACCCGCCGCAAAAGTCCACTTGACAATCTAGGGTTTGCCTCAAAATTAGCAGACTGCCGCAACAAGTCACCTGAAAACACAGAACTATATATCGTAGAGGGAGATTCGGCGGGAGGTTCTGCAAAGCAAGGTAGAAACTCAGAATTTCAGGCTATTTTGCCACTACGTGGAAAAGTGCTAAACGTAGAAAAGGAACGACTTGACAAAGTTTTGGCCAACAACGAGTTAAAGTCTTTGTTTTTAGCAATAGGCTGCGGGGTGGCAAGTGACTTTAACGCAGACAACGCCAGATACCACAAAATTATTATTATGACCGATGCCGACGTGGACGGCGCACACATTAGAACCTTGCTTTTGACTTTCTTTTTTAGACACATGCCAGAACTGATTAACAGAGGTTATGTTTACATTGCTCAACCTCCGCTTTTTAAAGTTCAACAAGGCAAAAAAATTAATTATATCTACAAAGAAAATGAACTTGAACCTCTACTTGCTCAACTTGACGGTAAATATACAATTCAGCGCTACAAAGGTTTGGGTGAAATGAACCCAGAGCAACTTTGGGAAACAACGATGAATCCAAAAAACAGAACCTTGCTTAAAGTTGGAATTAACGATGCCGCCTTAGCCGATCAAACTTTTGATATGCTGATGGGTGACAACGTTGAACCCAGACGTGAGTTTATCCAAGAAAACGCTAAGTTTGTGAAAAACTTAGACATCTAAAGGAGCACACCATGCTTAATTTTTTAGACGAAGAAAAATTAGATTTAGAACTTAACGCCGATAATCTTGAAGAAGTTAGTCAGGACGAAGAGCAAGTAGAAGACTTTGAGACTAACCTCGCTGATTTTAAAGACGCTAAAGAAGAACCAGTTGAAATAGTAAGTGAAATCAAAGACTCGTTTCTAGACTACGCAATGTCGGTTATCGTTGACCGAGCACTGCCAGACGTCAGAGATGGGCTTAAACCAGTACAAAGAAGAATTCTTTACGCTATGAACGAACTTAACATTTTGCCAGGCTCTGCTCACAAAAAGTCTGCTCGTATCGTTGGTGAAGTAATTGGTAAGTATCACCCTCATGGTGACTCGTCTGTATACGAAGCGATGGTTAGAATGGCCCAAGACTTTTCGTATTTGTACCCTTTAGTTGATGGACACGGTAACTTTGGTTCGGTTGACGGAGACGGTGCTGCTGCTATGCGTTACACCGAAGCCAGAATGTCTAAGGTTGCGCTTGACTTAGTCAGAGACCTTGAAAAAGAAACAGTAGATTTTGCAGATAACTACGACGGTAGCGAAAAAGAACCAAAAGTCTTGCCCGCTCGTTTTCCCAACTTACTTGTAAACGGAGTTAAAGGAATTGCTGTTGGTATGGCAACATCTATTCCTCCTCATAATATGCAAGAGATACTTGCAGGTACCATAGCGCTGATTGACAACCCAGACCTGCCACTTACTGATTTGATGAACATTATTAAGGGTCCTGACTTTCCAACAGGTGGCGAAATACTTGACTTAAACGGCTTGCATCGTGGTTATCTAACTGGGCAAGGCCGCGTGATTATTCGCTCAATTGTTGACATTAACACTAACAAGAGCGGAAAATCACAAATTATTATTAAAGAAATTCCATATCTAGTAAACCGTAAACTGCTCATTGAAAAAATCTCTGAACTGGTCAAAGAAAAAGTAGTTGACGGAATTGTTGGGATGGCCGATGAATCAAACCGTAAAGGTACGCGCATAGTTTTAGACTTAAGACGAGACGTGATTCCAGAAGTAGTTTTAAATAACTTATATAAATACAGTCAACTACAGTCTAGTTTCGCAATTAACATGATAGCCCTTGTTAACGGAGTTCCAAAACAACTTGGGCTTATTCCAATACTTCGCAACTTTATTGAGTTTCAAATTGAGTTGTTGATTCGCAAAACCAAGTTTGAATTAAAGAAAGCAGAGGCTAGAATTCACATTATAAAAGGGCTTATTAAAGCGCTTTCAGCAATAGACCTTTGTGTTAAACTAATCAAAGAATCTAAAACTCCAGAAATTGCTAAAACTAAATTGATTGAAAACCTAGACATTGACGAAATTCAAGCAAAAGCAATTTTAGCCTTGACCTTGCAAAGACTAACCGGTCTTGAAATTGAAAAAATTCACGAAGAGCACCAAGAATTGCTTGCAAAAATTGAGTACTACAACTTAATTTTAAGCAGTTCAGATAAACAAAAAGAAATCATTAAAGGCGAACTTAGTGAACTAATTGCTAAATACAACAAGCCACGCAAGTCTATTTTGAACTTCTCAACTTCACTAGATATTGAAAATGAAGACTTAATTCCACGTAGAGATGTAATTGTTACAGTTACCGAAAATGGTTATGTTAAGCGAATAGACGCAGATCAATATAGAGTGCAATCTAGAGGTGGAGTTGGGGCAAGTGGAATTAAGGTCAATGAAGATGATAAAGTCCAAGTAATTTTAAAAACCAACTCACACGACCAAATTTTAATCTTTACTAATTTTGGGCGTGTATATCAACTAAAAGCCTTTAAAATCCCTGAAGCCTCAAAACAAGGCAAAGGTCTACCGTTAGTTAACTTAATTGATTTTCAAGAAAACGAGCATTTTCAATGTATTACTAATTTAGCCCCAGATTTAGAAAACGGATATTTATTTTTCTTAACTAAAGGTGGAAAGATTAAAAAAACACCAGACAGTGAGTTTAGTCGAGTTAATGCAAACGGAAAAAAAGCCATTCAGTTGGTTGAAGATGACGAACTGCTGCAAGCCGTGCACTTTGAAGGCAATCCTTTTATTATGATTGCCACAAAACAAGGGCAAGCCTTGAAATTTAAGTCTGATACTCTTCGTCCACTTGGTCGCGCATCTCAAGGTGTGCGTTCAATTACTTTAGCACAAGACGATGAAATCATTGGCTGCTCTATAGTTAAAGACGACGAAACCGATGTTTTAGTGGTTTCTGAACTTGGCCTTGGTAAGCGAACTCAAGCAAAAGAGTACCGCACAACTTCGCGAGTTGGTAAAGGTGTGAAGACTATGAAGATTACTGAAAAAACCGGTAGTCTGGTTGCACTGATTGTTGCAACTGACCAACAAGACTTAATTGCTTCAACTAATTTAGGTGTAGTAATTAGAACCCCTATTGTCGAGATTTCCAGAACTTCTCGCAACACCCAAGGCGTTAAAATTATCAAACCAGCCGAAGGCTCAAAGGTCCAAACTATTACTTTAGATGAGTCTTTCCAAGAAGCCGATAAATTGCCTCAAAGCGAGACAGAAAGCGAGTAAGCATAGATGTTTGATCTAAATTATTTACAAAAAAACTTTAAAAAAGTTCAAGCCAAGTTAGCCTTAAGACCTAACTTCAACAACGAAGAGTTTGCCAAACTACCTAAACTAATTTCAAATAAGCGCCGAGTTCAAGCAGAGATTGACAACTTAAGAGCCAAAAAAAATACTCTAACCGCACAAATCCCTGAATTTAAAAAACAGGGCAAAGACATTTCTTTGGTGTTAGCCGAAAGTAAAGAGTGCGGCGAAAAAATAGCCACGCTTACTCAAGACTTTGAAGTTGTTTCTAAGGAACTTGAAGACTTGATTTTAGACCTACCAAATATTCCCGACAGCGAAGTAACTTTCGGCAAAGACGAAAATGAAAATACCGTAATTAAAACTTACCTAGCGCCTACAAAGTTTGACTTTACTCCAAAAGACCACGTTACATTAAACGAACGACTAGGTCTGTTTGACTTTGAGCGAGCGGGTAAAGTTGCGGGTGCTAGATTTGTCTACGACATCGGACTTGGTGCAAGACTAGAGCGAGCGCTAATTTCGTTTATGTTAGACCTGCATTCTAAACGTGGCTATATTGAGTGTATTCCGCCTTACTTGGTGTCAAAGGACTCAATGTATGCAACTGGTAAGTTTCCGAAATTTATGTCAGAGGCTTACCGCCTTGAAGACACTGAACTTTATTTAAATCCGACTGCAGAAATTCCAATGATCGACATGTATAGAAATGAAATTTTGGATTTTGGTGTTTTGCCACTTAAGTACTGTGCCTACTCAACCGCTTTTAGACCAGAAGCGGGGGCTGCTGGCAAAGACACCAAGGGTCTAATTCGTCAACATCAATTTCACAAAGTTGAACTAATTGCTTTCACTAAACCAGAAGAAAGTAAAAAAGAACTTAAGAAAATGTTAAAAGAAGCAGAATTAGTCTTGCAAAAATTAGGGTTGCCTTACCGAGTTGTTAGACTGTGCTCAGGAGATTTGGGACATTCTATGTCTTTAACTTATGACATTGAAGTTTGGCTACCTGGACAAAACAAATATAGAGAAATCTCTTCGGTTTCAACAGCAAATGACTACCAAGCAAGACGCGCTAATATTCGTTTTAAACGTACCAAAGACGCAAAAACCGAGTTTGTACACACTCTAAACGGTTCAGGTGTAGCAGTTGGCAGATGCGCGATTGCTATAATTGAAAATTACCAACAAGCTGATGGCACAATTTTAATCCCTAAAATATTGCAAAAATATATAGGAGTTAAAGAAATCAAAACTATAAAATAAAAAAAGAAAGTCTATTTCAGACTTTCTTTTAATAAATGTTCAGTTTCTTTAAAATCAATAGGTTCAATTTCAAAGCGTTGAGTTTTAAACTCAAGACCAGTATATCTAGGAATCACGTGAATGTGGAAATGCATTACCTGTTGGTTTGCTAACTTGCCTGCGTTTGTATAGATATTTACACCATTAGCGCCTAAAGCAGTTTGCATAGTTTGTGCGATTTTTTGGCTAACTTTAGTTAAATGCATCAAGGTTTCTGCGTCTACATCTAAAAAGTTACATGCATATTTCTTTGGTATTACTAGAGTGTGTCCTTTACTTAGTGGATTGATATCTAGAAAAGCCAAACACAATTCATCTTCATACACTATGTTTGCAGGAATTTCCCTATTGATTATTTTACTAAAAATTGTTTCCATTATTACCTCGTTTTTTAAAAATTATACTAAATTCAGAAAGGAGTTGCAATGAAAGACAGAGTTATAGTAGACCCGGTTTATGGCTACGTTATTTTAAAAGAAGACATCATTAAGCGCTTAGTTGACACTAAATTTTTTCAAAGGTTGCGCCGTATTTATCAAATGGGCAATTCCTTTTTTGTATTTCCTTCCGCTGTACACACTAGATTTTCACATTGCCTTGGGGTCTATGAACTTGCAAGACAAATTTGTGAAAAACTGTCAATTTCTAAAAGAGAACAACTAATTTTAATGGTGTCTGCATTACTTCACGACATCGGACATGGTCCTTTTTCACATTTGTATGATAGTCTAGTTAACGGAGTTCACGAATTAAGAGGTGCTTATATTATTGCAAACGATCCCGAGATTAGTGGTATTTTAAATGAAGTTGACAAAGAGTTTGTCAAAGATGTTTGTTCAGTCTTGGCAAAAGACAAAAGATTTCCTTTACTCGAATCTATATTATCTAGTCAACTAGATATTGACAGACTAGACTACTTAAAAAGAGATTCGTATTTTGCAGCAGTTAAAACTGGCGACATAGACTCATCCAAACTAATTAACAGTCTAACTGTGCACGATGGTAAATTGTGCTTTAAAGAAAGTGCAGTATACGCAATTGAAAATTATTTAATTTCTCGCTATCACATGTATATGCAGGTGTATCTACATCCTAGTGTAATTGGACGCGATTTTAATTTAATGGAGATTTTTAAAGACCTTGAAAGTGTTCATGACCCTCTACTTAAAAAAGTTTTAAAATCGCCTAACAACCCAGATTTAGAATTATTTTTAAATTTAGACGATGCTTATTTTTTAACTTATTTTAAACAACTTAGCAAAAGTAATTCACCAGTCGCTAAGTTAGCATGGGAATTCATATATCGCCAAAACTGGCAACCAAAAGAATTTACTGGTGAAAAACCAAATGGTGTAATTTGGGAACTTAAAAAACAAATTTATGATTTTCAAAGAGAACCAATTTTACTTTTAACTCAAGATAAGCAAATAGTTAAACTACAAGACTACTCTGATTTTGTTGCAAACTTAGCAAAACGCGCAAAAGTTGTAAAACAATATACTTGGGGTAAATAATGCAAGTATTTGTAGTTGAAGGGAAAAATGATATTAAAGTTATCAAAAGTGTATTTCCTGACAGTGTCTGTATTAAAACTAACGGTCTTGGCATTAACAAGACAACTATTGATCAACTCAAAAGCCTTGAAAAAGACAACGAAATAATTGTAATTACAGATCCTGACAGTGCTGGCACTAAGATTAGAAACATTGTTTTATCAGAAATCCCTTCTGCGAGTTTTTTAGATTTACCTAAAGACAAATGCATTAAAAAGCACAAAGTTGGACTCGAAAACCTATCTAAAGAAGATTTCTTAAAAATACTAAATACTGGTAAATTGCTTAACAAGGCTATTTTAAAGCAAAATAATTTTTCTTTATCGGATTTAGTTGAACTAAAAATAACAGGTCCAGAAAGCAGAGGAAATAAAAATAAACTACACTCCCTGCTTGGTATTTATCACTTCAATACAAAGCAACTTCTGAATTTCTTAAATAATTCAAATTACTCAAAACAACAATTAAAAGAGGTTTTAAATGCATAAATTCAAAAAACATTTTGGCCAAAACTTCTTAAATGATTTAAACATTTTAAACAAAATAGATGCTGAAGTTAGACCTGATTTAAATATTTTAGAAGTTGGACCAGGAGAAGGTGCGCTTACCAAAATTCTTTTAAAAAAATCAAAATCAGTCTTTTCTGTAGAAATAGACAAAGAGCTGGCAGCGAAACTAACAGACCTTAAAAATCAGTACAAAAACTTTAATTTCGTTATCGCCGATTTTCTTGAATATAGCCTTACTGGGCAAAGTTACGATATTGTGATTGGCAATATTCCCTACTATATATCTTCAGACATAATCTTTAAAATCATCAATAGCCAGGTTTCTGAATTTATCTTAATGGTTCAAAAAGAATACGCAGATAGACTAGTTGCTAGTGTTGGTTCTTCAGAATACTCAAAGTTAAGCGTTTCAGTTCAAAGTTTCTTTGAAGTTAAAAAAGCGTTCACTGTTTCTAAAAACTGCTTCTATCCGGTTCCAAAAGTAGATAGTGCAGTTGTTTGTTTTCAAGCAAAACATGCACTGATTTCAGAAACCCAAAAACAGAGATACTTTGAGTTCTTAAAAATTTGTTTCTTTTCTAAGCGAAAAACTCTGTTTAATAATTTGCTTAAAACTAAAATTGAAAAACAAGATATTTTAAATGTTTTTAAAGACCTTAAAATCAATCAAAACATCAGAGCAGAAAAACTGACGGCAATTGAGTTTCAAAACTTGTTTTTAAGGTTGATCAAAATTAAGGAGGAAATATGAAAGCAAAAGCTTATGCCAAAATCAATCTAGATTTAAGAGTGGGCGAGGTAATGGAAAACGGTTTGCATGAAATTGTTTCTATTGTTGCACCAATTTCTTTACATGACAAAATCTGGGTTAAATTAACAAACAAACCCACAAACCAAATCATTTCTAAAACTCCTTGGTTTAAAGTAGATAAACTAAGTCAGTTTTTAACTGACTTTCAAACTGAGTTTCAACTTACTAAAAAAGTAGCACTGTCAATTCAAAAAAATATTCCACTAGGCGCTGGACTAGGCGGTCTTAGTACTGTGCTTGCAACTCTTTTAAATTGTTTGTCTTCTTTATATAAGTTAGATTTAACGTTGATGCAAAAAGCAGACTTTATTGAAAAATACGGACAAGACTGCGTTTACTTTTTAAAGCCACTGCCGGGCGTGATGTTAAAAACCGGTTCAACCGTTGAGTATCTTGGTAAATGTCCTTTTAAGTATGTGCATTTAAAAAGCTTTAGTCAGCCCTTTGAAACCGCTTGCATGTATCAAAAAGTAAAACCTTCCGAAATTGACACCGATAAAGTAAAAGAGCTAATTAAGTTATTTAATGAAGGTAAAACTGATGAGTTTTGGGCGAGTGTGCAAAACGACTTTGATGAGATTTATGAACTGACAAACCCAGAAGAACAGGCTGTATATCTTGCACTTAAAAAAGTATGCTTTAAACTACAGACTACTGGTTCTGGTTCTTCTGTTTATACACTTGACGGAAATTTTGAAGATAAACAAATTAAATATCCCGCGATTTCTTATTTTAAGAGATACAAATTTTTAAACTACCAAAACATCCAATTTAGCAAACAATCCGCTTTTAAAAAAATTCTTTATTTTTTACAAAAACTTATCTTTGTTTGAAATTGACCCCATTTCCTGCGCATATGAAATGGGGTATTTTTATATGAGGCATGCATAGTATAAACCAAAAAAACCGTACAACCCACTCCACTGTTTATCTCAAATTATGCATTTAGCATGATAGACTAATCACTAAAACGGCAAAATAGAAAGCATGTTTTAAGTAAAAAAAACGATTGAAAATTTTACTTAAAAACGATATACTTAGGCTAAGTAAAATAAACTTAACTTAAAAAGGTGAAATTATGAAACTAGAAACCGACAGAGCGGGCGTTTTAAAAAAGATGCAAAGTGGCTATGAATGTTTTGTTCCACACGATTTAAATCGTTTGAAATTGAATATAGATTCAGAACTTCAAAGCCTAATCAATAAGGCTAACTTGCTTTTAGGAAGATTAGACGGAGTGGCCACAACTCTACTAGATATTGATTTATTTGTTTCCATGCACGTACAAAAAGAAGCAGTTATTAGTTCACAAATAGAAGGCACGCAAGCATCACTGATTGATGTTTTACAAAAAGACAGAAAACGCGAAAAAATCAAAGATACCGCTGAAATTGTAAATTATGTCAAGGCAACCAAATACGCTTTTAATAGATTAAAAGAACTACCGCTGTGCATACGACTAATTAAAGAAACTCACTCTATTTTGTTGTCAGATGTTCGGGGCAGCGAAAAATTACCAGGGGAGTTAAGGAGATCTCAAAACTGGATTGGCTGCGCTGGATGTACATTAAGTACTGCTACTTTTGTACCACCAGCCCCTGTTGAAATGGAATACGCTTTAAGTGCTTTAGAAAAGTATATTCACGAAGAGAGAACTATTTCTGATTTAGTTAAAATTGCGTTAATTCATTACCAATTTGAAACAATACATCCGTTTTTAGATGGAAACGGCAGAATAGGCAGACTACTGATAATACTATTCTTAAAAGAACACGGTTTGATTGAATATCCGGTTCTTTATTTAAGTTATTTTTTTAAAAAAAATAGAACCAAGTACTACGAACTTTTAAATAACGCTCGCGTAAAAGGTAAGTTTGAAGAATGGGTTTCATTTTTTATAAAAGGAATTTGTGAAGTATCTGAAGACGCAATTGTGTCTATTCAAAAAATTACAAGACTTAAAAAAACAGACATAGAAAAAATCAGAAAAGCGACAAAGGGAAATACCTCAAATTTACTTAGCGTATACGAATACCTACTTAAACACCCTATTTTAGAGGCCAAAGATATTTGCAATTTTTTAAATTTTAGCAGGCCAACTGTCAATAATTTACTAGAAACTTTAGTAGACCTCGGAATACTTGGACTTCTTGAAGATAAACAAAGATATAAGCAGTATGTGTATAAACAGTATGTTGATATTCTTTCTGAAGGAACAGCATTAGAGTAAGAACTAAAAACCCCATTTCCAATTATCTAGGAAATGGGGTGTTTTATTTTTAACCTAAGTTAATTAACGGTTGTAGAACTCAACAATAAGTTGTTCGTTAATTTCTTGTAGCACTTCTTTTCTTTCAGGGAAACGCACAAAAGTTGCTGTTTTTTTGTTTTCGTCTAGTTCAACAAATTCAAAACTTCTGAATTTAGCCTCAAGACTTTCTTTAACAACAAGTAAATCTTTTGAACGTTCTTTTAAAGAAATAACTTGACCTGGTTTTAGACGCATTGATGGAATATCTGCTTTTTTGCCATCAACTAAAATGTGTCCGTGGTTAACAAGTTGTCTTGCCTGTTGGCGAGTTCTAGCAAGGCCTGCTCTATAAACTAAGTTATCTAGTCTAGATTCTAGTAGCTTGATGAAGTTTTCACCCAAGTTACCAGCAAGTTTTTTAGCCTCGTGAAAAGTTTTGACAAATTGTTTTTCAGAAACACCATAAGTAAACCTAACTTTTTGTTTTTCATTTAACTGAGAACCATAGTCAGATACTTTAGCGCGTCTTTTACCGTGTTGACCTGGAGCATATGCTCTTTTTTTCAGTTCTTTGGCAGTTTCTGAAACTGAATAACCTAGACGGCGAGATTTTTTCCAAGTTGATCCTAAGAAACGTGACATATATTTTTACCTCCTTATAGAATAAGTCAGCAAAACGCCTTTATTTAACTTTATAATCTTTAAATTGCCTCATTTGTAAAGCAATAAACAAACTACTACATCCTAAGTTAAAGATATTTAAAGCAAATAAATGCGTGCTTTAACAGTTAGTAAGTATACAACAGTTTAGTGATTTTAGCAATTGTGATGTATTTTTTAATTTATTTATAATCGTTCTTTTTAGATTATGTAAGTATATACTTAAGTGTTATTTTAGTTAGGTAGATATTTGTAAGTAAATGGTATCATTGACACGAAAGGAAGTGACATAAATGAGTAAGACTTCAAATATTTGTGTAAAAGTTAATAATGCTGTCAAAGCGCAGGCAGAGGCTGTGCTTGAAAGATTAGGTGTTTCAATGTCAGACGCAATTTCTGTTTTTCTTAAACAAGTTATTATGCAAAATGGATTGCCTTTTGATGTTAAGGTTCCTTTTAATAAACCGGTTTCTATTTCAGATTTAAAAGAATATGAATTTAACTTAGAACTAGAAAAAGCAGAAAATGATTTTAAAAATGGTAGAGTATATAGCCTAGAAGAAGTTAAAAAAGAGTTATTAAAGGATTTAGACTAAGATATATAAAATCTCAGTTTTTGCTTATTTTCAATTTTGTCAGACACTTTTTCAAATATGCAAGTTAGTCTTTAAGACAACCGAGTGGACAAACAATTACTCCATCACTGCGAACATACGCAGTGTCGCTTGTAGTGAGTATCATTAAAAAACTAGGTTCTTTCATTTTAGGTGATAGTAAAGACTTTAGTTTAAGTAGGTTTTTAGCACCTTCTTCAATTCTAGTGCTGTTTCCTATCTTTACTTCAATTAGTCCGAAATCCCCATTATCTAGATACACCACAGCATCGCATTCAAGCCCGTTTTTATCGCGGTAGTGATAAACTTTTCCGTTTAGTTTTTCAGCGTATATTTTGAGGTCACGAACTGCCAGATCCTCAAAAAGCAGACCAAAGGTCTTGAGATCGTTTAAAAGAGAACCTGGCCCTAGTTCCAAGGCTCTGGCGGCAATTGACGGACAAATAAAGTGTCTTGTTGGTGCAGTTCTAATTGCTGTTTTACTGCGTAAATTAGGGTTCCAGGCCTGAATGTCTTCAATAATAAAGTTTTCTTTAAATAACTCAAGATAAGAAAGAATAGTGATGTTAGAAACAGAAAGGTTGTCATTTTCTTTAATATCGTTCATTAAAGTTTTAATTGAACATTGGCTTGAGATGTTTCTAGCGTATGACTTTAGAGTTTTTGTTAGTTTTTGTTTGTCTCTAAAAAATCTTTTATCTTTTAAGAGGTCGCTTTGAATTAGTTGTTCAAAGTAGTCTTTTGAAATTTCTAGAGCTACTTCTTTTGAAACTCCTACACTTTGCGGCCAGCCACCACGACAAATCAAATGGCAATAGTCTTTAAAAGTTAGTTTAGATTCTTGAGTTTTGATTTTCTTCCCCATAAAAAGTTCATTTAAACTAACTCCGCCAGTGCTGTCTAGAGATTCATATAAAGACATAGGCCGCATAATTAAAGTTGTTATTCTACCGACACCAGAATGCATAATTTGTGCTTTTTCTTTTTGCATTAAAGGTGTCGAAGAGCCTGTTAGTATGAATTGACCAAATTCTCCTCTTTTGTCAACCTCTGTTCTAATGTCATCCCAAATAAAAGGAATTTCTTGCCATTCATCAATTAGAAGAGGTGGTTTTTTTGCCAAAAAAGCCTCTGGTTCAGTTTTTGCCAGTTCAATGTTTTGAGCCTTATTTTTATTTGTTTGCATGTAGATAACGCTATTGGCAAACTTCAAGGCAGTGGTTGACTTTCCACACCATTTAGGCCCTTTGACTAATAGTGCACCACAACTTGCTAATTTGTCTTGAATTTTTTTTTCAATTATGCGATTTAAATATTTTTTCATATGAACACCCGCACATACATTTTAATATAAAAATCTTTTTCAATCAAGCCATTTTATAATTTGGCGCTATTTCATTTTATAATTTGGCGCTATTTCATTTTATAATTTGGCGCTATTTCACTTTATAATTTGGCGTTTTTGGTCTAAGAATTTTTCTTATTCTCTTTAAAAAACTAAATTATTTTAACTTTTAACTTTTTCAAAAAACGTAAAAAAGTTAATCTTTGAGACAACCAAGTGGGCAAATTATTACTCCATCTTCACGAGTATAGGCTAAGTTGGTAGTTGTAACTACCATTAAGAAACTAGGCTGTTTTTTCTCAGGTAATAGTGCTTTTAATTTAAGTAAATTTTTAGCAGCTTCTTCAATTCCAACCGCACTTCCGAGTTTAATTTCAATTAAACCAAATTTACCATTATCAAGATAAACTACTGCATCACATTCTAACCCGCTTTTATCGCGATAATGATAAATTGTACCGCCTAGTTTATCTACATATACTTTTAAATCGCGCACAACTAAATCCTCAAACATTAACCCGAAAGTATTAAGGTCGTTTATCAAATCATCAGGCGCGATGTTTAATGCGTTTGCTGCAATTGAAGGACAAATAAAATGTCTAGTTGGAGAAGTTCTAATTGCTGTTTTACTTCTTATGTTTGGATTCCAAGCACTGATATCTTCAATTATAAAATTCTCTCTGAAAATCTCAAGATAGGACGCTACCGTGTTGTCTGATATTACGGTGCTCCCGTCTGATTTAACATCATTTATCAAAGTTTGAATAGAACACTCGCTTGAAATATTTCTAGCGTATGCCACTAGTGTTTTCCTTAGTTTATCTTTATTTCTAACTATATCTGTACCTTCAAGCAAGTCATTTTCAATTACTTGGATAAAGTAGTTTTTTGCAATTTTCAGTGCTTTTTCTCTAGGCAGGCCAATGGATTGTGGCCAGCCACCACGGCATATTAAAAAACTGTAGTCTGATAAGTTTAATTTAGAATTTACTGCCATTGGATAAATACCACTAAAAAGTTCACTTAAACTAACTGAACCTGTACTTTCTAAAGATTCAAAAAGAGACATAGGGCGCATATATATAGTAGTAATTCTGCCGACTCCAGAGTGCATAATTTGTGCTTTTTTGTTTTTTGAAAGTGGGGTTGATGAACCTGTTAATATAAATTGACCAAACTTTTTTCGTTGGTCTACTTGAAATCTAACCGCATCCCAAATAAACGGTATCACTTGCCATTCATCTATAAGCAAGGGGGGTTCTTTTGCTAAAAAAATTTTTGAAGAAGTTCTAGCAAGTGCTATATTTTGCGCTTTTTCATCTATATCCTGCATAAAAATTGCACTTTTAGCAAATTTTAAAGCAGTAGTGGATTTTCCACACCATTTTGGCCCTTTAATCAATACAGCTCCGCAAGTTTCAAGCGTTTCTTTTAGTTTATGTTCTATGATTCGGTTTAGGTATTCAGGCATATTTGCTCCTTTGCTATATTGTATAGCTAATTGAGTTTATAATCAACTACTTGGCAATTTGGCTTAATTCTACTTGGCTATTTGGCTTAATTCTACTTGGCAATTTGGCGTTTTTGGTTTAAGTATATTTCTTTGTTTTCATTAAAAATCTGAATTGTTTTTCGTAAAATCAACTAAATTTATATGTTTTATCCCATTTCTTTTTTGTTCTAAATAATCTAAAGTTGCTACATACTTAGGAAAATTGTCTTTGATTTTTTCAAGCGGCAAGTATTCTCTGTTTTCAGTTTCTAAGTTTGCCAAAATAGTGTTAGCAACTTGAATGTATGAATAATTGTTGTCCAAATCTCTTAATATGAAATCGCATTCAAGTAGACCAATTCTACCAACACTAACTGAATAGCCTTTACTTCTTGCAAAAACAAAAACGATATTTTCAAGACTAGGACCAAAGTTTATTCTATTGTCTGTGTTCACAGCATAATAAAAACTCAAGTCCGCTAAATAGTATTTCTTTTCGCCTTTTAAGTATTGTTTAGATTTCATGTCAAACCTATTGCACTCATAGAGAATTTTTGTGTAAATTAAAATTTGAATGTATTTAGAAACCGTTTCTATAGTAATTTTAAAGCCAGCTTTTTTTAAATTTTGCTAGACTCAATTAAACTTTCAAGGTCCACGGCAGTCTTGATATTTTTAAATCCTCTTTTATCTAAATTGATATAAATGATATTAGTACTATTGACGCCTTTTAGAGCTAGTTTATTTGTAATTGTTTACATTAGTGTAGATTTACCAGAGCGTCTAATTTCGGTAATTACTTTTATTAAGTCATTTGCAAAACAAAACCCCCTGATTTTAGACAAATACTTTTCTGTTTTAAAAACTTTCATAAAATCTTTTTCCCTTTCAAATAAATTTTTTTGTATAGCCATATTAAAATCAAGTTATAACTGAATATTCTTCAAAAAATAAAAAATATTCGGCGTTAAATTCTATTTAATAAAGAATTCCCAATTGTGGACACTATATACCTAATGTTTGTGCCAATTCTTCAA
>CAUTMP010000008.1:0-41176 GCA_963539755.1 uncultured Acholeplasmataceae bacterium | reverse complement strand
AGCAAGGCTCTTAAAGACAAAAAAGAAAAAATCCAAGAACCTGGAGTAATTATTTTAAAAAACCCAAGTAAAACACTAAAGGGTAAAATCGTAATTTGGGTAATTCTAGGTGCGATGGCGCTTTCATTCGTAGCTGCTTTTATTTCAATTATCTTAATAGCAAACGGAGTTATTTAGTCAAATTAAATATTTTTAAAAAAGGTTGATTTATTCAACCTTTTTTTAATTTTCTATCGCTGCTTTGATGTCGGCCAGCGTTAATTTAAAGTCTTTAAGTAGTTCTGCTCTGGTTTTTTCTGAAACCAAACAATTGTCTAAGTTCAAAGGAATAACTTTTTTGTTTAAATTACGACGATTTAAAAAATCTAGAACTAAACCGTAAAGCAGGGAACTTGCTTCTTCAACTACTACTATTTTTGTGTGTTTTTCAACTTGTTTTAAAAAACTAACCTCGTCTTCTATTTGAGAAATTAGTCTTGCGTTAACTAGTGTAAAGTTTTCGTTTAAGTTTTGATAAATTTCTTTTAAAATTGGCCCGTAACTTAAAACCAAAGTGTCTTTACCAGTTTTAAGAGTTTGCCAAAAAGGCTCTTTTTTAAACTTAATAGAAAAAGTTTCTAGATCAGATTCTTTGTTAAGTGGTAGTTTTGGATAAGCAATCGCCTTTAGCCCAGGTAAATCAAAAGTTGAAGAAAGCAGTGTTGCGTAGTCGGTGTCTAGACCACAGGCAAAAACTTTGGTGTTTGGAAAGCAACTAAGTAATTTAGTAAAGTAAGTACCTTGGTGAGTAGAAGGGTCACGATTTGTTAAAAAGGCTGAGTTTAAAAGTAAAGTTACATCTAAGTTTACTCGTGCAATGTCTGTAAGCAAGTAGTCAAGCGAGCGCTGAATAAAAGTAGTGTAATATGGTAATACTACTTTTTTTTTATTTAATGCTAAACTAGCCGCTAACATCGCAGAGTTGCCCTCAGCTATACCTGAGTCTATAAATCTATCTGGGTATTTTTCTTTAAAGTCTTTGGTGAAGTTGCCAAGTTCCATACCACTTTCAATTAAATAAAAATCGCGTAGTTTTGCAAACTCAGAAATTACTTTTCCCATGATGTAAGGGGTTTGAGTTTGAGTGGAAGCACTGTATGAATGATACTTACCGCTTACATCTGAAACCGCTTCAACAAGCCCTTTTCCCTTAATTGTTTCAATTAAAAAAACAACCGGTTTTTGTACCTTTAAAACAGTTTTCAAAGTGTCTATTAAAGCAATAACGTCATTACCTTCTTTAAGGTAAAAAAACTGATAACCAAGCGCTTCAAAGTATGCGTGTGCTTTGCTTGGGTCATTTAAGGTGTGTCTAAATGCGCCAACATTTTCAACAATTGAGCATTTGTTGTTGTTAATAATAACTGTGCCGGGTAGGCTATATCCACTTAAAGCATTTAGTCCTTCAAAGGCAATTCCTGCATTTAGCGCACCGTCTCCAATCACCGCTATATTCTTGTTTAATGGGTTTGTTAAGACAAATCCCGCCAAAGCAGACAGAGACTGAGATGCGTGTCCTGCTTCAAAAAAATCGTATTTAGATTCGCTGTATGCGGTAAACCCAGAAATTTTTCTTTCACTAAAATTAAGAAAACCACTGCCACGACCAGTCAAAATTTTGTAGGTGTATGCCTGGTGGCCAATGTCAAAAAGCAGTCTGTCTTTGTCTAAGTCAAGTAAATAAACCAAAGCCACAGTTAGCTCAATTGTTGCTAAATTAGAACTAAGATGTCCACCGGACTTTAAGATATTTTCTTTAATGAACTCCCTAATTTCTGCACAAAGTTTGGGCAGGTCTTGGACTTTGAGTTTTTTTAAGTCAGCAGGTAAAAAGTTTAGTAAATTAAAATTACTGCTCATTTTCGATTGCTTTTTTAGCAACCTCTAAAATAGAGTCGGCTTTTTGAATTAGGTCTTTGGTTTGCTTGTAAAGTTCAATTGAAACCATGATGTCGTTTTCTTGATTTAATTTATCAATGTTTTCCTTTATTTTTGCAAACAGTGCCTTTAACTCTAAGTTTTTTTCTGAATTTTTCATACTTTTACTCTCCTTTTATGCTAGTGACTACTACTTTTAAAGTACCGTCTTTTATTTTAATTTCAAGGCTGTCATTGCCGTTAACATCTTTTACGCTTCTAACCATTTGTTGGTCTTTAAATACCAGAGCATAACCTTGTTCAAGTTTTTTATTTAAGTCAAAGTTGTTAAGTTGCTCTTTAAAAAGTTTTAACTCAAACTCTTTATTTTTAATAATTTCAGGAATATTTGGCAGTTTTAGTTTAAAGTCAGTAATTTGACCTTGAGCAACACTTAAAGTTTTGTGTAGGTTTGGAAGCTTAGTTGTGAGTTCATCTAAATACTCTGCGTTTTTATTGTAAGTGTTGATAACTGAGTTTCGGCATCTTTGCAGAGCAACCGCTAGCGTTGCTTGCTTTTTTGAGTAAAGAGCAGCGAGCATTAACTTCGCTTGGTTATTAAGCAACATTAGTTCTTGTTGAAGTTTGGTCAACTTACTCAGCGGAGAAACTCGCTCTAGTGCTGCTTCGTAGGTTCTCAGTTCTGAGTTTTCTTGGTGTACTTTGTTTTTTAAATTAGTCAAAATTGTGTGGTTAAATTCGGCTAACTTATTTTGAAAATCAACAGTTGTAATTTGAGTAATTAGAGCAGCGGCGTCTGTTGGGGTAGACGCAAAAAGGTCGGCAACGTAGTCTGAAATTGAGACATCTCTTTCGTGTCCAACTGCAGAAATCACAGGGATTTTAGAAAAATAGATAGCATCTGCAACTTCTTTTGTGTCAAAAGCCTCAAGGTCTTCTTTAGCACCACCTCCGCGTCCAACAATTAAAACTTCTGCTTTGTTTTCCAAGTTCGCGAGTTCTATGGCTTTTTTAATTTCACGAGCGGCGTTTTCGCCCTGCACTAAGGTGTTGTAGACAATAAAGTCAATTAAAGGAAAGCGTTTATATGCGTTTTCTTTAATGTCTCTAAGGGCAGCGCCCGTAGCCGAAGTTACTATTCCGACTACCGCTGGGTTTTGGGGAATTTTTCTTTTCCTTTCTTTTTCAAAGTACCCAAGGGAATTAAGGTCTTTAATTAGTTTTTCTTTTTCACGTTTCTTTTTACCCTCACCGTAGTCATAAACCTGCCAAACTGTCGCGGTTATTGAACCACCTTTTTGGTAATAAGAAATAGTGATATCGACTATCACTTGCATACCAGTGTAAGGAATGAAGTCTAGTTTACTTGCAGTACTTTGCCAAATTGCACATCTCAGCGCACTTTCTTTGCCAACTAAGTTAAAGTAAAGATGACTTTTGAGGTTTTTAGCCTCGTATTCCGAGTAAGTTGCTTTAACTTCGCCCAACACAAAAAAATGACTATAGCCAAAATTATGTTTAACTAAATCGGCAATATTTTGGCTAAAAAAGTCTACTTCAATAACGTTTTTATCTGTATTATTATTTTGAATCTCTGCTCCGCTCATTTTAAATTAGCAACGATATTTTGCAGTAACTTGTTGGTAAACTTATGTTGTTTTTCGTCATCTAAATCCGAAAACAACTTTGTGATTTCGACCGCTTCATTGATTGCAACCGGCACAGGGGTTTTGAGTTCTTGCATTTCAAAAACCGAGTACTCAACAATTGCTTTGTCTAATTTAGAAAGTCTGTCTAAACTATAACCGATCAAGGCCTTAGAAATTGTTTCGTCAATTTCGTTTACCTTAGATAAAAATAGTAAAAAAATCTCTTTTTCTTCGTCTGTTAACACTAAATTATTTTCAATTCCTAAGTTATAAATATAGATAGATTTAATTAAATTTAGCCTAATTTGTAGTTCTTTTTTCATTTTATTCTCCAATGACATTTTAGCATAATTTAGTGCCTTTTTAGCCTATCGTAAAGGTTTTTGACCTTGATAAACTTGTTGCTCAAATGCGCTCGGTTGATTTGTTTTTTAAAGGTAGAAATGTAGATTGACTGAAGTTCAGAAAGTGAACTATAGGGGTGTTTTAATCTTAATTTCATAACTCGCTCTAGTTCTGAGTCAAGTTCAGTTTCTAGGTTTGCAAAAATAAAGTTGATTTGCTTAATTTGTTTGGCAGCAACTTCAGAAGTTTTTTTAATGTTAGCAGTTTCACAATTCACTCGACGTTGCAAAGTGGTCGCCACTTCTCTGTCAATTTTACAGTTAGTGTAGCGCTCTGCGATTTTGTTTAGTTCTGAGTGATTTAAAAAATCAACTATTTGGTCAAAAGACTTAATATATAGCAAAAAGTGGTCTAAACGTTTTGAAATTCTGGCGTCTAAATTGTACTTAAGTAAAGTTTTTTGGGCAAAAAAACAAGACTCAGTGTTTTTGAACTTAAACTCCAGGTGATAATTTGCAGAACTTGGTGAGTTAATTGAGCCTAGTATCAAAAATAGGGTTTTGAAAAACAAAGGTTTAGAAATTTCTGCAATTACTGTATTAGTTTCTGGTTCAATTGTCAAAAAATCAAGGTGCGCAAAAACTACCTTTTTAGAGCCATAGTTGACAACTGCTTTAACTTTTAGTTTTTTAAAAGCAGTGTCATAGAGTTCAAGTAGTTCGTAAGGCACTTTAAACTCATAAAACTCGCTATCTTGATTTGCTGGTTTTTTTAAGTAAAGTGCCAACATTAAAAACTGCTTCAACTCTAAAAACGGCAGTTTTAAAATGCAGGCAAGAATTGCTTGCTTGCAGTACTTAGAAAAAGATATCCCGAGTTTTTTTAATTCATCAGCCAACAGTTGGCTTGAATTAGCCATGGTTTTTTAAGTATCTAGCAATCGCAGAAACTGCAATACCGCCGTCGGCTGCGGCTGTAATTACTTGTCTAACTGCTTTTTTTCTAACGTCGCCTGCTACAAAAATACCAGGAATAGAAGTAGACAAGTCTTCATTTACTAAATAGTATCCCCATTCTTTTTGCAATTCTGTGTCAAGTAGTGAAGACTCTGGAACTTGGCCAATAAAAATGAAAATACCGTCTACAAAAACTGAGTGATTTTGGTCAAACACGTCAAAATTACTTCCTTTCAATGTGTTGTTTTCATCCAAGATTTTCTTAATTTTTGCGTTATAAATAACTTCAATGTTGGTTTTTTTAAATAGTTCTGCTTGTCCCTTTTTGTCAGCAGTTAAGTGTGGGTCTTGAGTGATTACAGTGACTTTTTTACAAATATCTGCCAAAAAAGCAGCCTCATCAACAGCGGCGTTGCCACCACCTATAACTGCAACATCTAAGTCTTTGTAGAAAAATCCATCGCAAGTTGCACAAAAAGAAATACCATTGCCAAGGTATTTGGCTTCGTTTTCTACGTTTAGTGTTCTTGGCTTTTGGCCAGTTGCTAAAAGTACAGTTTTGGTTTCATAGGTATTTTGATTTGTAGAAACTTTGAAACCATTTTCAATTTTTTCAATTTTTAAAACGTTTTCAGCAATTATTTTTGCGCCCAAAGACTTAGCGTGCTCGTGCATAGATTTCGCTAATGCACTACCCTCGATTTTACTAAAACCTAGATAGTTTTCAATTTCTTTGGTGTTAATAATTGCACCACCTGGTACTTTTCTTTCAAATACCAAAGCATCTAAGTTTTGTCTTGCTGCATAAATTGCTGCGTTCAGACCAGCAGGGCCTGCGCCAATAATAATTAAATCTTTCATAATTAGTTAAATAAATCCTTTAAATCCTTTAAATCGTTAATCTTGTAAAGTGCGGTTGTAGAGCCGTTTTCGGCAGTTTCCGTACTATAGAAAACTGTTTTTATTTCAAAAGCATCCGCTAGTTTTAGCATCTCTTCGTTTTCTGAAATCACGCATGCTCGTTCTTTTCTCATCAATTCGTTTGCCAAAAACGGATTGACTTCGTCTTGCAGATACGAATTTCTAAATGAACAATATAAAGCGCTTTCAGCCAAAGTTTGTTTTAAGTTAAGTTTAGAGAAAACAACTGTTTTGATTCCAAATATAGAGTTATATAGTTTAAACTTCAAAATAGCCTTATAACCCAGTTTTAAAGCAAGATCTGCATCTAGTAAAAAGTAGGCAACTGACCCAACTTTCTCACCTTTTTCGTTAACTATATAGCGTCCTTTTTTACCAGGGTCTAGGTAAGTTTCGTAGTGATAAGGTGTAGCCTCTGTGTAGTAGGGAATGTGTGTAAAGTAAAGATACTTAACACCAAAGTAAATCAAACCACCTATTACAAAGAGTACAGAAATTAACACATTTTGTTTAATCTTGCCAATCCAAAGTGGGTCTTGGCGAAAAGGTTCAATTAAAAAGCCACGAATTAAGCCATAGGCTACGGTGTATATTCCAAACATATCGCCAACTTTAAGTAGTTTAAAACGACGGACTACCAGCAGTAAAATTAAGATAAATAAATTAGCCAAAGACTCATATAAGAAAGTCGGATGCCAGTAGCCAAGTTGAGTTGAGTTGTTTCCGCTAAAGTGCATTTGCTCGCGTATAAAACCTGGCAAGAAATTCAGATTTCCAGCCATTGTGCCATGAGCCTCACGGTTGATAAAATTGCCCCAACGGCCAGCAATTTGGCCGATTAAGAAACCAATTGCCACAATGTCTAGAATCAAGAGCATATTGATTTTTCTGACCCAGCAGTAAATGGCTGCCGAAATCATTGCGACAATTATTGCACCGTGAATTGCAAGTCCACCACTTCTAAAATCAAAAAACGAAGAAAGCGAAGCATTTGGGTCAAACAACAGGTAGTAAAGTCTAGAGCCCAGAATTGAAAGCGGAATAATTATTAAAACTCCGTCTGTGGCATGGGATACCGAGATATTTGATTTCTTGACTTCTTTTAGTGAAGTGTATACTGCTGCAAATATTCCAAAAGAAATAAAGACAGCATACCATCTAACGTCTTGGCCAAAAATAGAAAAAGCCGTTTTACTGAAACCAATTGCACGGTCTGGTGTACTAAAACCATTTGTTGCAAGCGCAAGAAGTGCAATAAAAATCAAGGTTAGCAGCGGAAATGTTAAAGTTTCCCAGTATTTATTTGTAAACTTAAAAAACTTAGATTCACGGTATCTAGCTGTAAGTTTTTGTATTTTTCTAATCATATTTTTAACACCTTTCTTAAATATTTTCCAGTCAAGGAACGTGAATTTTCACAAATATCTTGAACAGTACCTTTCGCAACAATTTCACCACCTTCATCACCGCCATGTGGCCCTAAGTCAATTATCCAGTCTGCCTGTTTAATGACATCTAAGTTATGTTCAATTACTACCATAGTGGTGCCTTTGTCTACTAGTTTATGAAGAACCTGACAAAGTTTTTTAACGTCTTCTTGATGAAGTCCAGTGGTAGGTTCGTCTAAAATAAAGATAGTTCCAGGTCTAATTTCTTTATGCAGTTCAGAAGCTAACTTAACGCGTTGAGCCTCGCCACCAGACAAGGTATCTGAGGCTTGACCTAATTTAATGTAGCCAAGTCCAACTTCCTGCATCACGCTTAAGCGTTTGTGGATTTGCGGGAAATTTTTAAAAACAGAAACCGCTTCTTCCACTCGCATCTCAAGAACATCTGCGATGTTAAAGTCTTTGTATTTAACTTGCAGGGTTTCTGAGTTGAATCTAGTTCCATTACATAAACTACACTTAACATAAACATCTGGCAAGAAGTGCATTGAGATTTTTTTAAGTCCATCACCCTTGCACTCCTCACAACGCCCACCTTTGACGTTGAAAGAAAACCTGCCTTTTTGATAACCTCTTTGCTTTGCTAAAGGAAGTTCTGAAAAAAGTCCACGAATATAGTCAAACACACCGATGTAAGTTGCTGGATTAGAACGCGGGGTTCTACCAATTGGGGCTTGCGAGATTTCAATGATTTTCTTTATCTTTGAAAAATCTTGTACCCACTCAACTTTAGGTTTAGTTTGTTTAGTGTCACCTAATTTAATTTGCAGAGATTTTAACAAGACATCTTGCACTAAACTAGATTTACCAGAGCCAGAAACTCCTGTAACTACAGTTAAAACATTTAAGTAAAATCTAGTGTCAATGTTTTTTAAGTTGTTTTCGTGTGCTTTACTAATTTCTATATAATCAAAATCACTGATTGCTCTGCGTTTTGTTGGAATTGGCACTTCGGTTTGTCCAGACAAATAATAGCCAGTTAGAGATTTTGGTTTTTCTATAAAGTCTTTTGGTGAGCCTTCCGCCACCAACTCACCACCAAAATCTCCGGCTTTTGGACCAATGTCAATAATCCAGTCAGCGGCTTCCATGGTCTCAGTGTCATGTTCTACCACCACCAAGGTATTTCCAAGGTCGCGCATTTTACAAAGAGTGTTGATTAACTTAGCGTTGTCAGCCTGATGAAGACCAATTGAAGGTTCGTCAAGCACATAAAGTACTCCCGAAAGTTTTGCGCCAATTTGTGTGGCTAGTCTAATTCGCTGCAACTCACCACCAGACAAGGTCGCGGCCGAACGATTTAAATTAAGGTAAGAAAGTCCAACGTCGTTAAGGAAGATTAAACGGTCTTTAATTTCTTTTAAAATGCTTAAAGAAATCGCGTTTTCTTCTTCGGTTAAAGTTAAGCTATTTAAAAACTCAAGTAGTTTTTTAACCGACAGATCAGAAAGTTCAAAAATATTTAAATCTCTTATTTTAACCGAAAGCGCAGATTGATTTAAACGTTTGCCTTCGCATTGTTTGCATACTGATTCTTTTGCAAACTTACCTAACCATTCGCGGAACCACTCAGCGGTTGTAGTGTCAAAACGTCTTTGATAGTGATTAACTACTCCTTCAAATGACTCTATTTTTTTAGTAATACGTCCGCTTTTTGAAATTAAATTAAACTCAATTAACTCAGGACTGCCAAAATACAGTTTTTGGAGTTTTTCTTTATCAAGTAGTTTTAATGGAGTGTTTGTGTCAATTTGAAAAAAGTTAGCAGCAATTTCAAAAACTTGCGACTGCAGATTATCTTCGTTATTATTTTGAGCAGGAATTATTGCACCTTCCATAATTGAGAGTTCTGGGTCAAAAACCAGTTCAGGCTCAATTGTCATAATGCTGCCTAAGCCTTTGCAGTTTGGACAAGCTCCAATTGGTACATTAAACGAAAATAAACGCGGTTCAATTTTTGGAATTTCAAAAATTTCGTCTTGATAGTGATAGTGTTCAGAAAAAGGAGTAAGTTCGTTTGTCTCGGTGTTTCTGATGTAGATAACTTTTGCGTTTTCTTTAAATGCAGTTTCTATAGTTTCAAAAATTCTTGAAACTTTGTCATCTGAAACCGTGATTGTTGAAATTATGACATAGAGAAAATCTTGGTTAGTTTCAATTTTTTCTTCGTCAATTCTAATGACCTGACCATCTAGTAAAACACGGTTATAGCCTTTCTTTTGAATACGATTGAGAAAATCTAGATTATCTTCATTTGGTAATTTAGTTTCTTTGATTAAAATTTGAATTTTAGTGTCAAGTAACTTCATTGCGTAAGCTGTAATTTCTTGAATTGTTTCTCTTGCTAAAGGTTTGTTGTCTAAAGTAAAAGGTTTACCGATTGACGCAAAAAGTAGTCTGATGTAGTCGTAAATCTCGGTTTGTGTACCTACTGTTGAGCGAGGGTTAAAAACTGAACTTTTTTGGTCAATTGCGATACTTGGCGAAAGTCCTTCAATCTTGTCAACATTTGGTTTTTCAAAGTTGCCAAGAAACTGACGAGCATATGAAGAAAGTGATTCAATATATCTGCGCTGTCCTTCTTGATAAAGGGTATCAAAGGCCAGTGTAGACTTACCAGAACCAGAGACACCAGTTACTATCACTAACTTGTTTTTAGGAATAGACACATTGATGTTTTTTAAGTTGTTTTCTTTAGCACCATAAACGTTTATGTATTTAGTGATATCGTTCTTCATTGCAATAGTTCCTCAAGGTCTTTTTCGTAAATTAAAGTTGTGTTAAATTGTTTGGCTTTACTTAACTTAGAACCTGCGTTTTCACCAACTATCAACACATCTGTTTCTTTGCTAATTGAAGATACTATATTAGCGCCTAGTTTGGCCAAAATGTCCTGCAATTCTGCTCTTTTGTAGTTTTGAAGAGTACCAGTAATTAACACTTTTTTACCACTAAAATAACTGTCTTGAACCGCAAGTTCTTCTTCTGTTAAAACAAAACCATTAGTTTTTAAAAACTCAAATAATGCTTGGCCTTTTGGGCTGTTAAAATAACTTACTAAAGAACCTGCAATACTAGGGCCGATTTCATCAATTTCAGCGATTTCTTCTTCAGTCGCCAATAGCAGAGCATCAATATTTTTAAAGTGTTTTGTAATTAAACCCGCTACTTTTTTTCCGACATTTGGAATACCAAGGGCAAAAAGCAGAGTTCTAAAAGGCGCTTTTTTAGATGCTTCAATTTCTGTTAAAATTTTGTCAACAGAACGGTCTTTAAAGCCTTCTAAGGCGATTAACTGGCTTCTAAAGTTATGAAGGGAGTAAATATCTTGGATGTTTTTAATAAAACCTTGGTTAAACAAAGTCTCAATAGTTTTTTCACCCAAATCCTGGATATTCATGCAAGTCCTTGCACAAAAATGAATTAAACTGTTGATAACTCTGGATCCGCATTCTAAGTTCTCACATACCCAAAATGCCTGTTTTTTTATTAGTTTACTGTTGCATGCAGGACAAGTTTTAATCATTTCAAAAGGCTTAGCGGTTGCTGGTCTTTTTTCTTTAATTACTTCGGTAATTTCTGGAATGATTTCGGCTGCTTTGTAGACTAAAACATAGTCTCCAACTCTAATGTCTTTTTCTTTAACAAATGCTTCATTATGTAGTGTTGCTCTTTGTACGTAAGTTCCTGAAACAAAAACGCGGTCAAACTCGGCGACTGGCGTAACTGCTCCAGTTCTGCCGACTTGGTAGACAATTTTGTTAATTTTAGTTTCTACTTTTTCAGGTTCAAATTTGTAGGCAATAGCCCACCTAGGCGATTTAACAGTAAATCCTAAACTAGCCTGAACTTTAAAGTCGTTTACTTTAAAAACAATCCCATCAGTTGCATAGTCTAGATTTTTTCTTAAGTTATCGTAATAAATTACACTGTCTCTAAGTTCGTTTAGCGTTAAAGTTTTGTAGTTAGGATTAACTTTAAACCCTAGTTTTTCAAGGTATAAAAGAGCCTCAATTTGGCTGTTAACATTGTACTTTTCGGCGTCCACTAAAGTATAGATAAAAATGTCTAGTCCACGTTTTCTGACAATTTCTGTGTTAAGTTGACGAATAGTACCAGCTGTGGCGTTTCGGGGATTTGCAAATAAGTTCTCACCAGTTTTTAAGCGTTCTTCATTGATTTTTTTAAATTGAGAGTTTGGCATAAATATCTCGCCACGCACAGTTAAGGTGACAGGCTCAGTTAACTTAAGTGGCAAAGAATTTGTTTTAATTACAGTTTTAGTTACATCTTCGCCAACTTGCCCATCACCGCGGGTAGAGGCTTTTTTGAAGTATCCTTTTTCGTAGTCTAAGTTAATTGCCAGACCATCAATTTTTAGTTCAGAGACAAATTTAGTGTTGGGATATTTTTCGTTAACTTTAGCAAAAAACGCAAAAAGTTCGTCTTGCGAGTATACGTTATTTAATGACTTCATTGGCACTGGATGCACAACTTTTTCAAAACCTAAAAGAATTTCACCGCCCACTTTTAAAGTTGGAGAATCTGGTCTTTTGAGTTCAGGAAAATCATGTTCAAGTTGTTCAAGTTCCTTGACTAGCATGTCATATTCAAAGTCAGAAATCAAAGGTTTATCTAAGGTATAGTACTGTTTTGCGGCCTCGTTAATCTGCTTAATTAAATTGTCAATTCTGTCTTTTTTTGCCTTTAAATCCATACCTAGATTATAGCATTTGACCAAAATAAAAATACTTGCAACGCTTTTGAGTGTTTAAATAAATTGTTCAAATTACTAAATTTAAAAAAGATGACTTTGAATGCAAAAAATAATTAAAATAATCACCTGTTTTGTATAATTTTTATGTGCGAAATTTAAGTTTTTAAGACTGAAAAAAGGAGTGAAAATGCAAAGAAAAATTTATCTAGCAGGTGGTTGCTTTTGGGGAATGCAAGCATATTTTTCCAAACTAAAAGGACTAATTTCCGAAGTTGGTTATGCAAATGGTAATACTAAAGAAACAAATTACCAAATAGTTTCAAATACTAATCACGCCGAAGTTGTTAAAATAATTTACGATGACCTTTCAATTAGAACTGCAGAAATTATTGATAGATTTATGCAAATCATTGACCCTTTTTCTTTAAATCATCAAGCCAATGATGTTGGAACTCAGTACAGAACTGGGATTTTCTTTGAAAAAGGCGATTTATTTACTAAAAAAATCGCTGAACTTTTTAAAGCATATGTTGAAAAGATTAACGGAAAGAAATCACATGTTATCATCGAAGAAATTAAAAATTATGTCAAAGCTGAAGAATATCACCAAGACTACTTAAAGAAAAATCCAACTGGCTATTGTCATATCAACCCAAACACTGTTTTTAATTCTCTTAGCAATTTTAAAAAGTTAGATACAAAAGAAATTCAGAAACTAAACTTAGATAAACAAAGTTTAGGTATTATGCTAAACAAAGAAACTGAATACCCACATTCAAGTGAGTTTAATTTAAACGACAAAAAAGGTATCTACATTGACAAAATTTCAAAGGAACCACTTTTCTTAAGTGAAGATAAATACGACGCGGGCTGTGGTTGGCCTAGTTTCACCAGACCAATTTTCCAAACTGCTCTAAACTATTTTAAAGACAATACACTTGCAGAAGAAAGAATTGAAGTGACTTCAAAAATCCAAGACTCACACCTTGGACACGTGTTTCCTGCGCTTGCTGTAAAAACAGAAACAGGTCTTAGATATTGCATTAACGGCTTTGCACTTGAGTTTATTGAGTTTGATAATTTAAAAGATACAGTCTACGAAAAATACCAGTTTTATTTTACAAAGTAGCAGTAAAAGTTTCTAAGTGAAACTCACTTCTTAATATTGGCAAACTAGGCAATTTTAGTCTGGTTTTGTTATAATTATTTTTCTTACAAAAAGAGGTTGTCATGATAATTTTAATCGGAAAAAGTGCATCTGGAAAAACTGAAATTGCCAAAGAACTAATTAAAGAATACGGTTTCAAAAAAGTTATTACGACTACTACTCGTAAGCAAAGAATTGGCGAACAAGACAAAATTGACTACTATTTTATCTCAGAAAACGAGTTTAAAGCCAAAATTCAGTCAAATCTATTTATAGAATGTTCAAAATATGCAAACAACTACTACGGAATTACAAAAGACGCAATAATTTCAGATGGTGTCGTGATTTTGGACCCATCTGGTGTCAATGCATTGCTTGATTTTCTGGATTTCAATGCGTTTGTTTGCTTTGTTGAAACTCCTAAGTTTGTGCGTAAGCGTAGAATGAAAAAAAGAGGGGATGACAACAAGTCTATCCAAAGCCGCATTCAAAGCGATGACTTGATTTTCAATAAGTTGTTTTTAAATCAGGTAAATTTAAGTTTAAAAAATTGTGGACTATTTTCAATTAAAAGTCTGACCAATAAACTAATTAAAAAATATAAAAGTTGGCAAAACAAAATTAAATAAACGAAAAAAATGACCATCAAGTTATGATGGTCATTTTTTTAAACAAGTCTTAGCGTCTTGTTAAATAAACTTTTTTATCTTTTTGCAGCAACTAAACCGTAGACTTTAGCAACATCTGTAAAGCCATAGTCCCCGGTTTCTTCAATGTATCTAACTAAATTAAGATTAGTGCTTTCTTGAGTTGCAGTCCACCAATATTGATTTGAATCTACAAAAAACTGTGGCATCCAGTTTTCATGGTTGTAGTTAAGCGGTCTAAATTGAGATAAGATAACACCACGGTAAACTACATTCGGTCCGCTAACTTTGCCAAGTACAGCAAGCGCAAAATCAGTTGGATTTTTAATTAGTTTAAAACGGTTTGCAGGACTATCTGCAGTTTTTTCAACACCAAATTCGCCATCGTCTGCTGTAACTGCAAACAGCTCTGTTTTCATGATTTCAGAAATCTCTTGCAACAAACTTTTAAAAATAGAATTAGCAAATTCAGCGACTTCCGGTTTGTTGTCTTGATGAATACTAAACGGAACAAAGTCTAAAATCTTTTTAGTAAAATATCCCCTTTTGTCTGGAATTGGGTCAAACTCAACTTCTTCAAATTTAAAGTATTCTCCGTTTAATTTCTCATATGCATCGCCAGAACTGGTATAAACCACAGTTCTTGTAAACTGAGCAGTTAACACTCTACCAACTGAATTGAAAGTTGCAGGAGTTTGAAAAACAATTTCTTTTTGAATGTCACTTTGATTAAGTTGAACTTTAGTTTGTGGATATAAGTTTACACCTTCTACTATTGTGTGTTTGTAGTAAACTGTAATTTTTAAGTTTTTTACAACCTTTGTTTTAAAAAGTTCTGCTTTAGTGATCTGAGTTCCATTTAACTCAATTTTAGTAACTTGGAAGTGTTTATCTTCTGGAAAGTCTATGTTTTTAATTTCTTCACTGTGTCTACGAGTTTGTGCATCTATTTTTTTATTAGCACCTTTTGCTTCAAATTCTAAATTATAAACTTTTCTTTTAACATCAATTGTTACGCTGTTTTGAGCAGAGTCTGAAGATACAACTAAACTTTGTCTGCTAACTTTTGGTGTTTGGTAAACGTTTTCGTCTGGATTTTTAAAGTTAACTTGGTGAGTTGAGCCAATTTTTGCATTTACTTCATGGACGTTAGTAATTATTTGGCCGTTTTCATCTTCTGTATTAACAATATATTTAACTTTAACAGTAGAAGAAACAAAAACAGGCTTGATTTTAATGTTTTTATTGAATGCCGTGTTAAAATCTATTTTATTTCCGTCTTCATCTACATAGTGAGAAACTACATGTTCCATACCCGATACAACTTTTTTAACATTAAAAAGATGTTCTTTAATAGTTTGGCTTAAAGCATGCGAATGCTTAAGTTCATGTATTTTATTAAGATCTGTGTGAATTGTGCCTTGTTTGATTTCAGGGTCTGCAAAATCAAAAGTAACTGTATATTTTTTTAACTCAAAATAAAATACTAATTCTTGGCTTGGTTTGTTTACGTCTACTTTCAACTCTGCTTTAGAAAGTGTAGGGTTAAAGTCTATGTTGTGATTTGAAAAATCTTGTTCTGATTTTAGCGCAGTCCAAACTTTTTTAACTTCATCTGACATTAAACTTACAGTTTTCCCATGTTCAAATTCGCCAACTGTGCGGTATGCACTTCTATCTACATTTTGGTTGTTTAACTTTTCGAAAACTAGTTTAATACCTACAACAGTTTTATTTTTATCGTTGTTAATTTGTTTATTAGATTTACGAGTTGCTAACACTGCTGTTAAAGTAATTGTGAAAATTAACAGAAATGCAGTTGCCGCAATTATTGAATAAATCGTGAGTTTTTTCTTTTTTAACATATTTCTCCTTATTTTAAGGTGCTTTATTGCAAAGTGCTCAAATATTTTACTTTAAAGTCTTTATTTTAATATAGATACACCCCTTCAGTTTAGAAGGGGTATAGGTATTATTTCTTACCAACAACAACACCAAAAACATTGTAAACTGGGAAATAAGACCAATCCATTTTATTGTTAATATTTTTTCTATAAATAAGATAAGCCTTAGGATCAGTGTCACTTTGTTGAGTAGCAAGCCACCATGAGCCAAGGTTACCAGGTGCATAATACGGCATCCATCTATCGATGTCGTAGTCTTCGGGTTTAAAAGCGCTAATATCTTGAGCGCGTAAAGACGTGTATCTAAAGACTTTAGGTTGTTTAATTTCCGACATTAAAATTTCGGTAGCATAGTCAGTTGATTCTTTTCTAAGTTTTTCAGGTTCGTTTCTGGCAATGTCGTTTACTCCAAACACTTTATCGGTTTTATCAAAAGTCAAAGGGTGCAAATTTGTAGTTCCAAAAGTTTTAGAAATATTTTTCAAAAGACCTTTAAAGATAGAGTTTTCGTATTTAGAGTTTTCCTTTACATCTTTTTTGTAAATATTAAAAGGTGTATAGTCAATGATTTTTTTAGAATAAAATCCAGTAGCATCCGGAATTTGGACAAACTCAACTTCTTCTAACTTAAAGTGTTTGCCATTGAATTTCTCGTATTTATCTGCACTATTTTTTCTAAAGACATATGTGCGAGTAAAATTAAATTTATAAGTTTTATCGTCTGATTTAAACTCAAAACTTTGTGGTTTTGTTTCTTCTCTCAAAATATCTGATTGCGTTAAATCTACTTTAGTTTGAGGATATAAATATTTAGGAACTGAAACTACAATTTCAATTCTAACTGGGCCGTAGACTATATAGTTTTCAACTTCTGCTTTGGTTTTTTCGACATTACCAATATAAAAATTAAGGATTCTGTCTTTGTATAAACTATCTGTGTCTATTGCACCGACTTTTGCACCATAATACACGCCTCTGGCAGGTGGTACAACAGTAAAGTTTATAACAGTAAAAGAAACTGTAAAGTAGCGGCGTTTTAAAGTAATGGTTACTGTATTTTCAGTGTTGTCAACAGATACTTTAAAGGTAGTTCTTGTAAACTCAGGGTCAAAATAAATTATTTTGTTGTAAGTAAAAGAAACAGTGTGAGTTTCACCTATTTTTTGATCTTGTATTTGATAAGAGACATTGTAATAACCATGCTCATTTTGACTTTTAATTATGTAAGTAATTTTACGAGATTGAATCTCAACTTGAGCATACAAGTTAATTTCATTTACACCAACTATATGCTTTGTTTGAATTGGTCCTGAAACAGAATCGGCCCAACCAAGCAAAGTATAGCCAGTTTTTGGCTTAACTGAAGGATATTCAACTGCTCTTGTCTGCTTAACTAACTTGGTTTTAGGATCGGCAATATCAATACTATCATTTCCAATAAAATTTACTTTAGTAGTTTTTAATCTATAGTATTGCTTTAAAACAACTCGCGTTCCACTTTTATTTAATTGTGCTGACAATAAGTTATCACTGTGTGCGGGGTCTTTTTCGTATTTAGTTTTATCCAAAGCACTATATTCTGTATATTGCACAGTTTTTAAAACTTTGTCTTTCTTTACTTCTTTAATTTCTTCAAAAGTGTTGTCAAGAGCACTGCTTTCGCCTTGCTTTTCAAGTAAGTGCAATACTGTATATTCTACTTCTAAGGCTGTTTTAGTAAATACTGGTTTGATTTTTAAGTCAGTGTTATATGCTTTTTCAAAGTCTAAAATCTTGCCGTTTTCAAGTACAAAATGAGAAAACGTGAAGCTGTGAGTTTTGCTGTCTTGCGTTTTAACCGCAAACAATGCTGTTTTAATTTCTGCGGGTATTTTGTTTGTGTACTTTAAGTTAAGTGGTTGTTTTAAGATATCAGAAACTGTAGATTGATCAATTCCACTTTCTGTAAAATCAAAAGTAATGCGATAAGTTTTGGCTTTAAAGTAAAGTAAAAAATATTGCTTTTCTGAGCCAGACTGTACCTTTAAACTTTGCGTTGATTTTGCTAAATCTGGTTTAGTTTCGTGGTTTTCAGAAACTAAACTCTTTAATTTAATCTCAATTTCTGGGTGGGTAATTTTCAGTTCAGTACCTACTTTAAAATCGCCAAGTTTAATTTCTTTATCAAAGTCAGCAGAACTGCCTAAGGTTTCATAAACTGCTTTTAGGTAAACCGGACTTTGAGTTTGAGTTTTTGGATTCAGTTTATTATTTGCTTTGCTTTTAAAATGTAGTGGTAAAGCAACGGAAAGTGCAAGGATAAAGGTAAGTAAAAGTATCAATAGAACAATTAAAATGTGTTTCTTTTTAATTTCCATATATCTCCTAATTAAATTAAGTTATAGTGACTCAAAACATACAAAAAGTAGTTAAAACTTTTTGTGTTTCTAATCTCTTCGGTGTTTTTGTTTAGTTTAAGTGTATTCACACTATTTTGAGTTTTTAAAGTTAAGGCATTTCCTGCAAAAGAAACTTCGCTAAAATGGCTAGGTGAAATTAAATAAACAATGTTAAAGTTAGTGGAGTTTACTAACTTAAACTTAAGGTCTTTAGTGACTGCAAAAATGTAGGTACCTGGTGCAACAGTTAAGTTTTTTAAAACTAAATTTCTCTGAACTTTTGCGTCAAAAATTTCACGTTCGTGTTCTAGATAAATTTGGGCTTTATCGTTGTTTTTTTGCTCAATTGTGTTAAAAACTAAAGTCGAAATAATAGTAATGCCAAAGAAAGCACCTGAAAGCGAAATTAAAATAATATAGACTAACTTAATGTGAAAGTCAGCAATTAAAAAGAAAAAACCAACTAAAAATAAAATAAAAGCAACAATAGTTAAAACAAAATTAACAATTCTTTTTGTCTGCATTATCTTAAGCAAGGAGCAGTGTGAGCACCGCTATGGTGTTGTGCAAAATATGAAGAACAGAAGTTACTACCACATTTCGCTTTGAGTAAACGTAGACTAAAGAAAAGGCCAAGCCACCTACTAAATACGCAAAAATGTTGTAAGCAAATAAAGTAAAGGAAGACTCGTTTACTACGTGAATTGCGCCAAACACCAAGGTTGAAACTAAAACCCCTGGCCAGTTGGTTTTAAACAGTGAAAATATCGCTTTTCTGAAAACTAGTTCTTCAATAATTGGCCCAAAAATGCAAACTGTGAATATCAAGAACCATTTAAACTCACCTCGCATCGCAGTTTCTATGGTTTGTTGGTTTAGAGATTCACGAGAAAGCGCGTATCCATAGAACCCGTCAATGCCTGCGCGCATAGATTGCACAACAAATCCTCCGACTATTGAAACACCAAATGAGATACCGACGCCAAATAGTAAAACTAACCAGTTTTTATTTAAAGAAAGGGCGTCTTTTTTAATAAATACAAAGTTTAGCCCAAAAATAGTGGCAAATCCGACTGCCATGCCGATGAAGTTAAATAAAGCAAAAGCATTGACTTGCGAGGTTATTTTTTCGGCAAAAAATACATCGTGTTTAAGTAGGGATGCAGTTTCTAGTTCATGGTTTGTATTTTTGACAAAAAAAGGTAGTTTTTGAATGTTTTGGTCAATGTACACGCGTTCGTAAACATCTCGTCTATCTGTGCCAGCAAGTGGAACATTGGCAAGCAGCCTTGAGTAAAGTACAGGATACAGCTCTTTTTGAATTTTGGAAGTTAAACTAATTAGTCTGCTGGTTTTACTAATGTAAATATCTGGAAACTCAGCGCTTGGTGCTTCTACTTTATGGTATCCTTCAATTTGACTGTTTTTTTGATGCTTGCGCACAACTACTGTGTATTTATCCAGTTTGACGTCTTTGATGTCAGAAAAAGTGCTAATAATTTTACGGTCTTGAGAATCTGCGTAAATTAGTTGTGGCAAGGTTATGCCAAAGCCAGCGGTTTCTGCGAAATCAAAGAAAACTAAGCGATTCAAGATTTTGTTTTCTTTTTTGGCTTGTTCAAAATTATTTAAAGTAGTTTGTTGCTCAGGAGTAAGTGTTTTAGTATTGTCTGATTTAATTTTAAGAATTTCACTAATTTTTGCTTTTTCAGCAAGAGTTTGGATATACAAGTTTTGAAGTTCAACTAGGTTCGCGTAAACTACACTACTTTCTTTGCTTTGGAAAGTTGTGTATTCGCCAAAAGTTTTAGAAACTAAGTTGTGTTTTTTTTCAAGTTCTTTAATTTTATTAACATCGCTAATTTTATAAATCCCGATGTTAGTTTTGGAGTGTTTAATTTGTTTAAAAAAACTATCTTCTTTAGTGGTTACCTTAGAAAGAATGTTGTTTTTATCCTTATTGGCTTTTTGAAATATAGCCATAATTCCACTAACTAAAACAAACATAAAGAAGTAAAGTAAGAAAGTTAAAACTGCCCAAAGTACAGTTTTTTTAGTAACTTCATAGCGTTGTGGTGCTTTAGTTTTTTTAACTGGTTCAAACTGTTTTTCGTAGTCTGGTCCAAATTGATTTATAGGATCGGTGTTTGGTTTAGTTTCTTTTACTTCATCTGGTTTCTTTTCAATGATTTCCATTATTGGCGCTCCTTGACTTCTGAGTTTTCAGAATCAGTCAGTTCAGTTTCTAGTTCTTTAGTTTCTGTTTCTAAAATTTCGTTTTCGTTTTTCTTGTTTTCAACAGTATCAGAAACTGTGCTTGTAGTTTCAATAACCTCAGGTTTAACTGTATCATTTTCAGTCTCTTGTGGTTTTGTTTGTTTATAAGTGTTCATTAGTTGTTTTTCGCGAACTTTCCAGGTTGTAGTTAAACAAAAAGGAACAGCAATAGCGATAGAAGAAACGCCAACTACAATAAAGGCGATTGCCAAAATTAACGAAAAAGTCTTAGTAGGGTCAAATAAATTGATGTAAAAAGGAATTAACATCAAAAATCCCGCCACTGAATACAAAATATCGTCCATATTTTTTTCAAACTTATAAAAATAAAGACCAATAGTTGTGGCAATTAAGTTAACTCCAAATATAGACTTGGCAACTATATAGCAAATTAAAAGGTTATAATTAGTTGGACTTTTAATAAAACTAAAGCCGATTGTAATTGCCAAAATTATTGATGTAATTAAAATATAATAACTTCTTTTTTCTTTAAACATATCAACTAATTATACTAAATAAACTTAGGCTTTGTTATAATATAGCCGTCTTTTTAATTTATTTTGAAAGAATCAAATTGAGGTATTTATCGTGAAAAAAACTATCTTAGTAGTAGGCCTTGATAATTTCGGGCAAACAATTTGTAAAGACTTGTCTGAAAACGGACATATCGTAATTGCACTTGATCAAACTAGTGAAAAAACTTTAAGGGTTGAGCCTTTTGTTGAACACGCGGCAACTGGGGTTTTGACAACCGCAGACATCTACAAGGACCTTGGACTTGGCCACGCAGACTGGGCAGTGGTTTCATTTCCTACTCACTTTGACACCGCGATGATTATTGTAACTATCTTAAAAGATTTAGGAATGACAAATATTATTTGTCAGGTTACCAATGAATATCAAGAGCGAATTGCCAAAATGCTTGGGGCGTCGGTTACTATTTATCCAGATAACATCGCAAGTAAACAAACTGTTCGCAAAATAATTTGGCAAAATGTGCTTGAACACTACGCACTTGACCAAAACTACGGAGTTTACGAAGTAAGTGTCAATACCAATCGTTTTGACGGAAAAACTTTAAGAGAACTGCAGTTTCCCGAAACTTATTCTGTAAACATAGTCCTAATCCGCAGAGCAAGTGTGACTAAAATGCCTTCTAAAAACGAAGTTTTAGAGAAAAACGACGTAGTAATAGTGCTTTGCGAGCAAAACAAAATTAGTAAATTCCAAGAAATTTTAAATGACTAAACTGCTTTTTGCAAGTCATAATTTAAATAAAGTTAAAGAAGTTAAGACGTATTTTTCAGATACTAATTTTGAAATAATTTCTTTAACTGATTTAAATGACCAAACTAAAATTGAAGAATACGGAAAAACTTTTCAAGAAAACGCGTTAATCAAAGCGCGTTATTTTTTCAATAAGTATCATTTACCGACTATCGCCGATGACTCAGGACTGGAAATTAAAGCCTTAAAAGGATACCCTGGTGTTGAAACTAAAAGAAAAGAATTAGAAATTTTTCAAGACCAAGGAAAAAATTTATTTGAAAAACTTACGGGTTTGAGTAAAAAAGCCTTGTTTAAAGTAGTGCTTTGTCTTTATTTTAACGGTGAGGCTAAGTATTTTGATGGTGAGATTAAAGGCGAGGTCAAACCACGTGCTGAGTTTGTAAAAAATACTTTTTTATATGACAACATTTTTTGGCCACGCGGTTCTAAGCGTGCTTTTTGTGAGTTTTCTTTAAGCGAAAAAAATAAAATTTCGCACCGCGGGCAAGCAATTTCTAAGTTAATAAAATCAGTCAAAAATAAGGCTTTTTTATTTGATCCTAAAAAAACTGCTTGCGCATTTATTAAAGACACTTTTGGCCTTGAACCTGAGTTTATAGAAAGACTAGAAAAAGGTCGCCAAAACTTTGTTTTTAAGTTTCAAGTATTTGGTAAACTCTACACTATCAGAATCCCAGGTTTTCCCGTTTATCCGTTTATTTCATATATTGATGAAGAAAAAATACTAGAGATTGCCGAAAAAAACTCAATTTGTCCAAAAACCTTTTATCACAACCCAGATACTGGAATTAAAATATCTAGATATATAGAGGCTGCTTTAGATATTAAACCTGACTTAAAAGAAGTGATTTTCAGACTAAAAACACTTCATCAAATCAAAAAAGCAAAACCTTTTGACTATATTTCTCGTCTTGAGGAAGCAATAAAAATGTCTAATTATATTACCGATAATTTGGTTTTTCAAGAAGGATATCAGTTATTCAAAGCAGAACACAAAGAATTGTTTAACCAATTTTCACCTTGTCAAATTCACGGCGATTTTCAGACTGACAATATTTTGATAGACAAATATTTAGCAAAACCTTTAATTTCTGATTTTGAGTTTACTAGAACTGGGTACCCAATTGAAGATATCGCTAGTTTCGCTGGGCTTAATTTAATAAAAATTAAAGAATTTTTTACACTTTATTTTGAAAAAGAACCTAGTAAAACAGAAATTAAGGCTGTGCTTTTTTCACGCCTTTTTCAAATGCTTTTTTGGAACGCAGTTGCTAATTTTAAAAAATACAGTGAAAACGCAAGTTTATTTAATTTAAATTGGCAAGAAATTGAGCTCTATTTGAACAGTGAAGTTAAAAAAACAATTGAAGCAATTAAGGACTTGAAATGAATATAGAGAAATTATTGCTACTTGAGCGCACAGTTGATACTGTTTATATCATTAAGTCTTTTTTAGATAAAAACACAATTTCTTTGCAAGACTACCGTCGTGCGGTTTTTTTCATGCAAGAGATACTTTTGGAAAACCACAAGCACAAAGAAGCAATTGAAGTTTCTAACTCTGTTTTGCCAAAGTTCAAAGAAGCCGAAGAAAAAGATTATCTTTTGTTTTTAACTAATTGGTTTTGGGCGTATTTAAGAAGTAGTAGTGCAATAAATGCTCGTGAGATTTTTTCTAAAATCAAAGAAAAATATGGATACAAAGTTGACTTTGATTTAGTTTACTTAGAGACAAACTTACTTAAATTAGAACAAAAATTTGACTCAGAAAAAGTTATTTCTGAGCTGAAAAAATCAGATTTGCCTGAACCCTACGCTAGATACTATTTAAAAGAACTGGTTTCTTTTTATGTCGGCCAAAACAAATTAGACTTAGCGTATGACTATTTAAATCAAGCGAATGCTAGATTTGATGAACGTGACTTTGAGCAAGAACTTAAATTGTTATTTGCCCTTGGTTGGACAGATGAACTTAAACAAGTTTTAAAAGATTGCAAAGGCATGAGCCAATATAAAGTAATTTCACAAGTTTATCACTATTGTATCGCAGTTAGTGAGCAAAACAACCACCGCGCAGATATTATTCAGTCAGAATACGAAAAAGATATTTTAAAGTTAACAGACAATGACTTAATTTTAATGTTTTTAGAGGCTCAACTTAAGTTTTTTAAAGCAAACTCACAACGCAACAACGAAGAAAAAACAGCAAAGCGTATCGCTAAATTTCAGCAAAAAAAAGACAAAACAACAAAGTTAAATTTAGACGAAGAGCCTGCTGTTTCACTAGAAGATGTTTCTAAACCTATTTTAGAAGTAAAAGAAAAAGCCATAAAAGTTGAAGCCAGAGTTTATCAAAACTTCTTTGACGTCATGACTTTTTATACCAAAATTCCACAAGACCTGAGTCTAAGAGAAACACTTAGAAGTCTTTTAATTAAAAGCGAGGATTTGGTGCCAGCGGCCGATTTGGTGATTTTAAAAAACCAAACTTTGTATAACTACAAAAAAGAAAGACTTTACAACAAAGATATTGAAGATATTCAGTTAACCGATACAGTTTTTAGTAAACTAGTGCAAGTTAACTTTGATAAAATATACCAACAAGGCGATTTAACTGAGTTTAAAAACCCACTTACAGGCAGTTCTTACCTACCCGAATACCAAACACTTTACTGTTTTTCTTTAAGTAAAAACTTAAAGTTTGTTGTGCAAAGTCATAACTTTCAAGAAAGCGAGTATTCTTACTTTAAGTTGCTATCAGCGCTTATTTTAGATGTTTTTGAAAAAGATAATAACTTACTTAAACTAAAACAAATCACTAACCTATTTACGACTTTAAAAGAAAACTCAAATCTAGCGTTTAAATACTATGTTGACGAACAAGTTCATCTAAGCACAGGAATGCGCACGCTTTTAGACGGAGTTGAAATAACTACACTAGACCAATACTGCACGCAAATTGCAGGTAGCGACAAAATCAGTTATAAAAAAGAGTTTTTAACTTGTAGTTTAAAACCTGGAAACTCACTAAAGCAAAAATATAGGCTGAGAAAAAAACAAGTCATGGAACTTGCGAGTTCTGTAGATGTGCTTGGCAAAGTTGTGGTGTTTTCTGTAGTTCTAGACATCGACGAAGAACAAAGCACGATTAACACTCTTGCCGAAACCGCGAAGGTCAACAATATATACGGTCTGTATTCACACACTGAACTTGAGCGTGCTTTTCAAAGTAAGTTGATTGACAAGTTTTCCCTTATTTTAATTGAACTAAACTTTGATAACCGCCACCTTTACTCACTGGAACTTCAAGAAAAATATATCGCTGAGTTTATAGATGTCTTAAAAGAGTTTTTCAACACTGAGTCAATTTACTTCATTCAAGACAACAAGTTTGCTTTGTTTGTAGATTTTAATGATATCAGAGCCTTGAACAATGTGCTTAGTGAATTAAGTAAAAAAACACAAAATATCGGCAAACAAAACTGTCTTGAGTTGACCTTCTTATTTAATGCCTCTGCGCTTAGATATCCTACTGCTACTTACAACAAAACTTTTAAAAAAATCTATAGGTTTGCAGACCTAGCATTAAACCTTGCAAAAACCAACGGCAAAGTTTTCCATATTTTTGAAAAAGAAGACTTGCACCAAGATATTTTTGAAGACGACGTTATCAAACTAATTTTAAACTATCCAGATAAGTTGAAGTTAATGCTTTTGCCGATAGTTGATGAAAACAAGAATGTGGTGCTTTACCAAGCAGGCTTTAGTCTAGACGGCTATGACCTTGATTTTAAAGAAATCAAAGAGATTGCAAAAAAACACAGAAAAGCCACAGAAATAGATACAATTTTATTTAAAGAAGTTGTAGACGCACTAAACATAGCCACTGAAAGATTTGGCCAAATATTTGATGTTCTGCTGCCACTTTCCGCGGAGTCTTTAATGTCTCTGGACTTTAAAAAACAAGTCAGCAAACTGAAATACAAATATTTGGCACCGCACATTTGCTTCCTATTTCCAAACGAAGAAGAACTGCCTGGCATAGTTGAAAACTTCAAACAAAGTCTTGAGCAAAGCAAACACAAAGTATTTACCAAAAATATCTCGGCTTACTTAAAATACGGTTTCCAAGGAGTTGTACAAAGATACACAGACGGCATTCGTTTCACTGAGTTCATTAAGATGTTTGCCCTTGAAACTAAAAAAACTAACTCTTGTTTAATTGTCAAAGACTTAACTAAAAAAGAAGATTTTAACTCTTTGAAAAAAATTAAAAACCTTTGTTTTCAAGGTAAGTTATTCGCACCAATTTCAGTTAGTGAAATATTTAGTAAAATGCAAGAAAGTACAAAGTCAAAACCCGTCTTAGAAAGTGAAAACGAGACTTAAAAAATCTCGTTTTTTTATTTTTAAAATCGCGAGAAAACCGACTATTTTTAGGTTTACTGTGTGTTTCGTGGTAAAATTATAACCAAAGAGGTACTAATTTATGGACAGAATAGAAGACAAAAAACTAATTGGCCAAAAAGTCAAAGTAGAAAAAGAAAGAAGTTACGGAGTAGTTACCAGAATAGACTATGAACACGGTTTGATTTACGTGATATTTGCAAGAATGCGTGAAGAAAAATACCCTTACCCAGAGGCAATTGACCAAGGTATTTTAACTCCAGTTGGAAAATAATTATGGAAATTTCAAAAGACCTGCTTAAAAAATACAACAAAAGTTTCGCAAAGAACAAACAACTTAGTGCAATTAAAAGAGCGCTTGTGCGTTCTAAATTAGCAGATGTTGTCTATGTTCAAGAAAGTGAGCAACTAGTTAGCACACATTTTTCACATGTTATCCCTGCTTTAAATATCTCAAACCAAAAACAGTCTGGACGTTGTTGGATGTTTTCAGGTTTAACTTTTTTAAGATATCAGATAGCAAAAAAATTAAAACTAGAGAGTTTTGAACTTTCTCAGTCTTATTTACAATACTACGATTTACTTGAAAAAGTAAATTACTTTTTTTCAGTAATTGACAAAAACTTAAGTCTAGATCCTGAAGACCGTCGTTTTATGTTCATTAACGAACCTTTAACTGGAGACGGTGGCTACTGGCAATACTTTGTTAATTTAGTTAAAAAATACGGAATCGTTCCAAAATCAGTCCAACCTGAAAACGCACAAACTTCAAATACTCACCACATGCAAAGTTTAATTACTTTAATTGCCAAAAAATACGCAGCTGACGCTCAAAGTAATTTCAAGGCAGGCAAGGTTGAGTTGAACCATGAACTTAGAGAAAAAGCGTTTTTAGATGCTTTTAAAGTAATTTCTAGTTCAATGCCAGCACCAATTGAAAAATTTGACTTTGAATATACGGACAAAGACAAAAAATACCACATTGAACGCAACTTAACTCCGCAAACCTTCTTTGAAAAATACGTAGACATTAACTTAGATGACTATGTGACTGTGTCTTCAGACTGCTCACGTAACTTTGAGTTTATGCAACCTTATGAACTTGAGTACTGCACAAATATGGAAGGTGCGCCTTGCCAAGTTGAATTTAACTTACCAAAGCAAAGACTAATTGAACTTACGGTTGCCCAACTTAGAGACAACTTACCTGTTTGGTTTGCCTGCGATGTTGGCAAAGAAAGTGACTCTAAACATTTTGCCAATGAAATGGTTGCCTGGAAAGAAATTTTTGGCCTAGATTTAGAGTACTCAGAAAAAGACAGGATTGAAATGCAAGAACTAAGACTAACTCACGCCATGGTTTTCACTGGTTTTTCTGAAGTTAAAAAACAAGTTACTAAGTTTAAAGTAGAAAACTCATGGGGAACTGAACCTGGGTTTTCCGGAATTTATCCAATGTCTGTAAGTTGGTTTAAAAAATATGTTGGTGAAGTTATTGTTGACAAAAAATACTTAACCGACGAAGAAAGACAAGCACTTTTAAAGAAACCAATCTTAAAACAATACTTTGAATTAAACTAACAAGTAAATTAAAACCCCCACAATGTGGGGGTTTTAAAATTTTTTTTAAGTTAAGAAAAAACTATTTTCTAACTTCTTTAATACGTGCAGCCTTAGTTGAAAGATTACGGATGTAGTTAAGTTTAGCACGGCGTACTTTACCATGTCTAGTTACTTCAATTTTGGCAATCAGTGGTGAGTGGATTGGGAAAGTTCTTTCAACTGCAACACCGTAAGAAATTTTTCTTACAGTAAAAGTTTCTGAAACTCCTCTACCTTGTCTCTTAATTACCAAACCTTCAAACAACTGGGTTCTGGTACGTTTTTCTTCCTTAATGGTAACGTGTACTTTGACGTTATCACCAGGTCCGAAACTAGGAACATCTTGCTTTAAGTATGATTTTGTTAACTCTGCAAGTAATTGTTGACCTTTTAAACTCATATCGGGTCCTCCTTGTAAGATTTTTAAAAGAATGTGTTCATGCTAATTTTTAATAAATTATTTGAGTTGCAGCGGACCACATACTTTTTAATTGTATAAAATTTTTCTAAATATTTCAACTAATTTAACAACATAAAAACTTGTATAAGGCTGTGGTTTTGCTGTAAGTTCGTGTGTATTTTTTACATTTTCTTTTGATAAACAATATTGGGTTTTGCAAGTATTCGACAACAATTTTCATTTATCGTGTTTTTGAGATATAATTTTTATGTATTGAGAGGTGCTTAATGCAAGAAATTAAACTACAAAAACTTGAGCGAAGTTTAAAACAAACAAAAACAGCATTTATTTTATCTATAGTGTTGTTATGCTCATTATTTTTTATACCAATTTTTGTTTTATTAGTATTACCTTTTTTACTTACAAGTTTAATCGGACTATACGCGTTTACAATGGTTGTCTTTTTCTCAGGAATAACTGCTATTGGCATTACCTATTTAGTTTTTTACATAATTTCGCTAGTTAACGAGTTTGACATTGAAAAAGTTCACGATATTCTGTTGATTGTTGGTTTCTTTGTTACAATTGTTGGAATCGTTGGGCTATATTTAAAAGCCAACTTCCTAAGAGACGAAATTGCAAAAATAAAATATCAAACAAATGAAATAGAAAATAAAGAAACTATCATTCTTTAAAAAGTTGTTTTTCAAAAAAATAGAGTGCTTATTTAAGCACTCTATTTTTTTTAAGTTCAGAAACTATATAGCCAACAAAGTGGATAGAACCTGTAAAAATGTAGGTTTTGTTTGATTTCATATTAAGTTCAGCAAGTGAATTTAAATATTCAATGCGGGGAGTTTTGATTTCATTAAATGAATAACTTCGAATATCTGGAAAATCTAAATACTTAACTTCTATTTTTTCTTTTATAAAAAGTTCAAAAATACCTGCGTAGTCTTTAGGTTTTAAAACAGAAAGCACTACACACGGATTTTTTAGTTTTTTAATTTCAGGAATTATTTTAGAAATTGCTGCTGGATTGTGGGCACCGTCTACTACAATATTTGACTTTAATTTAGAAAATCTAAAAGGAATTTTTGTTTTTTTCAAGGTTTTTTGAATTTTTTTGACAGAAATATCAGTAAAGTTTAAAAAATAAGTTAAAACTAAAGACAAATTTTGTTTTAAAAAGCCTTCGTTAAAATTAGTTTTAAGAATATGAGTTTTGTCGTATATGACTTGATTTTCTTTACTGATATCAAACTTATTAAAATCAGTTAAAAAAACTGGAGAACGATTGGCTTCGCCAATTTGTTTGATTTCTTCAAAAAAAGTTGAGTCGTTTGTAAAAAACAACTGGTGGTCTTTCAAAGTAGCGATTTTTTCCTTAAAAATATCTTCAAGACTACTGCCCAGCGTTTCAGTGTGGTCAAGTCCAATGTTGGTCAAAAAAGATGCTTTATATCTAAAACAGTTTGTGACATCATTTTTTGCGCCAATTCCGGCCTCAATTACAAGACAATCGCATTTTTTGGCTTTAAAGTAAATCATGGCAGTTAAAAAAGTTAGTTCAAAAAAAGAATAGGCTTGAAAAAAACCATCATAAAGCAGAGTAGTAAGAATAGTGTAAAGTTTTTTTGCGCTAATTTGTTTAGAGTTGACCTGAATTCGCTCACTAAAGTCAATGTAGTGAGGAGAAGTAAAAAGACCGACTTTTTTGTATTTACGTTCAAAAAGTTTGGCTAAAAAAATCGCAGTGCTGCCTTTTCCGTTAGTACCAACCACATGGACTTTAAAAGTGTTTTGGAAGTCTAGATTTAAATATTTTAAGGCTTTTTTAATTCTCAAAATATTTTCATCTTTTGGGTAGCCAGTTCTAATATAAAGGTGCTCAAGCAAAAGTTTTAATTTATCTTTCAAGCGCATTTTTAACTTTTTCAAACTCTTTTAAGTACTTTTCGTACTTTTCTTTTTCTGAGTCAATTTTAGCAGCAGGAGCCTTAGCTAAGAACCCAGAATTATTTAAAATTGACTCAGATCTTTTAATTTCAGCCTCAAGATGTTTAAGTTGTTCTTTTAGTTGTTCTGGGTTTTGTTTTTCTGCGTGCACAAATACCGAGAAATTAGCATCAATTAACTCAGCAGACTCAACTTGGCATGCGTCTGCTAGGTTCAGTTCTGCTAGTTTTAAAATTGAACGAATGTTTTCCAGGTTTTCAAAAAGTATTGCTTTGGTTTTTGCGTTTTTAGCAACCAAAGTAACAGACAAGGCTTTGTTAATTTTGTTTTCAGCGATATATGTGCGCAACATCAAAAGCACTTTTTTTAATATATCAAAATCCGCAAAAACTGCTTTGTTGTCCGCTTTCTTAGCCTTTGGCCAACGAGCGCTAATTATGAGTTCTGAGTTGAACATTGAAAAAATGTTTTCAGTAACAAACGGAACTATAGGATGAAGTAGTTTAAGGATTTGACTAAGTACATAGACTAAAATCTTGTTAGTGTTTTCTTTAAGCTCATCTGTTCTTTTTTGAACTTTTGCAATTTCTAAGTATTCAGATGAAAAGTCTTGCCAGATAAAGTTTTGCAGAACTTTAGCGGCTTCTTGAAACTCATATTTTTTAAATAAACGGGTGTATTTTAAAATAGTTTCGTTTAAACTTGCCAGAATATAGTTATCTGCCAGAGTTTTGGCTAAAACTGTTTTTGCAGGTTTTGTGTAGTCATTTAAAATAAACCTAGAGATGTTCCAAAGTTTATTTAAATTATTCCAAGCAGACTCAATTTTAACGTGGTCATATCTAATATCAGTTCCAGGAGATGATGAAGTTACTAAAAAATATCTTAGACTGTCTGCTCCAAACTCTTTGATAACGTCAAACGGGTTAATTCCATTGTTAAGCGATTTTGACATCTTTTGTCCATCTGCTGCTCTGACAAGCCCATGAATTAAAACTTCTTTAAAAGGATCGGTTTTGGCAATATCTAGACTTTGGAAAATCATTCTAGAAACCCAGAAAAATATAATGTCGTATCCGGTTACAAGCAGTTGAGTTGGAAAGAAACGCTCAAGGTCGCCTGGTTTTTGTGAAAGACAAGAAAGTGGCCAAAGAGATGAAGAAAACCAGGTGTCAAGGACATCTTCATCTTGATGCCATCCTTCTCCAGGTGACTCAATTTGTGCTTTAATTTCTGTGCCTTTATACCAAACTGGAATACGGTGTCCCCACCAAACTTGGCGAGAAATGCACCAGTCTAAAGTATCTGTCATCCAGTTGATAAAGATTTTTTTAAATCTAGCAGGATAGAACTTAGTTTTAGAACTACGGGCTAGTTTTGAAAAATAATCCATTTTTAAAAACCACTGCAACGAAAGTCTAGGTTCAACTACTGTATCTGTACGTTCAGAGTAACCAACTGAGTTAAGGTGCTCTTCTGCTTTGATAAATTGAGCTGTTTTGCTTAAATCTGTAAGTAAATTTTCACGACAAACAAAACGGTCTTGACCTTCATATTTACCAGCCATTTCATTTAAAGTTCCATCTTCATTCATACAAAGCGGTTTAGCTAGATTGTGTCTTTTGGCAACTTCAAAATCGTTTGGGTCGTGAGCAGGAGTTACTTTTACAACACCTGTTCCAAAGTCTTTTTCTACGTATTCATCAGCGATTATCGGAATTTCTGTATTAGTAGTTGGAATTAAAACAGTTTTGCCAATTAGCGTGCGGTATCTTTCATCTTTGGGATTAACCATTAGCGCTTGGTCGGCAAAGCAAGTCTCTGGGCGAGTAGTGGCAACCACAACTCCGTCAGTTTCACTTCCTTTAAATAAATATTTAATAAAGTAAAGTTTAGACTTACTTTCTTTATGTAAGACTTCTATATTTGAAAGCGCAGTTTTTGCCTGAATGTCCCAGTTAATAATTTTATAATCGCGGTAAATCAGCCCACGTTCATAAAGTTCAATAAAACGTTTTGCAACGATTTCAGAATGTCCTTTATCTAGTGTAAAAAGTTCACGAGAATAATCTAAAGACAGTCCCATTTTCTGCCATTGACGGCGAATTGTGTCTTCGTGCTCTGTTTTCCAGTCCCAGGCTGCTTTTAAAAACTCAGTTCTGCCAATTTCAAAGCGGTTAGTACCTTGTTCTTTTAACTTAGCGTCAACTTTAGCCTGAGTTGCAACTCCAGCGTGGTCAGTCCCGGGAAAATAAAGTGCGGCTTTGCCTTGCATTCTTTGAAAACGAATTACGGCGTCTTGAAGGGTATTGTCGTAAGCGTGGCCAATGTGTAAAATTCCGGTAATATTTGGTGGTGGAATTACAACAGTAAAACCTTTACCTTTTTGAGAAGGCAAAAAAGCATTGGCTTTAAGCCAACGCTCATAAATTAAATTATCGTTTGCAAAACTATATTTTTTATCCATTTTGTTTTTCTAAATTAGTCTTTTTTAACGTGATAGCAAAGCCCTGTGATGTTAGCACCAGAGTGCACACAAATAGTTTTGGTTAAAAATGAACGAACTATCTTGATATCTGGACAATTTTCACTTATCTTGTCTTCTAAATATTTAGCAAAGCGTTCATCTTCAATTGTTGCAATAGCCACTGTTTTTTCGTCAATCTCACCTTTTTTATAATGTTTCAAAAAGACATTAAACACATTTTCCAAGGCTTTGATGTGTGTGCCTATAGATTTTCTTGGCAAGATATCGTTTTGCTCTGAGTGAAAAATTGGCTTGATTTGCAAAATAGAGCCAATTAGCGACTGCATACCAGAAACTCGGCCGCTTCTTTTTAGGTAACTAAGGTCTTTTGCGATAAACTCAATAACCATGCCTTTTTTGTATTCATTTAAGAAGTCTAAAAACTCTTCAATTGACTGAACTTGGTCTTTGATTTCAACTGCTTTTTTAATTAGCATAGTTACACCCGAAGCAATTTGCCAGGTGTCTATAAAAAAAGTGCGGTTTTTATATTCAGGCTCTAGGTTTTTTAGAGCAACTTGAAAGTAATTTAAAGAGGCCGAGTATCTTGAACCAATACCAAAGTAAACTAAATAGTAGTCGTTTCCTTTTAGTTGACTTTCAATTAGACTCAGAAAAACCTCAGGGCTAGGGGCTGCGGTTTTTGGAACATCTTGAGTTTTTGCTTCGTTGACTTTGGCAAAAAACTCAAGTGCATCGTTTTCGCCGTTATCCGGAAAAGTTTCTTCATTGAAAGTAATTTGGAAAGGAAACTGAAAAATTTCTGCACTTTTTTTAAATTCAGGCGAAATATCTGGGGATGAATCGGTCATGATAATAATTTTTTTCATGCTGTTTTCTCCTTAAAATAATTTGTTAAGTGTTCAATTAATACTTGACTGGAAAAAGCAACTTCGTTATTCACAAAAAATAATTTTGAGTCTGGAAACTGCTTTTGAAATTGGTTTTTTTTACTAAATACTTTAGACTTTTTTTCTTTGTCTATCTTAGTAAAGCAAATTAAAGGACAAATTCTTTGGCTTAGCAGATATTCATACATTTCTATATCTTTTTGAGTAGGGCCAACATAAAAGTCCATCAGCATCAAAACTAATGAGTAGTTTTGCATGCCAATATAGGCGCCAAGCAGTCGAGTGAAGTTTTCTTGAGTTTTAAAGTCAACTTTAGCAAACCCGTAGCCAGGTGTGTCAACTAAATAAAACAAGTCTTTGTATTTAAAGTAGTTAAGTGCAATAGTTTTGCCGGGTTTTTGAGAAACTTTTGCGATTTTGCTTTGAAAAAAGTTGTTAATAAAACTAGATTTACCCACGTTACTGCGGCCAAGTAGCAGAACTTCTGGTAAATCTGTGGGCTTAGTTTTTAAATCAAATACTGATTTGACAAACATTTAATTAAATTTACTTAGTTTAAGCAACAAGTGCTGCTTTTAAGACTTCTTTAATTTCTGAAACTGGTGTGATTTCAAGGTCTTTAAGGACTTCTTCAGGGATGTCTTGGATATCTCGGACATTGTCTTTTGGAATTAAGATTTGTCTTAAGCCAGAGCGGTGTGCAGAAATTGCTTTTTCCTTTAATCCGCCAATTGGCAAAATTTGGCCGGTTAAAGTAATTTCTCCAGTCATTCCAACTGTATGTTTAACTGGTTTTTTGGTCAAAAGCGAAACAATTGCCGTGCACATAGTGATTCCAGCACTTGGGCCGTCCTTTGGAACCGCGCCCTCTGGCACGTGGATGTGGATGGTGTTTTTAGAAAAAATTTCGGGGTCAATTCCAAACTCTTCTGCTTTAGATTTCACAAAAGAAAGTGCGGTAATCGCAGATTCCTTCATGACGTCGCCAAGTTTTCCAGTTAAAACAACGTCGCCTTTGCCGGCATAAGTATTTACCTCGATTTTTAAGGTATCTCCGCCATACGCGGTATAGGCAAGGCCTGTAACCACGCCAACTTGGTCTTTTTGATCGGCTATATTATGGAAAAATCTAAACTTACCGAGGTATTCTTCTAAGTTATTATCGTTTATTTCTAAAGAAGTCAGCTCTTTGGCTAAGAGTTTTTTAACAAATTTGCGAGAAATAGTACCAATTAGTCGGTTAAGCTCACGAATTCCGGCTTCACGGGTGTAGTGCTGAATTAGTTTATAAATGCCTGAGTCAGTAAAAGTCAGTTGTCCTGGCTTAATTCCGGCTAGTTTTAAGTTTTCCGGAATTAAGTATTCAGTGGCAATGTGGTATTTTTCTACTTCTGTGTAACTGCTTAACTGAATAATTTCCATTCTATCCATTAAAGGCTCAGGAATGTTTTCCAAGTAATTGGCAGTTGTGATAAACATCACTTTAGATAGATCAAACGGTTCTTCTAAAAAGTGGTCTTCAAAACGAAAGTTTTGCGAAGGGTCTAGAACTTCAAGTAAAGCAGCTGCTGGGTCTCCACGGTGAGATTTGCCGATTTTGTCAATTTCGTCAAGTAAGAAAAGCGGGTTTTTAGTACCTGCTTTAACCATACCTTTTAAAATTCGGCCAGGCAGTGCCCCTACGTATGTGCGGCGAAAACCAAGGATGTCAGACTCGTCGTCTGCACCTCCTAAAGAGATTTTGGTAAAGTGTTTATTTAAAGCCTCAGCAATAGAAATGGCTAAGGAAGTTTTTCCGGTTCCAGGAGGTCCGACTAAACAAAGAATTGCTTGTGGAACTTTTTTGGTTTTAATTTGAACAGACAAGTATTCAAGAATTTTGTCTTTAACTTGTTTTAGACCATAGTGTTTTTTGTCAAGCGCGGTTTTGACTTTTTTAATGTCAGTACAGTCTTTTGAAAATTTGTTCCAAGGTAGAGAAACTGCAAAATCTAGATAAGTTTTAATAGAACCTGCTTCAGGAGAATAGGAAGAGGCAGTTTGGTATTTTTTTAATTCATTAAGTAAGTTAGCCTCAGTTTGGGCAGGCATTTTAGCAGCCAATATTGCTGCTCTGATTTGCTCAATTTCATCAATCTTACGGGCGCGATCTCCAAGTTCGTTTTGTATAGCTTTCATTTTTTCGCGCAAAAAATACTCGCGTTGCGCTTCGTCTATCGATCTTTGCACTTCTTCTTGGATTTTTTTCTCCAAGGAATTCGTCATAGACAAATACTCAAAGTCAATTAACGCAGTTTTAAGTAAGCCTTCCATGGTATTTGCGTTTAGGTAGTTTAATCTGCGTGCAAACTCGCGTGTTAAACTATTGCCAAGCAGATAAACTTCTTCGGCTGAATTAAACTCAGCGTTGTAAAGTTCTTTGGTGTCACCTGCTGCTGATTTTAAAAACTCACGGTTTTTTTCAACTAACAGTTTTTGAGTAACCAAGGCTTTTTCAGATAAGTTTTGACTTTCTACATCTGCAAATTCAAAGGAACATGAAGCAAATGGAGATTGGCTAGACGCAGGAAAGTAATTTATTAGTTTAATTCGTCTAGAGACATGAAATTTAACTTTATACGATGTTTCTGTGCCTGGCAAGTCATTTTTTATTTTAAATCCAACTTTGGCAATTACCCCAAACTGCTCTAAGTCTTTTTGCTCTGGGTTTTCAATGTCAGGGTTTTTTTGAATTAACAAAATAATTTGTTTGCCAGTTCCACGTTCTGCGGCGTCTAAGGCTTTTACAGAACTTGGTCTGCCGATGTCTAGGCGAAGTGAAGTGGCAGGTAGTGGTACTGAGTTTCTAAGTGGAACAACAGGCAGTAAGTTTTCTTGATTTAAATCCATTTTTATACTAGTTTAGCGTTCTTGACAATAAAGTCGTGTGCCTTCCCAACTTTTAAGTCTTTTGCTACGTTTTCTTTGGTTAGTTGTTTTTTAACTTCTTCAACTGAAGTGTTGTATTGTTTGGCGATTGCGGCAAAATGAGCCTCAATTTCTGCATCAGTTGCCTCTAGTTTTTCGGCAATCGCGATTGCATCTAGTGTCAAGGCCTCGTGAATTTGTTCGTATGCTGCTTTTTTTTCTTCAGCTAGTGCGTCTTCTGATTTTTTGCCAGTCATCTCTAAGTATTGTGTGTAGTTTAAACCATAGGCTTTCAGACTTTCTTCAATACGGCGACGATTGCGGTTGGCTTGTGCTTCAATCATGGCATCCGGAATTTCTATAACCGCGTTATTAGAAGCCACTTCAAGAGCTTCCTTTTTGATGCGTTCGTTTTCTTGTTTTTCTTTCAGCTGAGTGATAACTGATTTCATGTGAGCCTTGTATTGTTCAACTGTCTCAATTTTGTCTTTTTTGAGTTCTTTTACCCATTCATCGGTTAAAGCAGGAAGTTCAGATACTTTAACTGAGTTAACACGACATTTAAAAACAGCAGCCTTGCCTTTTAAGTCAGCAGCTTGGTAGTCTTCTGGAAAAGTTACGTTTACATCTTTTTCTTCACCTGCTTTTAGGCCAATTAGTTGTTCTTCAAAGCCAGGGATGAATTGACCTGAACCAATTTTTAAATCAAAATCAGTGCCCTTTCCACCAGGGAAAGCCACGTTGTCAGCAAAACCTTCAAAGTTGATATTAGCAGTGTCTCCTTTTTCAACTAGTTTGTCTTTGGCAACTAGTTTAGCAGAGCGATTTAATTCTTCAGTGATTTTTTCGTCAACTTCTTTAGCAGTTACTTTAGTGTTCGGTTTTTTAATTTCAATGCCTTTATACAGTCCTAGTTTAACTTCTGGTTTTACTGGAATTGTTAAAATTACTTCAAACTCTTCTTCAGCAAGTTTTGGTTCCTTTGGATTTAGTTCAACGTTTGTAGGTTCAGCGACCACTTCGTATTCTTTGGCAAAAAGCACATCTTCAAACTTAGCGTTAATAACAAAGTTTAAAGCGTCGTTGAAAAGAGAAGCCTTGCCGTATCTGTTTTCATAAATTGAGCGCGGTGCTTGGCCTTTTCTAAAACCTTTGATTTCTACTTTTTCTTTTACTAATTGATATGCGTAATCAAGTCCGCTTTCAAAGTCAGAAAGTGAGACTTTTGCTGTCACTTTTATTTGATTTTTTTCTAATTTTTCTATTTTCATATATGTATAATTCCTCCGTGCATACCTAAATATTTTACCATAATATAATATATACAAAGCAGAGCAAGTGCCTTTAAGGGTCTTAGCTTTAATTAACTACACAGGGAGACTTTTTGCAAATGATTAAAAAAATTTTTGTTTTTGACATTGATGGCACTTTATACTCAAAAAAACATGGGCAAATCTTGCCAAACACACGCAAACTACTTAAAGAGTTGAGCGAAGACAAAGAAACTCTGTGCGGAGTTGCAACAGGGCGAGGTAAACCTAAAATCAAGGTTTTAAAACCAGTTTTAAAGTATCTTGATTTTTTAGTACTTTCAAACGGACAATATATTGAGTTTAAAAAAAAGTTAATTTCAAAACATTGTTTTTCTAACCACGATATCGTTAAATTAAACGAAATTTGTGCGAGTAAACGAGTTAACCTTGGATTTACAACAAGTAAGTTTGCGTATTACGCAAATATGCACGACAGCGCTGAAAAAATGCGCGAAAAAGAGTTTAAACTTGCTAATAACAAAAATATTTTAAGTAAAGAAATTTATTCACTTTGGTTGTCTTCAAACTATCCTGAAGACCTAAGTTCGATTAAAAATAGTTTCAATAGATTAGACTTTTATTTTTGGAATAAACAAAAAGGGCTAGATTGTACTTTAAAAGGTTTTTCTAAACAAAAAGGAATTGAAATTTTAAAAACTTATTTAGCCAAAAATCAGTTAGTTGAAAAAAATTGCAAAGTAATAACAACTGGAGATGGTGAAAATGATTTTGAGATGTTAAAACATGCAGATGTATCAGTATGCATGGAAAACTCAGATTGCGTTAAGTTAAAAGAGATTGCTGATTTAATTGCTCCGTCTGTAGATAGCGATTTACTTTACTTTTTATTTAAGGAAAAGTTAATTGGTAATTAAACAAAAAGGATCCTTTACCTAGTTTTGATAGATACCCTTTTCCTTTGTCTAGAAAATGGGTATATATCAGTTTTAAAAAGATGTTTTTTAAAATTCATATTTTTTAAAAAAGGTGTACATTTCTGTACACCTTTCCTTGCGCTTTAACGTATGTAGATTTTTTAAAAAATGTTCTGCTTTAATATAATGGCTACATATTTTCTTTAGCCAGTACTACTCCACGAACTATATTTGGATTTGAATATTGAGTCGTAAGTTCTGGAGTTATATACAATGGTTTAAAAAAACCAACGTTTTGATCATTTTTACCAATTTCAGAAGACCAATAACTTTGCATCTCACTTTGCTCATAAACTGGCAGATAACTTAAGTCATTTTGAGCATATCCGTGTGGCAGAGCAGTGAAATCAATGCCACGCCAAAACTTAGAAATTCCTGTATATTGTTGAAAAATAGCCTTTGCGTAATCTGTAGGTTCTTTTTTAAGTAGCGGTTTTAGATTAGGGTCTTTCATAGCATTATCTAAACAAAGCGAATTGTCTAAAAAAGATATAGTAGGTGTACTTAAATTTTTTATCTTAGAAATATATTGAATATTTAAAAGTTGTCCTGTATATATTGAGGCAGAAAATTGAGCATCTTTATCTTTCTCATAAAGCGAAAAAGGTATAGCGTCAATAATTTTTTTAGTAAAGTATCCAGTGTTTCCAGGGATTTGAACAAACTCAATTGGTTCGTATTTATAGTATTTACCGGCAATAACTTCGTATTGTTCTTCGTTTTTATCAAAAACAACTTTGCGGGTATAAGAAGTTCTGAGTACTTCACCGTTAAATTCAACTTTTAGCTCTAACGAAGGATAATCGGCTTGCTGCCAAATACTAGACTGAGGAAGCGCAACTTCGGTTTGTGGATAATAATTGGCTTTACGATCGTTAAAAACCTTGATTTCAACTGTTAAATTACTTTTAACCTCATGTGTTTCAACTTCTTGTTTTGTCTTTTCAACGCCGTCTAACTTAAATTTTAAAAAGTCGTTTTGATTAAAATAATTCGGATTTATTTCGCCAATTTGCTCGCCGTATCTGCGAGTTCTTTCAGTGATTTTAGCAGTTGAGTTTATAACATTAAAGCCTACTTTGAATTTTTTTCTAAAAACAGTAATTCTAACTATGTTTAAATGTTCGTGTATAGAAACAACTAAACTCATTTTGTCAGCTTCCCATTTTTCATAAACATTTGTATCAGGAATTGTGTAGGCAACTGTGTGGGTAGACCCAACTCGCCCATAGTCTATTTCTACACCTTGTGCAAAGCTACCATTTGCGTTTTCTGTTAAGATGTAGTATCTAATTTTTGCTTCTCTATAATCAGTTTTTGCATAAATATTTAAACTATCTAAATTTGGCTCTGCAATAAACTTGTTTTGAACAGGTCCGTTTGGAGCTAATGCCCAACCTATGAAATGATGCGTGTCTTCCATGCTATATCCTGGTGTTTCAATTTCTCTGGTTTTCTTAACTAATTTTTCTTCATATTCCAAGGTTTTTACACCCTCTGCCTTAATAAAATTAACCTTAATGGTTTTTAAGCGGTAATGCTGATACACCACAGTTGAGTTGTCGCCTGTTTGTAAGTCTGCTCTTAATTTTGGTTCCCAATAAGGGTCAATTTCATATAAGTTTCTGTCAAGATTAGCAAGTGGAGTGTAAGTCGCTCCATCTTCTACTTTTTGGTTGTACTTAGTTTCAACTACTGTATCATATTGGCCGTTTAGGATATTATCTTCACCTCTTTTTTCTAAAAAGTGGTGCACTTCATAGTTAACTCTTTCAATGACTTCCTCAAAGTAAGCAACTAATGTGATGTCTTTTTGAATTCTTCGAGTGTTAAAGTTAAACGCAGATATTTTTGCGTAATTGCCGTTCATCTTGGCTTTATCTTGCCATTGAATAAAGTTATAAGTACGGCCATGTCTGCGTAAAACTGGAGTTTCAGGGGTTTGGATTCTAGAACCATATTTAGCGCGAATTGCACTGGGTTCTTTTTGAACTTCAACATCTTTAAAATGATTTCCATTGAAGTTAGCCTCAAAGTTAACAGTAAACTCTTTGCGTTTATAGTGTAGTGTAAAGACTTCGGTGTTATCGCCTGTAATTTTCTTAGTTTCAAAAGGACCTGGTGTTTCAAATCCTTCATCGTAGAATGACAATCTATAATCTCTATTTACAGTTATGGTGGTACCGATGAAAGTCTGTAGTGTTGTTGTTTGAACTTCTTCGGCAATATCGTCAACTCCTTCAATGACGTGTCTGATAGTATAGTTTACCGGAGTTTGAATAGTTTTAAAAAACGCAGTTATAGAAGTGTCTTTTGAAATTCTTTCGCTACCAAAATTAAATGCACCAACATTAAAGTAATTGCCATTCATTTTAGTCTTGTCTTGCCAATGTATGAATGAAAAGCTTAAACCTGGGGCTTGTATCATTGGATCTTTATTAGGCTTGTTTACTTTACCTTGATATTTAATCGTTTGAGTGTTGGGTTTATTTATCTCGGTAGCATTTTTAAAGTAGTTACCATTAAAGTTGACTTCAAAGTTAACAGTATAAGTTTTTCGTTTGTATTGAAGTGTGAATACAGTTGTTCCGTCTGCGTTGATTTTCTTAGTTTGGCTTTGGTCGGCAACCGTAAAGTGTTCGTCAAACTCAGTTAAACGCTGTGCTCTAGATACGGTTA
>CAUTMP010000007.1:0-47592 GCA_963539755.1 uncultured Acholeplasmataceae bacterium | reverse complement strand
AAAGCGAAATTATAAAAGCAGACGGAACTACTGTTTTTGAAATAACTTATCAGCGCCGCGAATTTGATGTTAACTTTGTAGTTAACTACAAAAACCAATTTGACGGTACAGTTTCACCAGTTCCACAAACCCAAAAAGTTAGGTATGAAGGAAAGGTTGAGCAGCCCCAAATCCCAAGTATTTTAAGACACGGCAGAACTTATGAATTTATTCATTGGCAAACTGAAGTTTCAATGAATGGAACCTATTCAGAACAAAATGCTTATGATTTTTTAAACAAGGTAACTAATAGTCTTAGTTTAGTTGCGTACTTTAAAGAAACAATTGAAACAGTTCGCTATAAAGTTGTCCATAAACTAGAAAAACAAGGAAAATACAGCTCTTTAGATGGTAAATATGATGAAGTTCCAGAAATTATTTCAAATCAAAAAGTAGAAGATGGCGCAACTTACCGTGATTACTATGCTCTTGACTCTAACTTATATGAAAAAGACACAACACATCCTGACAATGTGCTGTATGCACAGCTTACCGCAGGCGACAACACAACAGAAGTTCGCCAATACTATAAGTTAAAGGAAATTAGTGTTGAATTTAAGAAAACCAAAGGTATTAAAAACTTTAAAACAGCCGAAACTATTAAAGTTAAAAAAACTAGAAGTATCACATTACCAGAATACGAACTAAAAGATAACTATAAGTTTATTGGTTGGAGTTTATCTGAAACTGGAACTACTCAAAGTGAGTTTATTGCAGGTGATAGTAATCTGCAAATATTCGCGCAGACTGATGTGCAAGACAGAAAAATTACATACACCATCAGAACTCAAAAAGTAGACGGTGAGTATGATGAAAAAACAGAAATTGTATACGGAAAAATTGGCCAAACTCACTATGCCTCATACAAAAACCCTGATGATACAACATATAAATCACCTATATTTAGCCGAAGAAGTTTAGTTGTTAGTGTCGATGAAGAGCAAAACAAAGTAGTTGTTCATTTTAACCGTATAACTCACACTGTTGAATACAAGGTTTTTGGACATTCAAGTCGTATTCCTGATAAAACGTTTTTACATGGTGCTGAACACGGTGAAATTGACGATAGTAAATACAAAGCAGAAGAACTGTTGATTGTCAAAATCGAACTAGATGATGTTTTAAAAACCAAAGATGAAATTAAGAATCTAAAAGTCATAAAAAACCACCGAATAAAACTCTACATAGACGAACTTACTAGAACTGTAGGTAAATACCCGCAAACTGAAATTATCAATCCAAAGGGCATTCAACCTGTTAAAGAAGATGAGCGCGAACTTAAATTTACACCAAAAAACAAAGAAGAAACAATTAAATTCAAACGCTATTACTTTAAAGATACTGAAAACAACATGTATGAAAAATTCAACGGTAAATACTATAAAATTGAAGATGTTGTGTTTGTAAAAATTCCAAAGAGAGACACTTGGATTACTAGACATATCATTGATTTTACTCCGTTTAATATCGGTACCCGTTTACCTGGCAGCAATCATGTTAAAAATTCTATCTTTAAGTCAATGGTTAAAGAAATTGGCAAAATTTTAAATGTTGACACTTTTATGCCTACATATGACGAAGGTGAATTTAGTGTCAAACCTACGTTTGATGCTGGTTTATACAACAAACTTAGAAGACAAGCAACTGATTATGCCATAGCAGTTAATAGGCAATACTCAGAACAGGTTCGTAAGTATAGAGGAGTCGATTTGCCTAAATTTGGAGATAGTAAAACTGATTATCCACAGTATAGAACAGTATTTGAAAAAAACTGGTGGGTTGCTTCAGAAAACAAAGAATATCCTTCTGGTACAGCAAGGGCAATTATTCACAGCTATTCAAATTATGCTGCTATGTTTTTTGTATATGGCGTTGTAGTTTGCATAAGGTAACATTATATTGTTTTTTCTAGTTCTATAAACTTTTTAGGGGATAACCCAAGGACCTTTAAGGAAACAAAACCTTAAAGGTCCTTTATCTGCAAGAAAAGAGTAAAAGTATGACTAAAGACTTAAGATTTAAGTCTATAAACTTTTTAATGCTGTCCTACTGCAAAAAATTGATTTAGCGGTCAACTTTTAAATAGCCCGTGAATTTGCTTCAAACTTTTTTAGACTGCCAATTGTCATTAATCGTGTTAGCATGATGTATCCGTATTTTTATGTAAAAATGCGGAAAATTACGGATAGAAAATAAATGATGTTTTACTTTTAAAATAGCAATATTTCGCTTAAAATTAAGCATAAAATCCATATTTTTAACTTTATATCCGTAAAAATATGTAAAATTACATAAAATTACGGATGGAAAAACAAAAGTTGTTATAATTAGTGTGTAGGTGTAATATGGAAATTAAAAGAGACTTATACTTAAATAAACTGATTGAAAAGAAATGGAATGGACGAATTAAAATAATTACCGGACTTCGCCGTGTTGGCAAAAGTTATTTACTTTTTAATTTATTTAAAAACCATTTACTTAAAGAAAAAGTTGAAGAAGACCAAATAATAACTTTTGCTTTTGACAACGCTGAAGATTTAAGGTTACTAGAAAGATATTTGCCTGAACAAAAAACCTTGCTTGGCAAACAAGGAAGTACAGGTTTATTTGTCAATCATTTAAAGTTTCTTGAGTTTATTTTAGAGAAAACCAATGACAAATCAAAAAAATACTATATCTTTCTTGACGAAATTCAGTTACTTGAGTATTTTGTTTTTGTGCTAAATGGTTTGCTTAGACACGAAAACTTTGATGTGTATGTAACTGGTAGTAATTCAAAACTATTGTCTAAAGATATTGCTACTGAGTTTAGGGGTAGAGGGGACGCAATACACCTCTATCCACTTTCCTTTAAAGAATACTTTGACTGTTTAAACACAGATTTCGACACTGCCTTCTTTGAGTATTCTTATTTTGGCGGAATGCCGATTATTTTAAACGAAAAAAACCAGGCTGATAAACAAAAACTACTGAAATTACTTTTTACAGAAATTTATATTAAAGATATCGCTGAATACAATTCTTTGAAAAACATCGATTCTTTTACTCAGTTACTAGAGACACTCGCTAGTCAAATTGGTTCTTTTACTAATCCAAGTAAACTAGAAAACACCTTTAAGTCAAAAACCAAAATTAACTACGACAATGAAACTATTAAAAACCACATTGAATACATTAAAAATGCTTTCTTGTTGTCTGAAGCCAAAAGATATGACTTAAAAGGCAAAAAATACATAGGCGCTGGCTCAAAGTACTACTTTGCTGATCCTGGTTTAAGAAACGCTTTGATTAACTTTAGACAGGTTGAGTCTACCCATATTTTGGAAAATATAGTTTATAACGAACTTGTTTTAAATAGTTTTAATGTAGATGTTGGTACAGTTGAAGTTAGTGAAAAAAGCGGTTTCGAGATTAAAAGAAAAACTTTGGAAATTGACTTTATTTGCAAGAAGATAAATGAACGCATCTATATTCAAGTTGCCTACAGTCTTGCTGACTTAGATAAACTAAATCAAGAGAAAAAATCACTTTTGCGTATTAAAGACAACTTTAGAAAAATAATTGTAGTTCACCAAAATATTCATAAGTTTTTTAGTGAAGAAGGAATAGAAATTATTTCGTTAAAAGATTTTTTACTAAACGGAATTTGATGCAAATTCCCAAAAAATGTTAAAAAGGCACCCTATCCTAGTTATTAGGATAGGGTGCCCTTCAATTTAATTATGTATTTTTTAGTGTCTTTTAACTTTTTTAAATATTTAAGTAATGCAGATTCGTTCTCTGACTTTACTTCATTTAAATAAGCACGTTTTTGCTGCTCAAGTTCTGTTAACTTAGCTTTAAATGCGTTATTTTCTTGTTTTAGTTTCTTTAAATAATTTACTTTAATTTCCTCTTTTTGTGCGCTGATTTTCATGCGTGTCTGGACTTTGTTTAAAAAAACCAGTTGCTCAAGGCGTTTCTTTTCGTAAGGTTCTTGTTTTAAAGTTGCTATACTAACCTTAATTTTTTGATTTAAAGTTTTTTGTTTCAGTAAAAACTCCCGAGTAATTTTGTTGCGTTGATTTTTGGCTTTTTGTTTTTTAAAGTAAGTCAAATCTCGCTTCTCTGCTTTAATTTCTTCAAGAAACTCATCGTGTGCAGCACTTAGCGCTAAGGTAACTTCGGTTTTTAAATTAGCAATTAAATCAAGGTAGCCGTGTTGTTTTTTCACAATTTTATCGCGGTGTTCTTGGAACCATTTTTTTAAATTCTTAAATTCATCTGTAAACTTAGTCTGAAAATCACGTACTGCTTTGGCCTGCACCGCGGTTGTGTGCATGGTTTTTCTAAAATATTGGTCACTTAAGTTTTTAAAGTGGTCAGAGAAATAAAAAGCATCAAAAAAATCACTTCTTTTCATTTTTTTAAGTTCAGTAAGTCTGCTAACTATGTTTTCAGTAAAGTAAGCGGTATTTGTTTTAATTTTTAGTTCAGCGTTCGCCTGAACTTTTTTAATGGCCTTGAAAAACTCTTTAGTTGACTGAAAACTAATTTCGTCAACATTAGCGGTAGCCGCAATTTGCTTTAAAGTCGCTTCGTATTCTTTTTGGTTAGTTTTTAGCATTGCCAAGACTTTAAGTTGGTTTTGTTTAATTTCAAGAAGCCAGTTTTCAGTTTCCTGAATTACTTTATTTAAGATTTTTTCAGCCTGCAAGTTGACAATGTCAAGGGTTCTTTTAAACTGAAAAGACAAGACAAGTGCTATAGTTTCGGCAATATAGGCATTGAACTCAAATAACTCAAAGTCAGAGATTTGTTCTTCTATAAAAAAATCTTGTTCAATTTCGGTTATTACTGATTTAAGTAACACAGCGATATTATAGTTGTGTTTGTTTAAAGAGTTTGCGTAATTTAATACAAAGTCAAAATTCAGAATTTTAGACATGTCGTTTTTATTAAAAATTGTAAAAAAATCTTCAATAATTTCAATTAGTTTAACAAAACTATTTTCGTTAGTTGAAAAAAACAACTTAGCGTTCTCAGTTTCCATTTTTAAAAAAGAGTTTAAAAAGTACAGGTTAAAAGAAAGGTCAATTGCGTTTAGTTTTTGCAAGTGTGCTTTTTCGTTTTCACTTTTCTTTAAAATTAAGTTATTTAAAAGCGAAGAGTGGTAGTAGTTTAAGTGAGTTAGTTTAAGTTCTTTTGCTACGTTTATTTCTTGTTTAATTAAGTTGGTATCAGAAAAAGCAGAGAAAATTAAGTTTTCTTTTTCTTGATTTAAGTTATCTTGTTTGATATTTAAAACTTCTTTTAAGTGGTTAAAATTAGTCTCTTGGTTTAGATGAATTGAGTTTCGAATGAAGTTAGTCTCTGCTATCTTGTTTTTGTTTATTAAAACATTTAAGTTTAAAAACTCACGAGAAATAAACAAATACCTGTCAAAAGTATCTAGAGTTTTTTGAAAGTAAGACTTAATTTCGTCAAGATATTTGCGTTTAGTTTCAACTAGTTTTTGAATGGCAATTTTATTTTTTAAAACACTAGCACCACGTTTTTGTTCAATTTTTATTTTATTTTCTACAGCTTGTTCTTTAATTTTAGTAATTTTTTCGTTAACTAACGCCACTTTTTGACTAAAGTTTTTTAAGTATTGTGCAATTTGTTTGTTGTAGTTATCCTTTATTTTAGCGACTTTCTGATTTTGTATACTTTCTGGATACTCACTAATATATACTGAGTTAAGGCCTTCAAAGTAAACTTTTTCAAAACTTTTTAATTCTGTTCTTTTAAGTTCGGCTAAATTATCTAACTCAGCCGTAGGTTTTATAAGTTTACCATGATACTCAAGTTCAGTCTCTTTTAAAATATTTGCATAATTGCTTTCAATGGTTTCAATTATTTTTTGTTGTCTGATGATTTTTTCGTTAAAAAAAGCGTCAATTGTCTTGATACTTTGTTCTTTTTCTAGGTTAATTTTTTTAACTTTAGCGTTATAAAAATTAACCAATGTTTTAAACCATATTGTGTCATCTGGTTGCTCGTTAATTGGCTCAAAGTTAGTTTTTTCACTAGTTTCTGGATATGCTGTCTGCAGGTTTTTAGACTTTGTTTCAAAGTTAGCGTTAATAAAGTTTAGACGCAATTTCAAATTTTGGTCAGCCAGTTTTGTCTGATCTTTTGCAGACTTTAAAATAATATTTTCATCTTTTAGTTTTTTGTCGGTAAAAGAAATGATTTGTTCGTCAAACTCTAAATTAGTTTTTTTATTTTCTTCTCTTAAGATATTTTTCTTGCTTACCAATCTAAAGTTAGCGCTGTCTAAAAACTTTTCCATTTCGGTTTCATTGTTTAAAAGTTTTTGGCTAGACTCTGCTTGTTTTTCAGAAACTTCTTTAAAAATATCTGTAGTCATTAGTTTATATTCGTGAATTTTATTGTCAATAAACAAAAAATTAGCCTGAATCTGGCTATTGATTTTCTCTTCAAGACTGCGAATTTCATTAGTTGAAATTGTCAGTTCTTTAATAATTTTGTCAAAAACACTTTCGTACTTTTTAAAGTCTAGTGTTGACTTAAAAATATTTTGAAATGTTTTTATCAGGTCTTCTTTGTTTAACATATTCCTTAAAAATTATACCACAGCAAACAGCACAATTTTTGGCTTTATTTAGGCTTTTTAGTTTAATTTGCAAATCATTCGCAAATTATTTTACAAGGGTATATAATTACCAAAGAAAGGAACTTGAAATGAAAAAAATCTTTTCTTTTATAATTACACTTTTTTTGATTTTTACACTATTTAGTTGCGTTGCACTACAAGAATATAGTTTAAATGACTTTAACAAACCAGGTAAGTTAGTTAAAGCAGTTTACGATAAATATGGCGAAGAAATTAAAACAAAAAACGGCAGGTTTTCAGTAAAACGAAATGGCTTTGTTTTAAAGTATGAGAAGTTAGATAAAGAAAAAGTTAATTTTGATTATTTTAAGACTTATCAAAAAGACTCGACACTTGAACTAAATATCACTAATTTTTCGTATCCAGGAGATTTTGTTTTTAAGTATTTAGTTAAAAAAACAACAGATGAAAACTATAGATTAGTGTATTCTGGCACTTTAAAAACTCCAAAGAGCAATATAGTATTGACTCATGAGTATGACCACGCTTTGGTGATTGCTGAAGTATATTCTCAAGACGGAAAGACTTTATTTTTCCAAACTTACCCAGAAATTATTACTTTTAGTAAAGAAAAAGAAAACAACTTTTCGGTTAGAGACTTAAACGCTTTACAATACAATTATTTAAAAACCGGCTTTACTCAAAAAAATATACCTGTAGGCTTGCTTGCTAAAAATGCCGATTTAATTTATTTTTCAGAAACTCCTAAAACAGATGAATTTGAGATATCTGAGTTTTTAACTAAGGTAAATTATCTAAACTTAAGCGCCAGTTATTTTGATAAAAAAAATACCGCAGAAGATTATCTATTTATTTCACAATTTACTAATTTAAAAACATTAGTTTCTCCAAAAAATTTAGACAACACAGAACTTATAAAACTACTTAAAAAACACCAAAACATTACTGGACTGGTACTAAAAAATAACACAAAAATCACAAATCTTAATTTACTAAATACAGTAAGTTTAGATGAACTTGAGTTGAACTATGACGACGTAAAGCCTGCTATTTCTGACTTTAATACTTTAAAGAACAGCAACTTAAAATCACTTAAAATTGAAGGTAATTTTGATTTATCTAATGTTAATTTTGGTAACAAAATCACTAAGTTAGAACTAACTAAAGTTACTTTAAATTCACTTAAAAATATCTCTAAACTAATTGATTTATCTGACCTAAGTCTAAGTAAAATTAAAGGATTAAATAATGATAATTTCGCTTTACTGGGCAATTTAAGTAAACTTAAATATCTAGAAATTACTTACTCAGATACGCTATCTAATCTTTCTTTTTTAGATAAACTAACCCACCTTTCTGAATTAAATTTAAGTAATTTAACAAACTTCACTACTTTTGATTTTCAAAGTAATTTAAGTAAAACCACAATTAAAAAACTTAATTTAAATAACACTAAGTTCGGTAGTTTAAGTGAATACACTTACTTAAACAGAGCGCTTTCGTTTACTTTAAACAACACTCCTTTTTTAAGTAAGTATCCAGAAATTTTTGATGCAAAAGAAATTACTTATTTTGACGGCAAAAACTACATAATTGACCACGTAGACCACATTCACGCCGAGCAGTTTAACGACCTTTCTCAAGATGAGCAAAGTAAGTTTTTTAAAAAAACTAAAGAAAGTTTTTTTGGCAAAGGCGAAGTTATCGGTTTTGACAAAAAAGGCTATTTTGTTAAGGTAAAAATACTAAATAAAGCAGGCCAAATAATTGAGCAAATTTATTACTTTTTAGGTTTTCCTGATTTTGATTTTGAGTTTCCAGATTGGCGAGTTGATGAGTTTGAACCAACTGCTGAAATTAAAGAAAGTGTTCTGAGCAGACTAATTCAGAGAAAACTTAAAAAGCACCCAGAATTAAAAGCAGAAATTAACAAAATCGCGAAAAACTTAAAACTAACTATTTTTGAAAAAGTTAGTCAAATCAATTTACTTTAAAGCACTAATTAGTTGCTATAATTTTTACTATGAAGGTTGACGAATTTAATTTTAATTTAGACCCCAAAAGAATAGCGCAAACTCCTTATCAAAAAAGAGACGACGCTAAACTTTTGGTCTGCAACAGAGAAACTGGCAGTTTAACTGATCTTAATTTTTCAGACATTCTTAGTTATTTTCAACCAGGCGATGTTCTGGTTTTAAACAACTCCAAAGTTGTGCCTTTTCGCCTACACGGCCAAAAAGAAACTGGTGGTGCGGTAGAAGTGCTTTTACTCAAACCCGCTGAAAAAAGCGTATTTGAAGCGCTTGCAAAACCACAAAAGAAATTAAAAATTGGCACCATTATTACTTTTTCTGCGAAATTAACTGCAGAAGTTGTTGAGTTAAAAGAAGAAGGCATAACCTTGCTTAAATTAAACTACAAAGGTAATTTATACGAAATTTTAGACGAAATTGGTGAAATGCCGCTGCCTCCATACATTAAAACTAAATGCAAAAACAAGGCAGACTACCAAACGGTATACGCAAAAATTGACGGGTCTGCCGCGGCACCAACCGCTGGCTTTCACTTTACACCAGAGTTACTTGCTGCACTTAAAAACAAAGGTGTTGAGATTGCTGAAGTTACTTTGCACGTTGGCCTTGGCACCTTTCGCCCGCCTACTGTTGAAAATGTGCTTGATCATAAAATGCATAAAGAAACTTACTTTATCACTAAAGAAACCGCAGATATTTTAAACAAAGCACTTTTAGAAAAAAGAAGAATTGTGGCTTGTGGCACTACTTCTGTTCGGGTCCTTGAGTCGGCTTACCAAGAAAATGTAGGTTTCGCGGAAACTAGCGCCGAGACTGACATTTTTATCTATCCAGGCTACCGCTTTAGAGTGGTATCTGGTTTAATTACTAATTTTCATTTGCCGAAATCAACGCTAATTATGCTTGTATCTGCTTTTTGGACCAAAGCAGATACTCTTCAGGCTTATCAACACGCAATTGAAAACGACTATATGTTTTTTTCATTTGGGGATGCGATGTTTATCTATTAAAAAGAAAGAACTTGTTAAATGAATTTAAAAAATAAAAAAAGATTGATAGATACCTCTATTTTTGCAGTATTTGCAGCACTTATTTTATTGTTTTCTTGGGTTCCGCAAATCGGCTTTATTCAAATTCCACCGGTTTCGCTAACTATAATTCCGGTGTTTGTGCTGCTTTCTTTAGGTGTTTTGCCGTGGTACTACACAGTTTTACTTGCAAGTATTTTTGGACTAAACTCCTGGCTTTACGCCCTGGCTTTTGCAACTTCTCCAATAGACCTGGCGTTTCAAAACTTTTTAGTCGCAGTTCCCGCCCGAGTTTTCTTCGGTTTTACTGCTGTTTTTATCTACGCTATATTTAGAAAAATCGGTGAAGATAGAATTTGGAAAAAAGCAGTTTTGTTTACGCTTTATCTTATTTTTTTTGGAGTTGTTTATTTTGCGTTAGTCCAACTTACTAAAACTTACAGTCTTGGCATGAAAATATTTGTATTTACGCTAACTTCAGTTTTATTTATAGGTTCTCTTATTTTGTTTGTCTTGACCTTTAAAAAACAAACTTTAGTTATTGCCAATACCGTAATTTTAAGTCAAATAATTTATTCAACAATGGTGTTAGGAGCTCTATTTTTATATTTGTATATCAAAAAACTCTATCCGCGAAATGCTGGTAATCTATTTTTATCAATAATTTCTTTTAACACAGTTTTGGAAACCCTGCTTTCGCTGTTAATTTGTGTGCCAATTTACACCGTAGTTCAATTTACTTACAAAGAACACTTTTTAAATAAGGCTGAAAATCTAGATGAAGCAATTACTGACGATGAGTGAAATTTTTTTAATAGACATTGGCAACACCAGAGTAAAAACTGCAGTTTTTTCTAAAAATAAAATAAAAGCGATAACCTCAGTTTTAACTAAAGATTTTGATAAAAAACTTGCTGATACTTTAATTAAAGACCGCATAAGTAAAAAAACACAAATTTACTTTATTTCAGTTGTGCCAAAAGCAACAGAAATTTTAACCTCAGTTTTAAAAGAACAAGAATGTGAGTTTACTGAACTAACTTATTTGAAATTACCAATAGAAATTAAAGAAAATTTTCCAAGCGATATTGGTGCTGACCTCTTGGCTTTAGTTTTTTCTGTATCAGAAAATGAACGCGCTTTGATTGCCGATATTGGTACTTTTAATAAATATTTACTGATATATAGAAATCAAATAGAAAGTGCTGCAATTTCGCCTGGCTACAATTTAAAATACAGCCTGATTTCCAAATGTGCTTTGCTTTCTCAACACACTCCAAAAATTCCGGAAAGTTTGCTTGGCAATACCACCAAAGATTGCCTAGATAGTGGGATTTACTTCTCGTCGTTTTTTGAAATTTCTGAATTTTTGCGTATAATATATAATGATAATCCAACCATAAAATCAGTTTATTTAACTGGTGGTTCTGCTCGGTTTTTTTTAAAAAAACTAAAAGGAAATCTACCTTTAAAATACGACGATACTTTAGTTTTTAAAGGCATGATTAAACTGGCTAATTTAATTTTAGGAGGAAAAAATGGCTGATAAAAAATTAAGTTTAGAAATGGAAGTCTATACACAGTGGTTAAACCAAGAAAAACTTCCTCAATACCTACAAGACGAATTAAAGAAATTTGGCAAAAAAGAAATCAAGGAGTCTTTCTACAAAGACTTGGAATTTGGAACAGGTGGTCTGCGCGGACTAATTGGACCTGGTACTAACCGTATGAACATCTTTACAGTTAGACGTTGCTCAAAAGGTCTGGCTGACTATATTTTAGCGACTAAAACTTATAAAGACCAAGGTGTGGTGATTTGTTATGATAACCGCCACCACTCAAAAGACTTTGCAGAAGAGGCCGCTAGTGTACTTGCACACGCTGGCATCAAGGTTTACTTATTTAAAGAACTTCGCCCTACCCCAATGGTTTCGTTTGCAGTTCGCTACCTAAACGCTGGATTTGGTGTAATGGTCACTGCTTCTCACAACCCAAAAGAATACAATGGATATAAAGTTTACAACCACACAGGTGCACAACTGGAAGTTGACGAGGCTAATGCCGTAGTTGAGAAAATTAATGCAATTAAAGACTTGTTTTCAATAGAAACAGAGCACGACCCTAAACTAATTGAGTATGTTCTTGAAGACGTTGAAAAAGCATTCTTTAAGGCTTGCGATAAAATTCAGTTAAATAAACCAAAAGACCCAGTTTCTGTCTTGTTTTCACCAGTTCACGGAACAGGTGCAACTATTATTCCACGTTATTTGGAACAAAAAGGTTTCAACGTAATTAAATACCTGCCTCACATGACAATTGACCCAGATTTCCCAAATGTTAAAGTTGTCAACCCTGAGTTTATCAAAGCCTGGGATGGACTTTATCCTTATGCGCAAAAAGAAAACTGTGAACTGATTTTAATGTCAGACCCAGACGCAGACCGCATAGGTGTGGCCGTTAAACACAACAAAGACTTTGTGTTTTTAAACGGAAACCAAATGGCGCATGCTCTGCTTTACTACACGCTTTCTCAAAGAAAAGAAAAAGGAACTCTGCCTAAAGACGGAGTTGTAATTTCAACTGTAGTTACTACTGACTTACTTCGTGTAATGACCGAAGACTTTGGACTTAAGTTTGTCTACACTTTAACCGGTTTTAAGTTTATTGCAGGTGAAATGAATAAACTAAAAGAAGGACAATATGTATTTGGCTGCGAAGAGTCAATTGGCTTTATTTTAGGTGAACACACTAGAGATAAAGACGCACTTCAAGCCGCTTACATGTTTTCAGAACTAGCATCTTGGCTAAAAGGTCGCAACAAAACAATCGTAGATTACTTGGATGAAATTTACGAAAAATACGGATATTATCTTGAGTACACTGAAAACATTGTCTTAAAAGGTTTTGAAGGTGCCGAAAGAATCCAAAGAATCGTGCAAAACTTCCGCGAAACCGGACTTGAGTTAAAAGGACACACTATTGTTAAAGTAGAAGACTACAAGGCACAAACCAGAACTTATCAAGAAGGCAAAGTTGAAAAAATTACTCTACCTAAACAAAACTTCTTAAAATACTATCTTGAAGACGGCTCTTGGGTAACAGTTCGCCCATCTGGTACTGAGCCAAAAATTAAAATCTACTTTTCTGTTCATACCTCTTCAAAAGCCAAATCAGTTGAAGAACTTGAGTCAATTAAGAGCCAAGTTCTGAAAAAAATTAAAAAAATTAAATAAGTAAGGGTTGTATTTGTGGACTTTCAAAAAAGACGAACTAATCTATTTAATTTGCTGCCAGCAGGTTCAATTACTCTGGTATTCTCTGGCTTTGAGTTAAAGTACTCAGCAGACCAAACTTTTCCATTTGAAGTTAATCGCGATTTTTACTATTTAACTGGAGTTAATGAAGACAACTGCGTGCTTTGTTTGGTTAAAGGCAAAGACAGCACGCATACTATTTTATTTAAAGAAGAAACTGATCCGACAATTGCCCTATGGGTAGGCGAACGCTTGACTTTAAAAGCCGCCGGAGAAATCGCGAAAGTTGACACGGTTTTAAATATCTCTAAATTAAAAGGATACATTCAAGGCTTAACCGAGGCTACTCGCTCTGCTATATTTGGAGAAATCAGTACTCTTTACTTAAACTTAGAGACTGACTTTTTGTATTCAGATAGTTATAAGTTTGCAGACTTTGTTAAACAAACTCTGCCACAACTAACAATTCAAAATGTGCACCAAAAAATCGCGAGTCTCAGAATGATTAAAGACAATGCAGAAATTAAGTGTCTGCAAAAAGCAGTTGATGTCACCGCAGACGCGCTTGCTGCAATTCGCAAAAACATTAAGTCTGGAATTTATGAATACGACATTGAAGCAGAATACAACTACGTACTTAAGAAAAATAACACCAGAACTTCGTTTGCTTCAATTATTGGAAGTGGTAAAAACTCAACTACCCTGCACTACGTGGTCAACTCAGACAAGGTAGAGCCAAATACTTTGTGTGTTTGCGATGTGGGTGTAAACTTCCAAAATTACGCTTCAGATATCACCAGAACTTACCCAGTTGATGGTAAGTTTACCGCAAGACAAAAACAAATTTATAATATTGTGCTAAAAGCCCAAACTAAAGCAATGGCAGCACTTAAACCAGGCTTGACTTGGCCTGAGTATAACAAAATTGCACGTGACGTCTTAATTGAAGAAAGCCTTAAAATTGGCTTAATTAAGAAGCCTGAAGAAATTGGCAAATATTACTACCACTCGGTTGGACATTTTTTAGGTCTAGATGTTCACGACACCGGTGACTACACTAAACCAATGGCAGCCGGAATGTATTTAACTTGTGAACCAGGTCTTTATATAGCAGATGAGAAAATCGGAGTTAGGATAGAAGACGATATTTTAATTACTAAAGACGGATATGTTTGCTTGTCTTCAGGAATTGAAAAAGACCCAGATAAAATTGAAAAGTTGCTAGCCTGCCAAAAATAAATAAGTATTTTTTTTCAAAAAACGCCTGATTAGGCGTTTTTTACTATTTTTGATAAATTAAAGAATTTTCAACTACATCCACTATATTAACCCTGACTTAAATTTCTGTTTATTCAGATTCGTAGATTGCACGAATTTTTTTGGCTATAAACCATATTTAGCACAATAATTTAAAAAAAATCTTAACTCAGCATTAGTTATATTTTTGTAAAAAGTCCATGTATTTTTTTTGTGTAAATGTCGGTGTAAATGTCGGTGTAAATGTCGGTGTAAATGTCGGTGTAAATGTCGCATTTTAATTGAAATTTGTCGCTAGATATGATATTTTAAATTTATGGAGGTAGTTATGCTGGTTGAGTCAAATAAAGTTGAATTAAAGGTAAAATACACTAATCAAATTGTAAAAGAAATTGTCGCATTTTTGAACGCAGAGGGCGGAAAAATATACATAGGTGTCGATAATGATGGAAAAGTTGTCGGTGTTTCTAATATTGACCAAATTTTAAGATCAATTTGCGACATTATCACTACACAAATAGAACCAAGCGCACAAGACATGGTAAAAACAGAACTAGAAAGCATAAACGGCATTCTTGTTGTAGTTATAATTGTAAAAAAAGGTATATCTCCTTTGTATTGTATAAAAAAGTATGGTTTTTCAACAAGCGGATGTGCAATTAGGGTAGGTTCTTCTTCAAGAGAAATGGATGCAGAACAAATTAGAGTAAGATATAAACAAAATTTTTTTGACGACGATGTTTTAGCCTCTTCTACTACTAACTTACCAATTTTATCATTTCAAACTTTGAAAAACTCCTATTTAGAATTTGGCTATAAATTAAATGAAGAAACTTATGAAACTAATCTAACGTTAATAAACAATAGCGGCAAATACAACAAAATGGCTGAATTGCTTTCTGATAATAACCGATTTTCTTTAATATTTGTAAAATTTAGTGGGAAAACTAAAGCCGCGTTATCACAAAGAAGTAATTACGGAAACAAATCAATAATTTTTGGATATCGCCAACTTATGAACAGAATTGCTGCGGAAAACATATGTATTTCAGATACTTCAGTTAGGCCAAGAAAAGACACATTTTTATTTCATTACGACAGTGTAAATGAAGCTATTGTTAATGCAATAGTTCACAATGATTGGTCTATTGCAGAACCTCAAGTTTCATTTTTTCGCGATAGAATTGAAATTTTATCGCATGGAGGTCTTCCTTATAACTTAAAATTAAAAGATTTTTTTCTAGGTATTAGTAAACCTAGAAATGCTAAACTAATGAAGATATTTTCAGATCTTGATATAGTAGACCACACAGGACACGGCATTCCAATTATTATTGAAAACTATGGGAAAGGTGTTTTTGAAATTAGCGATAATTATATTATTGTATCTATACCTTTTAACGAAAAAGTTGTTAAAGAAATTAAAACAGGTATTAACGTTTCTCTAGAAACAGATTTAAAATTAAATAAGATTGAGCAAAAAATTACTTTATTACTTTTAAAGGAACCAACGCTAACGACTGATAAAATCGCAACATTACTGCATAAAACAAAGAGAACTGCAGAACGATATTTAAAAGGACTAAAGGAAAAAGGTTATATTAAAAGAGAAGGTACAGACAAAAAAGGCATTTGGGTAGTTTTAAAATAGCACTAACTTATTGATAGTGAAGTTATAACCATATAACTTTGCTAATTTCGATATTTACGGCGCATTAACGCATCATTTTAATAAAGAATTCCCAGCCACATCCACTATATAAAAATTTACAAAATTGCAAAAATGTAACAAATACCACGAGTTTGTAAAATTTAAGCTTAAAACTGCGATTTTATATTTCAAATGAATAAATTTTTAGGTATTTAATCCTAATTAGTTATAGAGTAATCCACATTGTAAAATATGGAAAAATATGTCAGATTTGAAAAGAAATAATTGTTGTAACAATCCTTAAACTCTACTTTTTGGTTAAAAATTGTGTGTTTTGCTCATTATTTCAATAGTAGTAGTCAGCAATTATTTATCATATAGTGGTAGAAATTGGGAATTCTTTATTTTAAGGTTCTAAAAGCCATTTTTAAGTCTAAAAGTTAATAAAAATATATAACCCCCGCAACAAAGGAGCAAAAAAACATTAAAAAACACCTAACCTAACTAGGCGTTTTTTTAAATATCAGTATATTCAATTGTATCAAATCTATTTTTAACTGAAAGTTCACTATGTTTTTTATTTTAGTTAAATTATTTAAATCTTTTAAAGTAATACATGAAAAATTTTTTTCATTTACTTTGTAAGAATTGATATTATTTTGTATTGTAAAAAATTTTAATTTGTTTTAAATCATATATGAACTTGTTATGTTTCATATGCTTAAACTCAAAATGTTCTTTAGTAAAAGACTTTACAAATTGAAAAAACATACTAATTATAAAATAGAAGAACACAGCAAAAACTAAAAAGATAATAAGTTTCCAAAAACCGTACTTATCGTACAGTGCTTTACAAACAAGTGTAACAATCAAATAATAAAGAGAGCTAAGTATTGTTATTGCTTTGTTGAGACTAACTGAAAAATTGCTCTTTTGTTTTTCTTTAGCCTCTTCTATCAATAAATTAAGAACATCGGTTTTTTCAATATTCACACCACAACTTTCAAGAACTTCAATCACTTCTTTAATGTATTTTTCTGAGTTTTCACATTCATTTTCAGTATCAACATTATTTTCTTTATTTTTAAAAGCCAAAAAAAGCAAAAAAATTAAAAATATAGTTAATAAAATTAAAAAGCTCGCCAAATAAACTAATTCAGTTTTAAAGATGTAAAACAAAAACAGAGTAGCAATTACTAACATAAACAAAACAAATAAGACCAAGGCAAATTTAGTTTTTAGTGGCATTTTTTGTTTTTTGTTTTCAAGCAAAGAGCAGTATCTTGAAAATAAAATATCAAAATTCATTTTAAATCCACACCTATCATTTTTGCTAAGTTATTCTGAACACATTTTTTTAATTGACTCAAACTAACTTCCTTAATTTCAGCGATAGTCTTGTAGGTTTCTTCAATCATATAAGGCAAACAAGTTTTTCCTCTATATTTACCAGGTGCTAAATAAGGACTATCTGTTTCTATCAATAAGTTTTCAAGTGGAATTCCATTAACTACTTTTCTCAAAACATCTGCATTTTTAAAAGTAACTATCCCAGTAATTCCTATCATAAACTGCATTATATCAATAAACTTCAAAGCAATTTCTAAATCACCGTCAAAGCAATGAATAGAGCCTTTTAATCTACCACGATACGGATAAATTAAGTCAAAAACTTCTCTGTAGGCACTTCTTCCGTGAATAACTACAGGTATGTTGTTATTAGCAGCGAACTCAATTTGTTTTAAAAAAATCTCTTTTTGTAAATCAAAATTATCTTGACGCCAATAAAGGTCTATTCCAATTTCTCCAAGACCTACAACTATATCTTTGTTCTTTTGCCAAAGTTCAATTAACCCCTCAAAACTGTCTTGGCAGTTTTGAGGGTCAATTCCGATTGTTGCATAAGTTTTGTATTTGCGAGCTAGTTCAACAGTACGTATATTGTCGTCTGTACCAGTTCCACAAATTATGTATTTAGTGTTATTTTCTTTGCATTTTTTTTCGTTTTCTTCACACACCTTATCTTGGTCTTTTTCAATAGAAGCAAGATGTGTGTGGTAATCAATAAAAGGCGTGTTCACTTTTTTAAGAAATATAGCCGGCTGATTTAAGCTGACTTGCCACCCAAGTTGCGTCAAATAGTTTTTTTGCACCTGATTTGTTGTCCTTGGTTGTATATTTATAGTCTGGTTCAATTCCAAGCTCCGCCTCGCTGTGTGCTGCTCTAATGTCTTTCTTTTCAGTAACATAGACATTGTTTGAAGAGTAGTAGGCAATCATACCAAGTGGGAAGTGTACAGGAGTAGTAGCCGACGCCCCACCTTGAGTCTTAAAGCCAATTACTTTACCTAAGTTATTGTCTCTAAACATACCTGTAAACATTGAACCTGATGAGAAAGTAGAGCCAGAAGTTTGCACGAAATAGTTTTTAAAGCGAGGAACTTCAGCATTTGTGTATTTAGTTTGAACGGTAGTAGTTCTGCGTTGACCAGTAATTGGGTGGTATTCAGAGTAGGTAATAGATTTACCAGGTCCCGCAATTAGCGCAGCCAAGTCTACAGCAGCTGCTACCACGCCACCACCGTTGGCAGCCATATTAATAACAATATTTTCAACACCTGGGTGTTTGCTTTTAATTTCTTTAACTGCCTTAATATACTGTTTAACTGTGCCTAAAATTAGGTCTCCGTTTTCATTTTCATCGTCAATTTCAAAACCTTTTAAGTTAATAATGGCGGTTTTTCCGTCTTGAGAAACTGAGTATAGTCTTTTGTCAGAAAGGTTTTGTTTTGCCTCTAACAAATTCCAAAAACCGATAAAGAATTTACTTTTTTCAGGTTCTTTGTTATCTGCATAAAGAGAAACGTTTTTATCTTCATCGGTGTGCAAGTCATCCAAGGCCTTAATCACTTCTCTCATCCCGAAATAGACATCGTCTGATTTGGTACTCAAAATTTTATCGGCAAATTTTTCAAGTGCATCGTTTGCTGTTTTACGTAAAGGAATGTTTCCGTAAATTGTGTTAAAAAAGAAAGCCATGGTTTTCCAAGTAAAGCCAGAAACAGATTTTGGCATTTCGGTTTTAAATGAGTTCACGTAGACGTTTTCGTCTTTTTCAGCCTGAGCAATTTCACCTTGGCCACGACCCACCAGCTTATTTGTGTAAATTAGTGAACCAGTGTAGTAAGTCGCGCGTTCATTTGTCTCTGAGTTTAAAACTAAAGAAAGAATAGCCAGTGGCAGTAAAACTTCGTCGTCTTTAATTTGATAAGAACCCAGTTTATAGCGGTTCAGTTCATAAGTTAATGGCCTTACGTTTGTTAAACTTAGTTTAGTTAGTCTGTAGTTTGCGTAAGCAGGTTCAGGTTCGTTCCACGCTTCGTTGTAGGCAAATACTTCTTCTAAAAATTTAGCATCACCAATTACGAAACGTTGTGCTGTGTGTTCGTAGATAAAAGTGTATTCTTCTTTTGCTAAATCTGGAGACTCTGGTTTAATTTTGTTAGTTTCAATAACTAGTTTAACAATGGTCTTAGTCTTAGTTTCTTCAACTTCCATTTTTTTAACCAATTCATATTTGTGTCCTTGGTAGACGTATTCGTATTTGTGTTGGTTAAAATCAACGATACCATCTAGTCCTTTAAAGAAGTTTTTAACAGAAATATAAGGCACCTCTTCTTCAAGCATAGTAATGGCCATTAAAGGTGCGTTTGAACTTGTGATGTATTTACCTTTAAGTCTAGTTTTGTGTCCCACTAAATCAGACTTAGTGCTGTGTGGTTTAAACTTAGGGTCGTTTGCAGGTAGACTTAATTTATCTTTTAAATCAACTAGTGGAGTTAGTGGTGCTTCTGGTTCAGGATCGCCTTCAGTTTCATAAGTAGGATCTGGGTCGGGTTCTGGTTTTGGAGTTGGTGGATTTGGCTGTGGATCTGGTTCTGGTTTAGGTTGTGGAGTAGGTGCTAAACTTTTAGGTACAACTAACTCAAACTCACGATAAAAATCCTCGTAAGTTGCTTTTAAAATAGCAGCAACTTCTCTGTCACTAGGTTCAACCACCACAGTGGTTTTCTCTAGTCTAATTACATTTTTATTTGGTGTATCTAGTTCCCATTTAACAGTTTTGCCTTTGATAAGTGAATCTAGGTTAAAAGATGATTTCAAGGTTTTTTGAGTTTCACCTTTTGCTAGTTTTAGTCTATATTCAAACAGCGCTGCTTTGTCTGAAGTTGAACATGATGCTAGCGCCAAAGCAGTTAAAAGCAGGGTTAAAATATATATAATTTTTTTTGGCATATTTCCTCCACAACATTAAATTGCGTCGCTAATATTATATAATAGTATAGACAAAAAGAGACAATTTTATATTAAAATACTGCAAAAAAGGTGTATTATTTATGGAAAATCAATATATATTACTTAGATATGGTGACTTGATGTTGAAAGGCAAAAACATCAAAGCATTTAAAAAAGCAGCGAACCTTTTGGTTAAAGAAAAAACGGCTTTACACTGTGTTAAAGTTGAGTTTTTATATGACCATGTTTTACTTGAGTTTTTTGAGGAAAACAGACAAAAAGTAGTAGACTCACTTTACCTACTTACTGGTTTTTCTTCATTTAGTTTTATTCACCTTGCAGACAGTCTGGCTAGCGAAATTAAAGCAAAAGCCTTAGCAGTAGTTGAACAAGAAACTACTGAAAACTCAACATTTAAAGTAGTAGTAAAGCGCGTAGATAAGCAATTTTCACCAGATTCACAAACTTTCTGCAAAGAACTTGCTGGCTATATTTTAAAGCATCAAACCAAGCACTTAAAAGTAGATGTACACACTCCTTTAAACACCTTGCATGCTGTAATCAAACCAAACAAAACTTATATTTACTTTAAAAAATACCCGTTAATTGGTGGCTTGCCTGTTGGAATTTCTGGCAAAGTTTTAACCCTTTTAAGTGGTGGAATAGATTCTCCAGTTGCTGCGTTTTCAGCAATTAAAAAAGGTTGTTTGGTTGAACTCATTCACTTTGAGTCAACTCCGCTAACTCCTATTGAGTCTTTAGATAAAGTCTTTCAACTGGCCAGAGTTCTGGCTAAATACATGCCTGGAAACTCAATTAAAATCCATGTTGTGGCTTTTAAAGAAATTCATGAAGAAATTTTAAAAAAAGCACCAGACGCATACATAATTACCGTGATGCGCAGATTTATGTATAAAATTACAGAAGCCGTTGCTCAAAAAGTCGGCGCTCTTGGGGTATTTACTGGAGAATCGGTAGGCCAGGTTGCTTCGCAAACCTTGCAATCAATCTACACTATTAACGAAGGTGTGTCGCTGCCGATTTTCAGACCACTTGCAGGTATGGATAAAAACGAAATAATAGCTATTTCTAAACAAATTGGTGCTTTTTTAATTTCAATCAAACCATTTGAAGACTGTTGCACAGTTTATCTGCCTAAAAACCCGACAACTTCCCCAAAATTAAGTTTAACTAAAGAATATGAAGATAAAATTAACAAACCGAAGTTAATTGAAAACTGCCTAAATTCATCTGTTTTATCACTTACCGTAAAGTCTGAAGACACTTATTTGCCATCTGAGTTTGGTCTTGACTTTAGTTCAGTGTATCCAGAAATTTTAAAGGAAAACAAGTAAATGCGCGAAATTACTTCTAAAGAAAATAAAGAAATTAAACTATATTTATCACTTTTAAAAAAGAAAGCGAGAGACGAAAATAAACTGTTTTTAGCCTACGGACCTGACTTTGTAAAAGAGGCTTATGAGGCTAATTTAGTCAAAGAAGTGATATCTTGTGAACTTGCAGATTCTCCAACAATTTTGGTCAGCAAACCTGTGTTTGCTTTATTTAAAGAAACTAAAACTGAACTTAGTCCGGTGGTGGTTTGCAAGATTCCTGAAACCAAGGTTTACGCAGATAAAATTCTTTGTTTGGCTGACATTCAAGACCCTAGAAACGTCGGCGCACTAATTCGTTCAGCAGTGGCTTTCGGATTTAAAACTGTTTTACTTTCAGAAAAAACAGCCGATGCTTTTAATGAAACCGCTGTCAGAGTTTCCAAGGGCAGTATTTTTAGATGTTCGACAATTCGCACAGACCTTGTAAGAGAACTCACCGAACTTAAAAAACAAGGCTACCAAATTATTGGAACTGAACACACAGCACCACATAACTTTAAAAAAACCAACTCAAAGCTAGTTTTGGTTCTAGGAAACGAAGGTGCGGGGATACCTGAGGAGTTAAAACCACTTCTTGACACTAACTTTAAAATTGCCACTCAAAATGTTGAGAGTTTAAATGTCGCAGTTGCTGGGTCTATTGCGATGCATGAGATTGCCAAATGAAAACCATTGTAAATTTATCTTATTTTGAAACAGATACACTTAACACAGTAGTCTCTAGACTAAGAGAGTTTAAACCAGATACAGAAATTACTCTAAATCAAGTAGGCCTGATTTCTTTTTTTGATTTGCTGATCAACTTAAATGAAGAAAAGTTCAATAAATTAAAAGAACTTAAACTCAAAATCAACTCAGTTTATTTACCAGTTTACGACACTTACTCAGAACTTACAGAGCCTACTAGTCTACTTTTTTTAAAAAGACTAAAAGAGTTAAATGTCAAAACCATTTTAATTCGCCCAATTTTTTTAAAAAACACTAAACTAGAATTAAAAAAAGAACTACTTAAATTAAAGTGGCTACTTCGTGGTTTTAAAATTATTTTCCAATTAAAAGAAAGTCAAGACCACCTTGCTTTAAAAACTTTGATTGACAAAAAACTTAAATTCAAACTTTACTTTGACCCAGTTTACTTTTATTTAAATAATTTAGGGGCAATTGGTAATTTTAAGATTTTTTTAAAACACATTGCACTACTTAGAATGACCGATATTGATGAGCTTGGTCAAGGTGAATTTTTGAACTTTGGCATAGTTAGTGTTAGTCAAATGGCCATGCAATTAAAACTACATGGTCTGAAGCCAGACCTAGTTTTAGATAGTCGCGCAAACTGTTTTTTTCAAGGCAACAAACAAAACTCTAACTTAAACAAGAAGTCTAGAAACGTCTTAGAACTTCAACTTTTAAATCAACCTGAAGTTGATTTTAACTCAGTTTTAAACTCTGAGTACCATGGACTAGAAACTCTAATTTCGGCAATTTTAGACTAACTAAAACTAAACAAATTTAGCCTTTAAAACGGGTATTTCCTTTGCGAAAATACCCGTTTTTTTATATAATATTATATAAAGAGGTCAAAAAATATGAATACACTGTTAAAATTTAGTACTATAGACATAGTCTTTATTTCAATTCTATTTTTCTTACTGGTTTACTTTACAATCAGAATTGCGTCTGTTTCAAAACGCAACTTTTTTGGCTTCGTTTATTTTTTAGTGGCTCTGCTTTTTTTAATCCCACTTTACTTTTTTTGGTTTAGTCGTAGTGCTGTGTTTTCAAAAAAAGCCCTGCCCTTGACCTTGTCTTTTAGTTTTACTTTTTTTGTAGGCTACTTAGTTTACTCACTTGCCGATGTGCAAAAAGCAATTACTAAAGTCTTTAAAGCAAAAGAAGAGCGTGCAACTACACATGGTTCAATTGAAACAAAAGAGGAAGTAATTTCAGCAGCTGTCGTGCTTTCTTACCGTAAAATTGGAGCAATTATTTGCTTTGAAAAATACAATTCACTTAGCCATTACGCCGAGAAAGCCATTCCTTTAAACTCAACTGTCAACAAGGAACTGCTTTTAAATATTTTTACTCCCAACACTCCTCTTCACGACGGAGCGGTGATTATTAAAAACGACACATTAATTTGCGCGGGTGCTTATTTTACAATTTCAAAAACAGAACTCGCTGATAAAACCACCGGTTCACGACACCGAGCAGCCTTAGGTATTTCTGAAGAAACCGATGCTTTGACCTTAGTTGTCTCTGAAGAAACCGGCAATATTTCGATTGCCTACAACGGGGTTTTGATCAAAATGAAAGATGTTGAGCAACTGAGAAGTTACTTAAATCTATACGTTTAAAAAAAGGGCAAAACATGAAAAAAATCATTAAAATATTTAAAAAAATCTCTGTATACTTATTTTCGCCCATTTCTTCTTTTGCTTTCTTGCTTTCTCAAACCAAGGTATACACGCTATTTAAATCCAAAGCATTTGCGTTCGGCTTGGCTTTTCTGGCCGCCACTACTTGCTTTTTGCTCCTGTTCTTTTTAGCCATATAAATTTTTTAAATGTCTAAACTACATATCTCACTACTTTCTTTATTTGCTGTTCTGTTAGTAGTTTCTTTGGTTTTTGCACTACTTGCGGCAACTAGAAAAAAACGACACACCACTGCTGTGTTATTTTTGCTTGCCGAAATTTTAATTTTAGCAACTGCCCCACTTTTAGTTTATTTAACTCCGGCAATTTCTCTTAACTTCCTAATATATCCGCAAGTTACCGCGCAAGCCTTTATTTTTTCCCTTGTTTTAACTAACTTGATTTTGATTTTCAGTGAGCATACTGTCCTTACAGGCTACGAAAACACTGATAACAACTTTTACCTATATTTGGCTCCAAATGGCTACATTAAGTCAATTTCTAAAAACCTTGCCTTAGAACTTAACCGCTCGGTTTTAAAAGCCAGAAGATACCGATTTTTGGATTTATTTCTAAAAACATCGCGTGTTGCAAAACTTAACACCAAAGACTGCACTAATCATGCTTTTTCTGCTTTTTTCCAGCCACTTTTTATCAATGAAGAGACCAAAAGTTTTAATTTAGAGTTTAAAAACCATTCAGGCGAGCGAGTTTATCTACACGCCAATGTTTTTCACCTTGGCTCTGAGTTAATTTTTACCGGCAAACTTTTAAAAGGGATGTCTGCAATAGAACACGAAGATGCCGTGTTTAAACTAAAAGAAGACTTAAAAGATATGTCTGGCAAACTAATGGGCTTTTTTGAAATCTCTGAGTCTGGCTACACTATGTATGACAAACAACTTGGCAAAATTTGGCTTTCACCATCTATGCTGGAACTACTTAAACTCCCTAAAAACTACGCTAACTTACAGTTTACGGAATACGAAAAACTAATCCACCCAGATGACTACATTAAAGTACTTAAAAAATACACAGAAATTAAGCCAAACTCCAACCAAACTCAGCGCTACCGTCTAAAAAGCGGAAACAAATACATCTGGTTTAAAGAAAACGCAGGTGCAACTAAGGAAAACGAAAACTGTGTGATTTCTTGTTTTAATTTAATTGAAACTGCTGACTTTAGTAAGTCAAACATCCAACTACTTGATGAACTTAAAAACTACTCAGACTTAGAGCTTGACTTAGAGCAGTTAATTAAAAACAAAACCAAGTTTGAACTGGTTTTTATCAAAGTTGCCAATATTGACAATATTAACAAAAAATACGGCAGGGAAATTGGCAACATGGCACTGGCTCACTATGTTTATAACTTAAAAAAAGCGTTTGTGACAGAAACTGGCGCGATTTACAGAATTGGTGGGGCTACTTTTGCCTACACAGTGACCGACTTAGTTCGGTTTGGTGCCTTGAAAAGTGGCGCTAGCAGACAAAGTGGATACCTGAACTTAAAAATGGAGTTTGGTGGCTCAAGTTTTACGCTAAACGCCAAGGCTGGTGCGTTTTTAGTTGAAAACAACTTAAACTCAGCGCAAACTATTTTAAAAGCTACCAGAACTGCACTTGAAACTACTTTTTCTGAAAACTACGTAAGTAATTTTTTATATGTGGGAGATGAATACCGTGTTTAGTAAGTCAGAGGCCAGAGCCTATATTTTGGCTGAACGAAAAACCTACACGGTTTTAGAAAAACAAAAAAGAAACGAAATTGTGCTAAGCAAAATCAAAGCACATCCTCTATATCAAAACAGTAAAACTGTTGCGCTTTACTTTCCAATTCAGGGAGAACTAGACATCACTGCTTTAACTAAAGAAAGCAACAAAGTTTTTTTGTTTCCAGCGTTTGTTGAAAACGAACTGAAATATGTTTTGCCAAAACCCAACACTGAGTTTATTAAACGCTACAACTTTTTTGAACCTGCTGACTTTACTGTATACTTAGAAAAAATTGACTTGTTTTTAGTGCCATGCTTAGCAGTTAATGAACACAGTCAAAGACTAGGCTATGGCAAAGGCAACATTGACAGGTATTTTGCTTCTCTTAAATACTCGGCTGCCTTAATTCATGTAGCCGACCGCTTGATTTCGTTTGAAGCCGAAGCGCACGACGTAAAGGCTAAAGATATCGTCACTCCTTTTAAAGACACAGCACTAATTTTAGCAGCAGGCTCATCTTCTCGTTTTGGTGAAAATAAAGCCTTAAAAAAACTCGTTAACCTACCAGTTTTTATGCATTCTGTTAACACTTTTTTAAAAAACGGTTTTGAGTGTATTTTGGTCGCACAAAACGAAGTATTAGATACTTTTTCAAACTCTGAGTTTAAAAATCCAGCAGTGTTTACGATAACCGGCAAAGAAACCAGATTTTTGTCAATGAAAGTCGGACTTAACCAAGCAACTGGAACTTACGTTTATGTTCATGATGCTGCTAGACCAGTAATTCTGGGCGGAGACCTTGAAAACATAAAAACGGTTTTAGAAACTAAACAAGGCGCAGTTTTGGCAAACCCAATTTATTCGTCTTTAAAAAACTACAACGGAGAAACCCTTGACAGAACCAACTATTTCACTACAATTACGCCACAGGCTTTTTTAAAAACAAAGTTAAAAGAATGTGTATCTGTTGCTAAAAAAACCGACTATCAAGATGAGTTTGAATTGTTTTCAGAACAAAGCGAACCTTTTACCTTGTTGCTTTCTGAAAATAGATTACCAAAAATCACAACACCTGCTGATTTTTCACTGATTAAATCATACTTTTTAAAACCTAGTTTAGTTGGCAGTTCTTTTGACATTCACCCTTTTGAAAAAGGTGGAGAACTCACTCTTGCTGGAGTTTTGATTGAAAAAGACAATCACTTTTTAGCAGTATCAGACGGAGATGTGGTTCTGCACTCCGTAACAGAAGCAATACTAGGTGCTTTAAATTCAGGTGATTTGGGCGATAACTTCAAAGAAACCGATAAAATCAATCAAAACAGATCTTCTTTTGAGTTTTTAGCGCTTGCTTTAAAGAAAGCAAACGACTTAAATTACCGCGTGAAAAACGCAGATATTACTGTGATGCTTGAACAACCTAAACTAGGCCTTAAAAAAACCTTAATTTCAAAAAATCTAATGCAAGCGTTTAACTGCCCTTTGGTTTCAGTTAAAGCCACTACTTTTGAAAAAAATGGGCTAATTGGCCAAAGTCGGGCAATCGGTTGCCTAGCCACAGTACTTTTGGAGGAAAAACTATGTTAATTGAAACAATTTACGGCAACTTCACCCTGCTTAAAGACTACAGGGCAGTTTTTTCACAAGAAGAATTTCAAAACCGTTATTTTCCAGAAATTTATGATAAATTTGACTTTATCGTCGGCGACGTAACCGCAAATATGCTGAGACTTAAAGGTTTTACCAAAAAAGAAGGTAAGGCTAATTTTGCCTATATTCCTGACTACTTAAACTCAACTTGTAACTTTAACACTGGCTATTTTATCTTAAAACGCCTAGACACCCCTGAACTTTCTGAATACATAAAAACTAAAAAATCTGAGTTTTTAGCGAGTTTAACCCAAAAATACGCAGACCTTTTAAATAGTCTGCCAGACAAATGTACGAAGAAGTAAAAGCGTTAATTGACCGAGTAAAACCCTACATTCAAGCAGATGGCGGCGATATTGAACTAGTGGCGGTTGAAGAAGGTATTGTCTACGTTAAAATGCACGGCGCCTGCGTTGGTTGTAATTTAATTGATTCAACCTTATTTGATGGTCTGCTAGCTCTGCTTAAAGACAACGTTGAGGGTGTAATTTCGGTCGTAGAGGTTTAAATAATGCAAAAAAACACAGAGCTTACTACCAGTAACTTTAAAGAAACCCAAAACCTGGGTAAAAAAATCGCAAAGTGTCTAAAGGCACCTGCGGTTATTTTGTTGTATGGTGATTTAGCGGCCGGAAAAACCACTTTTACACAAGGACTAGCCAAAGGTCTTGGAATTGACGCGGTTGTCAATTCCCCTTCTTTTACAATTATGCGTTCATATGAAACAAAGTCTGGCATGCCTTTTAACCACCTTGATTTGTATAGGTTAAACGGAGTTGGTGCTGACTTTGACCTGCAAGACTACATAGACCAAGGAATTTGTGTAATTGAGTGGCCAGGTCAGGCAACTGATTTGCTTCCCAAAAACCGAATTGAAATTAGTATTGAAAAACACGGCGAAAACTCGCGAGTTTTTCAAATTAAGGAAGTTGGCGAAAGCAGAATGTTGGATTTTGCTAAACTAACTAAAGGTGAAAATAAATGAAACTAATTGTAGATACATCTAACCACGCTCTGATTTTGTTGTTAATTTGGCCAAACGGCGAAACTAAATGTTTTTATGACCTAAATACTCGCGACTTTTCTGCCAACACCGCAGAGCAAGTTAGTACTTTTTTAAAAAGCAACTTAGTAAAGCCAAGCGATTTAACAGCTGTGATTGCTGGAGTTGGACCAGGTTCTTACACTGGAACCCGCGTTGCGGTTACTATTGTAAAAACTTTGGCATACGCCCTAAATATTCCGGCGTACTCTATTTCTTCACTTGCTTTGTTTGCCTCTACTTTAAAGGAAGAAAAAGCAATTATTTATAAATCTGCTCGCAACCAAAACTACTATGTTGGGGTGTTTCAAGAAAATCAGGCCGCGCAAAGTGATGCTTTACTTAAAGAAAGTGAACTAAATGAACTGATTTCAAAAAAACCTGACTTTAAAGCAATTGAACTAAGTACAATTACTGAGTTTAGTAGTGAGTTTAATTTGAAATTAATTAAAAATAGTTTAGTTTCTGTAGACGCATTCGCTTTGGAGCCAAATTACTTAAGAAAAACTGAAGCCGAGATTAACTATGATCAGAAAAATAACAGATGAGCACACTTTAGGCCTAGTTTTGGCTTCTTTAATGAAAGATTTCGGACAAACTGAAGACCTTAAGTCGCTTTCAAACCGAGAGGTTTATGGTTTTTTTGACGGCGATACATTACTTGGCTATATTGTTTGGCTAAAAGTAGTAGATGTTGCCGATATTTTAAACTTGTTTGTATTTCCTGAGCATCGCAAATCAGGAAAAGCCACTGCTCTACTACTTGCCACAATTGACACACTTAAACAAGCCGGCATTAAAACTTTTTATCTAGAAGTTAAAAAATTAAATAAGCAAGCAATTTCTGTTTATGAAAAAGTTGGCTTTAAGGTAGTTAGAGAAATTAAAAACTACTATGAAAACGAAGATGGGCTTGCTTATATGTACGGAGAAATGATATGAAAATTTTAGCAATTGAATCAAGCTGCGACGAAACTAGTGCTGCGGTTGTTGAAAACGGCACCAAGGTGCTTTCATGCGCTGTTCGCAGTCAAATTAAGACCCACGCTAAGTTTGGCGGAGTAGTGCCAGAAATCGCGGCTCGCGACCACGTTTTAGCGATTAACTTTGTTGTAGACCAAGCTCTGAAAGACGCTGGCATAAAACTAAGCGAAATTGATAAAATCGCAGTCACTCAAGGACCCGGACTAATTGGTGCTTTGTTTGTTGGAATTAACGCCGCACAAAGCCTTGCCCTGGCTTTAGACAAACCGCTAATCGGAGTTAATCACCTAGTTGGACACGCTTACGCTGCGGCTATTGGCAAAGAACTTAAGTTTCCGTGTTTAGTGCTACTAGTTAGTGGTGGACACACAGAACTTTTAATTTTACGTTCTCACCTTGAGTTTGAACATATTGGTCAAACTTTGGACGACGCAGTTGGAGAGTGCTACGACAAGGTAGCCCGAGTACTTGGCTTTCCTTATCCTGGTGGTAAGACCATTGATGACCTTGCGCAAACCGGCAACCCTGAGGCTTTTTCTTTTCCAAGGCCAATTTTAAAACAAGGTTTTAACTTCTCGTTTTCAGGACTAAAAAGTGCAGTTATCAACGCTTACGCTAAAATTGAAGACAAAGCTAATTTAAACAAAGCAGATTTTGCTGCATCTTTTCAAAAAGCAGTGCTGGACACCATTATTTATAAAACTAAAAAAGCCTTGAAGAAATACCCAGATTTAAAACAACTAATAGTTGGTGGTGGGGTTTCGGCAAACAAAGGCCTAAGATCAGCGCTTGCCAAGGAAATCAAAGGAATTGAAGTTTTAATTCCTGAGTTTAAATACTGCACCGACAACGCTGCAATGATTGGCGCGGCTGCTTACTTTCAAGTCACTAAGTTTGGGGCAAACGATGACCTGCGTTTAAAAGGTTACTCAGTTAATAACCTATAATTTATCTAGTGAGGACTTAAAAATGGAATCAAATTTTATTAAAACTATTATTGAAAACGACATTAAATCAGGCAAACACACAGAAATTATTACCCGTTTTCCGCCAGAGCCAAATGGTTTCTTGCATATTGGACACGCCAGAGCCATCATTATTAACTTTGAACTAGCGAAAGCCTTTGGTGGGAAAACCTACCTGCGTTTTGATGACACCAATCCAAGTAATGAAAATATGGAGTATGTAAACAGCGCAATTGAAGACATTAAGTGGCTGGGCTATGAGCCGGCTGCTGTCTTTTTTGCTTCAGACTACTTTGACTTTATGTTTGAAAAAGCCGTTCTGTTAATTAAAAAAGGACTTGCTTATGTTGACCGCCAAACTGCCGAAGAGATTTCTCTGCAACGCGGAAACATCCAAAAACCTGGTACTAACTCACCCTACAGAGACACTTCAGTTGAGGAAAACTTGCGTTTATTTTTAGAAATGAAGGCAGGTAAGTTCGCGCCTGGTGAAATGGTGCTGCGCGCAAAAATTGACATGTCTTCGCCTAACATGAATATGCGAGACCCAGCGATTTACCGAATTACTAACCAAGAGCACTTTAGAAAAGGCAAAGCCTGGTGTATTTATCCACTTTACGACTTTGCGCATCCTCTTGAAGACGCTAAAGAAGGAATCACGCATTCTTTGTGTTCTCTTGAGTTTGAAGACCACCGACCACTTTACAACTGGGTTGTTGAAAATACGGAATGCGAAAACCAGCCAAGACAAATTGAGTTTGGCCGACTAAACATTGAAAATACTGTGCTTTCCAAAAGATATTTAAAGGCTTTGGTTGAAAACCAGTTAGTAGCGGGTTGGGACGATCCTAGAATGCCAACCATCAAAGGATTGAAGAAAAAAGGATACTCACCTGCAGCAATTCGTGCCTTTATTTTAGGAGCAGGTCTTTCTAAAACCAACGCAGATTGCTCTCGCGAAATGCTAGATAGTTTCGTGCGCAGTGATTTAATGGAGACAAGTGTGCGCCTAAATGCCACAATTGACCCGCTTGAAGTTGAAATTACTAACTTTCCTGAAGGCGAAGTTGAGACTATCAAAGTACCACTACTTGAAGGAAAAGCAGAAAGAGACCTTTATTTTTCTCGCCATCTTTATATTGACAAGGCTGACTTTTTAAAAGAAAAGCCAAACCGCCAGTGGAAACGCCTTTATGTTGGCGGCGAAGTTAGACTAATGAACGCTTACTTTATTAAATGCGAAGATGTTGTTGTAGACAAAACAGGCGAAGTTATTAAACTGCTTTGCACATATGACCCAGAAACTAAATCAGGCAGTGGTTTTGATTTGCGCAAACCAAACGGCACGATTAACTTTGTTGAAAAAACAACTGCTAAGCCTGCTACTTTTTTCTTTACCGCTGACTTGATTGACAACAACAAGGAAGGTGATTTAATCAAACGCTTTAACCGTGCATCTTTAGTTGAAAAACACGGGTTTACAGAACCTTATTTAACCGAAGTTCTGACAGGTGAAGTAGTTCAATTCATCAGACAAGGTTTCTTTTCAAAACAACAAACTAAGGATAATTCACTTGAGTTTGTTGAAACTGTTAAACTAAAATCTAACTTTAAAAAGTAATGATAGATTACTTAATGGAATTAAACCCGCAACAAAGAGAAGCGGTTTTATGTAGTGAACCTAGTTATATAGTTGCAGGTGCTGGCACTGGAAAAACTAAAACTCTGACCACTAAAATCGCCTATCTGATAGACAAAGTAGGAATTTTGCCCACCAGAATTTTGGCGCTAACTTTTACTAACAATGCGGCTAAAGAAATGATGGAAAGAATAAAGCAAATTCTTGGAAATGAACATAAACTTAAGTGGTGTTCAACTTTTCACTCGTTTGCCTATAAAATTTTGAGACTGCATATTGAAGATATACCTGGGCTAAATTACAAAAAAGATTTTTTAATTTTAGATGAGCAAGATGCAACTTCTTTAATTTCTGAAATTAAAAAACAAGTAGATACTGACCTCAAATTAAGTAAAGGCACCATTCTTGAATGTATTTATAATTTAAAAACCTTTAATTTACTGAATTTTCAGTTAGAGGAAGATAAAGAAAATGCAGTTGCTTTTATTCAAACTTGGCTTGAGAGAAATCAGACACAAAATTTTGAAAGAAAAGACTATGTTTCTATATTTCAAATTTTTTTAAAATATTAAACAAAACAACTCACTTTATTTTGATGATTTACAAATTTATTTATATCAGCTACTAAGAGACAACGAAGAAGTTTCAAATAAACTAAATAACAACTTTGACTATATTTTGGTAGATGAGTTTCAAGACACCGACTATATACAATTTCAAATTCTTAAACTACTTAGAAAAACAAATAAACAAATTTTTGTAGTTGGCGACCCTGATCAGTCAATCTATGGGTTTCGTGGTGCCAGATTTGAAAATAATTCAGACTTTTTGACTTATTTTCAAGCAAAAGAACTTCTTTTATCTGAAAACTACCGTTCTTGTCAAAAAATCTTAGATGCAGCTAATAGGTTAATTGCAAAAAACACGAAGTCTACAAGCACTGAGAAAAAACTTTTTACTTCAACTAAAAAACCAGGCGATGTTTTTTTTACTCAATACGACAGTGATTTAACTGAAGTAAATGCTATTGTAAACACTATTAAAAAAGGTTATTTAAGTGGTAAAAAATACTCAGATTTCGCTGTACTTTTTAGAGCAAGTTATTTAACCAGACAGGTGGAAAATGCTTTAATTAAGGCAAAAATTCCCTATATGGTTTGGTCTTCTTTGGCTTTTTTTGAAAGATCTGAAGTCAAAGACACCCTTGCCTTTCTTTCGCTTATTTACTTAACTAAAGACAATTTTATTGCTTTTAAAAGAGTCGCAAACAAACCAACTAAAGGTTTTGGCGAAATTTCCCTTACTAAGTTATCAGAAGTCTACCTTGAAACTTGTGAAAAACTAAACTTAGGCTATGCACCTGATGTAATTGCCTTTGTCAAGGCTTATGGTCAAAACTCAAAAAAAGCAAACTTCGTAAAATACGCAGAAGATATAGAAAGATACCGCAAAATAGCTTCGGAAAAAACTAAAATTTCTGAAGTTATTGAGCTGTTTTTAGACGAAGAGCATGGTGCTCAGTATGAAACTTATTTAAAAAAGGAAGAAAACTTCACAGATAGACTACACAATGTTTTAGAACTTGGTAGTTTCTTTTTAAGTTATGAAAAAGAGCATCCCGATTTAACTAAAGCAGATTTATTTAAAAAGGCTTTAGACGACATAGCACTCGCTAAACCTGCCGAAGAAAACATAGATAATATGGTTGTCTTGGCAAACATTCACAAAGTTAAAGGTCTTGAGTTTAACACTGTTTTTCTCTATGGATTAAACGACAAAGTCTTTCCAAGTGCTACCGTGATCAATAGTTATTCACTTGAAGACCTAGAAGAAGAACGCAGAGTTTGTTATGTTGCTGTTACTAGAGCAAAAGAAAATCTGTATGTCTCTGGAGCAAGCAGGCGTGCACTTTTTGGTAGATTTGATGACTTTGAACCGTCAATATTTTATCTAGATATGCAACCCGAAAAACCAGAACCTTCTTTTGATCAGCGAATTCGCAGTTATTTTGAGAAAGGTGAAAAAATTAATTATCACTTTCAAGAAAGATATGAACGCAAACAAAAAATCAAAGAAAAACTGATTTATAGTAACGAATCTCTGGCAACTTCTGGAAATTTACAAATTGGCGACAAGGTTTCACATAGTGTTTTTGGTACAGGCCTGGTAATCGGAATTAAACCAAAGTTTGTAATCGTTGATTTTGATGGAACACAAAAACTACTGAGTGCTTCTTTTTTAACTAAAATTAACTAAACTAGAAAAACAATTAAAAACAAAAAACGTCTCGTTTTTTCTATATCTAGGAAACGAGGCGTTTTTTATACTAGACGTTAATTAAATTTTTGTTAATCGGTTTTTAGCCTTAAAAATCTTGTGCTAAACTTCTAAATTAAAACAATGAAACACAAAAGATGTTTTAGCGTTTCGCGCTATATATGAGCTATTTAGGATTTTAATACGACAAGCAGGAATTTATTTGATTGTTTGCCAATCTTCTTTAGAAAGGCATGTAATGTGTTCTGTTCTCAATACTCCTTTAATAGCACATGGTACATTATAAGCAGTGTGATGGTATTTAAACCCGCATTTTTCTTGAACTCGTTTTGATTTTATGTTTCCTTCAAAACAAGCGCACCAGATTTTTTTAAGACTCAATGTTTCAAAACCATATTGCATAATTTTTCTAACTGCTTCTGGTATCAAACCTTGTCCCCAGTATGGAACACCTATCCAGTAGCCAATTTCCGCTTCAGTATGAGAAATACAAAACTTGCATGCTTTGTCTAGTTTAAGTCCAATACTTCCAACAGGTTCACCAGTTTCTTTTAAAACTACAGCAAAGGTGTGTGGCGCAGATAACACACTTTTAATTATTTCGCGACTATTTTCAACACTAGTATGCGCTGGCCACCCTGCAATTGGTCCTACATCTGGATGACTTGCATATTTAAATAAAGACACAGCGTCGCTTTCTTTCCATGGTCTAAGAATCAATCTATTTGTTTCAAGTTTCATTGTATATACCTCACAAAACATAATCAGAATAAAAAAAGGTTTTGTACATTGCAACTATTTAAATTAGAGTAAATTAAATTTTAATATCCTTATAAATTTTTAGAAATTTATATCTTCTCAACTAAGTTTTTAACCCATTTGCCTTTCTTCACATACAAGTAAGAAAGGCCTAGTTTGGCGATTTCACCAATTTTAGAAATGGCTAAAATCGCAATTAAACCAAGTCCAAAAACAGAAGAGTTTAAAAAGTAAATTAAAATCAATGAAGGGAAAGTAATAATAAAGGTAGGAAGTTGGTCTAGTAAGAAAGAATCTAGAGCCTCGCCACCTGCTCTTAAGATAAAGTAACAAGTCGCATTTACTCCATAGAAGGGAAAAACAAAGGCAAATATCAAAATTAAGTAGTATGAGTTTAAATAATGCACCTCTTTTGGACTAGTTAAAATTAAAAGAAAAAGTGGTGCGATTAAAACTAAGGCAATAACTACAAAAAACGCTAAAAATAAGGTAATGGCAATTAGTTTTTTCGCGGCTTCTTTGGCTTTCTCTAAGTTGTTTCTACCGAGTTCCGAGCCAATTAGCAGTGCAGATGCCGAGGCTAGGCCTGAAAAGAAAATAAAAAACAAGTCAACAATAGACTGAGCGTAGCCCATTTCTTTAATCCAAACAGGATTGCCTTGTGTGATTAAAAAGAAAATAGCAACCATACAAATTGCCCATGAAACTTCGGCAACTATGATACCAATTCCTTTTTTAAAGTAAGTTTTAACTAAATGTTTAGTAAAGTAGATTTGACTAAAAATGTTTTTAAAAAGTTTACCTTTTGAAAAAACAATCGCTAAAGTCAGCAAAGTAATAAACTCGAATAGCCTAGATACAACTGTAGCAATCGCGCTACCTTTTGCACCAAGTGCCGGAATTGAACCTAGCCCAAATATTAAAAAGCGGTTTAAAACGACGTTTACAGCGATTGAAACAAGGCCTGCTACAATAGATGACTTGTGTCTGTCTATTGACTTTAAAAAGATAGAAATCATTAAATTGCTAACTATAAAAATAGCCGAAAAAGAAATTACAAACGAGTAGTTAAGCCCTTCTTTTAAAGCAGCCTGGTTAGCAGTGCCTGGAAGCAGACTTTTAATTAAAAGCGGGTTTAAAAAATATAGTAGCAAAAATACAAAAACAGAACTAACCGCAGCTATAATTGCACCAAACTGAATGCAGCCTTTTAGTTTCTCTTGTTTGTTGGCGCCAAAATACTGAGAGACAAAAATAGAGAGACTAACGGCTACACCCACGGCAAAATAAAGCATGATAAAAATGAGTTTATTGGCAGCCGTAACTCCGACAAAAGAGTCGGGTGAAAAGCGGTTGACCATAATGGTGTCAATGTAGCCAGAAATTGAAAAAATCACTTGCTGGAAAATTGACGGAAGCATTATTAGGGCTGCTTTTTTGTTAAACTCACAGTCTTTTAAATAATTAAAAAATAGTTTAAATGGGTTTTTAGTTTCAGTCATTTTAAACACCTGATTTAAAGTTAATAATCAAAAAAGGGTTCTTTTTTTAAAAGAACCCTTTTAAGAGGAGGTCTAACTAAGGAGGTTGGACTTATCTATTCTTGCCTTTAACGGCGTCAGACATAAATTTGCCTGCTTTAAAGGCAGCAGACTTTTGTCCAGGTACAATAATGTCTTCACCAGTACGCGGGTTCTTAGCGTGTCTCTCCGCACGGTCTCTAACTTCAAAAGTACCGAAACCAGTTAGTGTTACTTTTTCGCCAGTTGCCAAAGTGTTGATGACAACATCTGAAAAAATATCTACAAATTCGCTTGCGCGTTCATAGGTGATTTTTGCTTTTTCAGCAACGATTGTAATGAATTCTGTTCTGTTCATTTTCGTCTCCTTGAGTTCAAAAATAGTATAGCACAGTTGGTAAAAAAAGTGGTAAAAAAAGCCTTATAAGGCAAATAATTCAAAATTCACCGCGCAAATTATTCACTCTAAATTTCTCAATCGCGCTGTCAATTGAACAGTTTTTAAAAAGAATTTCGTAAGCCGTATAGAGTAGTGGAAGGTGCAGATTTTTGGATTTTCCGAAGTGATAAATTCCTTCAATATTGGCAATTCCTTCAATAGTTTGAACGGAAGTCGAAAGGATTTTTTCAATTGTTTCGCCTGCTCCCAGTCTATAACCGCACGTGAAATTACGAGATTTTTTAGAAAGTGCAGTTAGCATTAGGTCACCAATTCCAGGTAGTCCATAGGCCGTTTCTCTTTTTCCGCCATAGGCTTCAATTAACATAGCAATTTCAAAAAAACCACGGGTTAATATACCTGCGCGTACGTTTTCACCCATCGCGCGTCCATCCATAATTCCGGAAACTATGGCAAGCGCGTTTTTCCCAACTCCAGCAACCTCACAACCGATTACATCTTTAGTGCGGTAAGTTATTACATATTTACTGTTTTCAATTAGTTTTTGTACAGTTTTTGCAAACTCTAAATTAGCAGAAGCTGCTGTTAAAAAAGTGATTTTTTTAAGGATTAACTCCTCGGCATATGAAGGTCCAATTAGTGCTGCGTAATCTTTTAATAAAGCGGTTTTAATGCATTGTTTCACAATTTCAGAAACAGGCAGTAAACTGCCTTCTTCCAGACCTTTTGAGGTGTTAATAAACGAAACTGGTTTCACTAAATAAGTACTTAGTTCAGTTAATACCGAACGGATATATTTAGTTGGCAGAGAAATTATGAAAATTTCACTAAACTCAGTGCTTTCTTTTAAAGAACTAGTGGCTTTAATGTTTTTGTCAATTTCTACTTTAAAAATTGGGTGTTTGCCTGAGTTGATCTCTGCTTTATATGCATCGTTAATTTCGTAAATTAATACTTGGTGGCCACTGTCTGCGAAAACCTGGGCTAAAGTAGTTCCCCAAGCACCACCACCTAACACAGTTATTTTCATAGTTTGCCTGCTCCTTTTCTGCGAACTTCAAACTTCAGCGGCACACCGCTGAAGTCAAAGTATTTCCTAAATTCATTAGAAAAGTGACGAATATAGGAAAAATGTACATATTGCGGATTGTTGACAAACAACAGAAAAACTGTTGGAAAAGTTTTAATTTGCGTGCAGTAATTAAACTTAGCCTGACCGTTGTTAAACTGTTTGGGTGGGTTTTTAAAAGTAATTTCGGCCAAGATATTGTTTAAGGTAGACGTTGGTATTTCTCTTTGTGCGTTTGTATAAATTTGCTCGATTTTTGGAAAAATAGTGTGAACTTTTTTGTTTTCAAGACAAGACACGAAAACAATTTCTGCGTACTCAAGGAAATTAAAACGCTTAAAAAACTCGCGTTTAAACTCATCTTTAGTCTTAGTTTTTTCAACTAAATCCCATTTATTTACGACTACCAGACATGCCTTGTAGTCTTCTTTTAAAAGTCCGGCAACATGTTCGTCTTGAGCCTCAATGTTAGCCGCATCAATTACTAAAACCGCAATTTGAGCATCACTTAGCGCAGACATCGCACGCAGTACTGAGTAGCGTTCGTTGTTAGCCACAACTTTTGAAGGCCTGCGGATACCTGCAGTATCTACAAAAACATACTCTTTTTCGTTAAAACGGTAAGTTACGTCAACCGCGTCGTGTGTAGCTCCGGCAATATTTGACTCAATTAGTCTTTTGTGTCCAACTATTTTGTTAATAAGTGAAGACTTGCCGACATTAGGTTTGCCAATTATACAAACTTTCACCGAGTCACTTTGCGCATATTTTTGCTCTTTTTGATTAAATGAATTGATTTTGTCTAAAAGGTCGCCAGTTCCAATTCCGTGCTGAGCACTGACTGGAAATAGTTCAGAGCAGCCTAGATTGTAAAACTCATAAGTATCTAAAAGCATGTTTGCGTTGTCTACCATGTTAACAGCGACTAAAGTTGGTTTTTTGTATTTTCTTAAAAGTTGACTAATTTTTAAGTCGTCTTTAGTCATACCTGCTTTTGCAGATACTAAAAATAATACCAAGTCAGCCTCAAGCACAGCCACTTCTACTTGGTATTTAATTTCTTCTTCAAAAGAGAGCGCGGTAAATTCAAGTCCACCGGTGTCAATTAAAGTAATTTCTTTGCCTTGCCAAGTAAGGCGACCGTATAGACGGTCGCGAGTAGAGCCGGCTTCTTTGTCTTCAACTGCCTTTCTTTCGCCTATTAGTCTGTTAAAAAGACTGGACTTGCCGACATTTGGTCTGCCGACAATGGCAACTTTAAAACTCATTTAGCAAGTTCCTTATTTGCCAAGTAAATCCCCAATTGTGAAAACTTGACCTTCAGCTTCTTTGTTTGCTTCTTCTACGAGTTTTTTTGTCTCTAAATCTGAGTTAATTTTGTTTAATTTAGAAATAGATAAACTAAGTTCCCATTTAAGCGGATTTAAATAAGTGACGATAGCCTGCACTTTTTCGCCAACTTGAAAGTACTCATCTTGCGCTTGTCCTGTTTTTAGTCCAGACTCACTGTAGGAAATGAAGCCAGCAACTTCTCCCATTTCAGCAATCAGGCCGCCGTTAAATGGTTTAATTTCTTTAATTTTGACTTCTACAGTATCACCAACTTTGGCCTTAACTCTAGACCAAGGGTTGTCAATAAGCACTTTTTTAGAAAGGGAAATTCTTTCGTTTTTTTGGTCAATTTTAATAATTTTTAGTTCAATTTCTGAGCCAATTGGGTGGTAAGCCTCAAAGTTATCGTTTGGGTTGTGAGAGTATTCAGACTTATGTAAAAGTCCAGAAACTCCTTTGGCAAGTTCTACAATTAAGCCAAACTGAATACCTTTAGTGATTTTACCTTTAACGGTTGTGCCAACTTCGTTAGCAGCGATGTAGGTTTGAAAAGGGGTGGCAAAAGTTGCTTTGTATGAAAGGTCTAGTTTACCTTTTTCTTTAGAAATCACTTTTAAGGTAACTTTTTGGCCTTCTTTTAAAACACTGGAAACAGATTCTACCGGAATATGGGAAACTTGCGAAATTCTGACTAAACCAACTAAATCTGGAGTGACTTTAGCAAGTGCTGAAAGCGAGTTTACTTTAATAATTTCGGCTTCCACTAAATCACCAATTTTAAGTGAGTTTAGTTGCTCTTGTCTTCTGATTTCTTGGTTTTTTTGCTCTTGTGCGCGTTTGTTTTCAGCAATTTCTCTGCGTCCGCAGACTACTTTTCTAAAGTCTTCTTCGTCTTTTAAGTCTAAAATCTCAACTTCCACTAAATCATTTGCTTTAACGGTTTTCACAATGTCAAATCCGATTTGAGAACTAGGAATGAAGACTTCTTGGCTTTTAAAGTAGGCAACACAACCGCTTGGCAAGACTTTTGCGATTTTAACTTCAATTATTTCTTTTTGTGCGAACTTGGCTTTAAGTTCAAGCCAGTCGTTTTCAGCAAGTAGTGGCAGGCAAGAAAGTAGAATTTGTCCGCGGTCTGCGTCTCTTTTGGTAATAACTGCTTTGATTTCATCACCTTTTTTAAGAATTTTGGCGATAAACTCAATACTTTTGTCAGTAGTTATGTTGTCAAGGTAAATTTTACCTTCTGTAAAATCCCCATAAGTTATGAGTGCTGAGTTTTCTTTGGCGTTAATTGAGTAAACTTTCCCAATTACAGTTTGTCCAACTCTAAAGTCTTGAACAGAATCTAGTAAATTATTGTTCATTTTCAATTTTCTCCTTATATAAACTTTCAATTTTGTTTGCAACTTCTTCAATTGTTAAGTGCGATGTATCTAAAAACACGGCGTCTGTGGCTTGTTTTAAAGGTGCAATCTTACGGTTTGTGTCTTTAAAGTCACGAGCACGCAAATCTTCTTCTATTTCTTGAAGTGGGGTGTGAATGTTTTTTATTTGGTTTTCAAGAAACCTACGCTCGGCTCTAGTTTCAACAGATGCGGTTAAAAAAACTTTCAAATCAGCGTCTGGCATCACAACTGTGCCAATATCTCTGCCGTCCATCACGACATTTTCGTTTGCGATTATTTTAGTTAAAGTGTTTAAAACAAATTCGCGCACACATTTAAGTGAAGACACTATTGACACGTTTTTGTCAATTTCAGGAGTATGGGTGGAGTCGGTTAAATCTCTGCCGTTTGCAAATATAGAATTATTTTTAAAACTTAAAGTTAAATTATTTAAAAAACTGTATTCCAGCTCATCAGCTAGGTTAATTTTTAATTTCAGAGCAAGTACTGTAATTGCTCTAAACATTTGACCTGAGTCAACATGTACAAACTTTAATTTACTTGCCAAGATTTTGGCAATCGTTGACTTGCCACTGGCAGACGGCCCGTCTATTGCGATTTTGAAACCCATTTAATCTCCTTAACTTTAATTTAAATTTATAGTGCGTATAGTTTTTTAACTTCAGTTTTTTTAAGCGCTCTAACAGTCCCTCTAGCTTGACCTTCCACGGTTAAAAAAGCAAATTTCGCGCGGTGGAGTTTTAAAACTTCAAAGCCTTGGGCTTTAAAGATATTTTTAACTTCGTGGTTCTTGCCCTCGTGAATTGTAATTGAAACTAAAGACTGTCCTGTTGCTTTGTTTGTAGAAATAATTTCTGCGCTGTCTGGTTTAGCCAGGTAGTCGTTTTCAATTTTGATGCCTTTTAGCAATTTACTCAAATGATTGATGTTATAAATTCCTTTAAGTGAGGCAAAATATTGTTTTTTAACTTCGTTTTTAGGGTGAGTTAATTTATTGGTAAGCATACCGTCATTGGTCAAAAGCAGAGCACCGGTTGTATCCCAGTCTAGTCTACCAACTGGCCACAGATATTCGTTTTGATACTCACTTGGCAAGTCAGTTAGGACGGTTTTGCGTTTTTTTTCATCAATTCTGGTAGAAACCGTTTTAATGTCTTTGTTTAAAAGTAGGTAAATTAGTTCGGGTTTTTCTCCAATTACTTCACCGTTTACCTCAATTTCGTCAGACGCAGACACTTTTGTGCCTTGTTCTGAGACAATTAGGCCATTTACCTTAACTTTTTTTTGCTCAATCAATTCCTCAGCCTTGCGTCTTGAGCAGTAGCCACTTTGCTGAATTCGTTTAGCTAAGCGAATTTCTGTTTCCATTTTTTTGAAAAACTAGTAAATTATTTATTTTTCGCGAGAAACGTAAGAACCGTCTGCACTAGAAACTACAATACGGTCGCCAATGTTAATAAAAAGTGGAACTTTAACTAAAAGACCAGTTTGAACAATTGCGTCTTTTGAAGCAGTAGTTTTTGTGTCACCTTTCACACCAGGTTCAGTTTCAGTAACTTCTAAAGTGATTTTTTCAGGCAAGATAATACCCAAAATCTCTGAGTTGTATTTAATAATTTGAATTTCTAGACCTTCGTATAGGTATTTTTGTTCGTATTCTAGAAAATCACGAGAAATCTGGTGTTGTTCGTAAGTTTCTGAGTCTAAAAATACTAAATAACTGCCGTCTTCATATGAGTAGATGGCGTTAATTTTTTCAATTTGTGCTTTTTCAATTTTTTCATCTGGATTGAAACGAAAATCAGTAATGGCACCAGTTCTTAAGTTTTTAAGTTTAGCATTTACCATCGCTTGTCCTTTTCCTGGTTTGTGGTGTTGGAACCAAAGAACTTGAAAAAGACCATTGTTGTACTGAATAGTCATCCCATTTTTAATATCAGTTGCTGTCATATTTTTCACCTCTAACTCTTTCAATTATAGCAAATTAAAGTATTTTTACTATTTTTCAGAGCAAAAATTAGTAGTTTAGTTTTTAACAAAAATGACTATTATTGACTTTAAAAACGCTAAAATTTAAGTAAAAACCAATAAAATTAGGTAAAAACCGCAGTTTTAGTTTAAAACGCTCCAAAATTGTCAAGTTTATTCATGATTTTATTTTTATATTGCTTGTTTTAGGTATTTTTTCATTTAAAAATAATAATTTAGACTTTTTATTAAAAAAATACTATGATAGTTTTGGAAGAAAAATATTCATTTTTTAAAGAAGGAGATTACTAATGTCAGATAGAACTTTATTGTTTATTTTAATTGCGCTAGTCGCAATTTTATTCATTATTATGCCTGTTTTATTTATTTACTTAATTAAGAAAAGTAAAACTAAACAGACTAACCAAACTGATATTCCAAATCTTGCACTTTTAGACAAAACTCTTTTAAACTCAACTGAAGTTGTTAAAACCATAATTACTGAAAAACTACGTGATTTTGAAAAAACACAAAGTGAAAATAGAATAAAAGAGCTTCAAGAATACAACCAATCGGTTGACAAAATCAAATCTCTAAAAGAAGAAATCACAAATTCTTTTACTTCATTTAAAGAAAATCAAGCAAAAACTATTAGCGATGGCATAGAGAAAATTTCTGGGAAAACTGAAAAAACCATTCAAGATGTCACCGAGAGATTAACCAAAATAGACAGTGCACAAACACAAATTGCAGACATTAAAGAAACGATGGATGAATTTAACCGTGTTATGACTGACAAAAAAGCGCGCGGTAGTATGGGAGAATTTCAACTAGAGGCTATGTTTGACTCGGTATTTGGCGAAAGTAAAAATTCACTTTTCAAAAGACAATGTAAACTTTCTAACAACAACACAGTAGACGGAATTTTGACTGCACCTAAAGAAATCGGTGTCATTCCAATTGACTCAAAATTTCCGCTTGACAACTATCGTACAATGCTAAATGCTAAGACCCCGTATGAAAGAGAAAGTGCTAAGAAATTATTTTCAAGTGATTGTGAGAAAAAAATTAAAGATATTTCAGATAAATACATTATTAAAGGTGAGACTGCAGATTTTGCTATTATGTTTATCCCTGCAGAAGCTGTTTTTATTGCATTACACTCCTTTGAATTCCAAAAGTTGCTAAAAATTGCAAAAGAAAAGAACGTTTACATAGTTTCGCCGTCTACTCTTTTTATAGTTATTCAAGTAATTTTTAAGATAAACAAACAAATTGAAATTAAAGAAAACCTGAAACCAATTTTAGCAAAACTTGACGATTTAAAAACTGAGTTTGAACGCTTTAATAAAAGATGGCAAGAGTTTGTCAATGTCTTAAAAAAAGAAGAAGAAGCGATTAAAGATTTAAATAACACGCAAAACAAAATTGTTAAAAATTTCACCGAAATTAGTAGTCTTTCTCATCATGGAAAATTATCAGAACCTGCCGGATTTGATAAAAGAGAAGAGATTTAAAAAGCAATTTTCTATTTACAATTTTCTGCATTTTTACGCGAAACCGCGGATAGAAGTACATGTTTAATTGTTTTTTAAATAGATTGCACCCCGTTTAGCGTAAATCATAAGAAAAATTTTGGCGTAATTCCACTTTTTTCTCCACAAAATTCCTTAATTCAAACTTTCACTTACGTAAAATGGTTTTTTAAACCAAACAAAATTTTAAATTACTTGGTATTTAATTTACCTTACTATATAATAAGTGGGTATTAAATGTTTCTCAAAAAAACATAATTTTTTTAATTGAGGTGTACCTTATGGCATTAAAAGAAAAAAATGTTGAAAAAAAATCTCGTTTATTGCAAGTTTTAAAAACTGAATACCGTTGGGAGAACCTATTTTTAGGAATTGTTGCTATTTTTGGTAGTGCCGTTTCTTTAATGATTATCACAAAAACTATCACTATTTCTTCATCAATTCCGGTACTTGGCTCTGGTTCAAACGGCACAATTTTTGCAAGTGTACTGCTGGCTTTGTGTATTCTTTGTATCTTTTTAGTGGCATTTCCTTATTTCTTTGCTGCTTTTCCAGAGATTAAAAAAATTTCTTGGTCTCACGGTTCTAAATACTTTGACTATGCAGTCCGCACATTTATCTTTATTATAATTTTTGCGCTAACTTTATTCTTATATGACTTTGTAACTACTCAAATCATTAAAGAAATTACTGGTAAAATCAAACAATGATAAGAAAATCTGAAACTCAAAGACGCTGGTATATTGTCCAAACTTTTCCGAACCTTGAAAACAAGGTAAAAGAAGACTTAGAGCGTCGAATTGACAGTCTTGGTGTACAAGAATATATTTTTAATGTACTAGTTCCTGAAGAAAAACGCATCGAAAAGAAAGCAGATGGTACTGAAAAAGAAGTAGTTGTCCAAATTTATCCAGGCTACGTTTTTGTTGAAATGATAGTTAGCGACTACGCTTGGTTTGTTGTCAGAAACACACCAAACGTTTCTGGAATTTTAGGGTCGGGCGGAAAAGGTAAAAAACCAGTTCCTGTGCCTGAACACGAAATGAAGCCGATTTTGGAAAAACAAGGACTAATCGCTAAAGAAACTTACCAACATTTAGTCGGCAAACAAGTTCAAATTATAGACGGTTCTATGGCCGGCCAACAAGGTGTTGTGCTTTCCGCTGACGACGAAAAGAAAGAACTTGTGGTTTCAATTTTAGCGTTTGGCCGTTCTACCGACTTTACTGTCTCTGTTGACTTAGTTAAAGAACTTAAAGCCTAAACTGCTTTTTAAAACCGACTAATTTGCCCACCCGGCTGGGTGGGTTTTTTAATAACTAAAACTAACTAAATAAAAGGATTTAAAATGCCCGCAATTTTAAAAGTTGAAAAACTGAATTTTAATTTTTCAAATAAACCGCTTCTAAATGATGTCTCTTTTGACGTTAAAGCCGGCGAGTTTTTTTGTGTGGTTGGCACAAACGGAGCAGGTAAATCAACTTTGGCCAGAATTTTAGTAGGATTAGAAGTTGCAAAAGGTGGCGAGATTGTTTTTAATTTTGATGGCACTCTACTCGTTTTAAATGAAGAAAATTTAGCAAAAATTAGAGAAAACCTAGGCCTGGTTTTCCAAAATCCAGAAAACCAGTTTGTTGCACAAACCGTGTTTAAAGAACTTGCATTCAATTTAGAAAATAAGTGTGTAAGTCGCCCAGAAATTGAAAAACAAGTTAAAAAAATCGCAAAAGACTTTAGTCTAGATACTCTGCTTTCAGAAATCCCAACGGCTTTATCTGGTGGACAGATGCAAAAATTAGCAGTAGCAAGCAGTTTAATTTCTGGTGCTAAAATACTAATTTTTGATGAGTCACTTTCAATGCTAGACAGCATTACTAAACAAAAAACCCTGAAGTTAATCAAAGATTTAAATAAAGAACAAAAAATCACGGTAATTTTAATTACACATGACCCCGAAGTTTTGATAAACTCAGACAGAGTTCTTAAAATTGACAATCAAACTGCCGAAATTAAAAGTACCGCTGACTATATTTCGGAACTACCTGATGAACTACTACCGCTTACTCTTCAATTTTATAAAAACGAAGAAAATCCAAAAATTAAAAGATACATATGGCAACAGTTGCGAGAAATTTAAGTTTTAAATACGACAAACACGGTGAGCATAAACTAAATAATATCAATTTTAGTTTCAGTTCAACCAGTGAGTTTATAGCGATAGTTGGCGAAACTGGAGCTGGCAAAACTACACTGCTTAAACATCTAAATGCACTGCTTAAACCAACTGGCGGTGAAATTGAGTTTGATAACTTTAAAATCAAAGCAAAGCATCCAATTTTTCGTTCGCTTAATTTTTTAAGACAAAAACATGCCCTTCTTTTTCAGTTTCCAGAACATCAGCTGTTTGCAGAAACTGTTGAAAAAGATGTTTGTTTTGGACCAAAGAACTTTAAAAAAACCAAAAAACAAGCAAGTTCGCTTGCAAAAGCTGCGCTTAGGTTAGTAGGATTAGATGAGTCTTTTTGGCAAACTTCTCCGTTTAAGTTGTCAGGCGGTGAGATGAGAAAGGCGGCTTTAGCCGGAGTTCTGGCGCTTAGCCCTGAAGTTATCCTTTTAGACGAACCAACTCGCGGACTTGACCTTCAAAGTGTTTTAAATGTTCTTAAACTATTTAAAGACTGGCAGGCTAAAACTAACGGAACTGTGATATTAATCACGCATGACTTAGAAATTGCCTATAAATACGCAACCCGTGTTGTTTATCTTGAGTCTGGAAAGATTTTGGCTGACTTGCCAAAATCTGAGTTTTTTTCTTTAAACAACAATTTACCTAAACCAAAAATTTTTAAATTGATAAAAGATGTCAACAAACAATTTAATACTAATTGTTCATTTGAGTTAAATCCAGATTTAACCGCATCTTTTAAAAAAGGTGAACTTAAATGAACGGGCAACAAATTTTTGGACAATATCAAAACAAAGGTTCTTTTTTAAATAAAACTAACCCTTTTGTTAAATTGCTTTTAACTCTTGAGTTAATTGTGATTACTTTTTTGTTTCCGCTAACCGACAACATTTACTTAATATCTGGGTTAGTTGGCTTTGCTTTGTTTACTTTGTTAATTTTGGCTTTAGCCAAGGTAAATATTTTTAAAATTATTAAATCGCTGACCGCGATTTTAACACTATTGATTTTAACCGTCTTAATTAAAGTTTTGACATATTGGCCGACTAATGGCGAAAAAGCTATATTTCCATCAACTAATTTTTCTTTTTCTTGGTTGAATTTATTGTTAGTTGTTATATTTATCGTAATTTTAGGGTTTACAGCTAAAT
>CAUTMP010000006.1:0-51016 GCA_963539755.1 uncultured Acholeplasmataceae bacterium | reverse complement strand
AAATTACTTTTTAGTCTTAAAAATCTTGTGCTAAATTTCTGAACTCAGGTTATATGCTTTTGCAAAAAAATATCCAAATGTTTTATATAGCGCTTAATTTAAACTAGATGTTATATAATAATACCTGTTAACGAGGTGAACAATGTCAAAAAATGAAACTAAAAAATTTGGTATTCAAAGGATATTTTTCCTAGTAATTTTACTTGCATTTCTTGCGTTTATTTTATATTCAATTATTATCACTGGACTTAAAGACCGTAGAACTTCTTTTTTCAAAGACACAACTAATCAATTATCACCAGCTGCAACTTATAAAACTTATTTAGGTGCAGAGGCTAAAAATAAAGAACACGCAAGAAGTGAGTTTCTGCGTTCTTACGCTGCTTTTCATAGCTTCAATATCCAACCACAGGCTTACTTTACTGCAAAATTCTCAGAAAAAGCAGGCAATGAAGTTAAAGATCTTGAACTAATGTTTTTTGCTGTTCAAAATCGCAAAACTAATGCACTTGGTTTTCTTTTATTTATAGAAAGTGGAAAATACGGCAAAACTGATTTAGTTGACCCTTCTCAACAAGACTACACAGAAATACCTTCATATATCACTAACTCAAAAGTTTTATTTAAGCTAGACATTGTTTTTAACTCAAACTCAAAAGAAGCAGGTAAACCAACCAGCGACAATACAGGTGTTAATTTATTTCCGCAATACCCAACAATTGTTGAAACCGCAGATAAAGAAAAACCATTTGAAATTGAAAGACTGTTTATCCAAACTATTAACGCTAAAATCAAAGACAGCAAAATCGCTGAGTATGGACATAAACAAACTGTAGTTGAATTTGCTAAAACTGGCCTTAAATTAGAAGGTAATCAAGAAGTAATTCACACCAAAGCAAACGCTGTTGAAAGCATCAATAAATACAAAGAAAACAAAACTTTCGCTGAGTTTAAACAATATAACTTAAACCAATATAACGGAAAAATTATTTGGCAATCTGTCTTAACTTCGCTAGTTGGTCTTGGTATTATTTATTTAATTGTTTTCCATAAATTCATCGTTGAAATTCTTAAAGACAGAAAATCAAAACATCAATTTGCAAAACAACCGACTGCTCAAGAGGCAGAATACAAAGAGTCTAGCGCAAATGTAGGCGAAGAAACTGTTTCTGAAAACTCAGAACCAGAAGTTAAAGAAGAAAGTTTACCAGATTCTAAATAGGTATCAATCGTAATTTAAATATTTCCAGGTTCAGCCTGGAAATACTTATAGGGGTATGGTGTCAACGGTAGCATGCGGGTCTCCAAAACCCTTGGTGTGGGTTCGAATCCTACTACCCCTGCCATTCAATAAATATTTTTTTCAAAAAAAGGGCTCACCCCTTTTTTTAATTTACAAAGAGGTTTTTCAATGTCTGAATTAAAAAAAACAAATCCAAATATTAACAAAACTAACTCAGTTTGTTTACCTGGTTCCTTTGATCCAATAACTTTGGGTCACCTAGAAATCATTAAAAGACTAGCAAAACAGTTTGAAAAAGTCGTAGTTTTAGTTTCAAATAACTTAGAAAAACAATACTTATTTACGCAAAGTGAACGTTTAGAAATGGTAAAGTTAGTTTGCAAAAACTTACTTAACGTTGAAGTTAAAACAACCAACGGTTTGACCGTTGAGTTTGTAAAAAATGAAAATATTACTTTGCTTGCTCGTGGTATTAGAAACATTGCTGATTTACAATATGAACAAAACCTTTATAATTTCAACCAGACTTTAGACAAAAGCATTGACACAATTTATTTAATTGCTGACCACAAGTTTTTGTTTATCTCTTCAAAAAACATCAAAGAACTGATTAAACACAATGTAAACATGGATGTTTTTCTTCCAAAAGAGATTATTGTTCAAGTTATCGAAAGGGTAAAATCAGCGTAAATTGCAAAAAAATAAACTCGCAGCACTGCAGTTATTTGGCTCTAAAACCCAAAAATGTGGTATAATTTTTTTGTTGCAAAACACCTTGCCGGCCTAAATAGTCGGCTGTTTAAACCATAAGGAGGAATATATGAACAGTACATATTTTGCGATGTATATTATTAAACCTACCCTTGATAGCGATAAAATCAAGGAAGTTATTAATTCTTTAAATGCTGTTTTTACTCAATATAATTCTGAATTACTTGAGTTAAAAGAACTTGGCATTAAAGAACTTCAATATGAAATTCAAGGTTTTAAATCAGGCTACTATGTTCAACTTAAAGTGTCAACTACTCCAGAAGGCATTAAAGAGTTTAACCGTTTGATTAGAATCAATGAAAACATTATTCGCGATATCACCGTTAAGGAAGAAGAATAATGAATAGAATCGCGGTAACTGGCCGCTTGGCTCAAGACCCGGTTGCCAGAAAAACTAGAGAAGGTTCAACCTTCACAACCTTTAGTCTAGCGGTTTCTCGCTTCGCTAAAGACCAGGCTGATTTCTTTCACTGTGTAGCATTTAAAGCACCTGCTGACTTTATTGCCAACTTTGCCCACCGAGGCGATTTAGTGGCTATAGAAGGCGAAGTTCGTTCACGTAGTTTTGTTGAAAAAAATGGTGAGTCCTTTTTGACTTTTGAAATCATTGTAGACTCAGTTGACATGCTTTCATCTCGTGAAGAGCGAGAACGTCGTATTCGTGAACGCCAAGAACGCGGCGAGTTTGTATCTACATATTCACCACAAGCAAACCAAGGACAAGGTGAGTCTTTTGGCGACATGCAGGCAGACAATCCTTTAAACGCCGATGCTGCCAAATCAGACAACTCAGATTTAGACCTTTAGGTTTTATTTTTAAAAAATTTTTTAGGAGAATTAACACATGCAAAAAAGACAATTTAAACGTAGACGCAAAGTTTGTTATTTCACTCAAAACAAAATTGAGAAAATTGATTTCACAGACGTTGAACTACTTAAAAAATTCATCTCTGAACGTGGTAAAATTTTACCTCGCAGAATGACTGGAACTTGTGCTAAATGGCAGCGCCAACTTGCAATTGCAATCAAACGTGCTCGCCACATGGCACTACTTCCTTTCGTAAAAGAATAAGAATTTGATAATTTTTTAAAAAAAGAACCGATTTTAACCTGGTTCTTTTTTTACTTAAAATACCAACAAATCAGTTATGAAAAAAATCTATTTACTAACCTACACGCAAACTACTAACATAAAGGCAATAGTTAAGGCAAATTCAGACATAGACTTTACAGATTTGCCAGATAAAAAACTCTACACCGTGTTAAAGCATTTACTTTTAAATAAAGTTTTAACTGAAAACTTTTTTACAACAACTAAACAAATCAACTACTATAAAATGCCTTATAACTACTATTTTTTATCTAAGTTCTTTATTTCTATTTCGAACAAACCAGGACTAATTGCAATTGCTATCTCTACCAAACCGATTGGCATAGATTGTGAGTTTTTCAAAAACCGGGATTTTTCGGTTCTGCTTAGTGGCTTTTCTGAAAACATCCGCAAGGTTTTTTTAACCCAGTCAAACCAAGTTGAATACTTCTTTAAACTTTGGACGCAGGCAGAGGCTTATTTTAAAATGCAAGGCCTTCCTTTGCCAATTCACGAAATTGACACCAAAATCTCGTTTCCGATGGTCAAATCCTATAGGTTTTTAAAACCACAGGCAGGCTGTATTTCTGTAGCTCAAAAATCTCTGGAAATCCCTCAGTTTTTTTTAGTCAAAATTGATAAAAAACACCAAGTGAACACACAAAAAACACGTTTAAATAAGCTATAATATATATAAATTAAGGAGGTTTTAAATGAAAAAATACCTATTTTTAGCTACAACTTCAGTCACTCTTGTGGCCTCTTTAGTTTTACTTTTTATCTTTCCACCACACTTTACTGAAAGTAAAAAAGTAGTTTCAATTGCTGCACTTTCTTTAGTTTTTTTAACTTTAGTTTCATTCTTTGTAAGTTTAATTTTACTGATTAAAACTAAAACTAAAAACGCAGAAACTAAGTTAAATAAACGTCTTGAGATGTGGTCTGAAGTTTCTTTTAACATCAACGAGATTTCAGATAAACTACTTAACCAACTGCCAATTTGTGTACTGGCTTTAAATGAACTAAGTGAAATTACTTTTCTAAACGAATACGCCAAAAAGATTTTTCCTGAATTAAGCGCGCACACTGATTTGAGTGAGTTTTCCAAAGAACTCGCTAAACAAATTGAAATTTACCAAACACCATTTTTATTTAAAATTAACCAGCGCGAATTTGATGTAATCTACGACGAGTCAGTTCACTCTATTTTGATGTACGATGTTTCTGAACGCGAGCATTTACGTCAACTTTATTTCAATAAAACCACAGTTATCGGGTTTATTGAAATTGAGAACTTAGACGAGCAACTTACCAAACTAGAAATTGCGCAGCAATCTGCGCTCAGATCTAAGTTCTTTATTCAAATCTCTGAGTGGTTTGCTAAGTTTTCGTGCTTCTTTAAGAGTTTCGGCAACGAAAAGTTCTTGTTTGTAGCAGACCGTTTAAACTTAGATAAAATGATTAGCACTAAGTTTGAAATAATTGATCAAATCAATCAACTTTCTAAAGACAACAACGTTTTAGTTTCACTTTCCATGGGTGTGGCTGCCTGGGCTACGCTAGACTTACTTAAAAACGCACAAATCGCGCAAGAAGCCTTGGAACTTGCTCAAAACCGTGGTGGTGGCCAAGCGGTTGTCAATATAGAAAACGAAAACGTTCAGTTTTTTGGAGCAAAAGTAGACTCTGTGCAAAAACACAATGCTGTCTCTTCTCGTTTCAACGCAGAAACCATTAAAGCCGAAATTAACCGTGCGAAAAACGTCGTGATTATGGGACACACTGACACCGACACGGATTCTTTTGGCTCTGCACTTTTGCTTTATTTAATTGCCAAAGAAGTAAAAAAAGAAGAAGTGTATTTATACTACCGCGAAACTCAGTTTGACGAAACTGCTCGTAAAGTTGCTAAAACCGTGCTTGCAGAAAACCCACGTTTCTTAAGTAGTTTTTTGAGCGAAGACCAAATTTTACCACTGATTTCTGAAGACACGCTATTAATTTGCGTAGACACATCAATTGAAGCGAGATTGATCTCACCTGCTATCTATCAAAAAGCCGAAAGAATTTTAACAATTGACCATCACCGACAAGTTCAAGGTAATTTTGAAAAGGCTTTATTTCAGTTTATTGAGCCAAACACTTCATCGGTTTGCGAAATGATAATTTCTTTAATTCCGTTCTTTGGACTGAAGTTAAGTTTAACTCAAACTGAAGCCTCTGCAGTTTTAGCCGGAATCGTGGTTGATACCAATTCCTTTACTTTTAGAACCAGCGCCAATACTTTTGCGGCTTGTTCTTACTTAAAAGAAAAAGGCGCAAATATGATTTTAGTTAAAGACTGGCTCAGAAACCAACTGGCATCAGTTCAGCTAATTAACGACGCAGTAGCGGGCTTGCAAGTTTTCTTAGACCGCTTTGGCTTTATTTCGGTATACGAGCAAATTAACGACCGCACGTTACTTGCCCAAATCGCCGAGGCTGCTGTAAAAATTGAAAACATTGACGCTGCTTTTGCAATTGCCAAAATTGGCGAAGACGTCTATGTTTCTGCCAGGTCTATTAAACAAAACATCAATGTTCAGTTGATTTTAGAGCAAATTGGCGGTGGCGGCCACTTCCAGGCAGCGGCTGCAAAAGTAGCAAACGCAAACATTAACGAAGTTGCGATCAAACTAAGATACATAGTAGACGCTGAATACAACCAAAAGGGAGAAAATATGAAAGTTATTTTGAAAAAAGATTTTAAGAAAAACAAAGCCCGCGACTTAATTGAAGTAACAGCAGGCTACGCTAAATATTTATTTAACGAAGGTATTGCTGAACCTGCAAGCGAAGAAAATCTAAAGGCCCGCGAACAGTTTTTCTTAGAGAAAGCCGAACAAGAAAAAGAAGCCGCTAAAATGTATAGTGCACTCAAGGCCAATATTGAAACTAAAACTGTGGTAGTAACGGTTAAAACTGGCGAAGGCGGCAAAATGTTTGGCGCGGTAACTGCTAAACACATAGCCGACGCTTTAGCTGAACAACACGAAATTATAATTGATAAGAAAAAAGTAGAACTGGAAAATCCAATTAACTCAACCGGCCGCTTTTTGGCAACAATTCGCTTTAATAAAGACTTCATTGCTAAACTAACCGTTGATGTTCGCCCACAAAATCATGACGCAGCATAAAAAACCAAATAATAATTTAGCAAGTGCCTTGCCTGCAATTCCTTTTTCAGAAGAAGCAGAACGCTCACTACTTGCCGCTATTTTTGCTGAGCCTAAAATTTTAGTAGAAGTTTCAGATCTTTTGACACCCGAGATGTTTTATTTAGAAAAACACCAAAATGTTTTCAAGGCTATGCTTAAGTGCGGACAAACTAAAGAAATTTTTACACTACCAGATGTCTTGGACGAACTGAAAACTTTTTATCGTGGTAGTTTACCGATTGCCGAAAACCAGTATACTTTAGAACTTTCTGACTTAGTTGCAACTAGTTCTTACTTCAAGTCATATATTAACGTAATTAAGGGATACGCCTTTAAACGAGAAATTATTGAACTAAGTAAGAAAATGTCTGAGCGCGCTATGCTAAACTCAGAGAAGTACTCAGAACTTTTTGACTGGGCAGAAGCCGAACTTTTTGGCATTACTAAAAAACGCACAGTTGGCGGATTTACTACAGTAGGGGAAGTTGCAGACCTCGTTGTTCAAGAGGCTAAACTTTTGGCCAACACAAACGAAGGCATTAACGGACTTAGAACCGAGTATCCTCGCCTTGACCACGTTCTCGGTGGACTTAGAGCCGAGGAGTTAATAATTTTAGCAGCTCGTCCTGGTGCTGGTAAAACTGCGTTTGCAATTAACTTGGCGGTCAATGTTGCGCATTCTGGCAAACATGTTGCCTTCTTTTCACTAGAAATGTCTAACTTGCAGTTAACTCAGCGCATTATGGCTAATGTTGGAATGATTGACAGCCATCGCTTAAGCACAGGGTACATGGGTGCAGATGAGTGGACAGCTACTGAACAGGCTCAAGCCATTACTAAAAACTTAAACATTATTTTTGACGACTCAATTAGCAACAATGTCAACGATATTCGCGCAAAATGTAGACAACTTAAAAGCAAAAACAAACTTGATTTTATTGTAATTGACTACTTGCAACTGCTTGAAGGCGATGTTTCTAGGTCAATGAGTCGCGAAAACGAAGTTGCGAAAAACTCACGTGCTTTAAAACAACTTGCACGTGAACTTCAAGTTCCGGTGCTGTGTCTTTCACAACTTTCCAGACAAGTTGAACGCCGTGAGTCTAAAACTCCACTGCTTTCAGATCTTCGCGAGTCTGGTGCGATTGAACAAGACGCCGATGTGATTTTGTTTATCCACGAACCCGAGACCGCTTTGCAAGACGCAATAATTACTACTATGCAGGAAAGCGATCCTGCTTATTTTGCTGACAACGCAAATCAAATTAACAGAAATGTAAAACAAGTTTCGCTGACTATTGCAAAAAACCGTCGTGGTGAGGCAAATATCTTTATCAACTATGACTTTATTTTAAATCACTCTAAGTTCAATGAGTTTGGTGTAGATAAAAGCAGCAACGACTACACAGAAAGAGAATAGACACTATGTTTGAAAGATTAGAAGAAACATACTCAGTTTACCTTGACTTAGAGCGTCAACTTGGCGAAGTTCAAGACGTTAAAACTATGACTAAACTGTCAAAGCAGTTTTCAAAACTTAAGCCAATTGTAGAAACTTATTTGGCCTATAAAGACTTAAATACTCAGTTAAAAGAACTTACTGAAATTGAAGACCCTTCAATGCTTGAGCTAATTCACGAAGAAAAAGTAGAGTTGAGCGAAAAAATTAAGGCACTTGAAGAAAGACTAAAAGTGCTTCTGCTTCCAAAAGATCCGGATGACGATAAAAACGTAATTGTTGAAATCAAAGGAGCAACTGGAGGAGACGAGGCTAACATTTTTGCGGGAGACCTATTTCGCATGTATCAGCGTTTTGCCGACAACAAAGGCTGGAAAGTAGAAGTTTTAAACTCAAGTCCAGGTACTCAAGGTGGGTTTTCTACAATTGAGTTTATGATTAAAGGCGAAAACGCTTTTTCTGTACTTAAGTATGAGTCTGGAGTCCACAGGGTTCAGCGAGTTCCAAAAACCGAAAGTATGGGTCGTGTCCACACTTCAACTTCTACCGTATACGTGACACCAGAGGCTGAAGAAATTGACTTTAATTTACCTTGGGAAGAAATCAGAGTAGATTATTTTTGTTCAAGTGGGCCAGGTGGGCAGTCTGTTAACACTACAAAATCAGCAGTAAGGTTAACGCATATTCCGACAAATACCGTAGTTTCTTGTCAAGACGGAAAGTCTCAGCATGAAAACAAAGACTCTGCCTACATTGTGCTAAAGTCTAGACTATACGACCAAATGATGCAAGAGAAAGCCGGCAAAGAAGGCGAACTTAGACGAGAGCTGGTGGGGCGTGGCCAACGTTCTGAGAAAATTAGAACCTACAACTACCCGCAAAATCGTGTAACTGACCACAGAATTGGACTAACTCTACAAAGACTAGACTCAATTATTGACGGAAATGTAGCCTTGATAATTGACCCTTTACTACAGGAATTTGAACGTCGTGCGCTTGCCGAAAATAAAGACTAGACAAGTAAGTTCTTTACTCAGTTATTATCAAGAATTGTTTTCTAAACATGGACTTGAAGAAAATATTGTTGAACTCACGCTTAGCCAAATTTTAAATAAGTCTAAGTTTGAACTTTATTTAGTTCAAGACTTAAAATTAACTTATTTTCAAAAACTAAAGTTCATTAAAATTTTAAAACAAGTTTTTGAAAAAAATATACCCGTTCAGTATTTACTTGGTGTTCAGAACTTCTATGGATATGACTTTAAAGTAAACCAAAATGTTTTGATACCTAGGTTCACCACAGAACTTTTGATAGACTTAGCCAAAACACTTTCGTTTAATTCTGTTTTAGATATGTGTACAGGCAGTGGTTGTATAGGTCTTACTTTAAAAAAAGAAGTGCCAAGTGCCATAGTTTTGCTTTCAGATATCTCTAAAAAAGCCTTGAAAGTTGCAAAGCAAAACTCAAAAAACCTAGAAGCAGATGTGTCGATTGTTCAAAGTGATTTATTTGAAAAAATTACCTCAAAGTTTGATTTAATTACAGCAAATCCACCTTATTTGACTAATGGTGAATACGTTTCTAAAAACGTCAATTCTGAACCTAAAATAGCCTTGTATGCCAAAAATAATGGGTTTTCGGTTATCAATAAAATACTTTTAGATTTTCCTAAATACTTAAACCCAGGTGGCCATTTGATTTTAGAAATCTCGCCTACTCACAAACAGTTAATTGAAGCAAACTTGCCTAATGGGTTTAAGGTTGAGTTTCATTTAGACGAACGCAAGAATGTTCGATTTGCTTTAATTTCGGAGATATAAATAAATGAATAAAATCATTTTAAAAGAAAGCGATATTATTGTCTTGCCTACAGATACAGTGTACGGAATTGGCTGCAAAATGCAGGCAACAGACACATTGGCACGGCTTTTTGAAATTAAAAAAAGACCATTTGAAAAGGCTATTCCTGTGTTAGTTTCGTCAATTGAACAGGCAAGTCAGTTTGCTTGCTTTTCAGAAGCTGAGTTAAAACTCGCCAATCGTTTTTGGCCAGGAGCGCTAACTTTAATTTTAAAAACCAAAAAAGATTTTTTGTCGTTGCTTGGCGAAAATGTGGCGGTTAGAATGCCGAGACACAAACAAACTTTAGAAATTATTCAAGGAAATGGTCCACTTAGAGTAACTTCTTGCAATATTTCTGGTGAAAGACCGCTAACTTCTTCAGCTGAAATAAAAGCAACTTTTAAAGACAAAGTTCAGCATTATGTTTTTGATGAAAACGATAAAACTTTTAGTAATTTACCTTCCACTATTGTAAAATTATTCAATAACAACCTTGAGTTTCTAAGAATTGGTGAAATTTCGCAAAATCAAATTTTAGATACACTTGTTCTTGATAAAACTAAATAATTTACAACACGAATATCATATAAATATAAACAATTTGCTATACTACAAATAGCAAATCTAGGCCCATCGCCAAGCGGTAAGGCAGCAGACTCTGACTCTGCGATCGTGGGTTCGAACCCTACTGGGCCTACCATATTTCTTATCATACAAGTTATTTGTTTTTCTAGTCTTAAACACGGAAGAAACCATAACAATTTAAATTTTAGTGATTGTCCTTATAATTTCTGGTTGTTAAATTAAGATAACAAAATAAAGGTTTACAATATGCAAATGTATCTTTTGTAACAACTTAAAAATTGTGTTTAGAATATATAATTTGAAATTTAAGTTTTATTTTATTTACACAAAATTATGCATTAGCGCTATTTTAATATGGATAACATCATATGCAGCGATGTTTCATAAACTATATTTTTATAACAACTATATAACAGGAGTAAAAAAAATGGTCGATTCTTCTAATATTAAACATTTATCTAAAGAAGAAATTATTAAAAACGGAAGTATTTTTACTCCTCAACACTTAGTCAGTCTTGTTTCTAAGCTTTTAGATGAACATATTAGTTTAAACAGCGTAATCGGTGATTTTGGCTCTGGATATGGAGCTTTTTTACAACAGTTTATAGGTAAAGGAAAGAGGTGCTTTGCCACCGAATATGATGAAAAATCTTATAAATTATTAAAACAAGAGTATCCAACTATTCAAATTTATCAAGAAAACTCACTATTAAACATTAGTAGAGATAAATACAAACTAAGTCATAAAGATGAACTTGTTGTAATTGGCAACCCGCCATATAACGATGTAACAAGTTTATATAAAAAAGGCGAAAAAGGGTCGCTTGTTTGTGATGAAAAAGTATATTCTAGAGATTTTGGAGTTTCTTTTTTAAAAACTTATTCTATGCTAGAAGCTAAATATATTTGTGTGTTACATCCGCTTGCGTATCTTATTAAAAAAAATAATTTTAGATCATTAGGCTTTTTTAAAGAAAACTATAGACTATTAAAATCAGTTATTTTCTCTAGTCAATATTTTGAATCTATAAAAAAGACAAATTCTGAATTTCCAGTTGTTGCTTCTCTGTATGAGCGCAATTCAAAAGGAATGGATATAGAATTTATAAATAATTTTAAGTTTAATATCTACAACAGCAATAAAAATATAGTTTTTTCAAATATTAAAACGATAGATAATAATGTTAATAAATATCCTAAAAAAGGGAAACATGCTGGATTGCAGTTTTACACATTAAGAGATATAAACGCTCTAATGAGAAACGCAACTTTCATAGAAGGTGATATTCCTAATGGTGTCGAAGTTAAAGTTGAAAATTTGTATAAGTATGGCTGGATTTTATTTTTTAAAAATAATTTTAATCCCAAAAAAAATAAATATATTTATGGCAATTTATCGCCTTTATATCCAAAAAAAATAACTTATGAATTTAAGAATGCATCTGCGTATTACGCATTTAACAATAATTCCCTAGTTAGGAAATATTTTTTAAAAATTGATATTGAAAACATATATGGTGCTGAATTAGAAAATGAAAAAATTCTTCATGATTATTTAGAAAAAATGTACATCTTTTAATTTATTTGGCAAATATGAAATTTAGGTTTCTTTTAGTGCATATATTTGATAAAATAATGTTAAAAGGTTGTCAAAATGAAAGAAAGTAAAATATTTTTTGTAAAAAATAATAAAGTTCATATTAGTATCCCTGTTAAAAATAAAGGAAAATTTAGGTGGAAAAATAGAAAAACATTAAACGATTATGGTGAAGGGTTTTCTACTGATAAAATTCCTTATTCTAGAGATAGTTACATAGAATGGCAAATAGGATACGATGTTCCTGTAAAAAGCTATGAAAACGATCCTATATCAAAACCAACCACACTAAATGAGATAAAATTTATAAACCTTAAAGGTGTTGAAAAATACCCATATGAATTATCAGAATATCTTGTTGCTATGTTTGATGCTGGCATCGTAACTAATAATGAAATTCAAAATTTGATTAATGAAGTATCAAAAAATAAAACATCGTTAGAGGAAGAATTCAAAATTAAAATGAATTTTGTTGGCGATTACGAAGTAGATGGATTTTTATTTAAACAACAAGATATAACTCTGCCAACTTTTATACACAAAGAAAAAAATGGCAATTTATCAGTTGAAATATCAATACAAAAACAACAATATGCCACTGGCGTCCAACCAATGTTATATTTAATTATACCTATCACATCACTAGAAAACGGCAACGAAATGATCGGAAAAACAGCAAAACAGTTAAAATTCAATTATACATCGCTCGTTATCGACGAAAAAAACAAAGACTCTTTATTAAATATTTTTAGGTTTTTTGGCATATGCTCTATTAAGCATAAACACGATATAAAAGAAATTTTGAGATTAATTAATGAATATACTGAAAAAACAATCAATAGTTTTATTAAAAAATAGATAGACTGGTTGAAAAAATGTCAAAAGTAACCATAGATGTCGAATATATTAAAGATAACCTGAAAAAAATCGGTTATGAGATAAGTGATTTCGTTGTTAAAGAAAACAACGGAAAATGTTGGCAATTGAAATTTGCAAATACAGGCGCAGTCGTTAGTATTTACGATAATAATAAAAAGGGGAATACGGTAGTAAACGGAAAAGCTGGTGATAGTGAAAAGAAAAAATTAAAAGAAATAATTGAGAAACTAAAACACAAAGAATTAAAAATTGACAACTTAAACGAAAAAATAGTAGAACTAATTAAAGCAAAAAAAGAAGAAAATTACTACGACTATAAAAAAGAGTTTACCAGCAATAGCGAAAGAGGTTCGTTGTTGCACGACATTATTTGTTTATCTAACAATTAAACAATCAAGAAGCATATCTAATTTTTGGTGTTGAAGATGACTGCAGTGTTGTAGGATTAGAAAATAAGTTAATTTCCAACAATATTTACGACACTCTTAAAAACGCAAAATTTGCTGGTGGTGTTTGTCCAGAAATTGATGTAAAAAACTTGTATTACCTACATTTTGATATTGGAGTAATTGTTTGCAAAAGTTCTAAAAATGTGCCCTTTTACTTAACAGAAAAATGTAGAGATGTCAATCCATTCCATATATATACTAGAGTAGGCGATACTAATACTCCAAAAACCGGAAACGCAAGTTATGATGATATAAAAAAACTCTGGAGAATTCATTTTCAAAGAGAAAACGATGAACTTGATACAAATACAAAGTTAACAGTCACCCCTTAATCATTTGCTAAATCATTAAAAAACTCCCTTCACAGGGAGTTTTTTAATTTGTTTTATACCTATTTGCGAACTAAATCAGGGCTGAACCAGTCGTTGTAAATCTTGTAGTCGTTGTTACCTGGTTTTAGTTTTTCATAGTTAAAGAAACTTCTTTGGTTCATTTCTGAGTTTAGTTTATCAATAGCTTTTGCGTGCGTATCTGTACCAAAGTCAACAGTTCCAAGAATTTGTTCAAGTACATATTTCTTAGTGTTTGCGTTGTTTACTTTTTCTTTAAAAGTTTTTAGCACGTTGTTAAGCACGTTAACTAAGTTAGTTGGTAGATCTGGACGGTAGTCATTGAAATCACTTAAGAAGTAAGTTTTGATTTGACCAACAGTAAGCTCGTCTTTTTTTGAGTTGTCTAGATTTAGACCTTTTTCTTTAAAGCGTTTAATTGTGTCTTTTGGACCTTCAGTAGTTGGTGCTTTTTCTAAAGAAAGACCAGCAAGTACGTGGAAACCAAAGCTTGATTCTAGTTTTTTAAGTTGCTCTCTTGTGAAGTCTGCTGAGTTTTGAGCCTCAGAAGCATATTCAATTACTGGATTTTCAAGTGAAGCCTCATAAGGTTTCTTAGTTCCAAGTAATTGACGGTAGAAATCAAGAGCATGGCGCATAAATCTTTCGTCAAACTTAGAGCTTTGGCCAAAGTCGTTTTTAGAGTTTTTAACTTTGTTTAACTTCTCTGCTTTTAAAGTCACACCAGCGTTTCTTAGTTTAACTAAGTCTTCTAGTTTTAAGTCATCGCCAAAGTTTAATTTTTCCTTTGTTTTGTTGTCAAAAGTTTGAGTGTTTTTCTCGTAAGCGTCGTATGGAGTTAGACGTGGAATTGAGTTGAATTTCTTCGCAATTTCATCTAGAGTATCATACATCTTGTCAACGCGGTTTTCATAGGCTTGCTTAATTGCGTATTTAAGTAGTTTAGAAAGTGTTTTGATTTGTTCATCTGTCAAGGAATCTGCAGTTATTTTTTCGTTGTGTTTACCGTCAAGGTTTGTGTCAAAGTAAGCAAGTAAATGAGCAAGGTCTACGTTTGCGTATTCTTTAAATAAACGGTTTGCACGTTTAGTTAGAGTTTCGTAGTTAAGCACGTCTGGGTCAAGTCTGTATAGTTCAATTGCTTTTTGCAGGATTTTTTTGTTGTAGATTTCTGAGTATTTCTCTACATTGTAGTATTTGATGTAGAATTCATACACTCCAATTGAAGAAGGTAGTTTATTGCTTGCAAATTGGTTTTGAGAAAATGAGTTGATTTCTGATTTAATGGCTTTTTTGATGTCTTTTTTCATTTTGTCAGTAATTTTAGATTGGTAGTTGTCTAAAACGAATTTTTCGCCAAGTATATCGCGAGCAGCACCTGGGCCAATGATTTTTTTAACGTGTTCAAAGAAATCTTTTAGAGAAATTGGTTTTAATTCTGTTTTTAAATCATTTAGATAAACAGATGACTTTTTAAACGAAAGAATGTCAGTTCTAGATGATTTGTGAGCGACGTTTTTAAATAGTGCTCTGGTTTGTGCATACATTACGTTGTCGTTAACGTGTACTTTAACCTTGGCAAGCATTTTTTCATTTGCTTGTTTAATGTAGGCGTCGTCTAGCGCTTTTTCTTCTAAGATTTTGCGAATTTTTTCCTGAACTGCTTTAGCCTCGTCAGTTTTTTGGAATTTATCGTCTTTTTTGTTGTAGATTTTTTCGTTATCTACTTGGTCTTTATTTGAAGAAAGTAGGTAGGCAAGAAAGTTTTTGTTGTTTTTTCTTTGAATGTCTTGAGAGTAGCGGCGAGCTCCGTTGTCTTTTAAGTCGAGTGAGTATATGTAGTCTCTAAGTCCAGTGTCTTCAAAGTCTTTGTATTTCATTTCTTTAGTAGATTCAAGAACTTCTTTAGTTGCTTTGTTAACGATTTTGCCTTCAGGACTAATTTCAATTTTTTTGTCGTCTGGTTGAAATAGATTATAAATTTCAATAAAACGTTTTAAGATTTCTTTCTTGTCGTCGTAGTTTTTCTTGTCATCTGCATTTTTTTGGTAGCGGCTGTCAAGAGCAACATCTGCCTTTCCGTCTTCTGCTTTGCGGCTTTCTTTGATTTCGTAAAGTGTGTAGAATTCGTTTAATTGATATTTATTTAATTGAGATGTGCCGTCGTTTTTAACTGTGCCAAAAATTTTTGGGTTGTCAGTTAAGATTTTTTTAACATATTTGTTAGCGTCTTCGTCTAATTTTTTTTCTTGCAAGATTTTGTTAACATCAGGAATTTCGTACCAAACGTTGTTAGCAGCACGTTTGATTTTAAACAAACGCATGATAGTTTCAAATTCTTTAGTGTTAAGCAGATCAACTTTTAAGAAAGAAACTGTGTAGTCTTGGTAGCGGTAAGTTGATTTGTAGTAGTTTTTGATTTTTTTGTCAGTTACATAGTAGTCGCTTCTTTTGTTTGCAAGGTCTTTTTTAATTTGGTCTTTGGCAAATAAGTATTCAGCAACTTTTAAGTCTCTGGCTTGAAGTAGGTAGTCAGGCAGACGTTTGTCTTCACGAATAGTTTGAGTAAGGTCTTGTGCAAGGTCAGTTACGTTAGTGTTTGGAACTTTGCCTTCAAGGACTAACTTGTCTAAAAACTTAGTAGTTTTTTCAAGAATTTGTTCGTCTTTGATTTTGCTGGTTCTTAAGTATTTTTTTAAATCCTTAAGTTCGCCAACTCCAAGAATTTCTTTTAAGATAGCCTCTTTTGCGTATTCATAAATTTTAGTGTCAGAGAAGTTAACTTTTTTTAAGTATTCTTTGTAGATTTGGCGGTTGGCAAGTTCATATAAAAAAGAACCTGCGGTATATCTTAGTCTATTGTAAAGTTCGCGGTTTGTTACGTTATATTTACCTGTTTTGGCGTAAACAGTATCAGGGTTAAGTACATTTAAATTTAGCGAACGGCATGATGCTAAAGTAAATGCAGATACTAGCACTAAAACAAAGGCAAAAAGTTTTTTAAATGGGTTTATAGTCATAAAATCTCCTTTAGTTTTAATTTAAAACATAACACGTATAATATAACATATAAGAGGTTTTATTCAAAATAAAAGATGCTTAATTTAAATGTATTTTCCTTAAAAAGCAGTTCCGCTGGCAACTGTGTTTTGTACCGTTTTTCTGGGCTTATTTTTATGATAGACTTCGGAATTTCGGTAAAATACTTTGAAAAATGTCTAAAAGAGTTAGAAATTGATGTAAATCTGGTTAAATTTGTATTTATTTCGCATGAACACTCTGACCACGCAAGCGGTTTGCACGCCCTTGTTTTTAAGTACCCACACATCCAGATAATTACGACACCTGGCACTAAAAAAGCATTGATTGAAAAGCACAAAATTGGAGAAAATCTTTTTATCACACACCAATATTTAACGGATTTTACACTTGGTGGAATAAACTTTTCTCTAGTTCCTACAATCCACGATGCAGCCGAGCCTTGTGGCGTCTTTTTTTGGAGTGAAAACTCAAAATATGTCCACATTACAGACACAGGCAGTCTGCCAAGTTCAACAACAGCCAAAATCAAAGGTAGCCAATTCTTTTTTATAGAAGGCAACTATGACTTTAATTTACTTAAAAATTCCAAACGTCCGCTTTCCTTAAAACAAAGAATTGCTTCAGACTATGGTCATCTTTCAAATCAACAAGCTGCTTGTTTGATAGAAATTCTAAGACCTCGCGAAGAAAAGTGTTTCTGGTTTATTGGACACATCAGCCAAGAATGCAATTCACGCCAAGCCATTGAATCTGCTTTAGTTGAGTGTATTTCTGATCCTACTAATTTAGACTTTAAGTTAGCAGATTCAAAAAAAATTACAAAGGTGGTGTTTTAAATGACTTTAATCGCAGTTGACAAAATCAGAGAAAACCACATCAAAGCAGGAATTGAGTTTTACTTAAAGCAACTTCCTAAAATCCAAGTTATTGAAATCAAAATCAATGACAAAGAAAAAGAGTCTCAAGACATTTTAAAACAAATTAAACCAAGTGACTTTGTTGTGCTTTTAGATGTGCAAGGCGATTTTATGGATTCGCTTGAATATTCTAAATATTTAGAAAAATTAGATAATGAAGCCAAAGACATAGTGTTTGTAATCGGTGGAAGTTTTGGAGTTTCAGATTTAGTTAAACAAAGAGCCAATAAATTGCTTTCGTTTTCTAAAATGACTTTTCCGCACGAGCTTTTTAGGCTAATGTTTTTTGAGCAACTATACCGCTCGTATAGTTTAAAAAACAACAAAAAATACCATAAATAAACTATAATGTAAGTGATTTTAAGACACAAATTAAGGGAGGTTAAATGACTTTTAAAGACACATATTTGAGCACTATTTCGGCAATTAAAAGCCTAAAAGTTGCGCAAATTAACCCCCAAATTGTAGTAAATGACAAGGACATATTTACTGAGTTTGAATACATTTTTGGACCATGTTCTATTGAGTCAGAGACTCAACTTGAAGAGATCGCTAAAGCCGTTAAAGAAAACGGTTTTAAGTTTCTGAGAGCAGGTGCATATAAACTCAGAACCGAGCCAAATTCTTTTCAAGGACTTGGCAAAAAAGGACTTGAAATACTTCACAAAATTGGCAAGAAATACGGACTAATTACTGTTTCGGAAATCCCTTCACTAGCGCATTTAGATGAGTTTGTTGAGTACTGCGATATCATTCAAGTTGGCATGCGAAATATGCGAAATTTTGAGCTTCTAAAAGCACTTGGCAAAACTAATAAACCGGTTATTTTAAAGCGCGGAGACTCCTCTACTATACTTGAGTTTCTACAAGCCAGCGAATATATTTTGAAACACGGAAATGACCAAATTATACTTTGTGAAAGAGGCATTCGCACGTACGAAACTTTAACCAGAAACACACTAGATTTAACTGGTGCTTTTATCTTAAAAGATTTAGTTAAAATTCCGGTGATTATTGATCCTAGCCACAGTATCGGCTCTACTGAGTATGTTGAAAAGTTCCTTCCCTATATTGAAAAGCTTGAGTTTTCAGGTGCTTTAGTAGAATGTGCAAAAGAGCCTGAAAAGGCTTTATCTGACGGTTTTCAAGCATTAAAATTAACCGAAATTGCTAAGTTTAGCAAAATCAAAAATAAATAAAGAGGTGTTTAAAATGGCATATAAAACTACTGTATTTAAAAGAAACGTAACAATCGGCAGAGTTGTTGACTATATTCAAATTTGCAATAACTTAGCCTTTAATAAACGAGTATTTGTGGTTACTGACCAAAATGTGTTTGATTCAAGCGCACGCACTGAGTTTGCTAAAAAAATCTCTGTGAAAGTTCACTGGATTGTTTTAAAACCAGGCGAGGCTTACAAAAATATACAATCTGTCTCTGCTGTCCTGATGCATTTAGATCAAAACAACTTCACAGCCAACGATGTTTTAATTGGTTTTGGTGGTGGGGTGGTTTGTGACTTAACTTCTTTTATTGCATCAACTCTTTACAGAGGTGTTGCCCATGTTTTAGTTCCAACTTCAGTAATTGCTATGGTAGACGCTGCAATTGGTGGAAAAACTGGTATCAACTACCTAAACATTAAAAACTACCTTGGTACTGTTTATCCTGCGTATGAAACTATAATTGATCCGACTTACCTAGAAAGTCTACCTGCGCTTGAATACAAACAAGGAGTTGCAGAAGTTCTGAAAATAGCCTTAATAGCCGATAAAACTCTACTCAAAAAACTAATTAAAAACAACTTTACTTTAAATGAAGAGATAATTAAACGCTCAATTTTAGCGAAAAAAGCAATTGTTGAAAAAGACGCATATTCTTTAAATCGCCGCAAAATGTTGAACTTTGGACATACTCTTGGTCACACCATCGAGTCTAGTTTAAATCTAGACATTGCACACGGCGAGGCTGTTCTTTACGGAATGCTACTTGAAACTGAGTTAATTTACGAAAAAGGTTTAATTAAAAAACCAGTTTTTGACAAAGTTTTAAAGGCCATTAAATCCTTCCCACTGTATAAACGCGAAAAACTTGAAGAAATTAGAAGAAGTATTTTAGTTAAATACTTATTTAACGACAAAAAACAAACTAAAAATAGCGAAATTACTTTAACTAAAGTTAAAAAAATTGGCAAAGGCGAACTGGTTAATGTCTCAATTTCAGACATTCAGGCTTATTTAAACTAATGCAGGATAATCTTAAATTTTATTCTGATTTAAAAGAGGGTGTGTTTAGCGCACCTTCTTTTAAATCAGACACAATTAGAAAACTTTTAGTCTTGGCTTTTTTAGGAAAACCAGCCACACTTTGCGGCGCTTCTTTGTCGATAGATGAACTTGTTACTATCAAAGCCTTGCATGAACTTGGTGTAAATCTTGATGTCAACGGAGATAAAATAGAAATTAAAAATGCTTCCCAACTTAACTACATAGAAGACTATATTGACTGCAATGAATCTGCCACTTTGTTTAGACTACTTTTTCCACTTCTTCTTTTTAAGTTTGGCGAAGTTAAACTAACCGGACTAGACAGTCTTTTTACGCGCCCGCTTACTGAGTTTAAAGAAATTTTTCCACAAATTGACTTTAAACTGAATGTAAAAACTTTAAAATGTTGGGCTAAAGGAGTAGTTGAAAATCAAGTAATCGAAGTAAACTCAAAAATTTCAAGCCAGTATTTATCTGGAGTGTTTTTAGCCTGTGCTTTGATTGGCAACGGCAACAAAATTAAAACTAATTTTGACTTGTCTAGCCCTAATTTTGTAACGTTAACGCTAGATGTGTTAAAAGAGTTTGGCTTTGGATTAAAAAAAGACGAAAAAGGACACTACTTTTTTGAACGCACAAAAGACTTTAAAATTCCTAGAGAAATTAAAATTCGCCGAGATTATACTCATCTGTTAACTGTTCTTACTTTAACTAAAGGACTTAAAAACAAAGTTAGTTTTAGCGGTCTTAGCGCTAAAGATAAATATAGTTTTGAAGTTTTTGAACAACTCAACACTGTTGGCTACACACCTATTGTTGACGCCAACTTTATTTCACTTCCTAGAATTCCGCACAAAATTGACTTTACAGAAATCAACTTTAAAAATTCAATTGACAATGTGTTTTCTATATTTGCCCTTTGTTTAACTAACCCCGCTAGATATCGCTTTGTTAATATTGAAACTTTAGCGTTTAAAGAAAGCGATAGACTTGCTCTGTTAATTTCTATTTTGAAACAACTTAAAATAAACCACCTTTATAAAGATGGAACGCTTGAGTTTACAGTTTTGAAGGAGTGTGATTTTTTCCATGTTCACTGCTCTGATTTTTTTGACCACCGTGCACAAATGTTGGAACTGATTTTTAGATACTGGGCTAAAGTACCTCAGTTTACTTTACCAAAATACATTTCGGTCTATAAATCATATCCTGAGTTTATATCTTATTTTAAAACGGATTTACAAGACTTTGTAGAACTTGAAAAACTGCGCAGTCAAATTGACGCAATTGACGCAAAAATTGAAGCCGCACTTTTAGAACGCAAAAAAATTACTGACAAAGTTGCTAAGTTTAAAAAAGAAAACTTACTTGATTTAGTTTCATATGACCGTCGTCGTTTTGTTATCAATCAAAAAAAATCTATACTTGCAAGAAATTTCTTTAATCACCTAGTTTATTTTACTGAATCTAGCAACCAACTTTCTGTGTTCGGCGCTGGTTTGGTTGGCAAAGGAATTGCAGATTCCTTGTCTCCAGAAATTCACGAAGAAATCGCTAAGGCTGTGAAGGTCAAAAAATATCCATACGAGTTATTTGAATGTGAAGATGAAAAAGATTTGCCTGAGCTTGTTGAAAACTTAATTTTAGATGAAAACAAATTATTTTTAAATATCACTACACCTTTTAAAAACTCGGTCCTTAAAATCGCTGATAAAAAAAGTGATATTGTTAAAATGACAAAAGCCGCTAATACAGTTTTTGAAAAAAACGAAGAACTTTTTTTACTAAACACTGATTTTTTTGGAGTGTTTTCTTTCATTCAATCTATCCCTAATTTAAAAAAAGAAGTCTATATTTTGGGAACTGGCGCAGTTGCTAGAACTATTAAGGCAGCGCTTGAGTATTACACAGAAAACTCTAATTTAGCAATGCCGCTAATTTTCTTTGTCTCACTTTCGCCACAAAAAGAAGGCGAAATCAGCTACTCTGAGTTTTTAAAACTGGCTAAAGTAAATAGTGAAACCGCTATTTTTAACGCCACAACTTGTTCATTTAAACAACTAATTGACCAAGGTTCGTTTGACCCTAAGATTTTTAAAACTGCAGGGTTTATTGCCTCGGTTAACTATAAACTAGATGACCTTGAGTTTAGACTTAAGTATCCGCAAGTACAGTACGGCGAAACTATGCTTATTTACCAAGCATTTGTCTCACTTTACGCTGCCTTGACTAAAGAAACTGATACTGGTGAACTACTTAGCGCCTTATTTTGGTATATTGAAAATGCAGAGCTTAGAGATATCTAAAAAAGTCAAAATAGAAATCTACGGAGATACTCATAGTAAAAAAATCGGAATTCGACTATTTGGGTTTCCAAAAGATTTTTATGTTGATTTTAAACAAGTAGAGAATGCCTTAGAAAGACGCAAGTCTACTTCTATTTTTACAACTCCTAGAAAAGAGCCAGATAAGTACATTATCGTCTCCGGGTTTAAGGAAAATAAAACTAATGGTGATGTTATTGATGTTTATTTTGAAAACACAAACACTATATCTAAACACTACACGCAGTTTAGTTTAACTCCAAGACCAGGTCAGGCTGATTTTGTTTCAATTCAAAAGTATGGAAAAACTTTTCCAGGTGGTGGACTTTTTTCTGGCAGAACCACTATTTTGTTTGTCTTTATTGGCGAAATAATTCGCCAATATTTAGGCATTGAGTTCAGCAGTCAAATTAAGCAAATTGGTACTGAAAAAGATCCTTTGAAGTTTGCTGATTATTTAAATCAAATCAAGGCAGAACAAGACAGCGTTGGCGTTAAAATAAGCACTACTTTAACTGGATTAAAACCCGGTGTTGGCTCGGTTTTTTTTAATAAACTAAACTCCAATATCGCCAGATTTGTATATTTAATTCCAGGAGTAAAGGCACTTGGTTTCGGCCTTGGTTCAGAGACAGTTTGCAAAAAAGGTTCCGAGTACAATGATGTTTTAGCTGATTTAACAGGCAGAACTCATACTAACAATGCAGGCGGAATAGTTGGCGGGATTTCAAATGGAAATCCTATTTTAATTGAAACTACTTTTAGACCAACTGGTTCAATTTCCAAACCACAAGAAACTCTTAACTTAAAAACTGGTAAAATAGAGTTAATAGAAATCCAAGGTAGACACGACATTTGCTTTGGTTTAAGAGCACCAGTTATTGTAGAAGCAATGACAGCATTGGCTGTGTTTGCTACAATTGAAGGAGATAAAAATGATCAAAATAGCCGTTGATATGATGGGTGGGGACCTTGGCATTTTTGAAAATAAAAAAGCAGTAAGAGCCTTGTTGGGCGAAAATACAAATTTTGAGTTTTACTTAGTTGGAGACAAAAATAAACTAAGTGAGTTTGTTAGTAACCCTCAATGTAAAATTATTCACACAGATAAATACCTAGATATGGGAGTGGAAGACCCATTTGCTGAGTTTAGAAAGTCTCCAGAACATTCCCTTTTTAAAGCGCTTACTTTACTTAAAAATAATCAAGTTAATGCCGTGGTTTCAGCAGGACCTACTCAAGCTGTGGTTTTTGGGTCTCACTTAATTGTAGGTAGGCTACCAAAAGTGCGCAGATTAGCATTAGCCATTCCTTTCAACACAGTTGATGGAAGTAAAAAAATTCTGCTAGATTGTGGTGCTACTGCTGAAATTTCGCCAAAAGATTTAGTTGATTTTTCGCAAATCGGTGTTACTTATTTAAAACAACTTATTGGAAACAACGAATTTGTGCCACAAGTCGGGCTAGTTTCTATAGGTTCTGAAAAAGGTAAAGGTCGTGAGTTTGAGCGTTCTGCTTATGATTTACTCAAAGAAACTCACGAATTTAATTTTTACGGAAATGTTGAACCAAAAGAACTATTTTTTAAAAACGCAGATGTTTTAGTAACAGATGGATTTAGTGGCAACTTAATTTTAAAATCCATGGAAGGCGCCTTGTTAGGCTTTAAAGAGAACTTTAAAAAAGAACTTAAATACTGTTTACTTAAAAAACTAGCCTTCTTAATTTTAAGAAAATCAATTAAAAGAGCAGTTAAAAAAATGACTGCAAACGACACAGGTGGCGCCTTGATTCTTGGAACTAAAGGTGTTGTAGTTAAAGCACATGGCGCTGCTAAACACCAGGACTTAAAACAAGCCATTAAACAGGCTAAAGTTTTTGTTGAAAACAACATTATTGAAAAATTCTTAAAAGGACTTGAAAATGACTGACGAAAAAGCTTTTTTAAAGTCAATTGGAGTTAAGGTAAAAAACTTAAAAAACTTTTTCCCTGCTTTTATCCACTCTTCATACGGTAACTTAAATAAACTACCAAACTACGAACGCCGAGAGTTTTTAGGAGACAGTATTTTGGATTTCTTAGCAGCAGAAGCACTGCTAAATAAGTATCCAGATGAAAACGAAGGTTTTCTTTCTAAACAAAGAGCGGCCATGATTTCTGAAGACGCACTTTTAATTTACGCCAAAAAAATCAACTTAGATAACTACATTAAAACCAGAGTTTCTCCAATTCCAAAATCCATAATTGCCGACTGTATGGAGGCCTTAATTGGCTCGATTTATCTAGACAGCGGGATTGACAACTGCAGAGGTTTTTTTGAGAAATATATATGGTCTGTGTTTTTAAAAGAGATTGATATTATTGATTATAAAACCGTTTTACAAGAGTATTATCAAGGATTTTCAAATAAGTTAATTTCCTATAAATTAATTTCTGAAACAGGTCCTAGCAATGACAAAATATTTGTCTCTGGAGTTTATTATGAAAAAGATGTACTCCTTGCTACCGGAACTGGTCGTTCAAAGGCATTGTCTGAAAAAGAGGCTGCTAAAAAAGCCCTTGAGAAATTGCAGACTAAGGAGAACACAAATGCTTGAAAAATTATTTTTTGACTACTCACTTGATTTATTAAAATTAGTTTCAGAACACCAAAAGAAGTTAAACTTATCGGCAAATGAGTATTCTTTTGTGGTGCTTCTGCTTTCTGAAAAAAAGAAAAAACATACAGTGCTTTCTTTTGTAAAAAGAACCGGACTTGAAAAAGCAGTTGCTGAAAACACTTTAAACTCACTGCACTCCAAAAAAATTATTACTTTTGTCTACGAAGAAAATGAAAGTGGCAAAGTTAGGGAATTAATTTCTTTAAAACCACTATACGCACAAATTTTAGACTTCATTCAAAATCCAGAGTCAGACCCGCAAGAGTGTCTACTTAAAGAGATTGGCGAACTCATTGAAAAAAATGCCAAACCACTTTCTGCCAATCAGTATATTTTGGTTAAAAACTGGCTTGAGAATGAAAAAATTACGCCTAGTATTTTAAAGGAAATAATTGAAAATATTATTAAAGAAGGTTATTTTACTTTTGGTAAATTAGAGGCTGTTGTTCAAAACTATTCAGTTGAAGGCAAACCGCTTGGTCAAAAAGACAAAAAAATCCTTTCACAAATTTTTAAACAATAGTTTGTTTTTTAAAATTAAACTCAATAAATGAAAAAGTGCCACGTTCCTGTTCTTTAGGAAATGTGGCACTTTTTGATTTAAATTCACTTTAATAAAGTATTTACTTAGTTAAATAATTTATTAAAAAGAATTTAACTTGGTGGTAAGAATAATTATTTATCTTAAATAAGATAAACAATTATGATACACAACAAGTTCTATCTAGTGGTCGCAGTCGTTAATTGAACTCAAGATACCGATAGTAGCATTTCTAACGCTTTTTGCAACTACATTTTTTAGGACACTAAGAATGTTTTTTCTACTTTTTTTCATATTTTTCCTCCTTTCGTATTTGATTATATTAACACATTTTAAAAAAACATGCAAACAAATCACTCATTTGAAATATTTACAAACCTTTAGAATTGTAATATAATATTATATAAGGACGAAAAAAGTTTTAAAAAGGTAGGTAATCATGGAAATATTTATTGGATCTGACCATGCTGGTTTTTCGGCAAAAGAAAAAATCAAAACACATTTAAAAGATACTACTAAGCACATAATTACTGACCTTGGAACTAACTCAACAGATTCAGTTGACTATCCTGTTTTCGGTGAAAAAGTTGCCAGAAAAGTAGTTGAAACCAAAGACTCACTTGGCATTGTTGTCTGCGGCTCTGGAATTGGTATTTCTATTGCTGCCAATAAAGTCAATGGAGCCAGATGCGCCTTGGTTTACACCAAGGAAGCCGCTCACTTAGCAAAACTTCACAACAACGCAAACATAATTGCGTTAAGTGGACGCGGATTTGAGTCAAGTGTGTTAATTGAGTTTGTTGAAGAGTTTTTGCAAACTGAATTTGAAGCAGGCAGACATCAGCGTAGAGTTGACATGCTAAACTCACTTTAATCAAAAGGAGTAGACAATGGTAAAAATTTTAAATCACCCACTAATTGAACACAAAATGAGCCAACTGCGTTCAGTTCACACTAAAACCAAAGAATTTAGAGAACTGGTTTCTGAAATTGCTACCTTGGTGACTTACGAACTTTCTCGCGATTTTCAAACTAAAACCGTGGAAGTTACTACTCCGATTGTTAAAACTAAATGCCAGGAACTCAAAGAAGAAGTTGTTTTAATTCCGGTTTTAAGAGCAGGACTTGGTATGGTTGAAGGGGTTTGTAGTTTAATTCCAACTGCCAAAATCGGACACATTGGGCTATACCGCGATGAAGAGACCTTGGAGCCAAAAAAATACTTCTTTAAAGTCCCTGAAAACACCAAAAACTCTCTTGTTATTGTGCTAGATCCAATGTTAGCAACCGGTCACTCTGCCGCTTACGCAATTCAGTCCCTGAAAGAAATTGGTGTTAAAAACATCAGATACGCAGGTATTGTTGGTTGCCCTGAAGGGATTCAGTTACTGCAAGAAAAACATCCAGACGTTGATATTTATTTAGCACAAGAAGACAGTCATTTGAATGAAAACGGTTACATTGTTCCTGGACTCGGGGATTGTGGCGACCGTTTATTTGGAACTAAGTAATTTATGAAAAAATTCGGAGCCTGGTATTTACTTGTCAGTCAAATTATTTTTTCACTACTAATCCCAACTGCGGTCGGTGCTTTGATTGCCAAAAAATCGGGCTATAGTCCAGTTGGCATTGGTGTTGCTGCTTTAATTGGTTTTGGAATCGGATTTGTTTCTTCAATTTCTTTTGCTCTAAACATTTACCGCAAACTAATTAAAACTGAGAAGAAAGAAACAAAATCTCAAGATACCCCAAAAATTGGCGATGAAAATCAAAACGATTAATCACTTTGTCTATTTTCTTTACTTATTTAGTTTTATTTCTAGCCTTGTTTGGCTGTACATTGATAAAACTGCGTATTTATTTGCAAACCTTGCTTTAGTTTATTGTTTTTTATTTATGTTAATTTTAAAAGTAGAGCTAAAAACCTTTAAAAAAGCCCAACTTTTTGGGTTTACTATATTGCAAAACTTTGTAATTTTTATGTTGTTTTTACTAATTTTTATTTTAAGTAGTGTTTCAAAGTCAAAAACGCCTGGTTTAAATTATTTAAGTTTTGGCACCACTTTGGCGGCAAGTATAGTGCTTGCGAGCATTGCTATATTATTTGAAGCGAAAATTAAGAAAGGAGAAATATGTTAGAAAATCTAGAAATCAATAAGTTCCCACAAGCGATTACTCCGTATTTTTTTGCATCTCTTTTCATAATGACGATAATCGCAGTATATGTCTCTGCAATTGGCGCTGCTGTTGAAAGACTTCGCGGAAAAGAACCAAATAAATTTCTCTACTGGCACATTAAAGCAGTTGACAGCGTCAACACTTTCTTAAAACAAAACATCGGGATTCACTGGCGAACCGCAGCACCATACATCTTCACGCTCATTTTCTTTATTTTGTTTGCCAATATTTCGGGAATTTTTGGACTAATTACACCAACTGCTTTTACCGCAATCACAGTTCCGCTGACCCTGTTTTCACTATATTGCAAACATCAAATTGGACTAAAGTCAAGAAAGGCAAAACATTTTAAAGGTTTGTTTGAACCAGTTTCTATTATGTTTCCAATTAACCTGCTTTCTGAGTTCACACCCATTCTTTCAATGAGTTTTCGTTTATTTGGGAATATAGTGAGTGGCGGAATTCTGCTTTCTTTAGTCTACTCACTACTAGGCGGTCTTTCTCCGTTTGTCACACCAATTATGCATTTTATCTTTGATATTTTGTTTGGTTGCATTCAAACTTTGGTGTTTGTGCTACTTACTGTTATTGCGATTTCTCAAAAAACCGAAGAGACAGATAAATATGAAAACACAGATGAAAACTTTTTACTAGAGTATAATTTAGTATACAAAAACGCAAAAAATTAAAATTAGGAGGATATATTTATGGACACAATTTTAAACTTAATTGCTAATTTAAACTTAATGCAAGTTGTAGGTTCACTTGCCTATATAGGTGCAGGTATTGCCGTGTTTACTGGTTTTGCAACTTCAATCGGACAAGGTTTAATTGGTATGAAAGCCGTTGAAGGGGTTGCCCGTCAACCAGAAGCTTCAAACAAAATTATGATTTTAATGATCATTGCCCAAACCGTCGTTGAAACTTCTGCCATCTACGGTATGGTTGTTGCCTTTACTTTAGCAAGTAAATAAGCACCCATTTAGTTTCGCTTTTTTAAAAATGACTATTTATACAGATATTTCTAAAAACATCGTAAAGACCGTGGAAAAAGGTCTTTACTCGATGTTTTCAGATTGGTCTATTATTGTCTATCAATTAACTGCACTGTTTATTCTTTACTTAATAGTGCGCTTTTTCTTTTGGAAAAAAATCACTAAGTTTTTAGATGAACACAGAATGCAGGAAATCAAAGAAAAACAAGAAGCGAATAAAGCACAAGAAGAAATCAAAGCCTTAAAGGCAGAAATTAGTCAAAAATATCTATCTGCTCGCGACGACATCGAACAGATGAGAGACACTTTAATTAAAGACGCCCAATTAGAACGCGACGAAATTTTGGCTAAGGCTAAAAAAACAGCAGAGCGTCGACTTGCTAAACTAGACAACGAAATTGAGGCCGAAATCAAAGAAAAAGAAGCAGAAATCAAACAAGCAATTAAAGCGATTTCCTACAAGGCTACTAAGTTAATTGTCAAAAAAGAAATTGATAAAAACTTATACGAAAACGAACTTGATCTTTTAATCGAAACTGAACTTGAAAATGCAAAAAAATAATTACTCAAAATACGCACACGCCTATTTTAATTTTGTTAAAGACAAAACTTCACAAAAGGTTTTAATTGAAGAACTCCACGCTTTTAAAAATATTTATGCCAAAAGCCCTGAGTTAATTTCAGCACTGGCATATGGCCGCATAGACGCCGAAAGAGTTCTTGCTCAGTTCAGTAAAGAAACTCAAAGTTTTGTAAAAATTTTAATTAAAGACAAAGCAATTTTGGCAATTGACAAAATTTATGCGGAGTTTATGCGCCTGCAAAACATTGAAAGAAATCAAGCGTATGTAACTATTTCTTCGCCTAAAAAACTAACAGATACACAAATTAAAACTCTAACATCTGAACTTAAAAAAATTATCCAAGACAAGGCCTTAATTTTAAGACAAGAAATCAATCCAAAACTAATAGATGGCCTTAAGATTGATTATGCTGGCCGCAGTCTGGACTTGTCAGTTTTAACCAAATTAAGAGAAATGTTTAGATAAAGAAAGGAAACAAAATGGCTTTAGATATCAAAAAACTGCAAACTCAAATTGAAGAAGAGCTGAAGGCTCAACAAAACGAAAGCCAGTTCCAAGAAGTCGGCTATATTTTGACAGTCGGCGATGGAATATGTTTTTGCTATGGACTTAAAAACGCCATGATGGGCGAAAAAGTTGTATTTAACAGTTCTTGTTTTGGAGTAATTTTTAACTTAGAAGTTGATAAAGTCGGAATTATTTTACTAGGAGATATTTTTTCAATTAAGGAAGGCGACGAGTGTAGGCTAACCGGCAAAATCTTTGAAGTGCCAGTTGGCGAGGTCTTACTTGGACGCGTGGTTGACCCGCTGGGAGAACCTCAAGACGGACTTGAAAAAATTATAACTTCAGAAACTCTGCCAATTGAAAGGCCTGCGCACGCCGTGATGGAGCGAGACCACGTCAACGAACCACTGCTTACAGGCATTGGAATGATAGATGCCTTGATTCCGATTGGCAAAGGCCAAAGAGAGTTGATTATTGGCGACCGTCAAACCGGTAAAACTTCTATTGCTATTGACACAATTTTAAACCAACAGGGTAAAAATGTAATATGTGTCTACACAACAATTGGCCAAAAACAGCAAACTGTTGCGCAAATTAGAAAAACTTTAGAAGAACACAACGCACTTGACTACACAATTATAGTCTCGGCTCCTGCTCACAAAGAAGGAACACTTCAATATTTAGCTCCGTTTTCAGCGTGTTCTATGGCCGAATACTTCGCTGAACGTGGACGCGACGTTTTAATAGTTTACGACGACCTTTCTAAGCACGCTGTGGCTTATCGCGAACTTTCACTGCTACTTAAACGCCCACCTGGCCGCGAGGCTTTTCCTGGAGACATATTTTACCTGCACTCAAGACTACTTGAACGCTCTGCAAAATTATCTAAAGTTTTAGGCGGAGGCTCACTTACCGCACTTCCTATTATTGAAACCAAAGCAGGAGACATTTCTGCCTATATTCCAACTAACGTAATTTCTATTACTGATGGACAAATTTTTTTAGAAACTGAACTTTTTTACAAAGGTATTCGTCCCGCTATTAACTCAGGACTATCGGTTTCTCGAGTTGGTGGCTCTGCTCAGTTTAAAGCAGTTAAGCGAGTGTCTGGACTACTTCGTATATTTTTAGCGTCATATAAAGAACTTGAGTCTTTCTCACAATTTGGCTCAGATTTAGATGAACTTTCTTTAAAGAAACTAGCCAGAGGTCGCCTAGTTATTGAAATTTTTAAGCAAAATATTCATGAACTAATTGACTTTACCACACTTGCTTGTGTGCTTTGGGCACTTAACCGTGAACTGCTTGACGACATTCCTTTGGCTAAAGTTAAAACTTTTGTTAATTTTGTCACTAAGTTTTTGCAAAGTGAAGAGACTGGAAAAGCGGTTTATAGCGCAATTTTTCAAACTAAAGATTTTCCTGAAGACACACTAATGGCAGAACTGATTTTGAAAATCAAAAAGGTTCTTTAATGCTTAACTTAAAAGAAACTAAGAAAAAAATTCAAGCGCTTTCGGAAACTGAAAAAATAGTTTCGGCAATGCAAGCAACAGCTCTTTCTAAAATCAACTCAGCACAACGGAAAATTTTTGAGTACAACTCGTTTATGCGTTCATTTAAGGAGATTTTTCTTTCAGTTTTTAAAACAAACGAAAATCCAATTTTTCAAAAACACGAAAACGGTGAAACTATTTATATAGTAATAACTTCTGACAAAGGGCTGTGTGGGTCTTTTCACTCAGAACTTTTTAAGAAGTTATTCCTGCATTCTCGTCGTAACCAAAATCACCATGCACTCGTGATTGGCAAAAAAGGCCACAGTTTCTTTCGCCAAAAAGAACATATTTTAATTAACAAAAAACCAATCTTTAACCGCGAAGACATCAACATTACTTTTTTTCGTAAATACGTTTTAGACATTAAAAATCTGTTTTTAGCAGGCTACATTAAAAACGTCTATCTAGTATACAACAACTCAAAAAACGCTTTAGAAAAAGAAACTAAAATTGAGCGAATTTTGCCAATTACCAGACATATTTTTGAAGAACAGGAAAGCCCACAAACTGAATATATTTACGATGAGTCTAAAAATAGAATAATAAGTGAGTTAATTGTGGCATTCATAGAATCTAAAATTTTTGGGGCAATGCTAAAGTCTAAGGCCTGTGAACATCAAGAGCGACAACTTGCGATGAAAAAAGCGTCTGATAACTGCAAAAAATTATTTGAAAAATTAACACTGGAATACAACCGCGCGAGACAAGGTCAAATTACTTCTGAGTTGATAGACATAGTCAACGGCTCTTGACCAGAAAGGATTTAAAAATGGGAAAAATACACGAAATTATTGGTCCAGTAGTAGATGTTTACTTTGACACTGAACTGCCAAAAATCAATACCTGTTTAAAGGTTAATAACCACGGACAAGAGTGCTTTTTAGAAGTACTTCTACACGTTGGCGACAAGGTTTGTAGAACGATTGCCTTCTCTCCTACCGATGGTCTTAAAAAAGGACTTGAAGTGATTGATACCAAAGCCCCAATTAAAGTACCAGTTGGCACCAAAACCCTTGGCCGTATGTTTAATACACTTGGACAACCTATTGACTTAAACGGAGAACTAAAAACAGATTCTGTCAAACCCGAGCCAATTCACAAGGCTCCACCTCAGTTTGCTAAACTTTCTACAGAAGTTGAAATTTTGGAAACCGGAATTAAAGTAATTGACTTGCTTGCACCTTACATCAAAGGTGGGAAAATTGGGTTATTCGGCGGTGCTGGAGTTGGAAAAACCGTGTTAATACAAGAGTTAATTCACAATGTTGCGAAAGCCACTGGTGGGATTTCTATTTTTGCCGGAGTAGGTGAGCGTTCTCGCGAAGGTTTTGATCTTTACACAGAAATGAAAGAGTCTGGAGTTTTGAAAAACACAGCCCTAGTTTTTGGTCAAATGAACGAACCACCAGGTGTTCGTATGCGAGCACCGCTGACCGCGCTTACTATGGCTGAGTATTTTCGCGATGTTAAAAAACAAGACACTTTACTTTTCATTGACAACATTTTTAGATATGTACAAGCAGGTTCAGAGGTTTCAGCACTTCTTGGCCGCATGCCTTCGGCAGTTGGCTACCAACCAACTTTAGCAACTGAAATGGGGAGACTGCAAGAGCGAATTACTTCAACTAAAGATGGTTCAATTACTTCAATTCAAGCCGTGTATGTACCGGCTGACGACTACACAGATCCGGCTCCGTCTACTGTGTTTTCACATCTTGACGCGACTACTAACTTAAAACGACAACTAATTGAAGAAGGTATTTATCCGGCAGTTGACCCTCTGGCTTCAACTTCTTCTGCACTTAACCCAAACATTTGTGGGACTGAGCACTATACTGTGGCTAGACGAGTGCAAGAAATTATTCAAAGATACTACGAACTTCTAGACATTATTGCAATTCTTGGAATGGATGAACTTTCAGATAGCGACAAACTAATTGTTCACCGCGCACGTCGCGTGCGTTTCTTTTTATCGCAATCTATGCATGTTGCCGAGCAGTTTACCGGAATAAAGGGAAGTTTTGTTCGTTTAAAAGACACAATTAAAGGTTTTAAAGACATACTAGATGGTAAATACGATCACATTGAAGAAGAGGCTTTTCATATGGTTGGGTCAATTGACGAGATGCTTGAAAAAGCCAACTCACTAAAGAAAGCACAAAATGCAGTTTAATCTATATTTATATCAAGGTTTGATTTTAAGCAAAGAGGCTACTAAGTTTTTACTGAAAGACAAAAACGGCGAAGTTGTGATAATGGACAGGCATATCCCGATTGTTTTGTCTGCGCTTGAGGCAACTTTAGTTTTAACTCTTAAAAACAACGAAACCAAGTATATTTGCCTAGAACGCGGAATCATAGAGTTTAAACAAAACACCGCTAAAGTCTTGGCTTCACTTGCTATTGTCAGAGACTCTGAAAAAGAAGCACAAACTGCTTTTCTTGAGGCCAAAAACACAGCGTTAAACAATGCCAAGAAAGAAAACAACGAGTTTACAATTTTAGAAAAGAAACTTAAAGACCAAATACATTTAACCAAAGCAGGTTCGCTTTAAAACTTAATGCTAAATTGAAAAATGCAGGTAATACCTGCATTTTTTGTTTGGTTTTAATTAGTTAAGGTGTACTCAGAAATATCTACAACTATATAGGAAACTGAGTCTTTGTAAATTGTGCGGTTGACATTTACTTTAACAATATCACTGCCTTTTTGCATTAAGTCGTTTATTTTATCTGCACATACGTTAAAGGCAGTGCAAGAAATTGCACTGTTTGCGTGGACCAGTTCAAACTTAGCCACACTTGTTCCTTTTGCACTTTTAAAAACTTTTTGGTTTTTAATTTTAGCAATTGTAGTAATTGAGTGTCTACGCTCAATTTCAGAAAACGGCACAAAATACTTTTCTTTTGCCAGTTTGTTTAGTAAATCATATTTTAAGTTGAAACCGAGAGCCTTAAATTCAAAATCACTAAGTTCACTGTCTGAGTATTCAGATTCATCTTTTTTGTAGTCTGAAAGCAAGGAAGTATGTGCGCGCATCTTAGCAAGGTCGTGCATTTGTTTTTTAGTCAAACTAAAACCGTCTAAAGCACTTGCAAAAATTAAGTTTTCAAGTTGTTCTTGAGATAAAATGTCTTTAGTTTTTGTTAAAAAATCAACAAAATCTGTGTATTTTTGTGAGTTTAGTTGTTCAACAATATCACTGCTAATTCTTTTAACAACAGTTAAAGGAAGCAAGATTTTGTTTTGACTTAGTTTGCATTTTTTGCCAGAAATTGAAACTCGTGGATTTAAAACAAAGTAGCATTTTAGTTTTGCCTCAAAAACGTATTTAACAATAGTTTCTGTGTCTCCTGTATATAGTTCAAAGAATGCAGCAGCAAAACAGTTGAAGTAATTTGCTTTGATATACGCCATTCGGTATGCTAAAGTGGCGTAGCCAACTGAGTGGCTTTTGTTAAAACCGTATTCTGCAAACTTCTTGATGAATGCAAATATTTTTTCAGCAACCTCTAGGCTGTAGCCGTTTGCAGTTGCTTTCTTTAAAAATAAAGGATGTTCTTTTTCAATTACACTTTGGTCTTTTTTAGAAATCGCTCTTCTAAACAAATCAGCCTCAGCAAACGAGTAGCCACCTATTTTTTTAGCAATTTCAATAATTTGTTCTTGATATAAAATGATGCCGTTAGTGTTTTTGATAATTTCAGTTATTTCTTCTGGCAAATCAGTTTCAAATGAACCTTGCTTTTTGTTTTCAATGTAGATATCTATTTGATCAAGTGCACCAGGTCTCCATAGAGCCAAGGTGTCAATAAGGTCTGAAAAAGTCTTGGTTTGCATTCTTCTGCAAAGTCTTTTTAGTCCTTCTGTTTCTAACTGAAAAATTCCTTCGGTGTCTGATTTGGCAATTAGTTTAAATGTATCTTGATTTTGAAAGTCAGTTATTCCTTTAAAATCAGGGTCAATTTTTTTAACATAATCTAGTTGTTTCTTTAAAACTGTTAAGTTATTTAAAGAAAGTAAGTCTAGTTTAAGTAGACCATTTGACTCAAGTTCGTTCATATCAAAAACTAACTGATTAAAATCTCCATACGGAGATTTTTTAACTGCTAAATATTCAGTCAGGTCAATATTTGAAACAATTAACGCAGAAGCGTGAGTTGAAAATGTTTGGATTTTTCCGTATAGAGTTTTACAAACTTCCGAAACTTCGCGAACAAGTGGTTTAGTGTAATACTCTAATTTCCCTTCAACTTCTCTTTTGATCTCTCTCTTTTCAGATTCAGAAACTGCTAAAATTCTGACAACATCGTTGAGTGCAGACTTTTCTAAATATTTATTTTGCGTATTTACAAAAGCAATTTTATCGTTTCCAAAAAGTTCAGTTAAATATTTAACCACTTTTAATTTATCAGCGCTGTCAACGTCAATATCAATATCTGGATATCCTTGTCTAAACTTATTTAAGAAACGCTCAAAAATTAAGTTATGTTTAACTGGGTCAATTTCAGTTATTCCAAGAGCCCAAGCAACAAGTGAACCAACTGCAGAACCACGACCAGGTCCGATTAGCACATCGTTTGCTTTTGCCCATCTGCAAATTTCGCTAACTAACAGAAAGTAGTTTGCAAAGTTAAGTTCTGTAATCACACTAAGTTCATGTTTTGCTCTCTCTTGGTATTCAGGTCCAAGATGCGTGCAAAATTCATAAACTCGGTTTTTAATTTCTTCGTTTGGATTTGGATAAATTTGTGGAATTTCAAACTTTGGAAGTTCATAGTCAAACAATTGAATTTGGCCAAGAAAATCATCTAAGTTATCTAAAAGAATTGGATTGTATTCTTGAATTAATTCTTTAAGTTCTTCAGCAGTTTGCAGAAAATGATTAGCAATTTCTTTATCTACACTGCCGTTAATTTTTCTTAAGTACTCGTGAGCTTTAATGTGTTCAACTTCAGAATACTCTGCACTAAAACCAGGTAGTAAGGTTATATTGTAGTTTTTAACAATGTATTCAACTTCCTTAATTTGCTCTTTTGAATAAGCAAAGTCAAGTAAATAGTAAACATTGAAAGCACTTAGTTTTTCAAGCATTATTTGTGCGCTTTCTGTTTTTAATACATCTGTGCTTTGTTCACTTATAACAAATAAGAAATCATCTTTATGCTCAAAACAAAAATCAAAATCTAAGCTTTGATTTGTATCTATTTGCTTATAGTTTTTAAGTAAAAGACGAAAAGCAGTTAAATTTCTTGGAAAAATCAAAATATTCAAACTACTTTTTTCAATACTTAAACGCGTAGCAAGGCTAATTAAACCAGTTTTATTCGCATCTTTGCAACTTTTGAAAAACTCAAGCATTCCACCTAGATTATAGTCAGCAAGCACAGGTATATCGTATCCTCTACTCAATTGCAAATTAACTGCATCCGATACTGAAATTAGCGAGTGTTGATATGAAAAGGCACTTTTAAAGTTTATTAAGGCAAACATTAGAAGTTAATGAAATCTTTTGCGAATTCCATACATTCGCGAATTTTATCGTCATCTGGTTGATAGATACAAGAAAGTCCTTTTTCTCTAAATAACAGTGCACCTGCTTCTTTAACTCTATCTTCCCAAATATCCATCCAAATAGGATCATCATACCAACCATAAGAGCCAAATAAGGCTATTTTACGACTTTTTAAGTGTGGAAGCAGTTCAGCAAAATAAGGTTCAAACTCTAGTTCTTCAAGAACGTTGTCACCCATTGCTGGGCAACCAAAAATAATTTTATCATAATTTAAGGTCGTAGGAACATCTATCTCAGACACCCATTTTAACTCAGCGTCAACGTTGTTTTCTTTTAAGGCAGTCAGCATAGCATTGGCCATAATTTCGGTATTACCAGTTCCAGACCAGTAGACAATCAGTATTTTTTCCATAGTGTGTTAATCTCCTCTTTTTCATTTTTAGTATAGCATTTTTAAATTTTTTTTAGTTTGTTTTTTAATTTATTTTCCTTTAATTTACTGCTCAGATTTGCGTATTTTTGTTTTATAAGACCTTAAGTCTTTTAAGTAAAAATAACTAAAAATACTACCTATTAAAATTAAAGAAAAACCGACTGTTATGGTTATTTTTACAACAGTTGGTAAACTGGCGAGTTTACTACTGTTTTTGTAAATTATAGTCCGTTCATAAGTTTGTATATTTCCGCGTTCATCAGTTGCAGTATATAAAAGAGTTCTTGGTAGTTCTTTGTTTTTAGTGGCATCTATTGTCTCGTGCCAGATGTCTAGTTTACTGTTGTTTTTAGTATCTGAGTTATCAGTAATTTCAAGACCCTTTAAGTAATCAATTTGGCTAGGATTATTTTTTAAAGTCACGATGTCAATTTCAAGCGGGTTAGTTTCCTTAATTGTTGGTTTTACCTTGTCATCCACTAAAAGTCTAAGTTCTTTAGTCACTGAGTTTTCCGAAGTGTCTTTTACAGTGTAGTACACTTTGTAGTAGTCGCATTTTTCTAAGTTAACGCCAGATACGTCAATGTGACATTTGCTAGGGTTGATTGACTTGTCAACATTGTCAAAAATACCTGCGATGTTTTGACGCAGAGTTTCAAGTAAATTAGTTTCTCTTAATTTGACAGTTAAACTATTTGCTTTTAATTCCAATACGGGTGGAATGTTGTCGCCAACCACACAAACAAAACTATGTACAGTTTCGTTTCCGTATTCATCGGTTAGTTTAAGTTCACAGCGGTATTTACCGGGTTTACTGAAATTAAAGGTATATTCTTCTCCGTCAACGTATAGTTTTTCGGTTACTTTAGTGTCGTCTTGATATGAAAAATATTTACTTGCTTGAAACTTCTCGCCAACATTTAAAAAGATACTTCTTGGTTGCTTTACTAAGGTAGGTGGAAGTAAGTCTACAACTTTTAGCAGGTATGATTTTGAAATTTTATTACCTGCTTTGTCTTGAACTGAGATTTCTACTAAATATGATTTGCCAAGTTCTTTAGTGTCAATAGTTTTGTCAATTGTAGTTTTAAGTTCACTTTTAAAGTCATAGTTGTCTTTTATGTCAAATAAGTCAGTTAAGTTAAACTTAGAGTTTATCTGAACAGGCACATAGTTTTGATTATTTTTATCTTGCTTAGTTTGAATGGGCTCAATGGTTGGCTTAGTTGTGTCTTTAACTTCTAAGACAAAAGACTTTGAACCTCTTATTTCTTGTGTACCTGGTTTAAAGATGTTTAAAGTAACTTTGTATTTGCCGACTTTGCTTAAGTTAATTTCGCTAATGTCTAGGTTTAATTCACTTAACTCGTGGTTGTAAACTTTATCTTTTACAACGGCAGACTTTAAAACTTCTTCAATGAAGTTTGCGTATTCAGTCTTTGTTTTTTCGTTGTCTAAACTAGGCGATAGCACTTGTTTAGTTACTTCTTTAAAAGGAAAAGTAATTTCAGCAACTCCTGTATCTTTAACTTCAACAGTGAATTTCTTTGTAGTTGAGTTTCCGCTTTTATCTGTTGCAGTTACCGAAAGTTCGTGCACTCCAATTTTATTTAACTTTTCTTCTCCATCTACTTTAATATCTAGTTCATCTCCACTATTGTCAGTAATATTAAACTGATTTAAGGTAAAAAACGGTGAACCGATAACTGTAGTTAACTGGTCCGTTGGTTTTTTAAACTCAATTTTGGGAGCCTCAATGTCTTTAACTTCTATGTAGGTTTTTAAAACTGCTTGGTTTTCGTTTTCATCTAGACAATAAACTTCTACTGGGTATTTGCCGGGTTTGTTTAACAAAACATCTTCAGCCCCAAGTAGTTTGGTTGTTAATTTAGTTGAAATATTGTCTTTAAAGACAAAGTGTTTCTTTAAAATTTCGTCAATTTGTTTATCTGTAAGTCTATCTTTTTTAAGTTCTGTGAAAACTATTGGCTTAATTTGGTTTATAGTTGGTTTTTCTCTGTCTAAAATATTGATAATTAAATTAACTTCAAGTTCATCGGCAAGACGACTAAACTCACAAAGTAAACTAACCAGCATTTTCCTTTGTTTGAAGTTAGTCATAAAGAATTTTTCTTCAAAACTTTCTGGTTTTGCGTATTCTACAGATTCAGCCATATATTTTTCGCCAGTGTTTGCGTCTTTTAACCAAACTTTAACTGCATTTTTTAGTTCATCAAATGAGACTTTCTCTGGATTGTCTAAACTAAAATCAAACTCACGGTAAATCCCTTCGGCGTGCATTTCATATTGCAAACCTTCGTAAATTACTGTTTTTATGAAAGTTTTTTCAACGATTTTAGATTCTTTTGCGACAACTTGTTTAGGTGAAAAAAGTCCAAAATAAAAGGAAATAAAAAATAAAACCATAAAACTAAGTTTTTTTGACATTAAAAGTTCCTCCGCATATATATTTATGTAGATTAATTAAATTGCTTAAAAATAGTTTTCGGTGTTTTTTATACAGCGGTTTAATTGCTGAAAAGTAAAAAAAACCAAACAGCGTTATGCTGTTTGGTTTTTGAGATTTAATTGCTATTTTTAGGTTGCCAACCTACTTTTTTGGCAATCGCTTTTAAAAGCAAGTGCATTGAGTAGGTGTCTTGGCCGCAATATGCTAAAAGTGCTGAGTATGACTTGTCGTAGTCGGGTCCTTTTTTTTCAGTAAAAGACAAATACTCTTGCACAGCCATTAGTCCGTTTTGCACTTCTAGGTTTTTATAAGAAAGGTCTGTAAAAACAGGCAGTAGTTTTTTAATTGAGTAAGAGCCAAACAAATCACGGTGGTAGTAAGCCAGACCACCTTTTGGTTTGTCTGCACTTTTTCCTTTAAAGACATACATTAAGTCGTATATTCGGTCTAAGATATTTTGCAAGCCTTCAACCATTTTAGTATCTGCTTTAAATAGTTGAATTAACTCTTTAATTCGGGTGTTTTCAAATGCCTTGTTGTAAACCATCACACTACCACCGTCTGGCTTGATAGTTTCAAGCATGAGTTTAGTAAACTCAAGTCTGTAGTCAGTTTTCGTGTCTTTATTTAAAAAGTAGACGTTGTCAGCTTTTAAGTCACACTTGCCAAACTCCTTTTCTATGTGGATAGAAAACTGAAATAGGGATTGAGTGTAGGGTTTTTCGCCAACATAACGAGGTAGTGGAAAGTTAGTAGACTCAAAGTCTAGGTGGTAAATTGGGAACTTGATTTCGTCTAAATATTTTTTAACTAAAGCCTCATCAATATGCTCTTCACCTGTAAGCACACAGTATTTTTGAGTTTTGTTTTTTTCGCGGTTTAGATATTCATCGTCTAAATCGGTCATTTTAACTGTGCCTTCGTTAACCAGGTCTTTAATTTCTAGTTTTTCTGCCTTGTTTTTAAAGCCATGGTGGCGGTCAATGTATTCAAATATGGAGTATTTTTCAGGGATTTGCCAATCGTGTTTGCAGACACAAGAAAAGTATTGACACTCTAAGTTCTTACCTTTTTGGCAGTGCACACCAAAGTTAACTTTAGAAGCATCGGCTAAGTCTATCTCCTGCTCAATTTTTTTAAGTTCTGTAGCAATTGCGGGTTGCAAATATTCAGTGATTTTGTTGTAGTCAATGAAAGAAATTATAGCGTCTGGGTTGTAGACCCTTGCACCGTGTTCGTTGATTTTACCGTCGTATACGTATTCGTGGTTTAAAACCGCTAAGTAATAATAAACTGGTTTGGTAAATTGCTTACTTTGTTCAACCACATATCGCTGGTATGCTAAGTCAAAAGAAATTCGGCCAATTCCGTTTGTGTCAAAGCGAGAGGTTACTTTTGCTATCGCTGAATCTGTGGTAATCACATCTTCAATAATTTTAGTTTTTTCGTTAAAAAGAAAAGAAGGTCCGTCTTTCTTGGTAGTCAGTTTAGTTAAAAATTTATTTGTAGTAGTTGCTTTTACTTCAAAAATACGAATAGCGTTGTCGTCTTCTTGAAAAATATCAATAAAAGAATAATAAGTGTGGTCGCCTTGCTCTAAAGCAATGTATTTTTGTAGATTGGTGTCTTTTGCAAAAATAACTTGACCACCAAACTGACTTTGTACGCGTTCTGCTGCCAGAACCTCGATTTGCTTAAAGTCTTCCATATAAAGGTCTAAAGTGATGTTTTTGTTTAAGTCTGGCGCAAAAACTTCTTCAACTTCTCCACCTTCACTTTCCACAACTTCATACATGTTCGCTAAAATTTCTTGTTTTTTTGCGTTTGTTTCTTCAGATAAAAGACCTTCAATTGTGGCGTCTGGATCAAACGCAACCACAGCCTCGCCTTTTTCAAATCTTAGCTTTTCTAAAGCCACATAGCGTGGACAACGCATATAGTTTAAGAAATTAGTTTTAGAAATTTTTGCCATCTTTGTTTTTAGGCTTCTTTTTCTTTTTCGGCGTCTATCTTTGCTTGATACTCTGCTCGGATTTTATCTAAATCAAACACAGGTTTAGCGTTAGGTAATTCTTTAAACATTTTATCGGCAAATAATGTGCCTTGCAGGTGGTCGTATTCATGTTGAAAAACGATAGCAGGGTAATCTTTAAAGGTTTGTGTGACCCAAATTGGTTTTTCACCTTCCACGATTTTCAAAAACCTAGCGGTAATTTCTTTGTGTCTAGGGGTTAACAGATTATCAGTTTCTCGGTTTACACTTAAGCACCCTTCACCTTCTGGTAAATAAATTAGTTCTTTGCTTGCATCAATAATTTCTGGGTTAACCGCAACAAAATTATAAAAAGTCTCGTCTATGTCATAGAAGTAAACTGCAAACATTTGTTTAAGGACGTTGATCTGAGGTGCTGCTAGACCTACAGCTTCGCGCAAGTTATAGCGGTCTCTGATTTCTGGAGTTATTGAGTTTCTAACGTAATCTATTAGTTCTTTGGCTAAACGCTTGTCTTTAAAAGAAAGCGGTAGTCTACACTCTAGACATTTTTTGTGGATATTCGCATTACTTTCATCAATTATATTGTTCATCAAAATCATAAATATTTACCTCAATTCAATTTAAAAGTTCATTTCATTGTGTGTATGTTTAAACTAAGTTTAATATACATTAAAGCAGTAATTGTACGGTTTTAGAAAATGCAAAATATACGTCAAAAACTACATTTTATTTTAAATAAACTCTTAAAAAAGTCTGTTCCTTTAGGAGTATTTTAGCATAGTTTAACCTAAAAAACTATTTGACTTTTAGGGGTTTGTTTCCTATAATTCAAATAGCGACAGAGTATATTTTAAAACCCTGTCTGGAGGATAAAATGACTGCACTAATTATAGTGCTTGCGAGTTTAACCTCTATTATACTTGGTTCAATCCTTGGGTATATTGTCAGAAAAATAACTTATGAAAAGGGGCTAAAAAAAGCCAAATTTACTTTTGAAAAGATTATTAGCGAAGGCAAGAAAGAAGCCGATCGTTTAAAAAAAGAATACTTACAACAAGGACGCAGTAATATTGAAAGTTTAAAACAAGACGCAGAAACTAACATTAATAGTCGTCTTAAACTAGTTGCTGAACAAGAAAATAAGTTAATCACTCGTGAGCAGTCTTTAGACAACCGCACACTTTATTTAGATAAACGCGAACAGTCTATTGACGATAAAGATAAAAATATTCAACAAAAACAACTAGAACTTGATGAAAAACACGCTAAAGTTGAAGAAAAAATCACAGAGGCTGAGCGTGAACTTGAGCGAGTTGCTGGACTTTCTAAAGACCAGGCTAAAGCCGAAATTATGCAAGACCTTGAAAACAAGATGCAACATGAAATGAGTGCGTATATTCGCGAATCTGAAGAACGCGCTCAACTTGAAGCAGAACGTAAAGCCAAAGGTATATTGGCAATTGCTATGCAAAAATATGCTTCAGATGCCACTGCTGACCACACAATTTCTGTAGTTAACTTCCAAGATGACTCAATAAAGGGAAGAATTATTGGAAAAGAAGGTAGAAACATTCGTGCGTTTGAGGCCTTGACCGGAGTTGACGTGGTAATTGACGACACACCAAACGCTGTTGTCTTATCTGGGTTTGATCCGATCAGACGAGAAGTTGCCAAAAGAGCGCTAACTGCTTTAATCCAAGATGGGCGAATTCATCCACAGCGAATTGAAGAGTTAGTTGAAAAGGCTCAAAAAGAAGTTGATGACTATGTGTTTCAGGCCGGAGAAGACGCTGTTTTCCAAATGGAAATTGGTAAGATGAACCTAGACTTAATTCGTATTGTTGGCCGCATGGCTTTCCGTACAAGTTTTGGGCAAAACGTTCTTAAACATAGTATGGAAGTTGGATTTTTAGCAGGTAAGTTAGCTGCTGAACTTGGCGAAAACGAATACATAGCACGCAGAGCTGGTCTACTTCACGATATTGGTAAAGCAATTGACCACGAAATGGAAGGTTCACACGTAGAAATTGGCGTTAAACTAGCACAGCGCTACAAAGAAGTCCCAGAAGTTATAGACGCAATTTCTTCGCACCACGGAGACCGCGAAGCAAAATCGGTAATCGCTGTATTAGTAGCCGCAGCCGACGCAATTTCTGCATCTCGTCCAGGCGCTAGAAACGAATCTTCTGAAAACTACATTAAACGCTTAACTCAACTTGAAGAAATCGCTAACTCTTTCCAAGGTGTGAAAAAAGCCTACGCAATTCAAGCAGGTAGAGAAATTAGAGTCATGGTTAAGCCAGATCAGGTCTTTGACAAAGAAATGGCCTTAATTGCAAGAAACATCAAAGAACGCATTGAAAACGAAATGCAATATCCTGGAACTGTTAAAATTACTTTAATTCGTGAAACCAGAGTTACTGATTTTGCTAAATAAGCATCAACTTAATATTTTAATAAATCTTTTAAATAGGTTTGAATTATTTTTTCAAACCTATTTTTATTTAGGTTTAGTAAAATCAATACTAAACCCTTTATAATTAATGTATAGAAATGAGGAATAAATATATAGATGAAATTACTATTCATTGGCGATGTTTTTGGCAAAGAAGGTCGTAGATTTTTATTTTCTAAACTACCTGAAATCAAACAAACCTATAAACCTAACTTTATTGTGGTAAATGGTGAAAACACCACACACGGACTTGGCATCTCGCCAGAGCACTATAAAGCCTACATGAAAGCAGGCATTAATTTTGTAACTTTGGGTAACCACGCTTTTGATAAGCGCGAAATTTTTCCTATTTTAAATGACCCAAACGCACAAATTATTAGACCTTGCAATTACGGAGATGTGCCTGGAGTTGGCTATAAACTAGTTAAGTTCAACGACAAAAAATTGCTTATTATTAATGTAATGGGTCGAGTTTTTATAAATATTTCTTTAGACAATCCAATTAAAGCAGTTGAAGAAATATTGGCGAAAAACGAAGCAGATTATGTTTTTATTGATTTCCATGGTGAGGCTACTTCTGAAAAACTAGCGTTTGCTTTGCACTTTGATGGCCGAGTTTCTGGAATTTGCGGTACCCACACGCATGTGCCAACAGCCGACGAAAGAGTACTTCCTAAAGGCACACTTTATCAAACTGACACTGGAATGTGTGGGGTAGTAGACTCATGCATTGGAGTGGAAGCCACTATGGTGATTGAAAGAAACCTAAATGGGTTTTCAGAAAAAGCCAAAACCGCTGAAGGCAGATGCTATTTAAACGCAACCTTAATGGATTTTTCTAAAAAAGAAATTAAACGTATCCAAATCTACGAACAGTAAATATTTTTTTGAAAATGGCTAAACTAACCGAAGAGGAATTACTTAAATATTTCCGACCTGACTTAAATCAAGCGAGGCGCCGTACTTTTGAAAAAACTGAAAGTACAGTATTTTTACTTGACCCTGACTTAAAGACATTTGGTCATTTAAAGAAATTCATGGTCTCAACCCACGGTTGCCAGTCAAACGAAGTAGACTCAGAAGTGATTTCGGGAATCCTTGAGCACATGGGCTTTACTAAAGCACAAGCTTTAGAACAAACCGATGTCTATATAATTAACACTTGTGCAATCAGGGAAACTGCCGAGACCAAGGCCTGGTCTGAACTTGGCCGTATTATTAAGTTTAAACGTCATAACCCTGATTTAATTATTGGGATGTGTGGGTGTATGACGCAAGAGCCTAAAACTATTGAGCGAATTTTAAAAAAAGTACCAGAACTAGACATAGTTTTTGGAACGCACAACATTTATCGCTTACCTGAATACATTAAAACTGCTGTACTTTCTAAAGAAAGAGTAGTAGAAGTTTACTCAATTCAGGGAGAGATAGTTGAAAATTTACCCCAAACTCATAAGTTTGCACACAAGGCTTTTGTAAACATTATGTACGGATGTGATGAGTTTTGCACGTTTTGTATAGTTCCCTATACTCGCGGCAAAGAGCGTAGCCGTGAACCTATTGAAATAATTTCGGAAGTCCAGGCGCTTGTAGAGCGCGGATACATGGAAGTTACCTTACTTGGCCAAAATGTAAACTCCTATGGCCGTGATTTTAAAGACCGCGAATATACTTTTGGACATCTACTTTTTGACTTGGCTAAAACCAAAATCCCGCGTATTCGCTTCATGACTTCCTATCCTCGCGACATTGACGAGATTTGCATTAAAGCAATCACTGAACTTAAGCAAGTCATGCCTTATTTGCACTTGCCTGTTCAATCTGGTTCAAACACAGTTTTAAGGCGAATGAACAGACACTACACAAAAGAACTATATCTTGAAAAGATTAGTGCAATTAAAGCGCTTAGACCAGAAGTCACCATAACCACGGACATCATAGTTGCGTTTCCAGGAGAGACGGAAAGTGATTTTCAAGACACTTTGGATTTAGTTAAAACAGTTGAATACGACGGAGCCTTTACTTTTATTTTTTCGCCTCGTGAAGGAACTCCAGCCTCTAAATTCAAAGATGACACCCCACTCGAGGTTAAAAAGGAAAGACTCGCTAGACTAAATAAACTAACTTCATATTATGCTAAACAATCTAGTTTAAAATATGTTGGAAAAGTTTTAGAGGTATTAGTAGACGGCTGCTCACGCTCAAATGGCGAGATACTTTCGGGTTATAGCGCGGAAAACAAGTTAGTCAACTTTGTCGGTAGTAGCGACAAAATAGGTAAAATTGTTAAAGTCAAAATCACTAAAGCCAACTCTTATCACTTGTTTGGCGAAGAACTATAAAGGCATATAAGTCTCGTATATAATTTGCTCTATGAAGCGTTTTCCCAGTGTTTTTTTTAAAAAAGACTATTTTTGTTTGTATTTATTTGATAATTAAATATAATATAAGTGTTAGCGAATTGCGCGAGAGGTCAATATGCCCCAATTTAGATTATCAGACAATATTACTTTAAAAAACAAAGAGTATCCAGTTAGCGAACTTACTCAAAGTTTAGCGAAACTAGAACCTAAAAAAATCCTTGAATTTTTCTTTAGTCAAAATATCACCGGAATTGCCAGAGTTAGACGTATCCGTCTACTTAAAGATGTGCTATTTCCATATGTTGTCAAAACCAGACAAAAATTGCAATCTTTGGCATCTGAGTTAAACTACCGTCTTTCTTGGTTTAGAATTTACTCAGAATACGAACTTGAAAACTTACTGATTTACTTTAACTCAAAAGCCTTAAACCGCCAATACTTAGATGAACTTTGGTGCTTGTTTTTAAATGTAATGAAAGAAAACAACGTACCTGATGCCGACATTTTAAAACTAGTTAAACAAGCAGAAAAGTCAACTTATGAACCTGTCAAGGCAATTCATGAGTTTAACAAAGGCATCTGGCCACTTTTCAAAGACCCTGAAAACGTGTTAGACGGGTTAACCCCAGAAGAATTTAGACCAGTGCTTTTCAACTCTTCAACCGTTAAAGAAATTCGCGAACTTGGCAAAAAATACGACGTTAACGTTCCATTTAGATTAAGAAAAAAACAGTTCATTGAAAACATCGTTGAAGAACTTAAGAAAAGAAATGAGTTTGATTTAGATGTTGAAAAAGAAATTGAGGCTAAAAACGTAATTCAACTTGAGCGTTTTTGTATTGATCGCAAAATTCCAATTTCTTCAGAACTGAAAAAAGAAGAAATTATTGAATACATTCTTTCACACGCTGCTCAAACTAAAGGTTCATACTTTGTTCCAGAAGATCATCTTGGCTATGAACTTACACTAGACGAAGTTACTAAAAACCAAGAAGTAGACACCGATGCCCCTGAACTAACTACCAGACAATTCGAATCTTCTGAAATTCAGTTTAAAGAGTATGTTCCGATTAACTTTGATGAAGTTGACGTAAATAACTCAGACTTAACTATTTCTAACTTTGACGAAGAAGAACCTGAAACCGAAGTTCTTGAAACAGTTTCTGAAGTTGTTGAAGAACCAACTACTACTGAAGTCATTGAAGAAAAAGTAAAAGAAGAACCAGTTTTTGAAATTACCGAAAAACAAATTAGCGCACAACCACAAACAGAAACAGTTGAAGAAGTTCTTGTTGTTGAACCTACTGCAACTGAAGTTAATGAAACTGCAGAAGAAACTTCTGTAAGTGAACCAAAAGAGACTGCGAATGAAACTACCGAGCCTTTAACTGATTCAGTTGATTCTACAACTCAAGAAATTACCAAAGTAGTTGAACCTACTGTAATTGAAGAAGACTCTAACCTAACTGAATTTGCAGAACTAACTACTGAACCTACAATGCCCGAAGAAGTTGTTCTAAAAGATGGCGAAGAAAATTCTAGCGATTTAGTTGAAGGAGAAATTCAAGATATGGAAGCCAGTGGTTCTGATAAAGTTATTACTGATGTAAATAATGTTAATGAGTCTTTTAATTCTGATAAAAACATCTCTGAGACTCACACTAAAACTGAAAACGAAATTCACAATATCACTAGAAACATCACAACTAACTATATTACTAACACTAAAAACAACACAGACGGAAAAGTCTACACAGAATACTCAGAAAGCGCTGTTGCAAACATGGGATGCTGCTGCCAATGCTGTAAAACTAAATATTCAGACCATGAATTTCACAACATGGTAATCAACGGTGGTTATTTTGATTCAAATCAAAAAGCCTTAGAAGCTGATGAAAAAGAAGCCTACAAAGTGTTTTCACTTGCTGAAAAAGAAGCCAAAAAACCACGTGCTATTGAAAACCAGGCTGTACTTCCAGCTGGCTACTATGTACAGCCACAACAAGTTGAAGACAGAGGCTGGTTTAATCGACTACTTGCATTCCTTGTGTTCCTTGGTCTGTTAATTGCCACAGTTTCGTTTATCTTACTTTACTTCGACGTTTTAAAACTGTAATTAAGTACACTCAATTTTAAAGTTTTCAAGAACTGCTTTTTTAAAAAAGCAGTTCTTTTTTTAAAAAAATAAAAAAAGGTATGTATTTTTGAAAAAAGTTATAGTTATTCAAGGAATTACTGCAAGCGGTAAAACTGACCTTGCGGTTACTTTGGCCAAAAAAATTAATTTAAAAGTCATCAACGCCGACTCAACTCAAGTATACAAAGGTCTGGATATCGGCACTGCCAAAATAACTGATGCCGATATGCAAGGAGTTGAGCATTTTTTGCTTTCTTTTAAAGATTACCAACCTAACTCTAAATACTCAGCATTTGAGTTCCAGCAAGCAGTTAGAGCGTTAATTGAAAAATCAAGTAAGCCTCTAATTTTAGTTGGTGGATCTGGCTACTATCTAAAGTCAGCGCTTTACTCACTTAACTTCCTGAGTTCAAAAGAAGCAAAAAATAAAGACATTCCAATATCTGAAAAAGTCGCTTATCTTAAAGCAAAAGGAATTTTAATTGATTTTAAAAATTTACGCAAAGTAGAAAACTACTTTGAGACAAATTCACTAGATTTTGCTAATTTCAAACAAAGCACACCAATTTACGATATGCTCGTTATTGAAACTGAACTTTCTAGAGAAAAACAAGCCGAAGTTTTTAAGGCCAGAATTGAAACTCAGTTTCAATGTGGCTTTTTGGATGAAGTTAGGAAGCTGAAATTAAATGGTTTAATGGAATGTGATATTCTTGGATACCGCGAAGTTTTAATGTATTTAGATGGTTTGGCTTCACTTACAGAAACCAAGCAAAACATTTTAAAACATACTTTAGACCTTGCTAAAAAACAAAAAACCTGGTTTAAAAACCAGACACAACCAGATTTGGTTTTAGATTGTTTTGATGAGCATAAATTAACTAAAGCCGAAAAAGCAGTTAGTGAGTTTTTAGGAAAATGACAAAAATCATATTTGGACCGACTTTAGTCGGCAAAACTACACTCTATAACCTACTTACTAATTTAAATCAATTTAAAGTTTTTGACCTTGATTTAGAAATTGAAAAGCAATTTAAAATGACTTGTCGTAAATATATATTAGTTAAAGGCGAGGTTAATTTTAGAGCACTTGAATTAAAAGTTTTATGCGTGTTACTTAAACAGAAACCAGATTTTATTTTTTTAGGCGGAGGTTTTATTTCAAATAAAGTAAACCGAAACTTTCTTTTAAAACTGGCTGATGGTGATTTTTTACTTATTTACCTAAAGATAAGTTATAGTGAATTTTTGGCTCGACAAAAAATAAAAGTAAACCAAACCACCCGTCCTTTGCTCACCTCAGATAAATCATTTTTTTTAAAAAGAACCCTAGTTGGAAAGAAAATAAAATGCAAAACTATTGACACTAAAAACCTAGCGTCTGCGGAAGTTTTGAAAATAATTTTAAATATTAAATAATGCTAATTAAAGGAGTTTAAAGATGAAAAAAGTATTAGTACTAAACGGCCCAAACCTTGATATGCTTAGTCTGAGAGACTCAGCAAATTATGGCCACTTTACTTTAAGTGAGTTAATCAGAGAAATTAAAATCAAATATAAAAAACAGTTAAAATTGTATTTCTTTCAATCTAACTCAGAGAGTAAAATTATAGATATGCTTCATCGTGCTCTTGCTCGTTTTGACTATGTAGTTTTCAATCCAGCAGCGTTTACTCACTACTCAATTGCTATCAGAGACGCTGCTGAAATTATTAAAACAAAACTCGTCACAGTCCATTTATCTGACATCAATTTGCGTGAAGATTTTCGCAAAACTGATTTATTTAAAGACCTTGCACTTGCTCAATTTCAAGGCAAAAAACAGCAATCTTACTTTGATGCTTTGGACTATATTTTGGAAAAATAATTATACTCATTGAACAAAAAACTTCTTATTTTAGTTCAAAATAACTAATCATTTAAGTTTTGCAATTTCTAAGTTTTAAAATAATTTGCTTAAAAAAAGGCTAAAACATATCACGTTTAGCCTTTTTTATTTTGCCCTAAGTAAGCAATAATAGAATTGCTTAAAAAATCATAAAATCTAATTTATTGGCTTAACAAGAGCATTAAAATAAAAAAATCAAAAATTTTCGCTTTTTAATTTTTATTAAAAAAATGGCGAATATTGTATATCATTTATTATTATTTATATAGAATAAACTATAAAAATATATCACTAAAAATAACTATCATATACGACTAAATACACTTGTTAAGCCGTTTTTTTTTTTTTTGATACTAACGAAAATTTTAATTAATTTTATTAATATATAATTTTTACAAGTGATTTTTTGCAAGTATAAAAAAGCCCTTGGCTTACATACGAAAGGACATTTATGAACAACACAACTAACCGAAAAAAATCAATATATTTAAAAACAGCAATCAGCTTGCTTATCACTGCAGTAATTGCCGTATTTTTAATTTTGCTTTTTATCCGTCCAACTATTTATCTTTCAAAACAAAGTGGCTTTCCAAAAAACGAAGCCGTGACTTACGAGAATGGTAGGATCAGATTTATCGTGCCAGAAAGTGCAGATATCATCAATCACACACAAATCCCTATCAAGATGAATTGGTTTACAACCAACCGCCTAGGTTCGG
>CAUTMP010000005.1:0-67534 GCA_963539755.1 uncultured Acholeplasmataceae bacterium | reverse complement strand
AATTTTTGTGTTTTAGGTTAAATTGTTCACTATCACTGAACAATTTTTGTGTTTTAGGTTAAATTGTTCACTATCACTGAACAATTTTTGTGTTTTTTCTGGCTTGTTTAATAATTCTTACAATATACATTACTGCTCCTTATGTGAAAGATTTTATTATTTTTGTTTCACATAAATTACACACTAAAAGACTTAGCGTACAAAAATAAAAAACCCCATAAAACGGGGTTTGAATACATTTGGTGACCGCTACGGGATTCGAACCCGTGGATGTATGCGTGAGGGGCATATGAGTTAACCGTTTCTCCAAGCGGCCATTAAAAGCAGGTTTTTACCTGCTTTTAATTATATCAAAAACCTGAGAAATTCTTTGTTTAATTCTGGCAGGTCCCATGATTTTTTGAATTAAATAAAAGTTTGGAGTAGATTTTTTTAAGGCTAAAGCAACTCTTAGAACTTCGGCAACATCTGCAATCATTCCAATGTAGTTTTCAGGGTTTGCTTTATATTCTTTTTTGTTAGCAGCATATTTTAGTTTTGAAAATAGTGCTTTAAATGCCTCAAACCACTCAGTTTCAGATGCAAGGTTAACAATATCTGCGTTAGCCTCATATTCTTTTAAAATTTCTAAAACTTGAGCGTCGGTGAGTTTCTCTGAGAACACTAAATCCTTAGTTAAGTTAGCACAGTAAATAGTGTCGTCCATAAATCCAATTAGCGGCATAATTTCTGAAAAACTTGCGTAGTCTTTTCGCGGTTTTTCAGTTTCTCTTTCAATTGAAATAATTTGTTTAAAGTATTCAGGGTTTTTTGAAATAAAGTCATAAAGCTCTTTTGAGTATACTTCAGACCAAGCTAAAGATTCTTTGTAAAACTGCTTAGTTGGAAGATTTCCAAGGTATTCTCTTGCGAAGTATTTAACTTTTTCAATGTCAAAAAGTGCTCCGTCTAAACTAATTTTTTCAAATGATAAGTTGAAGCCAAAAATAGATTTACCAGGGTTTTGAATTCGCCACTCTTCAAAATTAGAGTTAGCAATAGTAAGCAAATACTCAAGGAAAGCAAGTGGTGGGTATCCTCGCTCAAGAAAGTAAGAAACTGCGGCCTCTGGGTCTTTTCGTTTAGAAAGTTTACGGCGTTGCCCATTTTCATCTACTTTCATAATTACGGGTAAATGTGCGTAGTCTGGACGGCTAAAGCCAAGAGTATCAAAAAGTTGCAAATGGATAGGTAGACTGCTTAGCCACTCTTCACCTCTGGTAATTGTAGTGGTGTGCATAAAGTGGTCATCTACTAGATGCGCAAAATGGTAAGTTGGCAGACCATCATTTTTCATGATAACGATGTCTTGAATGTTTTCAGGAATTTCTAAATCACCGCGAATTAAATCGCGAACCATAACCTTTTTATTTGCGTCACCAGGCGATTTAAAACGAATAACAAAATCAGCACCTGACTTGATTTTTGCAATAGCCTCTTTGTCTGTAAGAAAACGGTCTCTGGCAAACTCACCGTAATAACCAGGATTTTGTTTGTTTGCTTCTTGCACTTTTCTTAACTCGTTTAACTCGCTTTGTGTCATAAAACAAGGATAGGCTAAGTCTTTTTTAATCATTTCAGCAATGACTGAATCGTAAATTATTTTTCGCTTTGACTGAATATAAGGCGCGTATTCACCTGACTTTAAAAAAGATTCATCTGGTTCAATGTCAAAGTCTTTGAGTTCTTTTAAAACTTGTTCACCAGTTCCAGCAATTTCTCTTTTGGTGTCGGTGTCTTCTAGTCTAACGTAAAAAACACCGTTAGTTTGCTTAGCAAAACGCCAAGAAATTAGCGATGCAAATAAACTACCTGTGTGTAAAAATCCAGTTGGAGATGGAGCAAAGCGAGTAACCAATGCACCTGGTTTTAAGTTTCTTTTTGGAAACATTTTTTCAAGTTCGGCAATAGTGTGTAGTTTCTCGTCTTTAAAAATTAACTTAACTAATTCTAATTTTTCTTGCATATTAAGTCTCCTTGCTAATTTATTTTTATATTAAAAAAGAGGTATAAACCTCTTTTTTAAACTAAATTAACTTATCTAGATGCTCGTCTTGCTTTTTGACGGTTTGCACGTAGACGTGCTTTACGTTCTTCAGATGGTTTAACGTAAAATTCTTTTTTTCTAGCATCAGCGATAATTCCTGCTTTGGCAACATCGCGTTTGAAACGACGTAGTGCGTCTTCAAGAGTTTCTTTTTCTCTAACAACTATTTTAGCCAACTAAATCACCTCATTTCTGCTAAAAATACTTAATAAGTATAACACAATAGCTAAAACAAGACAATTGTTTTAATCAGTTATTTTAAAGAGTTAATCGCTGCTTTGCGGTCTTTTTGATTAAAAATATAACTGCCTGCGACCACAATATCAGCACCCGCTTCTTTAATTTTTTCAATGTTTGAAAAATCAACGCCACCATCTACTTCAATTTCAAAGTTAAGCCCGTGTTTTTCGCGGTATGTTTTCAGTTCCTTAATTTTACCAAGTGCACTTTCTATAAAATTTTGTCCACCAAAACCAGGTTCAACAGACATCACGAGCACTAAGTCAATTTCTTTAAGTAGTGGGTGAATTTCTGTAACTTCCGTTTTAGGTTTGATTGAAATTCCTACTTTTTTACCGGTTTCTTTGATTTTAGCAATGGTTTTTAAAATATCGCTTTTAGCCTCAAAGTGAAAAGTGATGTTATAGGTATTGCCTAAATTAAACTTATCAATCCAAAAGTCTGGCCAGTCAACCATTAGGTGAATGTCTAGTGGAACATTAGTTGAGTTGTTTGCCAGTTTAGTGATATATGGACCAAAGGAAATGTTTGGCACAAAGTTTCCGTCCATTATGTCAATATGGAAACGATCTGCGGTTTCAATTGATTTAAGTTCCTGTTTTAAATGCAAAAAATCAGCAGTTAAAATTGATGGGGCAACTTTCATTTTTGTTTTATTCTCCTTTGTTTAATTTGAGCGTATATTTTTTGGTAGTTTAGATAACGGACACCAATAACTTTAGTTTCATAAAGTTCAACAACTTTGCAGTCTTTTGCTTGAATATTTAAATGCAGGCATTTATTTTTAAATTTGCAATCTTGACTAAATAAATTGAAGTCAGGATAGTATTTTTTTAACTCAGTTTCTAAAACTATTCCAGAGTTAAGTAAAGAAAATCCTGGTGTGTCGCCAATGTATCCGTGCATATAGCTAAAAAGTTCTGAGTTTCTGGTTGTATGTTTACCACGGCCAAGCGCTTTTGAAGTTTCACCAGTTTTTTGATTAATTACAGGAATTAAGTTATTCAAAAAAGAAGACTTTCCTACTCCAGTTTGACCAGTTAGTATAGTAACTTTGTCCTTAAAAATGTCTAAGTTGTCAAAACTAAAGTTGTTGTTATCAACTGTAATAACTTTTAAGTCAAGATACTTTTTGTAGTACCGAAGGTCTGTTAATACTTTTTTAGTTTTTGTGTTGTCTATATCAATTTTTGTTAAAATCAAAATCGGTTGAATTTGTTTTTTTGCACAAATTAACAAAAAATTATCAAGTAGCATAAAAGAAAATTCAGGGTCAGCGACAGAAAATACTAAGATTAATTGGTCAATATTTGCACAGTCTGGTCTGACAAACTCATTTTTTCGTGGTTTGATTTTTTCAATTATATATTTACCTTGAAAATCTTTGAGTTCAACAATATCTCCGATTTTTGGAGTTTGTTTTAAAAACTGAATTTCTTTCTTTTCAGATAAATTTAAGAAATTAGTTTTAACAGAATTAGTTTTTACAAATCTGTTTTTACCAGCTACAATAGCATCAACAATTTTGTTTTCTTGATTTAACAAGGCGACTTTATAAAACGCCGTGTCTTTACGAATTACAAGCGCATTCATTTTTATGTTCATGTTTCTTCAAAACTTCTGATCTTAACTGCCCACAGGCTGCGTTAATGTCGTGGCCTTGTTCTTTTCTTAAAATTGCATCCATATCCGCATTTTTAAGAACATTAAAAAAGGCTTTTTGGCGTTCTGGAGTTGAGCGTTTATATGAAACTTCTTTAACTTCGTTATAAGGGATTAAGTTAATGTAGACGTTTCTTTGTTTAAATAATTTAACTAGTTCTTTAGCACACTCTACAGTGTCTGTCAGTTCATTGATTAAAATATACTCAATTGTAACTCGGCGATTAGTCTTTGCTAAGTAGTAGTCTAAGGCATCAATTAGTTTATCAATTGGAAAAATTGTGTTGATTTTCATTATCTGACTTCTAAGATCATCAAATGGAGCGTGAAAAGAAAGTGCTAGGTTAACTTGCAAATTACGGTCAGCAAATGCTTTGATTTTTGGAACTAATCCAGATGTAGAGACAGTTATTCTGCGCTGGCCAATATTTAAACCTTTTGGGTGGTTTAAGATATCAATAAAAGCCATAACATTTGAGAAATTGTCAAAAGGTTCGCCAATACCCATAATTACCACTGAGTTTATTTTACATTGTTTAATTTCTTGAGTTTTCATAACTTGGCCAACAATCTCAGCAGTAGTTAAATCACGTTTTTTCTTAAGTATCCCGCTTGCGCAGAAACTGCATCCAATTGAACATCCAACTTGTGTAGTTACGCACAGCGAAAGTCCATAGTCGTGATGCATCAAAACACACTCAATTAAAGCACCGTCTGCAAGAGCATATAGAAACTTTTCAGTCCCATCTTTGGATTTGTTTTGAATTACTAAGGTAGGCAAAGTTAGTTCAAAGTTCTCATCCAAAAAAGCAATGAAGTCTTTTGGAAGATTTCTCATCTCATGAAAAGACTTTTTTTCTTTTGCATATAGCCAGTTAAAAATCTGTTCTGCTTTAAATTTTTTATATCCTTTTTCTACCAGATAATCTGTTAACTGGGCGAAATTATAGGAATATATATGTTCTTTCAACGGAGTGTTACCTTCAGCTCAAAAGCCAGGCGGTTTAAAATTGACTTAATCGTTTTTTCAATATCTTGCATCTCAATTTGTTTTTCAGTATTTTCAAACACTAAATGAAAAGCATATGACACAAGGTTAGGAGTTTCGGGATTTTTAAAGATATCAAATAAAGTGATTTCTTTTAAGGTTTTGCGTGCAGTTTGTTTAATTAAAGTAACTATTTTTTGATAAGAAGTGTCAACGCTTGCAACTAGCGCCAAGTCTCTTTCAACCCTAGGGAAAGCAGAAATGCGCTCATATTTTGGAGTTTCTTTAGTTAGTTTAAGTAATTCTAAGTTTAAATTAGACACTATAGTTTTCTTTTTATTAAACTCAATTTCACCAATATATCCAATAATCTTGTCTTGATATAAAATATTTGCCTGTCTGTAAGGATGCAAGAACTCATAAGTTGAAACTGCGTAACTAGGCGAAATACCAAAATTATAAAGCAGTTTATTTAAGAAAGATTTAACTAAGTAAAAGTCAACTTTCTTGTTTTCTTCTACTAAATTAGAGTATGCAAAATTGCTGCTAATAATTGCTGCACAGTGAAGTTCTTCTGTGAACCCATTAAAAATTTTACCAACTTCAAAGATGTTAAAATTATCAACTTTGCGGTTTAAATTATATTGAAAACTTTTTTTAAGTCCTGCAAGTAAGTTTGTGCGCATTACAAAATGGTTTTCAGTAATTGGATTTCTAACTTTAACTTTTTCAGAAACTAAAGAAAATTCTGAGTCTTCTTTTTCAGAAAGTAGAGTGTAGTTGATGTTTTCCAAAAAACCAAGCGGAACTAACTCTTGCCTAATTTTTTCAGCAACTTTGAAGTTAATGTGTTGATCTGCAACGCCTAGTTGAGTAAGAGGTTTTGGTTTAATTGAGTTCAGACCGCTAACTCTAATGACATTGTCAATAGCGTCTAACTCTGTTTCTATTTCAAAAATATGTGGTCTTTGAGAAAGAGTGTATAAATTGTCTTCAAGAGCCTTTCTAGGCGAATATCCAAGTTTTGAAAGAGTTTCAATAACCGCTTTTTCTTTGTATGTATGCCCACTTATTTTCTTTAATTTTTTAAAGTTAAATTCAAAAGAATGTTTTGGTGATTTAATAATACCTGAGTATAATTGGTCGGAAATTTTGGCATCTGCATATTTTTTAAGCAGTTCAATTAAAAGCAGATATCCCTTTTGAAATAATTCAAATGATACACCTTTTGAAAAACGGTCAGACGCTTCTGTTTTCAAGCTTAAACGCTTTTGAGTTTCAAACACATTAGTGTTTGAAAAAATCGCATTTTCAATAATTACATCAGTTGTGTGCTCAGTGATTTTGCTATCTTCAGAGCCGATAATTCCGGCAAGTGCAATTGTTTTATTGCTGTCTTTAATAACTAAGTCTCCAGTATTCAGATCATACTTGTTTCCGTCAAGTGCAGTAAAGGTTTCTGGTTTTGAAAGAGCCTCAACTGAAACTTTATTTCCAGCAATGCACTTTGCGTCAAAAATATGGTTAGGAGTACCGAGTAGATACATCACATAATTAGAGATATCTACAATATTGTTTTTAGGTTCAATTCCTTGTTTAATTAACTCTGCTTGAATAAACCAAGGAGACGGTTTAACAACTATTTTAGCCTGAGTAAGCGCGTAGGAAGGTGCTAAAGTATTGTCTACATTGATTTCATATTGGTTTTTAAAATCTGATTTTATACTTTTTGGAGTTTCAAAAATAAAGTTATTTCCAGTAACTGCAGAAAGGTCTTTTGCAAATCCATAGTAAGAAAGCAGGTCACCTCTGTCTGGAGTCAACTCTAAGTTATAAACATTGTCTGCAAACATTAAAGCGCTGGCTGCGCATTCACCAGGTTTGACAATATTAGAAAACACATAAATGCCTTCTTTGTATTCGCTTGGAATGTTTTTAAGACCTAGTTCATTAAGAGAACAAATCATACCGTTAGATTGAACTCCGCGAACTTTTGCTGCTTTGATTTGGAAATCGCCAGGAAGTGTTGTGCCTACTTTGGCAACAATGACATTTTGTCCTTTAGCAATATTTTTAGCACCGCAAACTATGTCTAAAACTTCAGTTCCAACATCTACTGTGGTAATGTGTAGATGATCAGAATCGGGATGGTCTTCGCATGTCAAAACATGGCCACATACCAAAGTAGGCTGAACAAGCGAACATATAACTTGTTCTGCCTCACAAATATAGCCATTAATTATTTTGCCAAGGTCTTGGTTTTTATTAAGTTCTATGAATTTACTTAATGTATGTTCAGATATTTTCATATGCTTTTACCTATCTGTTAAAACTGGCGTAGAAAACGCACATCGTTTTGATAAAACTCGCGAATTTCATCAATTTCGTATTTAATCATTGCTAAACGTTCAATACCAAAGCCAAATGCAAAACCTTGTACTTTTTCAGGGTCATAGCCAGCCATTTTTAAGACATTAGGATGAACCATACCAGCACCTGCAACTTCAATAAAGCCAACTGTACCATTTTTAAAATGGTGAAGCACATCTATTTCAACAGATGGTTTGGTGAAAGGAAAATATGACGGGCGAATTCTTAGTTCAACTTCTCTTTCAAAAACGAATGCTAAGAAATCCTTTAAAGTTTGAATTAAATTAGCGAAGTTAACTTTTTTGCCAATTACTAAGCCTTCTAGTTGCATAAACTGATGCGAATGCACAGCATCGTCATCATCTCTACGATATACTTTACCAGTTGAAATGATTTTAATCGGTTTACCTTGTTTTTCTAGCATTGTTCTTGCTTGAACTGGTGAGGTATGTGTGCGAAGTAGTTTATCTGCATCAATATAAAATGTATCTTTTTCATTTCTAGCAGGATGTGATTTTGGTATGTTCATCATTTCAAAGTTATAAAGTTCGGTTTCAATTTCGGGACCTTCTACAATTTCATAACCATGTGATAAAAAGTGAGATTTGAAGTTTTCAATAATAGCATTTAGTGGGTGCACGGCACCGCGTGAAAACTGATGAGTGTCTAACTCAATATCAATTTTTTCACTAAACTGTTTAGTTAGTTTAGCCTCTTTTTCCAAAATGGATTTTTTTGAATTACAAAGTTCTTGTAATTCAACTTTATAGGCATTAATTAGTTGACCGTATTCTTTCTTTTTTTCAGGTTCAACTGACTTTAAAGTTTGCATAATTTGTTGAAACTCAGAGTCTTTACCAAAGTATTGGCGCCAAATATCTTCAATTTCTGTAGGGTTAACAACCAAGCTTAATTTTTCTGTTAATTTTTGTTTTAATTCTTGAAGTTTTTGCTGCATTTTTCTACCTCTATTTAATAATTATAACCTTTTTAAGGCTATTTTTTGAAGGTAATTTGTGGTTTTTAAACAATAGATACAAAAATAATAAAATGTTTAAAAAATAATTTTAGCGCATATAATATTATTGGTCTAAAATTATGGAAAAAAACGCAATTAAACTAGAATTTAATAAAATAATTGAGAAAGTGGCGAGAAACGCTGTATCAAAATCTGTTAAAGAACAAATTTTGACAATGCCGTTTTTACAAAGAAATAAAGAAATTGAAAAAGAAATTTTAAAAAACACAGAAACAACTAACGCCTTAAAAGAATTTGGTGTAATTGACTTTGCTGAAAACTATGATTGCAAAAGTATTTTTTCTGGTCTTTTAAAACTAAGATCTTTGAATGTTAAAGACTTACTCCAACTAAAGTTTTTCTTTGAGACTACTAAAGTTGGTTTTAATTATTTTAATCAAACTAAGTCTAACTTTAATTACACTGCACTAATTGAGTTTTTTGCTAAACTGTTTTTACCAACCAAAGAATTAAGTAAAATAAACGAGACAATTGATGAAAATGGAGAGTTTTTAGATTCTGCATCACCTAGATTGGGTAAAATTAGAAAAGAAATAAAAACTTTAAATGAAAACTCAAAGAAACGAATTGATGAACTAAAAAAAATATACTCGCCTTTTTTAACTGATGAACAAGTTATTTATAAATCTGGTTTTTGGTGCCTAGTGGTTTCTGTAGTCTACAAAAGAAAGATTAAAGGAAATGTAGTAGATACTAGTAATTCAGGACAGTCTATTTATATAGAACCTGCGGAAATGCAGCAGTTTAGATTTAGGCTAAGTGAACTACAAAATGAAGAAGAAAAAGAGAAAGAGAAAATCTTAAAGCAACTTATGGATTTTCTTTTAATTGACTTAAATAAATATATAGATGCTCAAAACGCACTTTTAAAACTGGACTATTACTTTGCCTGTGCTAAGTTCTTTGTTAAACAAAATTGTTGCGCTCCAGTGATTTCAAAAGACAAGTCGCTTAAACTAATTGAAGCAAGACACCCGCTAATTGACGAAAACAAAGTGGTGCCAATTGACTTTTATATTTATCCAAACAAACCTCTAACTATCATTACAGGTCCAAATACTGGTGGAAAAACAGCGTCTATGAAAACTATTGGTTTGTTTTCACTTATGTTAAAGGTAGGTTTCTTAATACCCGCTAAAGAAGCGATTTTACCAAATTATAGTAAGGTATTTGTAGACATTGGTGATGAGCAATCTCTGGAACAAAACCTGTCAACTTTTTCTTCTCACATGGTTAGACTAATCAGTTTTATAAGTGATGCAACTCAAGATTCATTAGTGCTTTTAGACGAACCTGGCTCTGGTACAGATCCTTTAGAAGGTCAGGCTTTAGCTCTGGCTATTATTAAGCATTTGCTTTTAAAAAACTGCACTTTGATACTAACCACTCACTATCCAAAAGTTAAAATGCTTCAGTATTTAGAAAACTCAACAACTACAGGAGTGTCGGTTTGTTTTGATATTGACTCGCTTTCTCCGACTTACAAATTGTCATTTAATTCAATTGGAAATTCAAACGCAATACTGATTGCAAAAAGACTTGGAATGAATGAAAAAGTACTAAAAGACGCCGAAGCGTATCTTTCAAATCAAGACAACAAATCAGAAGAATTGCTTGCAAGTCTTGCTGCGAACATTGGAAAAAATGAACAATTAACCAAAGAACTACAAGAAAAAGAAACACTGTTAAATAGCCTTATAACGCAAAACATGGAGATTAAAGATAAACAAGAAAAAGAGTTTAGCACAAGAGTTGAAAGCGTACTTAAAATAGAGCGAAGGAAATGGGAAGACTCAGTCTCAGAAGTTGAAGCACTTATTAAAGAGCTTAAAGATATCAAGGCTATCAATGTTAAAAAAATCTCTGAAATCAAACAAGATATAAAAAGACCAGAAAACGAGTTTGACAGTAATGTAGAACTTAAAATTGGTGATTTAGTATATGTTGAGCCAATCTTTCAAGATGGCGTTATTAGGCGAATAAAGAGTGATTTGTATTTTGTAGATATTGAAGGTAACTTACTTAAATTTAATAAAAACGATTTAAAATTAAGGTCCATAGTTAGCCCTAAAAAGCATACAATTAAACCAACAACTCTGAATAAAAAAACAGTCAATGAACCTTTTTTTAGTCCTGCTAATTTTGAAATTGATCTGCGCGGAAAAAGAGCACACGAAGTTGAAACTATCTTAGCTAAAGAAATTGATAAACTAATTCTTGCTAATTTCACTCAAGCCAAAATTATACATGGCTATGGAACAGGCGCTGTTAAAAATGCAGTTTATGACTACATTAAAAAACACCCAAAAATTAAAAGCTATCGCTTCGGCGGAGAGTTTGAAGGACAAATGGGTGTAACAATTATTTATTTAAAATAAAAAAATTATGCAGAGAAAAAGCCTTTAAGGTAAAACTTAAAGGCTTTTTAGTTTTGTGTTCATAGTCAAGAGTAATATTTTATTTAAACTTCTAACTTTTGTTTTCTATACTCAACAATTTTCAGTCCAACTACTGCAACAATAAAATATTTAATTAAATTAAATGGTAAGTAAACTGAGGTAAGTGTTTTTAAGTATTTTGCAATTGGCATTAAGTGGGTTGTATAGTAAGCTGGTTTACCTGAAATAAAGGTAGGAATAAAAAACAAGGCGTTTGCTACCAATATTAAAACTGTCGGAATTAGTGTATAGTTTAAAACTGATATTAAGTAATACTTTTTCTTGTTTAACTTAAAGTCTAAATATACCGCTAAAATTAACGTAAGTGTGCAGTAAATTGCCACAAGCTCGCCAAAAAATATAAACGGAAAGTTAGTAGCCGATGGATTGATTAGCCATCTTATTCCAGACCTTAAGATAGTCATTAAAACTACCAGCGGGACTTTAAACTCAAACATAGCATATAGTATCACAATTTCTGAAAAGTCTAGTTTAAGTGGTGGAAAAAGTGGGATTTTAAAATACCCCAAAATTATACTAAGTGCCAAAAGCATTGCAAACTTAGTAAGTTCTCTGTTTTGATTGTTGGTTTGATTTTCTTTAAACATATTTAACTTCCTTTTAAGTCGTTCAAGGAAGTTAAAAATATTTTAGTTTGCTAATTTTTTAAAAAATGTACATAGTATGCACGTTTTTTTAAAAAAGGCGGTAAATGTAAATGACTTACATTTTAGTTAAAATAAATGCCTTCCTATCTTTCATCCGGACTTTGACCGTTGGCACAGGAAACTATCCTGTTCTGCAAGAGTTTTTAAACTGCTGCTCGTGGGCTTGGACCACCAGTTAAGAATTTCACTTGACCCTGATATTTTGGTTTTATTAAATATTAAATGTAGTAAGTTTTTTGAATGTTTAGGCTGTCGTCAAACTCAAAAACAAGTGGTTTGCCAGTAGGAAGCTCAACATTCATAATGTCTTCAGTTGAGACATTGTTAATGTATTTGTAAAGTGCGCGAAGAGAGTTACCATGTGCTGCGATAATTACTTTTTTGCCAGCAAGCAATGCTGGTTTAATATCGCTTTTCCAGTATTTAACAACGCGGTCAACTGTGTCAAGTAAGTTTTCTGAAGCAGGTAGTTCTTTTGGATCTATTCCTTTTAGGTTCTCGTCAAAACGAGGATGGCGTGGATCGTTAAAATCTAAAGCAGGTGGACGCACTTCTGCGGAACGACGCCAAATTCTTACTTGTTCATCTCCGTATTTTGCGGCTGTCTCTGCTTTGTTTAGACCTTGAAGTGCTCCGTAGTGGCGTTCGTTTAATAGGTATGAACGTCTAATTTCAATGTCAGAAAGACCAAGTTGTTCTAAAACATAGGCGAGTGTGTTTTGTGCACGTTTTAAAGAAGAAGTGAAAGCAAGGTCAAAGCTAAAGCCTTTTTCTTTTAGTAAAAGACCAGCTGCTTTGGCTTCTTTTACTCCGTTTTCAGAAAGTTCAACATTTGTCCAACCAGTGAATTTATTGGCTAAATTCCATTCACTTTGGCCGTGTCTAATTACTACTAATTTAATCATTTTATTCCTCCGTAGTTGTGTTTAACTTGTTAATATTATATTAAAATTTTAGATAAAAATAAAAGTTTTTTTGAATTATTTGTTGTTTTTAATGATTTCTTTTAAATATTTTTGAATTGCTTTAAAAGTTGGTTTGTGAGATGAGGCGTGGCCTCCAAGTTCAACCACGGTTAGCTTAGAGCCAGGGATTGCCTCGTGTACTAAATAAGCCTGTTTTAGTGGGCAAACCATATCGTATCTGCCGTGGACTATATAAGTCGGGATGTGCGCGGCTTTGTGGATGTTTGCAAGAATATAGTTGTCGTCTTTACCAAATGTTTTATTGGCAAAAAAGAAAGCCTCCATTAAAGCAATTTGCCTCTCTGAGTTAGTGGCTTGAGTTGCCAAAAGTTCTGGTCTTTTGACCGGAAAAACTAAAGAAAGTTCGTAATTTGCCCATTTAAGTGATGCTGTGTCACTAACTGTTTTGTCTGATGAAGTAATTTTTTTAAGGTACAGAGGTACTATATCTTCAACTTTTTTGGTATCTTCAATTTCTGAGATAAACTCTTTGTATTCAGGCCAATAGAAGTTTTGAGCCCCTGAATACAACCAATCGCAGTCTTCTTGTCTTGCCAAAAATATCCCACGGATCAGCATTCCTGCAGTGTGTTCAGGGTATTTTATTGCATAAGTTAGCGCAATAGTTGAGCCAAAACTGCCACCAAATAGCCAGATTTTCGCGAATCCAAAGTGCTTGCGAATTTTTTCAATGTCGTCAACAATTTCAAAAATATCGTTATCTTTGGTTTCCAAAAAAGGTCTTGAGCGGCCAACTCCGCGTTGATCAAACAAAATATAGTGAAACTTACGTGGATTAAAAAAGTACTCAGCGCTTTTTGAAAACCCGCCACCAGGTCCACCGTGGATAAAAATCAAAGGAATTCCGGTTCTAGAGCCACGTTCCTCAAAGTAAAGTTCGTGTATATCTGAAACCTTTAAGTAGCCTGCAGAAAGTAATTTAGAGTGTTTATACTTCATATTTTTTCGCGCTCCTTTTTTAAGTATTAGTTTTTGGCAAAAAAAGGCCAAGGCCGGGTAAACCCAACCAAAGGCCTTTTTTAAAATGCTTTTTCGTTTAAATTAAATAACTAATTTACTTACTTAAATTAAGCAATAATTTTAGTTACAGAACCAGCACCAACTGTGTGTCCACCTTCGCGGATTGAGAACTTAGTTCCTTGTTCAAGCGCAATTGGGTGAATTAGTTCAACAGTGATTGAAGTGTTGTCACCAGGCATTACAAGTTCCACGCCTTCAGCAAGGGAAATTATACCTGTAACGTCAGTTGTACGGAAGTAAAATTGTGGACGGTAGTTAGTCATGAAAGGAGTGTGGCGTCCACCTTCTTCTTTTGAAAGTACGTAAACTTGTGCTTCAAATTTAGTGTGAGGTTTAACTGAACCTGGTTTTGCCAATACTTGTCCACGTACGATTTCTTTGCGGTCAATACCACGAAGAAGCGCACCGATGTTGTCACCGGCTTGTGCAGAGTCAAGTAATTTTCTAAACATTTCAATACCAGTAACTACTGCTTTTTTAGTTTCGCGGATTCCGACGATTTCAACTTCTTCACCAAGTTTTAAAGTACCACGTTCCACACGACCTGTAGCAACTGTTCCACGTCCAGTGATGGTAAGTACGTCTTCAACTGGCATTAAGAAAGGCAGGTCAGTTTGGCGAACTGGTTCTTGGATGTACGCATCGATGTTGTCCATCAGTTCCATGATTTTGTCCATGTATTTTTGGTCGCCTTGAAGAGCCTGCAGAGCAGAGCCTTTAACAAAAGGAATTTCGTCTCCAGGGAATTCGTATTCATTTAGAAGTTCACGAACTTCCATTTCCACAAGATCCATTAGTTCAGGGTCGCCAACTAAATCTGCTTTGTTTAAGAAAACCACTAGTCTTGGCACACCAACTTGGCGAGCAAGTAGGATGTGTTCACGAGTTTGTGGCATCGCACCGTCTGCGGCCGACACTACTAAGATACCACCGTCCATTTGAGCAGCACCGGTGATCATGTTTTTAACATAGTCAGCGTGGCCTGGGCAGTCAACGTGTGCGTAGTGACGTTTTGCAGTTTCATACTCAACGTGTGAAGTGTTGATAGTAATACCGCGTTCTTTTTCCTCTGGTGCTTTGTCAATTTGGTTGTAGTCTAGTTTTTGTGCAAGACCGCGTTCACCAAGCACATAAGTGATAGCTGCGGTTAGCGTAGTTTTACCGTGGTCAACGTGGCCGATTGTACCAATGTTAACGTGTGGTTTTGAACGATCGAATTTTTGTTTTGCCATAAAATAATATCCTCCTTAGCAAAATTATTTAGTTTGTCGTTTTTTAACGATTTCTTCAGTAATAGATTTAGGGGTTTGTTCGTAGTGGTCAAATTGCATAATGAAGTTTGCACGACCTTGTGAGTTTGAACGAAGTGCAGTTGCGTATCCAAACATTTGAGCAAGTGGCACAAAACATTTTACGCAAATTGCGTTTCCGCGGTTTTCTTGACTGTCAATCTTACCACGGCGAGAAGTTAGGTCACCGACGATGTTTCCGACGTACTCAGCAGGAGTTACAACGTCAACGGCCATAATCGGCTCAAGGATGGTAGCTCCACCTTTTTCGGCAAGTTCGCGAACTGCAATTGTTGCGGCTGCTTTGAAAGCCATTTCAGATGAGTCCACTTCGTGGTAAGAACCATAGTGCAGAGTGGCCTTCACATCCATGATAGGGTATCCTGCAATAATTCCGTTAGGCAAGGCTTCTTCAAGACCTTTGATAACTGCCGGAATATATTCCTTTGGAATTACACCACCCACGATTTTGTCTACAAACTCAAAGCCTTTGCCTGGGTTTGGTTCAAAGTTAATAACTACGTGTCCGTATTGTCCACGTCCACCAGATTGGCGGATAAACTTAGCCTCAATGTCGGCTGCCTTAGTAATGGTTTCTCTATATGAAACTTGAGGTTGAGCAACGTTTGCCTCTACTTTAAACTCACGACGCATACGGTCAACTATGACGTCTAAGTGAAGTTCACCCATACCAGCAATAATTGTTTGGCCAGTTTCGTAGTCTGTGTAAGTACGGAAAGTTGGGTCTTCTTCGGCTAGTTTTTGCAGAGCTATTGCCATTTTATCTTGGTCGTTTTTAGTTTTTGGCTCAATTGCGACGTTAATAACTGGCTCTGGGAACTTCATTGACTCAAGAATAAGTGTATCTTTTTCGGTTGCTAAAGTGTCGCCGGTTGTAGTGTTTTTAAGACCAACTACGGCACAAATGTCTCCAGCAAAAGCCTCGTCAATTTCTTCGCGGTCGTTGGCGTGCATTAAAAGTAGTCGCCCAAAACGTTCACGCTCACCTTTAGTGGTATTTTTAACGTAAGAACCTGCCTTAACTGTACCTGAATAAACTCTAAAGAAAGTAAGACGACCAGAATAAGGGTCTGTCATGACTTTAAAAGCCAGCGCTGTAAAAGGTTCGTCGTCAGACGCTGAGCGCAGAACTTCGTTGTCGTTTTCGTCCATACCTTTAACCGCAGCAATGTCAAGTGGAGAAGGTAGGTAGTCAATAACTCCGTCTAGGACTAATTTAACACCTTTGTTTTTAAAAGCCGAACCACAAAATGCTGGGAAGAATTTAACTGCGAGTGTTCCTTTGCGGATTGCTCTTTTGATAAGTTCAACCGGAACTTCTTCACCTTCTAGGTATTTTTCCATCAACTCTTCATCAAAATCAGCAACAGTTTCAATAAGCAGTTGACGTTTAGTTTCAACAATTTCTTTGTACTCTGCAGGGATTTCAACTTCCTTAGTAACCTCGTCCATACCTTCGTCGTAGATGTAGGCTTTGCGAGTAATTAAGTCAATAATTCCTTTAAACTGAGTTTCTGCACCAATTGGCCATTGAACGGCTTCGGCGTTTGCGCCCAAACGATCGTGAATTGTTGCAATTGCGTTTTCAAAGTTCGCACCAACCTTGTCCATTTTGTTGACAAAAACAATGCGCGGAACTAGGTAGTCAGTAGCCTGGCGCCAAACAGTTTCGGTCTGCGGCTCCACACCAGATTGAGCATCCAGTACAGTAACCGCGCCATCAAGTACACGAAGAGATCGCGAAACTTCAACGGTAAAGTCTACGTGGCCTGGGGTGTCAATAATATTTAGACGATGTTCTCGCCAGTAGGCAGTAGTAGCGGCTGAAGTAATTGTAATACCGCGTTCTTTTTCTTGCTCCATCCAGTCCATTTGAGAGGCACCCTCGTGAGTTTCGCCTAGTTTATGGATACGGTGAGTGTGGTAAAGAATACGCTCAGTGGTTGTAGTTTTTCCGGCATCAATGTGTGCCATGATACCGATGTTTCTAGTTTCTTTTAAAGAAGTTTTTCTAGGCATCTTAAACTACCATCTATAGTGAGCAAACGCTTTGTTAGCCTCTGCCATTTTGTGAGTGTCGTCTTTTTTCTTAACAGATTGACCAAAACCTTGGCGAGCGTCTAGGATTTCTTTGGCAAAACGTTCTTCCATGGTTTTTTCTTTTCTTAAACGAGAGTAAGTAATTAACCAACGAAGACCAAGTGCTTGGCGTCTATCTGGTTTAATTTCCACCGGAACCTGGTAGTTTTGACCGCCAATACGACGAGAACGAGTTTCAAGGACAGGCATTACATTGTTAAGTGCTTCTTTAAAAACTACAAGTCCGTCTTGGCCAGTTTCTTTTTCAATACGTTTAAATGCATTGTATAAAATAGATTGAGCAGTTCCTCTTTTTCCGTCAAGCATGATAGTGTTGATGGCTTTTGTAACTAACTTAGAGTTGTAAATTGGATCAGGAAGAACATCTCTTTTAGGAATATAACCTTTTCTTGGCATTATTCAATTTCTCCTTTCTCTATTTTTTTGGACGTTTAGCGCCGTATTTAGATCTAGCCTGAGCACGGTTTTGTACACCTGCTGTATCTAGAGTACCACGAATAATGTGGTAGCGCACACCTGGTAAGTCTTTTACACGTCCACCTCTGATTAGAACCACACTGTGGTCTTGCAGAGTGTGTCCAACTCCTGGAATATACGCAGTAACTTCGGTTCCGTTGCTTAAACGAACACGAGCGTATTTACGAAGTGCTGAGTTGGGTTTTTTAGGTGTCATTGTACTAACTTTGACACAAACTCCACGTTTTTGTGGAGATGCGTAGTAAGAATTTTGCTTCTCTAATGCATTAAAGCCATAGCCTAGAGCGGGTGCTTTAGTTTTAGAGTTTTTTCTTTGTCTACCTTTGACAACTAATTGTTGAATAGTTGGCATATTTCCTCCTTTTTTACACGGTTCTCCGTGTTTTAATAACTTTTTTAAAAAAATATTGGGTTTTCCCAACGTATTTAAGTTTACCTTATTGTGGTTTTTTTTTCAAATAAAAACATTTGAAAATTCTAACAAGTTGAAAAAAAATTAAATTGCGGGTAAACTAATTTTGACGGGGGTATTTCGGATTCGATTTAACGTGTTTGAAATTAACTTGCATGCCGTGGTTGCGCACGTAAAAACGCGAGGTTTTATAAACGCAAAACCATTATTCGTGCCAAGAGCACAACAAACTCTTTTATACGCTTAATTTAAATCGCGTATAGCATTTTTAAAGAACTTCTGCAGTTTTTTAAAAAATGTTTTCCTTATATATGCAGGATATCTAGTCTATTTTTGAGTTTTGATTAGGTATTACTTAAACTCAAAGTTAATTTCTAGTTTGTTTGTTTTACTGGATTCTAACTAAATATCTAAATAAACTAAGCATGTAGACGGTTAAGGTTAAGCCTTTAAAGACAGGAGTTCAAATCTCCTTACCTCCACCATAAGCATTTTCAAATGAAACAAGATACCTTGTTTCATTTTTTATAAGGTGTTGCTGAGTTTTGTGTTAAATTGGGTTATTTTAACAAAACTAATCTTAAATACAGATCGCCATATAAGCAGGTATACAAATTACTCCATCTTCGCGAACATGGAAGTTTTTGGGGTGAATAATATAACACTTGTCAACTCTAGATTTAAATTTTTCTTTAAATTTATTTAGAGATGTGGTTTGGTAATTTTTGGCAGATTTAACTTCTATTGCGGTGATTTTGCCAAAAGGTTCATTGCTTGTGATTATAAAATCAACTTCAATGTCGTTTCTCTTTTTTTCTTTTGAATAATGACTATAAAAATAAAGTTTGTGTCCGTTTGCAGTTAAAATCTGGGAGACTATATTTTCGAAAAACATGCCCTTGTTAATAGATAGTTTGTCGTTTAGTAAATCAAGGTAAATTTGAGTTTTTTCACTTTCTTTATCTGAAAAAGTTTTGGCCAAAAGTAGACCTGTGTCTCCCATGTAGCATTTTAAGTAACTATTTGACTCAGATAAAGCAAGGCCGATATTAGGATCTGTTACCGCTGGGCAAATGTTGCAAATTTTTGAGTCTTTTAACCAGGCGAAAGCATCTTCGTAGTTCTTGCTTCTAGCAGCACTGCCTTGCTGAGTGAATTTAATACGTTTTTCGTATTGCGCCAAAAAACTAGGAATTTGATCAAAAACATTTAACACTTTTTCTCTGTAAGTTCGCTCTATTTTGAAAATGTCGCCACGGTAAGTTTCTAAAATGTCGGTTTTATCATCTAAACAGCTTTTAAACTGCTTGCTTTCTTTTAAAAAAGTAGAGATGACTTTTGGCATACCACCCAAAACCAAATAAAGTCTAAAAGTTTCCATTAAAAGTTCGTGTATATGCTTGTCAATTGGCTTCATTTCATCAAATGCATTTTTAATAAAAGGCACTATTTGGTCGTTTCCAATTGCCCAGGTAAACTCTTCAAAGTCCATTGGATGCATGCTAATTTTTCGTTCCTCTGAAGGCAACAAGATGCCTTTGACATTTTCTTTAATAGAAATTAAAGAACCTGTTTCTATGTAGTCATACCTACCATCCTTAACTAAATATTTAATTGCTTCGCGGGCTTTCGGGAATTTTTGAACTTCATCAAAAATTATTAGTGTGTTTCTTTCATAAAGTTTAGTTTTTTTATGCAAAGAAAGATACATAAAAAAACTGTCTAAATCGTTTAAGTTGTTAAAAAATAGGTTTTTGATTTGCTCGTCTTCATTAGCAAAGTCTATTAAAATATAACTTTTATAATTAACTTTTGCAAATTCCACTACAGCAGTTGATTTACCAATTCTGCGAGCACCTTCAATCAGCAGAGCTGTTTTACCTTGGCTTTCACTTTTCCATTTAAGCAATTTATCGTGTATTTTTCTTTTAAAAATCATCTTTTTCCACCTTTCGCTTATATTATAAGGCATTTACACTAAAAGGTAAAATACTTATACAAAAAACGCAGAGTAATATTTAGATAAAATATGCAAAAAACGCAAAGTAATAAATAACGAAAATATGCAAAAAACGCAAAGTATTTTAGTTATTTTATTAAAAAATAGCCTTATAAAGCAAACGTCTGTTTTTTTGTGATATACAAAAAACGCAGAGTAATATTTAGATTAAATATACAAAAAACGCAGAGTAAAAAAAAGACAAAACATGCAAAAAACGCAAAGTAAAACGGAATTAAATAAAAATAGACTGCTTTTGCAGTCTATTTGGTGTTATTTTGCAACTATATTTACTAATCTCTCTTTGATATAAATAACTTTGATTACGTTTAAACCACTTATCGCTCTTTGTACTCCTTCACAAGCCAGCGCTTTTTGCTTTGCTTCAACTTCAGTGATAGTTTTAGCAACCAATTCTTTGCCGCGAATTTTGCCGTTAACTTGAAAAATTAGTTCAAATGTTGAGTTTTCAAGTTTAGAGTGGTCTACTTCTGGGAAAACTTCGTTAACCAATTGAGCGTTTGAGTTTAAAAATTGTAAGTTCATCTCTTCAGTAATATGAGGACAAATAGGATTTAATAACTTTAAGAAAGTTCTAAATTGATCTTGAGAAATTGCCTGTTGCTTGTAGACCTCGTTGACAAAAATCATTATTTGCGAAATTGCGGTGTTAAAAGAAATTGTCTCGTATCCTTGCTCAACTTTTAAAATGGTTTGATTTAACACAAAGTCCAGACCTTCGTTGTGAGAAGATGTGATAAACTCATGCATTCGCCAAACACGGTCAAGGAAACGCTTAGCACCATCTAGCATTGTAGTAGACCAGTCTTTATCCATTTGCAGAGGCCCCATAAACATCACGTATAGACGAAGAGCATCGGCTCCATGTGACTCAAAAATCTCGTCAGGATTTACAACATTTCCTCTAGATTTAGACATTTTTTGGCCGTTCATCAAAATCATGCCTTGATTGAAAAGTTTTTGAAAAGGCTCTGGTTGAGAAACCAAACCTAAATCGTATAAAAACTTATGCCAAAAACGCGCGTAGAGTAAGTGTCCTGTTGTGTGTTCTTTGCCACCAACATAGAAGTCCACAGGCAGCCAACTGTCAAGTAGTTTTTTGGCCTCCTTTGAGTTAAGCGGGACAACACCAGCGGCTGTTTTTAAAATATAGGCAATGTAGTACCAAGAACTGCCGGCAACTTGCGGCATGGTGTTGGTGTCATAACTGTAGACTTGTCCATCTTTTTCAAATTTAACCCACTCAGGGCAGTTAGCTAGTGGTCCGTCTCCAGTGCCAGACGGTCTGATTTCTTTTAGCTTAGGCAAAACTAACGGTAGGTATTTGTCTTCAACTAAGTGGACGTTTTTATGTTCATCAAAGTAAAGCGGAAAAGGTTCGCCCCAATAGCGTTGGCGTGAAAACACCCAGTCACGGAGACGATAGTTAACGGTAGTTGAACCTGCCTTGATTTTCTTTAAATGCTGGTTTAGGGTTTTTTTAGCCTGCTCTATGTTTTGGCCATCAATTAGCGGTGAGTTGACGTGAACTCCATCTTTGGTGTAGGGAAGTTGGTTTTCAGGAACATCTATAATTTTTAAAATGTCTAGCCCGAACTTATTTGCAAACTCAAAATCGCGCTCGTCGTGTGCAGGCACGGCCATTACAGCTCCAGTTGCGTATTTGAAAAACACATAGTCTGCGACCCATACTGGAATTATGCGGCCAGAAATTGGACATTTTGCGTAAGCACCTGTAAACACACCTGTTTTTTCGTGTTGAGTTTCACGGTCTAAGTCTGACTTTTGTGAGGCTAGTTTAATGTAGTTTTCAACTGCTCGCTTTTCTTCTTTAGTTGCGATTTTTAAAGCAAGTGGGTGTTCAGGTGCTAGCACTAAATAAGAAAGCCCATAAATTGTGTCAATTCTGGTGGTAAAACAAGTGATTTTTTCGTTAGTGTCTAGCACTTCAAAGTCAATTAAAGTCCCTTCACTTTTGCCGATCCAGTTGCGTTGGGCTTCTTTAATTTCTTCCGGCCAATCAACTAAATCCAGGTCTTTAATTAACCTATCTGCGTATTTAGTTATTTTTAAAACCCACTGTTTAAGGGTTTTTTTATACACAGGAAAATTACCACGTTCTGAGACCATCAGTCCGTTTTTGACAGTTATTTCGTCGTTTGCCAAAACTGTACCGAGTTCTGGACAAAAATTCACTTCAATGTCTTTAAGTTCAGCAAGGTCGTGTTCGTATAGTTTCTTAAAAATCCACTGGGTCCAGTGGTAAAACTCAGGATCGTGAGTAGATATGCTTTTTTGCCAGTCAATGGCTTTACCTAGTCGGTTAAGTTGGGCTTTAAAGTTATTGATACTAATTTTAGTAATTTCTTCAGGTTGCACATTGTTTTGGATTGCAAACTGTTCAGTTGGCAGACCAAAAGCGTCAAAACCCATAGTTTGCAGCACAGAAAAACCTTTGGCTCTTTTGTATCTGGCCAAAATATCGGTAGCAACATAACCCTCGACGTGTCCAACGTGGAGACCTAATGCAGTTGGATAGGGAAACATGTCTAAGATAAAGTATTTGGGTTTGACAGCGCTTTCTTTGGTTTCAAAAGTTTGTTCTTGTTCCCAAATTTTTTGCCATTTTTTTTCGTATTCTAAAAAGTTATTTTGCATAGTAAAGTATTGTCCTGAAAAATATTAGATTAAGATAGATGTAAGTGGTTTTATGGTTATTTTGCAGACTCGGCTTTAAGTGTCTCAAAATAAGCAACTAAGTCGCCAATGGTTTTAATTTCTCTTAGTTTAGTTTCATCAACTCTAATATCGTGTTTTTCTTCAAACGCTAAAACTATTTCAACAGCGTCAATTGAGTCAATTGCTAAGTCTTCTTTTAGTCTGGCGGTTGGTACGATTTTTTCGTCTTCAATATTTAAATTTGTTTTAATAATACTTTTAATTTCTTCAAACATGGGTAATTTTCCTTTTTTTAAATTTATTTATTTTGGTGCTTTTTTTGCTCAAGCGCTACTTTTATTATAGCATCAAACAAAGGATGGGAAAAAAGCGGATTTGAACTAAACTCAGGGTGAAAAAGAGTGGATACAAAGAAAGGGTGGCTTGGATTTGTAAAGGCTACTGGGGTTTCGTCTAAAGTAGCAAGTGGTAATAAGTTAGGGTTGGAAAGCGCATTGGTTGGCACTTTAAACGAACGAAAACGTTCAGCAATTTTGCTTTTTTTGAAATACTTACTTACTGGGTTTACTTTATTTATTTTAATTTCACGGCCACCTACCAGTTTAGTGGTTTTAACTTCAGTGGTTTTATCTGAATTATTTAACATTTGCCAAAAACCTAAATTGATCAGCAGAGTTGGGATTTGTTTTTCGCTAAGTGCGTGAATTAACTTGCTTTGTTTTAAAGTAAACTCTTGGTTATCTTGACCTGAAACTACTGCCAGGTCTATATTTTTGAGAAATTCTGAGTTATTAGTATCTGAGTTATACCAAATAAAGTTTGGTTTAACTGAGTATTGATAGCCAGAGTGTTTAATCGCCTCAGTTAGCGAAAGATAGGCCTCCTTAAAATCAGTAGTCCCTACTACTCCAACATTTAAAACGATATTCGCAGTTTCTACTTTTGAAACTAGGGAGTTCCAGGTTTTTAAGTTAAGTGGTTTTGCCTTGAGTTCAAAATGTTTTAAGATGTTTTCATGTAGTTTACCTTCTGCCAAAAGTGGCACTACCTTGTAGACTACATCTAAATCAGGGCAAGCCAGCACTGTCTCTGGTTTAACGTCGGTAAAGAAAGAAATTTTTTGAACGGTTTCAGGGTCCAACATTCTTTTTGACCTTAAAATAAGGGCGTTCGGATCAATTCCGAAACTACGCAAAGTCTTGACGCTATGTTGAGTTGGTTTGGTCTTGAGTTCTTGTGAAACTTCCAGGTAAGGAACTAATGCTGTGTGAATGTAGTAGGTGCGGCGATACCCTAAATCAAACCTAAGTTGGCGAATTGCCTCAAGATAAGCCTCAGACTCCATATCACCAACTGTTCCGCCGATTTCGCAAATTATGACATCTGCCTGGCTTTGCTCAGCAGCCTTCTTTAGTCTGTTTTTAATGGTATCAACGACATGCGGAATTACTTGAATGGTTTTGCCACTGTATTTGCCAGTCATTTCGTTTTCCAAGATTTCTCTGTAGATTTTGCCCATGGTGATACTTGAGTGCTCAGTTAAGTTAACACCAGTAAAACGTTCGTAGTGCCCAAGGTCTAGGTCTGCCTCAGTTCCGTCTGCGGCCACAAAAACCTCTCCGTGTTGAAGTGGGTCAATCATACCAGGAAATGTGTTGATGTAGGGATCCATTTTGATCATAAACACCGAAACCCCAGTGCTTTTAAGTAGTCTGGCAATAGACGCCGCAGTCACACCTTTTCCAATTCCAGAAATTACTCCACCTGTAATAAAAATAAAATTACTCATATTTTCAAAAACTCCTTTCTGTTTCTATTAAATAAAAAAATAGGGATGCAAAAACTGCCTCCCTATTCATATAGATTTTCGTAGTCGTCCATGTATTTGTTGTACTCATCTTCGTCTTGATCTGATTCGTCTAAGTCCAAATCTGGGTCAACATATTTATTGTCGTCTTCGTCGCTTTCGGTTTCCAGATAATCTTCAATGTCTTCTTCAACTAAAGCGCTTTCGTCTTCTTCATCATCAAGTTCAGGAAGTGGGTTGTCGCTTGCTTGCATTTGAAGTTTTTCATCTTCCTCGTCTTCATCTTCTTCAATATCTGGTTCAGATGCCACAAACTCATCTAAATTAAAGTCAGAAAATTCAATGTCGTCTTCATCTTCATTAATTTCAATGTCTTCGTCATTGCTTTCATTGGCAAAAAAAGTACCGTCTTTGTCCCAATACTCTAAGTTATTGTCTTTTAAATCAAAAAGCCCGTCGCCGACATAAACGAAGCGACCTGATGAAATTAAGTCAAAATAAAGTTGATTTTTAAAATCTACGCTAACCTCGCCTAAATTACGAATTGCGCAAATTTTGTCAATAAGTTCGTTAAGTGAAACAGCAGAACCCTGTTCCTTGATTAAGGAGTATGCAATTTCTGATAAAGAATTTTCTTCTGTATGATTCAAGTCAGCCTCCATATAACTTAAATATTATATTATAGTCAAACCTATTTTACAAACTATAACTAAAGTCCTAAAAAATTAGGCATTTTAGCGCTAGAAAGAATGTCTTCTAGTTCTGAGTTGACTTGTTCAATGGCTTTGTTAAAGGCTACACAAATTGCGTCTTCAAGCATTTCTTTATCTTGAATAATGTCTGCGCTAATTTTGCAGTCTACGACCTTTTTTGAACCAAGTAAAGTAATTGAAACACCAGCAGACTCACCTGTAAACTCAGTTTCTTCAAGTCTCTGTTGGCGTTCCATCATTTCTGCTTGTAGTTTTTGAATTTGTTTTAACATTTGCGGATTCATATTTATTGCTCCTTGCTTGCAAGTTCGCCAAATACTGCGCTTGCGTCGAATTTTTTAGTTTTTACTTCTTTTAAAATTTTATCATATGCAGCGTATTTTTCAACAACAGCGCTAAAGTCATTGGGAATAAACTCAAGGTTATTTCTAAGGTAAGTGCTAATTTGCATTAACACAGTCTTTGCGTCTTGTTTAGTTAACAAAATTACTCTCGTGATTTCTGGCAAAAAGTTATTAACTTCTTTTAAAAGGACAGGATATTTGGTTGTTTTGTAGATTTCAGTGCATGCAGTTAATCCATCTGCAGCAAGTAATAGGGTATATGGGCTGGCTAAAACTATTTCAAACTTGCCAGAAAGTCCAGAGACATCTGGGTCTTCAGCAGATTTTAAGAAATCAGAATTATAGAGTTTTGTTTCTGCTTCTTCTCTAAACTTCTTTTTGGCGTTATCAAGCAAATCTTTAAAGTCTTGTTCAGTTAGACTAAAAGGACTTTTAACTGAATCTTTGCTATTTTTTTCAGGACTGGGCGAAAAGGCTACAGGGTTACTTGCAAAAATATCACCGAGTGTTTCAGGTGTAGTTTTTACTTGTGGTTGTTCTGATGTTTTAACTGAAGGTTTTGCAGTTTCTAGGTTTGTGTTAAATACAATCACTTCTTGTTTGCTTATGATTGAGTAAATTTTGATTAAAGTAACCATCAGCATATTTTGCTTAGAAGTTGTGTATCTGATTTCTTTAATTAAAGTGTTTAGTTCAGTAAATATTTCTAAAACTTTTGCTTTGTTTAGTTTTTTAAAAAGGTTGGGTTCACCTGTTGAAATTTTTAGCAAAATTTGTTTGAAGTTATCAATAAAGGCATCTATTATTGAGTTTTCGCTTTTACCTGCTTTAAGTAGCGTATCAAGTATAGTAACAGCATTGGCTAGATCTGAACTGTCAAGTGAGTTAATGATTTTTAAAATCTCGTTTTCGTCAACTCCACCAATGATTTTCAAAACTGTTTCTTTGTCAATTTTTTGCCCAGCATAAGCAACTGCTTTGTCCAGCAAGACCAAAGCGTCTCGCATTGCGCCATCTGCTTTTTTAGCAATTAGAGCTGCTGCTTCTTTTTCTAAAGTAATTTTTTCTTTTTTGGCAACTTCAATTATTTGTCCTTCAATTTCAGTCTCTGTTAAAGTCAGGAAACTAAAGTTCATACAGCGAGATTGAATGGTTTTCGGGATTTTGTGAGGTTCAGTGGTTGCCAAAATAAAGACAACGTGTTTAGGTGGTTCTTCTAAAGTTTTCAAAAGCGCGTTGAAAGCCGCGGTTGTAAGCATATGAACTTCGTCAATTATGTAGACTTTGTATTTTAAGTTTTGCGGCAAAAACACGCATTTGTCGCGAAGGTCTCTGATTTCGTCAACTCCGTTGTTGCTTGCCCCGTCTATTTCTACAATGTCTACAGTTTGTTCTTGTTCAATTGCAAGACAGTTTGCGCATTTTCCGCAAGCATCACCTGAAGTTAGTTTTTCGCAGTTTATGGCTTTCGCAAAAATTCTGGCAATTGTGGTTTTGCCAATTCCTCTGGTGCCAGCAAAAATAAAAGAATGCGGAATGCTGCCGCTTTTTAGAATTTGTCTAAGAATTTGAATGATTACCGCTTGGCCAACTACTTCTTTTAGTTTACTTGGTCGGTATTTTCGATATAAAACTTTATACATAGTTATTTATTTGCCAAGGCAAAAATGACTAAAAATGTTTTTATTTACATCGTCGTCATACACCTCACCAAGTATCTCCTTTATAGCGTTGTAAGCGGTTTTAATGTTCATCACCACTAAGTCAGCGGTTAAGAAATCAGCAGAACTGTGGGCTTCTTTTAGTTCAGAAATTGCTTTTTGAAGTAGCATAATTTGTCTTTGGTTCGACAAAAACGCTAAGTCTCTGGTGTCTAGATCTGTTAACTTTAACTTACTTAAAATAGCGTCTTTAAGCGGTTTTAAGTCTTCATCGAAAGTAGAAATGTAAACAGAGTATTTGTCTTTTTCTTTAATTCCTAAGTCTTTTTTGTTTGCAATTTTAATTAGTTTAGCGGGATCTATTTTGTTTAAAATTTCTAAGTCTTCTTTTGTTAACTTTTGGTTAGCCTCAAAAACAAATAAAACTAAGTCAGCGGTTTTAATGGTATCTAGACTTTTTTGAATACCAAGATTCTCAACTAGATTTGTGCTTTTGCGAATGCCTGCGGTGTCAAGTAAGTTAAGCGCGATGTTGTTAAGCACAATTTTGCCCTCAACAATGTCACGGGTTGTGCCTTGAATGTCGGTAACTAAAGCCTTGTCTTGCTTTAAAAGGGAGTTTAAAAGTGAAGACTTGCCGACATTTGGTCTGCCAACAATTGCGACCGAAACCCCAGTTTTTAGCATTGTGGTGCTTTTTGAGTTTCGCAAAAACTCAGTTAGGTTAGTTAAAATTTCATCAATTTTAGCCTTTAGTTCAGAAGTCTCTAACTCAGCGGCCTCGTCAAACTCAGGGTATTGGAGTTTAACTTCAATATCTGAAATTAACGCCAAGACTTGCTCTTTAAACTCAGTTATTTTTCTACCTGTCTTGCTAAGTAGTGAGTTTATAGAAATTTTGGCAGCACTTTTAGTGTCTGCCTCAATTAAATCCATCACAGCCTCTGCTTTAACTAAATCTATGCGTCCATTTAAATAAGCACGGTAAGAAAACTCACCAGGATGTGCCATTCGGATATTTAGACTAAGGAGTCTTTCTAAAACTAAATTAGTTACCAACACACCGCCGTGGCAAGAAATTTCAAGCATATCGTCTGCTGTAAAAGAATGAGGTTTTCTAAAAACAGCAACAACTACTTCGTCAATCGGCACGTTGTCTTTGCCTAAAATAAAGCCGTAGACTAAAGTGTTTCCAGGAACTTGAGTTAAGTCTTTGCCTTTAAAGATAGTGCTGACTTCTTTTATGCAAGTTTTTCCCGAAACTCTTATAACTGAAATCGACCCCTTACCATAAGGGGTCGCAATTGCAGTGATATTTTCAAAATCAGTGTTGTTTAAACTCATCAACGTGTCTAGTTTGCAAATCGTCTTCTTTGTTTAAAATAGCGTTGGCGTCCTCTGCTTTCATCTCACCTTGTTTAACTTTGTGAATTAAGTTATTGCGGCAACTTACAAACGGGTTTTCTTTGGAAACCATGTCGCGAATAAAGATGTAAATGATAATAACAGTTGCACCTATTACTCCGATCAAAAGATAACCTGAACCTAAAATTAAACCTAAAATTGCGCACGCCCAAATAGAGGAAGCCGTAGTTAAACCTTTGATAGACATCTTGTCTTTAATGATGACACCGGCTCCAATAAAAGAAACACCCGCGACAACTTGCGCGATGATTCTTTGGCCTTCGTTTGGTTGAAAAGCATTCAGTTCAAACATCAGTCTTTGAGTAATTGCAATTGAGCAACTTGCTATTCCTACTAAAAAGTAGGCAGAAACCCCGACAGCCTTGCCTAAATTGCGGCGTTCAAGTCCAACGATTACCGCGTAGATCATAATAATTAAAAGTGGCATGATAACTTTAAACAGCCAGTCATGGCCAGTTTGCAGGGCTTGAAGGTCTAGTGAACCTTTGGTAATCGCTTCTGAGATTTTTGAATTTGAGTTTGCTGATTTATTGGTGGTAATGTTTAAAAGAACTTCCAGCATTGTTAGTTATTTTTCTTTAAAACTTCCACAATTCTGGCGTCAAGGGCGTCAATTACTTTTGTGTGTTGTTTCATTTTATCCAAGTGGCAACCCGCTGCAAAGTCGTGTCCACCCCCTGGAGGGAATTTGTTGCAAACTGAAGCAATTTCTACTTGGTTTGAACGAACTCTAACGCGAACTGAGTTTTCAAGTTCAATAAATAGAACCCAAACAGGGCAGCCTTCAATTCCGGCCATAGCGTTAATGGCCGCTGCTGTGTCTTCTTGAGTTAAGTTAAATTTCTTTTGAATATCGCGAGTCGCAAGGAAGTAAACCACGCCATTTTTTGAGCGTTTGATGTTAGAAAGTAGATAGCCTTTGTATTTAAGTTGTGCAAAAGTGGTTTTAGAAAGTTCACGGTCTACATATTCAAGGTCAGCGCCTTTAGAAACTAAAAAAGCCGCCATTTGAAAAGTAGTTTCAGTAACTCCGCGGTATCTAAATCCTCCAGAATCCGTAACTAAACCAGCATATAGTGCTTGCGCGCCTTGTTTAGTGATAAGAAGTTGATCTCTAAACTTATACAGAAAGTAAGTAATCATTTGACAAGCCGCTGGTGCTTCTTCGTGCACCCAGTTAATGTCTCCATATTGATCCATTACAATGTGGTGGTCAATTTTAATGATTTCTTTAGCCAGTTTAAAACGTTGATCTGCAACTCGCTCTTGAGTAGCAGTGTCAACAACTATCGCCAAAGATTTTTTAATAGTTTCGTCGTCAAGGGTGTCAAGTTCTCCAAGAAAACGTAGGTAAGGTGTGTGGTCGCCAAGTGAGTATACTTGTTTTTTGGGAAAAGTTGTCTCAATAATGTTTTTAAGACCAAGTGATGAGCCTATGCAGTCGCCATCTGGTCTTTTATGTGAGTAGATCGTAATAATGTCGTATTCTTTGATTTTTTTTAAAATTAAACTAATGTCCATTTTATGCTCCTTTATTATTTATTTTGGTTTTGCAAAATTAGTTCGTTTAAATCTTTAATCATGGCTTTGGCCACTTCAAAGTTATCAAGGGTTGCGCCACACGCCAGTGCGTGTCCACCGCCGCCGTATTTTTTAGCAATATGCACAACTTCAATTTCACGGCTACGCAGTTCACAAATTACTTTGTTTTGCTCAGCGGAATACGTGAAGTTTGCCCAAATTGGAATTTCTTTAATGCCGGCAAGTAAGTTAACCATGCCGCGACTAATTGAAAAGAAATCGTATGTGCCAAGTGACTCTAAAAATTCTTTGGTGTTAAAAAAGTAAGCAACTGAGCCCTCAATTTGCATGCGAGTAGCAAACTTCGCTTTAGTTTGGCGCTCTTCTAGAGTTTCTACATACAACCACTTGTAGAACTTAAGCGGGTCTGCGCCCAGTGCTGTAAGTTCTGCGGCTATTTGAAATAAACGGGGTGCGTTAGTTAAATACTGAAAACGTCCGCTGTCGGTAATTATTCCGTTTAGCAAGTAGTCTGCGGCTATTGCCGGGATTTTTAGTTTTAGTTTTTTAGCAATATCGTAAACGTAAGCAGCCGCGGCCTCGTAAGTTGGGTCTGAATAAACATAAGCGCCTGCTACATCTGATTTGTTTTCGTGGTGGTCAATGATTACCACGTCTTTGGCAAACAAATAACGGTTATCGGAAATCATGTAAGAAACTGCGACGTCTGTAATAAAAACTAGTGAGTCTTTGTAAAAACTGTCAGGAATTTCGTTCATCGCGTTTTCGTAGTCAAATTTGTTGTGATCACCTACTACGTAGACTTCTTTTTCTGGAAAATTTTCTTTAATTATGTGCATTAAGCCCATTTGTGAGCCAATTGCGTCCATATCTGGTTTGGAGTGTCTGTGAATAATAATGCGGTTGTGTTTTTTTAAAAGTTCTTTAATCGTTTTCATTCAATACCTCTAATAATTATTATACTATTTTTTAAACCTGTTTTTTCAAAGTGCTGAAACTATAAATAAATAAATTTCTTGCATCCCGTTAACTAAATTAACCTCGGCGTATGGACAAAGTGTTTGGATGTATTCCTCAATTTCTCTGGCTTCTTCGTCAGACACAGCCTTGCCGTAAAATAGGGTGACAACTTCGTTTTCTTTTGAAAGAATTTGGGAAAGCAGGCAACGTGTTGCGTCAAAAATATTTTCAACAGAACAAGTTATCGCACCTTCAGAAATACCTAAATAATGGCCTTTTCTAATGTCTATACCATTTTGTTTGGTGTCGCGAATTGCGTAAGTGATTTCACCAGTTTTAGCAGTCTGAGCGATTTCTTGCATGTTGTCAATGTTGGTCTTAAAATCAGCGCTGCGGTCAAAAACAGAAAGTGCAGCCACTCCTTGGCCTAGATTTTTAGTCTTAATTACCGCGATATTGCGGTCTTTAACTAAGTTGGTAGTTTGCTCTGCCGACATGATGATATTTGAGTTGTTGGGAATGATAATAATGTTTTTAGCGTTGACCTTCTCAACTGCTTCAATGAAGTCCTGAGTAGACGGATTCATGGTTTGGCCACCGGCAACTATATAGTCAACTCCGTGTTCAAGTAAGTATTGGCGAACTCCGTCTCCGTTGGCAACAGCAATTAGTCCGTATTCTTTTTCAGGAGTTTTGATGGATGGTTTTTGTGCAGCCACTGCCTCTTCGTTTTGTAGTTTCATATTATCTACTTTAATTGATCTGGTTTCACCAAGTTGTTCGGCGTTTTTAAGTAAGTTAAGAGGTTGGTTGGTATGAATGTGGACTTTTAGTAGTTCTTCGTCGTGAATTACTACCATTGAGTCGCCAAAGTCTTTAATTTCTTTAATAAACTTGTCTTTAGAAAACTGCTCTGGCTTATCTAAAATCAAGACAAACTCGGTACAAAACTTAAACTTAATTTCGCCAATTACGTGGTCGTAAGCCGTGCTTTGCTCTGAGTTTAAAACAAATGACTTAGTTGTAGTTTTAGTTGCTTCCCTTATAACTTTGCCGTTAATAAAGTGCACAAAACCCTCAACGATTTTAACAAAACCAGCACCGCCACTGTCCACTACATTTGCTTCTTTTAAGACAGGCAAAAGAGTAGGGGTTTTCTGCAAGGTAATTTTAGCCTGATTAAAATAAGTGGTTAGTGCATCTTCAAAAGTAATTAGTTTACCGCGTTTTAAACGTAAGTGTTCACCAGCTTCGCGAAGTACGGTTAAAATTGTTCCTTCAATTGGTTGAACTACACCGCTGTAGGCTACTTTATAGCCAGAAATTAAGGCATCAATAAGTTGAACTACCGTCAGTTCTTTGCTGTCGACTTTTCCAAGTTCTTTCGCAAATCCACGGAAAAACTGAGAAAGAATGACACCGGAGTTGCCATGCGCTGCAACTACTAGCTCGTGTGAAAACACTTTTGCGATTTCTGCAATGGTTTTGTTTTGAAAATCTAAGATTTTAATCTTATTAGCGCCTGCATTGATAGTCAGGTGCATATTAGTTCCAGTGTCGCCATCTGGAATTGGAAAGACATTTAAGTTATTAATTTCGTCAATGTGGAGCCTTAAGTTAGCAGCTCCGTTTATCAACATTTTGGTAAAAAATTCGCTTGTTATTGTTTTGTGTTCCATCAATAAACCTCAGTACGTTTATTATACCTTAAATCCCTTTATATTATATAAGGCTATTTTTGGCTAGGTGGGGTTGGCGAGATAAAATTTAGGTTAATACATTCACCTAAATCCAGAATTATGTCTTGCCCTGTTGCACAGGTGTTTTTAGTTAAGATAAAGTAAATCCACTCTGCAATTTCTTTTGGCTCTATCCAACGGTTTAAGATATTTTGATTTGCAACCGCAGACATTGCTGTTTTGTCTTTATACAAGTCTGGCTCTAAATTGGTGTGAACTGGACCAGGGCTTAGTGAGTTAACTAAAGTCTGGTATTTTTCACCGAGAGTCTTGGCAAGATGTTTGGTAAAGTTAATGCGGGCTGCTTGAGAGACCGCATGTAAAGGTTTGCCAAACCCGTGGTGGCCAGCGGTTGAAGCGATGTTTAAAACAGCCTTTAGGTCTTTACTTTCATATTTTTTGATAATGTTAATATAGCCTTGTAGGTTGATTTCCAAGGACTTTTGCTCATCCATTGTGCCTGCATTGTTTAAAATATATAAGATGTTTTTCAAGTCAGGTAATTTCTTAAAATCAGTTACCGATACTTTAAAATGTTGGTAGTTTTTATCTTCAATAGTCGATGCATTTTGATCAATTCCGTATACTAAAAAATTGTTCTTTAAAAAAATTTCGGCAGCGGTTTTGCCAATTCCACTTGAACTTCCTGTGATTAAAATTGTTTTCTTTTCCATACTTAAAGTTTAACATACTAAAAGTTTAAAATTGCAGAAAAACCCTGATTATGCTAAAATATTTAGAGAGGAGATTTATAAACATGGGAATATGCGCTATTAGCGGCAGAAAACAACTTGCCGGAAATAATCGATCACACTCTCTTCGTGCGACTCGCAGAGTCTGGAACTTAAACTTGCAACCAGTGAAATTTACTGACGAAGCAGGTCACACTCACAAAGTCATGGTTTCAGCAAGAGCTCTTCGCACTTTGAGAAAACAAGAACGATAATTAAAATAAACATATCAAAAAAAGGAACACAGCAGTGTTCCTTTTTTTATTTCCTTTAAACGGGTTATTTTAGCCATATTAAAAGGATTTAATTGCATAAAATTATTTTTTAAGTGAGTTTTTAACGAAGTTGTAAATTGTTCTAACACCAACTCCGCTTGCTCCATCTGCGTAGTAAAGGTATGGTGGGTTGTAAGCAGTTCCAGCGATGTCTACGTGGACGTACGGAACTTTTTCAGAAAAGTAAGTTAAGAAAATTCCGGCAGTAATTGAACCGGCTCCACCTGAACAAACATTTTTGATTGTACCAAATGTTCCTTTAACCGCTTCTTCGTGTTTTTTAGAAATTGGGAATTGCCAAATTCTCTCCCCCGCCTCTTCACCTGCTTCAATTACTTTTTGAGTAAGTTCTGGGTGATAAGAAACACATCCAGAAATGTCGGTTCCAAGCGAAACAATGCAAGCACCGGTTAGAGTTGAAAACTCAACAATTGATTTTGACTTAACTTCAGTTGCAGCCCAGTGAATTGAGTCGGCCATTGAAACTCGTCCTTCTGCATCTGTGTTGTCAACTTGAATAGTAACTCCGACTTTGTGAGTTTTAAAAACGTCTCCATTCTTATATGCGTGTCCAGACACGGCGTTTTCACAAAGTGACATTACACCGCAGACATTTTGTTTAACTTTGTTTTTAGCAAGTGCTAGAATTGCCGAAACTACAGCGGCAGACCCTGACATATCGGTTTTCATTGTCAGCATATTAGTATAAGGGATTTTTAAAGCATATCCTCCACTGTCGTAAGTTATACCTTTTCCAACAAAAGAAAGGAATTCATCGCCTGCTTTGTTTGGTTGGTATTTAATTATCACAAATCTAGGGTCGTTGTCAGAACCGCTACCGACTGCAAGTGCTGCAAACAGTTTGTGATCTTGCATTTGTTTTTTGTCAAATACAGTAACTTCCACATCTTTAAAAGGTTTAAAAGTTTCTTTAATTAACTCAGCGTAGTTAGCAGGGTACAAGTCATTTGCTGGGGTGTTAATTAAATCACGGCAAAGAAAGATAGAATCTGCTAAGTTTTTAAGTTCGTTTAGTGCTTCTTTTTCATTCACAAACTCACCAAGTCCGATTTCGGGCAAGAACTGAGTTTTGTCGGCTCTATAGCGGTTGTATAGGTAAATTCCGTGATAAAAACCTTCAACTAAGTAAATTGTGTCTAGAGTTTTTACATGCGCAAAATCTAGGTTAACACTCTTAATTTTTCTGGTTTCAAGGAACTTAACTAATTTAAAGCCGGCTAAACGAAGGTCTTCGTGAGTTCTGTCACCTAGTCCTAGATAAACTGTGCCTGTATTTTCTAAACTAAGTAAATCCAGAATTTCACCAGCTTGTGCTTTGAATCCTCTTTTTTCTGAAAGTTCTTTTAAAAGCACGCACTTAGTGCTAGCTTTAACTAAAGCAACTTTAACTTCTGATTTAGTTTCTTTTACTAATTTCATAAATAAATTTCTCCTAAAATAGTGCAAAAGAGAACTACACTTTGTTTAATAAAGTGTAGTTCTCAATTGTATTTGCGATTAAATTATTTTAATAAAGTCCTTATACAAACTCAAGAATTGACATTGGGGCGTTGTCGCCTTTACGGCCAACTGTTTTAATGATTCTTGTGTAGCCACCGTTTCTGTCTTTAAAACGTGGGGCTACTGTTTGAAATAATTTAGTTAAAACTGTTTCGCCTTTTGTGTCAGTCTCTACATCTCTAAGGTAAGTTCTGGCTAAACGGCGAGCGTTGATATCGCCTTTCTTGCCAAGGGTAATTAGTTTTTCTACCATTTTCTGAGTTTCTTTGGCCTTAGAGTGAGTAGTAATAATTCTTTCTTTAACGATTAGTGCTGTCGCTAAGTCTCTAAGTACTGCTCTTAGGGCAGCTGAGTTTCTAGATAGTTTTGATCTCATTATTATAGTCCCTCCTCAATATCGTCAAAAATTTCTTTAATTAAAGCATCGTCATCATCAACTGTTTTTTTAGTAATTGTGCTGTCTTTAAACTCAGCCAATTTGTTTTGCAGTTCAATGAATGAGTTTTGCCCAAGGTTGCGGATGCTTTTAATTTCCTGATCTGTCATGTCAAGTAGTTGATCAATTGTTTTAATGCCTTCGCGAGAAAGCGCGTTGTACAAACGAACAGATAAATCTAGTCTGTCAATTGATAAGTTTTTGTCAACTGCTTGTGCAGTAGTTTCGGCTTCTTCTGCAATGTAATCTTGGAATTGCTCTGCGTTTTCAGAAATTTGGCGAACTGCGCCAAATAATTCACTTAGCATAGAAGCGGCTGCAGAAACTGCGTCTTTTGCGTCAATTGCGCCGTTAGTTTCAACTTCTAAGATTAACTCGTCATACCCGCCTTGTAGTTTTTCAACGTTAAAGTTAACGCGTTTAACTGGGGTAAAAATTGAGTCTAGCGCAATTTGCCCGATGTGGTCAAGATATGCTTTGTTGTCGTTTTGAGTAACATATCCAGCGCCAGTTGCCAGAGTTGCGGTTAGTGAAATGCTGGTTCCTTTATTTAAATGACAAATCACGTGATCTGGGTTGACAACTTCAACACCAGCAGGGACTACTAAGTCACCAAGTGTGATGATTTCTTTGTCAACGTCGTTCAGAGAAACTTCTGCACGGAAACCAGGTTCAACTGAATCTAGTTTAAAGATAGCATCTTTTAAGTTTAAAACGATTTCAACAACTCCTTCTTTAACACCAGGGATTGTTGAAAATTCGTGTGGTACACCTTTAATTTCTACGTTAATTAAGGCTGCTCCTGGAATTGAGGCAAGCAATACTCGGCGAAGAGCGTTTCCGATTGTGATGCCATATCCTCGGTCTAGGGGTTTAATTGAAAACTTTGCAGTTGTTTTGTCTGCAGAAATTACGGAAATTGCGTTTGGTCTTTCAAATTTTAAATTACGCATACTTCCTCCTAGCCACGTGGACGCTTAGGTGGGCGGCAACCGTTGTGTGGAACTGGTGTGTTGTCTTCAATTGAAACAATTTCAAGACCAGCAACTTGCAGTGAACGAATAGCAGACTCGCGGCCTGGTCCAGGTCCTTTAACAGAAACTTCTACCTTAATCATGCCGTTTTCCATAGCGGCTTTTGCAGCGGCTTCTGCGGTGATTTGAGCAGCGAATGCTGTTGATTTACGAGTACCTTTAAAGCCCTGTGCTCCGGCTGAAGACCAAGCGATGGCGTTGCCATCAAGGTCAGTGATTGTTACAATTGTGTTGTTAAATGTTGTGTGAATGTATGCTTTGCCAAGAGGTATGTTTTTACGTGCTTTGCGACGTGTGCTTACTTTTTTAGCCATTGTTCATTCCTCCCTATTTCTTTTTGTTGGCAATCGCTTTTGCTTTGCCTTTGCGAGTGCGGGCGTTGTTTCTAGTGTTTTGTCCGCGCACTGGCAGTTGTTTACGGTGGCGAATACCGCGATATGAACCGATTTCCATTAAACGTTTAATGTTTAGGTTAACATCACGACGAAGGTCACCTTCAACTGTGTATTTTGCTACTTCTTTGCGGATTTTTGAAAGATCGTCGTCGTTTAAATCTTTAACACGCACGTCTTCAGAGATTCCGGCGTCTTTGAGAATTTTTTGAGCAAGTTTAACCCCAATACCGTAAATGTAGGTAAGTGAAATTACTACTCTTTTGTTTGAAGGGATATCTACCCCAGCGATTCTGGCCATATTTTAATCTCCTATCCTTGTCTTTGTTTATGGCGTGGGTTTTCGCAAATTACACGCACATAACCTTTTCTTTTAATAACTTTGCAGCTATCGCACATTGGCTTAACTGATGATCTGACTTTCATAAGTCCTCCTTATTTTTTGCGATAAATAATGCGGCCTTGAGTTAAATCATATGGTGATAATTCTAAAGTTACTTTATCGCCAGGTAAAATGCGTATGTTATTCATGCGGATTTTACCAGATACTCGGGCCTTAATTTCGTGTCCACTTTCTAGTCTGCATAAAAACACAGCACTAGGTAGTACTTCAACAATGACAGCATCAATTTCTATTTGTTCTTTTCGCATAGTTTAGTACCTTTTATTTAAATTTTGGGAGTAAGTATCTCATATCCGTCTTTAGTGACGTAGACAGTATACTCAAAGTGGGCAGCGGGTTTGTGGTCTTTAGTGACAGTTGTCCAACCGTCTTTTTGAATTTTTACTTTGTGTGAACCAAGATTTACCATAGGTTCAACGCATAATGTCATGCCTTCTTTAATTTCGGTGTGCTTCATGTGTTGGTTGAAGTGAAAAATGTATGGATCTTCGTGTAGTTTTTCGCCAATTCCGTGGCCACAAAACTCACGAACTATGCCATATTTAAACGGCTTTAAATAGTTTTCAATGGCTTTACCAATATCTGTAATAAAGTTACCTGGTTTTACCACAGAAAGTCCTTGCATCAAGGCTTCTTTAGTTCTTTCAACTAAGTCTTTTACTTCTTGTGTGACTTCGCCAATTTCGTAAGTCCACGCAGAGTCTGCGTGCCAACCGTCTTTAACGACACCTAAGTCTAGCGAAATAATGTCGCCCGGTTTTAAAACCACGTCTTTAGAAGGAATGCCGTGAACTACGCAGTCGTTTACACTCGCGCAAATTGAGTGCTTGTAGCCTTCGTAGTTTAAAAATGAAGAAACAACACCGCGGTCTGCTAAAAACTTAGCCGCAACTTCGTCTAATTTAAGCGTGGATACACCTGGTTTTAAGTGTTGTTCAAGTTCTTTTCTTAGTTCTGAAAGAATCCCGCCGGATTCTTTCATTTTACTAAGTTGTTCAGGGGTTTTAATAGTAATCATAACTATTTACCTAAAACCTCAATGATTTGGGCTTTAGTGTGTTCAATGGAAACATTGCCATCAACTGTACAAAACAGACCTTTGTCTTGATAAAACTGCTCAATTGGTTTGGAGTTTTCGTGATATAGTGCAAGTCTTGCGCGAATTGTTGCTTCTTGGTCATCTGCTCTTTGCACAATATCAGCTGAGCACTTGTCGCATTTGCCTTCAATTTGTGGTGGCATGTTTGGAATGTGGTAAGTCTCTCCGCATTTAGGACAAACTCGGCGACCAGCAAGACGTTGAACAATTAGTTCGTCAGTGGCATCTATATTAACCACTTTAGTAATTGTAAATCCAAGTTTAGCCAAAATTCGGTCAAGTTCAACGGCTTGAGCAAGATTGCGAGGATATCCATCTAAGATAAACCCACCTTTAGCATCTGGTTGACTTAAACGGTCTAAGACTAGTTCGTCAGTTAAAGAATCTGGAACTAGTTCACCGGCTGCGAGAATTGCTTTGACTTTCTTGCCTAGCACTGTTTCGTTTTTAATGTTTTCTCTAAACATATCCCCAGTTGAAATGTGGGGGATTGAGTAGTGAGTTTTTAAGACTTTGGCCTGTGAGCCTTTACCTCCACCTGGAGGCCCCATTAAGATAATTATCATTAACCAAAAATCCCCCTATATTGATTGCTTTCAGCGTCAGTTTCAATTTGTTTAGTAGTTTCTATTGCCACACCAACAACGATTAACAGCGATGTTCCACCTAGAGTAATGGCTGAAGCCTCTGCACCTTGTAGACCAAAGATAACTGCTGTTAAAATTGGCAGTGATGAGATAATTACTAAGTAAATTGTGCCGATAACGTTTACTTTAAATAAAGTTTTGGCAATAAAGTCTTTAGTGTCTTCACCTGGACGAATTCCTGGGATATAGGCATTTGATTTAGATAAGTTGTCAGAAATTTTTTCAGGGTCAAACTGCATAAAGGTGTAGAAAAACGAAAAAGCAATAATTAACAGAATATAGATAATGTAGCCAATTGGTCTTTGGAAGTTAAAGATTTCGTTAACCCAAAAACCGCCACCAGAAGAATAATTTTGCGTAATGAAACCAGTAATTGTTTGCGGAATACCCAACAGAGTTGAGGCAAAAATTACGGGCATCACATTTCCAGTATTGACTTTAATTGGGATATTTGAGTCAGACTGAGCCTGGCGGTTGGCATGTTGAATTGGGATTTTACGGCTGGAGGTTTCAACAAATATTACCCCTAGAATGATAGCTATATAAAGCAGAGTAATTACCGCGAAGTTAACGTAGTGTGTCCAGCTTGTAGCTTCGGTGATGTATTTTTTGGTCATCATGCTAAACATTGAAGGAATTGAAATAATAATTCCGGCAGTAATTAGCATTGAAGAGCCGTTTCCGATACCTTTTTGGGTAATCATGTCGGCAAACCAAATACAAATTGCAGTACCAGCAGCAATTGTCAGACCTATGTAGATCATCGCCATACCGATGTTTCCAGAGAACCCTACGAAAAACTGAGTTCCGCGGCCTGCAGAGAAAGAAAGGACTAGCGAAATACCTTGGACAAAAGCAATCGCGATTGCTAGTACTCGGTTGATTTTGTTTATTTTGTAGCGACCTTCTTCGCCTTGTTCTTGCCATTCTTTAAAGGTAGGTACTACCATTGGCAGAAGTTGAGTGACGATAGACGCCGTAATATAGGGAGAAATTCCCATTGCCAGGAAAGAAAAGCGTTCAAGCGATCTTCCTGAAAAGTTATTTAAAATCGCAAAGAATCCAAGTCCATTTTCAAATAGGTTGCGAATTGCGTCTACGTTGACCAAAGGCATGGGGATGAAAGACATCACCCTTAGCGCTAAAAGTAGAGCAAGTGTAAAGATAAATCTTTCAAGAATTTGTTTATTGGATAAAATTCTTTTGACTCTATTCATTGTTAAATTGCCTCAAATTTGCCGCCAAGTTCTTGGAGTTTAGTTAAGGCAGATTTAGAGATTTGGTGAACTTTTAAAGTTAGTTTTTGACTAAGTTCTCCATTTAGGACTTTAACTGCTTTAAAAGGTTTAGAAACTAGACCTTTTTCTAAAAGCAGGTCAACTGTAACTACAGTCTCTGGCTCAAAGCAGTTTAAAGCACTTAGTGAAACGATTGCGTTTTTAGTTTGGTTAAGTGAGTGAAAACCACGTTTTGGCAAACGTTGGAAAAGTGGTAATTGTCCACCTTCAAAGCCTGGGCGAGTGCCGCCGCCAGAACGTGCGTTTTGACCTTTGTGGCCTTTGCCAGAGGTTTTTCCGGTGCCTGAGCCAATTCCACGGCCTAGTCGTTTCTTATCTGGACGTGGGCGTAAGTTTTTAAGTTCATTTAGCATAAACAAAGGCCTCCTTATTTCGCTTCCTTGACTTCAACCAAGTGAGCAATAGTTTTAATTTTGCCTTGGTTTACAGCGTTGTCTTCTAAAACTACTTCGTCGTTGATGCGCTTTAAGCCCAAAGTTTCGGCAGTTTTAACTTGACGTGGTAAACGTCCGATTAAAGAACGTCTTAGCACAACTTTTAGTTTCATAGGCTTTTTACCTCCACGCCACGTAGACGAGCGATTTCTTCTTTAGTTTTAAGTAGTTTAAAACCTTCAAAAGTTGCTCTAATCATGTTAATAGGTGTGCGAGAACCAAGAGATTTAGACAAGATGTTAGACACACCTGTAAGTTCACAAACCGCACGCACCGCACCACCGGCAACAATTCCAGTACCGTCTGAGGCTGGTCTTAGAACAACGTGGCCAGATCCGTATACACCTTCAATGTAGTGAGGGATGGTGTTGTTTACAATCGGTACGTTAATTAGGTTTTGTTTAGCCTGTTCGATGGCTTTTTTAATTGCGTCTGGAACTTCGTTGGCTTTACCTGTACCAAATCCTACTTTACCTTTGTGGTTTCCAACAACAACTAGTGCTGAAAAGCGGAAACGACGACCACCTTTAACAACTTTAGTAACGCGGCCAATATGAACGACTTTTTCGTCAAATTCTTTTTCTTCTTTTTCAAATTTATCGTACATAATTTACTCCTTTAAAACTCAAGTCCGGCAGTTCTAGCGGCTTCGGCAAGAGCTTTAACACGACCTGCGTATAGATAACCTGAGCGGTCAAAAACAACTGCTTTGATTTTTGCTTTAAGTGCTTTTTTGGCAATTGCTGTACCAAGGGCTTCTGCTGCCGCTAGGTTTTTGCCAAGTTTTAATTCTTTGGTGTTGGCAGCAACTAGAGTGTGGCCTTTTGTGTCGTCAATAATTTGGACGTAGATGTGAGTGTTTGAACGGTATAAAGATAGGCGAGGACGAGCAGAAGTACCTGAAACAGATTTTCGGACACGCTCGTGTCTTGACAAGCGAGATTCGTTTTTGGAAATTTTTAAAATCATGTTCAGCCTCCTTATTTAGCGGTTTTTCCGGCTTTTTGGCGAACGTGTTCACCTGTGTAGCGGATACCTTTTCCTTTATATGGTTCTGGTTTTTTAAGTAGGCGTACGCGCGCTGCAAACTCACCAACTAGTTCCTTGTCAATACCTTTGATAATGATTTTAACAGGGCTAGGAGTTTCGCACACTAAGCCTTTTGGCACTTCAACTTCTACAGGGTGAGAAAATCCAAGGGCTAAGGTTAGTTTACCGTTAACTGAGTTTGCTTTATAACCAACACCAATAATATCTAGTTCTTTTTGAAAGGGTTGGTGCACACCTTGTACCATATTGGCAAGTAGTGCACGAGTTGTACCGTGTAGTTGTTTAGTGGTTTTTTCGTCGTTTGGACGAGTAATTTGGATTTCTTGTTCAGTTTGAGTGATTTTAAGGATTGGTGAAAATTGTTTAGTAAGTTCACCATGTGGACCTTTTACCACTGTGTAGTTTTCAGGAGAGACAGAGACTGTCACGCCTTGTGGAACTAAGATAGTTTTATTTCCAATTCTAGACATAGACTTTCAGTTCCTCCTACCACACATAGCAAAGAACTTCGCCACCCAAACCTGCTTTTCTGGCCTGTCTGTCTGACATAATGCCTTTAGAGGTTGAAATTACAGCAATTCCAAGTCCATTAAAGACACGAGGTAGTTCTTCTTTGCTTGAATATACTCGTAGACCTGGTTTAGAGACACGGCGAAGTCCGTGAATTACAAGTTCCTTGTCTTCTGAGTATTTAAGTTCAACGTTCATGTTTTTAGCCACGCCTTCTTGAAAAACAGCGTAAGAAGCGATAAAACCTTCTGATTTTAAGACTTTTAAAATGCGTTCTTTTTCAGTAGAATGTGGAACATTTACGCTTAATTTGTGTTGTCTGTTCGCATTACGAATGCGAGTTAACATATCTGCAATTGTATCTGATACCATAAATGCCTCCTTCTACCAGCTGGCTTTTTTTACGCCGGGCAACAGTCCTGCTGCTGCCATTTTACGAAAGTTGTTACGAGAAATTCCAAATTTACGAATGAAACCGTGTGGACGACCGTCAATTTGGCAACGGTTGCGGTAACGGCAAAGCGATGCGTTTCTTGGCAATTTTTGTAGTGCTAAATAGTCTTTGTTAGCCTTCAGTTCGCGAGCGCGTTCTTGATAGCGTAGATAGACTTCTAGTTTTTTGTTATTTGCATTAATTTTTGATTTTTTAGCCATAAGTTTGAGTCCTCTATTTAGCAAAAGGCATGCCTAAGTTTTTAAGTAAACTAAATGCCTCTTCGTTAGTTTTAGCAGTAGTTACTAAAACTACGTCCATCCCACGGATTTTTTTAATATCGTCAAATCTAATTTCTGGGAAAATTAACTGTTCTTTCACCCCAAGGGTGTAGTTTCCACGGCCATCAAACGCGGTTTTAGAAACTCCTCTAAAGTCGCGAACTCTTGGTAGAGAAATTGAAATTAGTTTATCTAAAAAGTAATACATTTTCTCACCACGCAGAGTGACCTTGACACCAATTGGCATATTTTCTCTTAGTTTGAAGTTAGAAATTGATTTACGCGCGCGAGTGACAACTGGACGTTGTCCCGCGATTTGGCCAACTTCTTTAACAATATCTTCAATAACTTTGGAGTTTTGAGCAGCATCTCCTGCTCCGACGTTGATAACTATTTTTTCTAGTTTAGGCACTTGCATCACAGATGAGTACTTAAACTCTTTAATTAAAGCAGGAATTGCTTTTTTTATGTAGTGTTGTTTTAATCTTGAAGTCATTTGCCTGCTCCTTATTTAATTGCGTCGCCAGATTTAGCGATTCGCACCTTTTTGCCGTTTTCTTGTTTAAAAGAAACACGGGTAGGTTTTTGGGTTTTTGGATCAATTAGCGCTACGTTTGACACGTGGATTGGCATTGGTTTTGAAATAATTTGACCTTTTTCGCTATTTTGATTTGGTTTTTTGGCGATTTTAGCGATATTCACGCCTTCCACGACTACCATGCCTTTGTCGCGAAGCACTTGAATAACGCGGCCAGTTGTGCGAGTTTTAACACCTTTTTTATCGGTAGTGAACTTGTCTTTGCCAGCAATGATGGCAACTTTGTCTCCAGTTTTGATATACATTTAACAAATTCCTCCTTTTTATAAAACTTCTGGTGCTAAAGACAAGATTTTTGTGTAGTTGTTGTCTCTAAGTTCGCGAGCAATCGGTCCAAAAATACGAGTTCCACGTGGGGTTTTGTCTTCTTTGACCAATACAACTGCGTTTTCACCAAATTTAATATATGAACCGTCTGCTCTGCGTAGTCCGTCTTTGGTTCTAACGACTACTGCCTTGCAAACGTCACCTTTTTTAACAACTCCGCCAGGAGTTGCTTTTTTGACAGTTACAACAACAAGATCGCCGATATTAGCGTAGCGGTGGCGAGTACCGCCTGGAATTTTAATTACTAAAACTTCCTTTGCTCCTGTGTTGTCTGCAACGAGTAATCTAGTTTCTTGTTGAATCATCTTTCGTTACCTCTTAAACTAAATTACCACGGCTTTTTCAAGCACCTTAATTAGTCTAAATGACTTAGTGCGAGAAAGTGGACGGGTTTCTGCAAACGCCACAGTATCGCCGATTTTGCATTCATTTTGTTCATCGTGAACGTGGAATTTTTTAGATACCTTAAAGCGTTTGTTGTAAAGTGGATCGTTTTTATAAGTGTCAACAACGACAACTATAGTTTTATCCATTTTATCTGAAACAACTTTGCCACGGAAAACTTTTCTTTTAGTTTCTCTTTCCATTGTTGACTACTCCTTCACTGATTTGCGCTCGGTTAAGATAGTGTATAGACGAGCGATTTGTTTACGGGCTTTTTTAACGCGGGCTGTGTCTGTAAGTTGCCCTGTTGCTTGTTTGAAACGTAGGTTAAATATTTCTTGTTTTAACTCAAAAATTTTGCTTTCTATTTCAAGATCTGTATATTTTCTAAGTTCTTGCATCTTTTTCATGCTTATTTAACCTCCTTTTTCACGATTTTTGATTTAATAGGTAGTTTGTGTGAAGCTAGACGAAGCGCTTCGCGGGCGATTTCTTCAGCAACACCTGCTACTTCAAACATAATTTTGTTTTGTTTAACTACCGCAACCCAGTGGTCTGGCGCACCTTTTCCGGAACCCATACGCACTTCAAGAGGTTTCTTGGTGCGAGACATGTGTGGGAAAATGTTGATCCAAACTTGACCAAGTCTTTTCATGTGTCTGGTCATCGCGATACGAGCCGCTTCTATTTGTTGAGAAGTAATATATGAACCTTCAAGGGCTTGCAATGCAAAATCTCCGTTAATTACTTCATTTCTACCTTTGGCAACACCTTCGTAAGACACACGATGTGGACGGCGATATTTAGTTCTTTTGGGCATTAACATAAACTATTTACCTCCGTTTGGACGAGCAGGTCTTTGACCTGGTTTTTTAAATCTTGGTCTGCGTTCAGGTGCGGCGTCTTCGTATGCTTTGATTTTCTCTTCGCGAGTCTCGCCTTTATTAACGTCTCCGTTGTAAATCCAGACTTTAACACCAAGAATACCGTAAGTAGTGTTGGCCTCTGCAGTTGCGTAGTCTACGTCTGCTTTAAGGGTTTGTAGAGGCACGCGGCCTTCTGAGTATCCTTCTGAACGCGCCATTTCAGCGCCACCTAGACGACCAGAGATTAGAGTTTTACAACCAAGTGCACCTGCTTTAAGGGCACGCTGAATTGCCATTTTTTGCACACGGCGGAAAGACGCACGGTTTTCAAGTTGGGTAGCGATAGATTGCGCCACGATTTCTGCACTGCGTTCTGAGCGTTTAACTTCAACAACATTTAAAATCACGTCTTTTTTAGTGATTTTCTCAAGGGCTTTGATAACTTTGGCACGAGTTTCGGCGTTAGTACCAATTACTAGCCCTGGTTTGGCTGTGTACAGGCGAATTCTAACCTTGTCTTTTTCTTTGCCTTTGTAGCGTTCGATTTCAATTGAAGAGATTAACGCTTCTTTGTATTCAGGATAAGTTTTAATGGTTTTGCGAATTAGGAAGTCTTCTTTAATGTAGGCAGGCACTAGTTTTTTGTCTGCATACCAACGAGATTCCCAGTTTCGAATAATTCCGGTTCTCAGACCGACTGGACTAACTTTTTGACCCATTCTTATCCCCTTTCAGCCACAACTACAGTAATGTGGCTACGTCTTTTGACAATAGTGTCACCAGAACCTTTGGCACGTGGCAACATTCTTTTCATTTTAAGACCTTCAGTTGCATAACATTCTTTTACATACAACTTAGTTTGGTCTAACTTTAAGTTGTTAACTGCATTCGCGATTGCAGATTTTAAACATTCCTTGACAATTGGCGATGCTTTGCGGTTAGTAAATTGAAGGTAAGCCAAGGCTTCTTTGACATTTGCTCCGCGAATTAAGTCAATCACTAATTTGGCTTTGCGTGGTGTAACTTTGGCGTCGTGTACTATTGCTTTTGCTTGTTTTTCCATAAATTTCACCAACCTTATTTAGCAGCAGCACGTTTGTCTGCTTTAGTGTGTCCTCTAAATGTGCGAGTTGGCACGAACTCACCTAGTTTGTGGCCAACCATGTCTTCAGTAATGTAGATAGGCACATGTTCTTTTCCGTTGTGCACGGCTAGAGTGAACCCTACGAAAATTGGGAAAATAGTGGAACGGCGAGACCAGGTTTGAATAACTTTCTTTTCGCCTGCTTTTGCCATTTTTTCAATTTTTGCAAGTAGTGTGTATTCACAATAAGGTCCTTTTTTAATTGAACGAGACATTATTTTCCTCCTTTTCTACGGTTAACAATAAGTTTGTTAGATGCTTTTTTAGGATCGCGTGTCTTAACTCCACGAGTTTTCTTACCCCATTTAGTAAGTGGTTGCTTACGACCAATTGGTGTGCGGCCTTCACCACCACCGTGAGGGTGGTCAACTGGGTTCATCGCAGTACCACGAACGTGGGGTTTCACACCCATTAAGCGAACACGGCCTGCTTTACCAAGAACAACTAGTTCATGTTGAGAGTTACCAACTACACCAATAGTTGCACGGCAAGTTGCCAAGACTTTGCGCATTTCACCACTTTGTAAGCGAAGTAGCACGTATTTCTCCTCGCGGCCAAGAATTTGGACAGAAGTTCCAGCAGATCGCGCGATTTGTCCGCCTTTTCCAGGTTTTAATTCAACGTTGTGAACAAAAGTACCAACTGGGATTTTGCTAAGTGGAAGTGCGTTTCCGACTTTGATATCGGCGTTTTCGCCACTTTGAATAACTTGGCCGATTTTTAGGTCTTCACACGCCAAGATATAGCGTTTTTCGCCGTCTTTGTAAGTGACTAGCGCAATGTTTGCAGAGCGGTTTGGGTCGTACTCAATAGTTTTAACTACTGCTTCTATATCGTCTTTGTTACGTTTAAAGTCAATAATACGATATTTACGGCGAACTCCACCACCGATGTGGCGAACAGTGATAGTTCCTTGGTTATTGCGGCCACCTGTTTTTTTCAAAGTAGTAAGTAATGATTTTTCTGGAGCAACTTTTGAAAGTTCAGAGTAATCGATAACAGACATGTTGCGACGCCCGTTAGTAGTAGGTTTATAGTTCTTAATTTTCATCATTTACTCCTTTCACTAAATAGTAAACTCAGCAATCTTGTCGCCTTCTTTTAGAGTAACAATGGCTTTTTTGAAAGCAGATACCATTCCCTGGTAGCGTCCAACTGTTTTCTTCTTAGCAGGAGAAATCACAGTTCTTACTTTCAAGACAGTTACTTTAAAAATAGATTCAACGGCTGCTTTGATTTCTGGTTTAGTCGCGTCTTTTTTTACACGGAAAGTGTATGAGTTTGAGGCTTCAATTAACTTGTTTGATTTTTCAGTGATAATAGGTTCAACTAAAATATCAAATTGTTTAATTTTAGTTAAATTTAACATAACGCCTCCTCAAATTCTTTAGCAGCACCAACTGTAAGTAGTAAGTATTTAGCGTCAAGTAAGTCATATACAGAAGTGTGGCTAGGTTCGTTCATGACAGTAATTTGGCTCAAGTTACGCGCGCTTAAGACAACATTTGGCTCAAACTCGCTGTCTACATATAGAACTTTGCGGTCAAGTTTTAGACTTTCTAAAATTTGGGCAAATAGTTTAGTTTTAACTTCAGGCAGAGAAACTTTGTCAACTAACACTAAGGTACCACGTTGAGCATGTTGAGAAAGTGCAGAACGAAGGGCAAGTTGTCGAACTTTTTTGTTGATTTTAATATCGTATTCGCGAACTTGTGGACCGAATGCTACACCACCTCCAACAAATTGAACGGCACGGCGAGAACCTTGGCGGGCTCTACCAGTTCCTTTTTGTTTATAAGGTTTACGACCACCACCTGAAACCATTGAACGGTTTTTAACTAGGTGAGTACCTTGTTGCATGGCTAGGCGTTGTGCACGAACAACGTCGTAAAGTGCTTGTTTGTGTGGCTCAATTCCAAAAACAAAATCGTTTAATTCAATTGTTTTTACTTTTTTGCCGCTTTGGTTTAATACTTTATATTCCATGATTTAAACTCCTTTAGCGTACAGCGGATTTAACCACAACAAATCCTTTATTTGGACCAGGAACAGCACCTTTTACTAAAAGTAGTGCTTGTTCTTTGTCTACTTTGATAACTTCAAGGTTTTGAATAGTCACTTGTTCGTGTCCCATGTGACCAGGAAGTGGTTTTCCTTTCATATTTCCCTTGATGGCACCCATTGAACCAGGGGCGCGGTGGTAGCGAGAACCGTGAGCTTCAGGTCCACGGCGTTGGCCGTGTCTCTTAATTGAACCTTGGAATCCTTTTCCTTTAGTAATTCCAATCACGTCAACTAGTTCTCCTACTTGAAAAATTGTAGGTTCTACAGTTTGACCAACTGCAAGGTTGGCTAGCTCTGAGGCGCTGTGTTTGAACCTAAGTTCTTTAACGAAGCGCTTAGGAGCAGTATTTGCTTTTGCAACATGTCCCAAAATTGGTTTGTTCGCAAGACTTTCGCGTTTTGATTGGCAACCAAGTTGTGTAGCAACATATCCGTCTTTTTCAACAGTTTTTTGTTGAAGCACAACGTTGTCTGCACAATCTAACACGGTAACTGGAATTAACTTGCCGTCTTCTGAAAAGATTTGAGTCATTCCAATTTTTCTACCTAAGATTCCTTTAGACATAATTTTTCCTTTCTATCGTTTACGATAATTTGTCTGTTTTGCCAGTTTCGCGTGTATAAATTATTGTTTTAGGGCAATATCTACACCTGATGGTAAGTCAGTTTGAAACAATTGTGGCAGGGTTTTTTGACCGATTTTTTCAATTACGATCAGTCTTTTGTGGGTTCTTCGTTCAAATTGTTCACGAGCAGTTTTGTTAACGTGTGGTGAACGAAGTACAGTAAAAATTTCTCGTTTAGTTGGTAGTGGCACAGGTCCTACGACAGTGGCACCAGTTTTAGTTACAACGTCAACTATCTTAAGTGCAGCTTGATCAATTAGTTTGTGATCGTATGACTTAAGAGTAATTCTTACTGTTCCTTTTGATTTTTCAGCCATATTTAAAGTCTCCTTTCGTCTAATTCTAAAGATTAGGCTTGCTCCATGTAAATTGTTTAAAACACAGCAACGGCTATTTGTGTTTTAATAACCTTACATATCATTGCCTTTGTGCGTGTGCACATACTTAATTAGTATACACTATTTGCTTTTTTAAGACAAATTATTGCAAAATAATAAAAAAACCAAGCAAAGCTTGGTTTTAAAGATTAATTTAATTTTTATTTGCAGCTAAGTCGCTAGAAAAATGAATTGACACTAAAGTTAGGTGCATTAAGTTAAAAAAGATTGCTAAAATTGAAATCGGTAAGAAGACTATTAAGGGAATTAGTTTCAGGGAATTAACTTTATAAAAACTGGTAATTAGAGTAAATGCTAACAGAAAAAATACAAGGAGTAAATCTAAAATTAATAAGGTAAATAAATTAGCTGCTGAATAATTTTGTTTAATTAGTGCAGTAAAATTTAACAATAAAGTTGTGAAAAAAAACGTTAGAAACGACAAAAAGAAGAAAATATATACAAAATTAAATTAAAAATATGAGTAATGAAAATTCTCTTATCGTGCAAAAATTAATGAAATGGTAGCAATAAAAATTAAAAATATATTGCTAATAATCGCCAAAATTGGCAAAGTAATTTGAATTCTTCCTAGATGAGTTTTGATGTTCATATTGACCGTCCTTTTTGTTTGTATTTTTAGGTTTATTTGTATTATTTTAAAAATCGTTTACGAGAAGTTTTTAACTAAAGTTCCGGCTTTTGGACCGCGGTCAAGTAAGTAAATTTGTTCAACTACAAGTTGACCAAAGTGCTCAGGTTGTTTAAGACCAAGGCTTTTCGCGTTTTCTGAGTACAGTTCAAACAATTGACTAGATTTGTCTAAAATTGTCGCGCGACCTGTAAAACGATAGCCGGTTTGCGTAACTTCGTCTACAAAACAAACAGATGCTTTGCCGGTTTTTTCAATGTTGAATTTAGTGTGCTTGCAAGTTGTTTCGTTCCAAATTAAGATGTTTCCAGAAAAATGGCGCATTGTGACTTTAGGGCCAACGTTTGGCACACCTTCTTTAGAAACAGTGGCGATATAGCCAACTTTGTTTAAAATAAAGTCTAAAATTTCTTTTTCCATAATTATTTTACGTTGTGATAAATATGTTGAACGTCGTCTAGTTCCTCAAGTTGGGCAAGCATGTTGTCAAACTTCTCTTGGTTTTCAGTGCTTAGTTCAACTAAAGTCAGTGCTGAGTAAGTGATTTCGTCAATCTCAAACTCAATGTTTGGAAAGGCAGAGGTTAGCGCTGATTTAACTTGGCCGTATTTATCAATTTCGGCGTAGACCACAGTTGAGTTTTCAAGTGCTGTGGTGTCTTTAATGACTGCGTCTGCCTCAAGCAGTGCGTTTAGCACATCGTCCTCTTGAACTGGTAGTTTAAAAATAGCCTCGTGGGCAAATTGATGTGAAACTGAACCTGAAACTCCAAGTTTTCCGCCTGTTTTGTTTAAAATTGCGCGAATTTGCGAAATCGTACGGTTGACGTTATCGGTTAGTGTCTCAATTATGAACTGAGCATCACCTTGTCCAAAGCCTTCATAAACTACTGGCACAAAGTTCTCACCACCAGCACCCTTGGCTTTGTCAATGGCGCGCTGAATAATGTCATTTGGTACCTGGTCTTTTTTTGCTTTTTCAATAATTCGCTTTAAATCAGGATTACTTTGTGGGTCAGGTGATCCGTTTTTTGCCAACACGTAAATCTCGCGGCCATATTTTGAGTAAACTTTAGTTTTAGCCGCAGCAGTTTTGGCTTTCGCTTCTTTTCTAACTTCAAATGCACGTCCCATATTTATCTAAACTCCTTTTTTTAGTTTTTAAAAAAACCGGCAAAGCGGTTTTTTTAAAGTAAAGTTTTAATTAAAACACGAAATTAAATAGTAAGTTGCGTCTTTTTTAAATTCCACTACCGAAAATAAAGTTTTTAAGAACTTAATGTGACTTTCAGCACCTTGTGAGTGCTTGACAACTAGTGAAAACTGACCGATTTCTGAAAGTAAACATTTTGCTTTGCGGTAAAACTCAAAAATAGTTTGCTTACCTATCTTAATTGGTGGATTGGAAACAATTAAGTCATACTTATTGTTTGTCTTAAACTCCAGGAAATCACCTTGGATAAACTCAGTGTTTGCGCACTGATTTAGTTCTCTGTTTTTTTTAGCGAGCGCTACTGCTCTTTCGTTTATCTCAATACCAGTGAACATAAGATCAGGAAAGAGTTTTGCTAAAATTATAGAGATTTCGCCAGTTCCCGCGCCTACATCTAAAACGGTTTTGCAGTTGGGGTTTTTAAGGTAAAAGTGTTTTAAAAAAAGGTAAGTTCCTTTATCTAGGTTGTCTTTGGAAAAAACACCGTTGTCCTTAAAAAAACTAAAATGTTTTTCAAAAACAACGGCGCTGTATCTAGTTTGCTTACTTTTAATTTGCGGTTTTTTAGAAAAGTAATGTTCCACTAAAGTGAAAACTATTTAAGTTCAACTTTAGCGCCGGCTTCTTCAAGTTTCTTTTGAATTGCTTCGGCTTCTTCTTTTGACACGTTTTCTTTAAGTACTGAGTCTGGAGTTTCTGCAGCTTTTTTAGCCTCAGCAAGACCAAGTCCAGTGATTTCGCGAACTACTTTAATTACAGCGATTTTGTTTTCGCCAAATGATTTAAGAACAACTGTAAACTCAGTTTTTTCTTCTTGAGCAGGTCCGCTTTGAGCAGGTCCAGCAACTGCAACTGCAGTTGGATCAATTCCAAACTCTTCTTTTAGTCCATCAAGAAGTTCCTTAATTTCAAGGATAGTCATTTCTTTAAGTGCATCGATAAATGCTTGTTTAGTTAGTTTTGCCATTATTATTTCCTCCTTAGCAAAATTATTTTGATTCTGCTAACATATTAAGCCCGATAGCAAGGCGTTGAAGAGGCTGGTACATTGCACCTGCCAATAATTGAAGCATACCTTCTTTGTTGGGAAGTTTTGCGAGAGTTTCAATTTCTGAAACTGAGACAACTTTGCCGTCAACGGCTCCTGTCACAATTTTTTTATCAGGATATGCTGTGATAAACTCATAAACTGCTTTTGCAGGAGCAACTGTGTCGGTTAGAGAGTACGCGATTGCGACTTGTCCAACTAAGCGGTTTGCAAGGTCAGCTAGCCCAGATTTTAAAGCAGCGCGGCGTGCTATGTTATTTTTATAAACTTTTGCGTTTGAGTCTGATTTGCGAAGTGCTCTTCTTAGTTGAGTTAGACTTTCTACAGACAATGCTCCGTATTCAAAAACAACGATAGTTTTAGCGGCTGTAAAAATTTGGCTAAGTTCGTCTACTTGTTTTTGTTTTAAGACTAAACTTTCTTTCATTTTTCCTCCGTTTAAATCTATTTATAAATTAAAAACCCTTTTTTTAAATTAACTTAGCCAAAGCGAGTTAAACAAAAAAGGGTTCTACTTTACTTTTGTTTTTCCTCGGCAGGGCTTACATAATGCCTGCTGTCTTTGGAGATTAATTTTTTACTTAAATATTATACAACTTTTAGCGAGTTTCTGGGTTGATTTTCACACCAGGGCCTTGAGTTGTAGAAATTGTGACGTTTTTAAGGTAAGTACCTTTGACAGTTGCTGGTTTGATTTTAATAATTTGGTCAAGTACAACTGCGATGTTTTCAACAAGTGCTTTAGATGCAAAAGATGCTTTTCCAACTGGTACTTGAATATTTCCAAATTTGTCAACTCGGTATTCAACTTTACCATTTTTAATGTCGTGAACTGCTTTTTCAACGTCTAGAGTAACAGTTCCGGTTTTAGGGTTTGGCATCAAACCACGAGGTCCAAGAACTTTACCTAGTCTACCTAGTTTTGGCATCATGTCAGGAGTTGCGACCATGACGTCAAACTCCAGCCAGCCACCGGCGATTTGTTGAATTAGTTCGTTGTCGCCAACTACATCAGCTCCTGCTTTTTTAGCCTCTTCTGCTTTTTTGCCTTCAGCAATTACGCAGACTTTTTGGGTTTTTCCAGTACCATGTGGTAGCACAAGGGCTCCACGCAGATTTTGTTCGGCTTTACGTGAATCTAGGTTCATTTTAAGCGCAAGTTCAACGGTTTCATCAAACTTAGCGAATTTTGCTTTTTTTACAAGTTCTACACCATCTAGTAAAGAATACTGAACAGTTTTGTCGATAAGCTTAGCACTTTCTGTGTATTTTTTTCCTTTTTGCATTTCAGTGCTCCTTATTCAACTTCAATGCCCATGTTGCGGGCAGATCCTTCAATAATTTTAGTTGCCGCCTCTAAGTCGTTGGCGTTTAGATCGCGCATTTTAATTTCAGCGATTTTGGCAACTTGTGCGCGTTTGATTTTAGCAACCTTGTTTTTAAGAGGGTTTGCAGACCCTTTTTCAATACCTGCTTCTTTCTTTAAAAGATCTGAAGCGGGTGGAGTTTTAGTAACAAATGTAAATGAACGGTCTTCATATACAGAAATTACCACTGGCACTACAAAGCCGATTTGACCTTGAGTAGCGTCGTTGAATTGTTTTACAAATTGCGGAATGTTAACTTGCGCTTGACCAAGAGCAGGACCTACTGGTGCTGCTGGTGTCGCTTTGCCAGCCGGAATTTGTAGTTTGATTTGCTTGACAATTTTTTTAGCCATAAACACAACCTCCTTTTACTAAATAATGTAAGCATGTGGTTAGCGTCGCTTTTAGCAACTACCACTAAGTGTTGTGTACACTTAACTAAAATAGGATACCACATTTACGGGGTTTTTGCACTTAATTTAAAAACCCCAATAAAATATCGGGGTGTTGAGTTTTTTAAAAAAAGTTTAAGCGGCTTATTTAAAAGTAATAGTAAATCTAGTTGAAATGTCAAATTGAGCAAGTGATGTGCCAACTAGTTGTTTTTTTGCTTTGTCCCAAGGCTTGTAAACTGATGCAATTACGTTGCTTACTGTAACTTGTTTTGCTTCAGCAAGTTTATATTCAAGATAAGTTTTTTCAATCTTATCGCCATTTTTGTTCTTTTTTTCTGTTGCTTTAAACTCGATGTCTTTGTAAAGTGCTTTAACTTGAGCGATGTTTTTTTGAAACCATTTTGCCCATTTTGGTTCACGAACATCAAAGCGAACATTAGTTTTTTCGCCGTTAATTTCTAGTTGAACTTCAATGTAATCTGGAGTTTTGCCAGCAATTAGTTGATCTTTACCATCTTTTTGTTCAATTACTTTACCTACGTAAGTTTCTTTAAAGCCTAGTAATTTAGCACCAAATTTAACTAATTTGCCGTCTAGGTTAGCAAAGTCTGAAGAAACTTGTTCTTTGCCTTTTTCGCTATTTGCAAATAGTTTAACTTGAGAAATGTCTGTGAGTTCAGGTAATTTAGCACTTGATTTTTCGTTTAATTTAATGTCTTGCATGGCAATTTGTTTTAAACCAGCATACTCAGAAACTTTGCCTTTAATTAAAACTTTTTGAAAATCATAGTTTAAATCTTTGTCGTGGTCAATATTGCCGTCGCGGTCATATACCTTGATTGTAGAAGTACCGTCAGTTAAATACCAAGTTGCTTTTGAAGCCGCACGGAAAAGAATACCGGAAGCCGCGACTGGGTCGTTTGCGTTCATATTGTAGATGTCTTTGATTTTTGCTACTTTAACATCATCAAAATATCTTGGTTCGCATGACGCTAAAGCAAATGGAACGATTAATGTAAGAAATGTTAATAATAATTTTTTAAACATATATTTTTATGTCTCCTTTAAATAAATTATAGCCCAGTTTAAGGGTTTTGTAAATGCGTTTTTAAGAAAAACACACATTTTTGTTGTCTATTCTTTGTCTTGTTCAACTTTATCGGCAGTTTTGCCAAATAACTTGGTTTCTGTATCTATTCCCGCTTGCTCTTGCTTGCGGCGGTGCGCTGCTCTTCGCTTTTCTTTTATAAATACTTTAAGTGGTTTTCTAATGAAAGTAAAGTAAGTAATTACTAAAATTAAGCCGGTTCCTGCAAGTGATACCAAAACAAGTCCGCGGTTAAGGCCAGAGTAATTAATTTTAATTTCAGCTTGATCTTTAAGATTAAAAGGTTGGGTTAGATATTTACGGTCAAATAATTTATGGTCGGTGCTTAAAATAAGTTTAGCCTCAGGATAAGCAGTCTCTTCTTTTACAAACTTTGAGTCTTTAGTTGCAACTATCAACTCAGGTTTTTTGAGTTTTTGTTTGTTTAAAAAAGTGCTAGGTGCGTAGGTTGGCGTTATTTTGATTCCGTCTATATAGTTTTCAAACTTACCATTAGCAGTGACAAAATCAGTATTGATAATAAACGGTTTTAAGAAATCACTGAACTTATTTTTTTGCACAAACTTAAAGTTTGAATTGGTAAACGAAAACTCAAGGCGGTATTGCACCTCTGACTTGTAGTTTTGGGGATGAAGACGGTTTTTATTAGCCACATCTACTACGTAGTTATCAGGAGCACCAGAGTAGGCAAGTAGTTCTGAAACATATACTAGCAGAGCGTTTTGCTTAGTTTTGCGGTTGTATGCTTTTAAAACCAGGAGTTTAATGCTTGAGTGTTCAGGGTGTTTTGTGTTTAGTTGTAAAACCGGTGAGTTTTCAGTTTCGTAGCCAAAAAGTTTTGCGTAAGTTTGCAGATATTGCTTTTGTTTAGAAGGAGTTGCGTATAACGCCAAGACATTGGATTGAAAGTAATCAAGGTCTCTTTTGCCAAGTACTGCGTTAATTGCAAAAAAGAAAGGCACGCCTACAATTACTACAAAAAGTAGATAAAGCAGGATGGTTAAAAGAGTTCTTTTACTCAACGGTTTTTATCCTTGCGTTTTCATGACCTTTTCTAAATTTACCAGTGCGGTAGTTAAAGTAAGGATCTTTGTTATATTCATAGGCAAGGTTTAGGCGTTTTTGCTCAGCGTAGTAGTAAGCCATTTCAATGTAGTACTCAAGTGGGATTTCGTTGTAAAGTATTGCGTCTGAAATATTTAGTCTAGATGGCAGTTTTTCATTTAGTCCGTTTTTGGTTAGTTTAAATGCAACTAGATCATTGCCTGCCCAAACTACTAAAAAGTAGCGACCAAAACTACCGTCAATTTGTCCACGCGGTATAGTTTGCAGGTATGAAGTTTTTGCGTTTTCGTGTAGATCGTGAGTTAAGTTGGTAGCTTGGTTTGCAAAAGGCTCAGGTCGTGTAACACCTTTTCCTTTTTCAGGGGTATCGCAATATGCGTATCTGGTTGGAAGGGTGTGTTCAACTTTGTTGCCAGTTGCGCTTTCTGTATATGACACCACGAAGTCAGTAGTGTCTCCGTCTTTGTAAAGACTAACTCGGTCAACCGGAATAATTTCGCCGTTGCCAGGGGTTTTGTTTAAGATATTTTGAATTAAAGTTTCTTTTAGGTTTTTGCCAGAATTTACCTTGTCTTCAACTAACTTAGTTAAGTTAGGTTTAGGTCCTTTCAAAACTTCTTCATAAGTTAGTGGGCAGTTTTTGCCAAGTGCAGTGTAGTACTCTACTTTAAACAAACACCAAACGAAGTTTAGGTGTGCTTCGCCTAAGTTTTTTTCAAACTCAGCAAAACGATAAAGAGATGCTTCTTCGGCTAAAGTGTTTTTAGCGTCCTTTTGGCCGTATACATCAATAGTTTTGGCTTCTTTTTTTAATTCAATTCTTTTTGAGTAGCCAAAAGTTATTTTACTTTGAAGTAGGTCAACTTCAACAGTTTTGCCAGCGTTTCCTGTTGATGTGTCGCCTTTAGTTTTTACAAGGGTTGCCTCAACGTTGCCAATTGAAAAAAACTCACCAGGTTTTAGTTCCTTGTTTGGAAGCGTTAGTTCACTAAATTGGCTTGATTTTTTAAAATATCTAATTGAGTAGTTTTTTAGGTTTTTAGCAGAATCTGAGATGTTTTTCAGTTCCAGCACGGAGTTTTCATAACTTCTGCCCATAATTAGTTTATGAATGATGATGTCTGACTCTTGTTTGGCAATATAAAATGCTTTGTGGCAGGCTACTAAAAAAACAGAAGTTAAAAGAGTAGTTAGCGTTAAAATTAGTTTCTTCATTTTTGCTCCTTTCTTTTAAATAAAATTAGAAGTTATTAGTTTATATATAAAACAACAGCCAAGTAATTGGCTGTTGTTTATTTATTTTAAAAAGTTTGTTTTGCAGGGTTTATTCGTACTTACAGTGTTTATCGTAGTAAAACTGAAGTAGTGCTTGAATTCTTTTTAGACGTTCTGTTTTCGCAACACTATTGTATGCCTCAAAAGGTTTTTTGTCTTTACTTTCTTCTTTTGTAACAATTTCTTTGCCGACTTCTGCGTCAGTTAACACGTTTTTAATGATGTTTAGCGCAACTGTGCGGGCATTTGAAGATTTTTCGTAAGCAATTGATTGGAAAGTGTTTTTCTTGTCAAGTGTGTCTTTGATAGTTTCAAAAGATTTAGCAACTAAGCCTTCAAGGGTGCTTTGTGCTTTATTTTCTTTAATATAGTCTTTAATTTCTTGAGTTTCAAATACGTCTTTGCGTGGTGCTGCGTAGCCTTTGGCTAAAGAAAAGTCGCGTACGTTTTCTTTACTGAATAAGAATTTAAATACTTCGTAAGCCTTTTGGTTAGAAACATTTTTGTATGAGTCTTCACCTTCTTTGGCTTGGTCTAGCATTGCAATTGAAGGACCTTGGAAAATAGAAGCTCCGGAAAGTTTATCTTCATTTAGGTTAGGATATTTAGCCTTAGCAGCGTCGTATGCAGTTTGTGCGTTGTGTTGAAAAGTTTTGAAGTCTGCGTTGTTTGGATCTGTTTTAAGTAAGTCATTTGCTTCTTTTAATTGAGTTTTTCTAAGTTGAAGTTCAGGTTGAGGAAGTGGTAGCATGCCTACTTCAAACTGGTTGTTTTTATCTGGAATGTTGTAGCCAACTCCACCAGATGAAGAAATAGTAAACACGATTTGTTTGTTTTTAAAGGCAGTTGAGTTATATTTATTTCCACAAGTTGCACCAGTTGTAAATAAGTTTTGAGCAGCGTAGCCTTTTAAAGTATCTAACATTTTAACTAATTGTGCATTTTGTGTAGTGTCGTGGAAAAAAGCATCGCCTTTAAGTTCGCCGTTTTTCTTCACAAAATCAGTGTAAGGCAAACCATATTGTTTTGCCATAGTGATTAACATGTTAGCGTCTGAGTCGTAGCCAAACACAGCTGTACGTTCAAATTGTTTTTTAGTTTTGCCAGGTTCTTTTGGATCTGGAAGGTCTACTAATTTATCAAACTTTTCGGTATGTTTTTCGCGATATTCTTTAGCCATTTCCCAAATACCTTCCCAAGTTTTTACTTTTTCAGTAAAGTTAGGAATATCTTCGGCTAGTTCTTTGTTATAAAGAATAACTTCGGTAGAAAGACCGAATGGAGTAGTGTAGATTCCTTTTTCAGAAAGAGGCGACTCTTTTACGAAATCATAAAACTGTTCATCCCAGTCTTTTTTAAATTCTTGGTCACTGATGTATTTCTTTTGAAGGCTGGTACCTTCGTTGATGAACTTAGTTAAGTCAAGGACGTTTTTGCGGTTTTCGTTAAAAGACGCAACGTGGTCTGGGTAAGCAATGACTAAGTTAGGGCGATTGTTAGTAGAAAGAGTTTTGTCAACCGCGCCTTTAATGTCTTGGTATCCACCCTTTTGTTCAAGTTTAACAGTGATTCCGGTTTTTTTAGTGAAATCTTTTAATCTTTTTTCAATGGCAGTGATGTCTTTTTTACCAAATGTATGCCAAAAAGTAACATCGTATTTGCCACAAGCAGTTAAAAATAGTGTTGAGAAGATAGCAATTAGTGCTAAAAATAATTTTCTCATGATTTTTCCTTGCAGAGTTATTTTAATTTTAACCCTTAGTTCCACCGCGGGCAACACCGCGCATGATATATTTACGAAGGAAGATAAAGACAAGCAGTAGTGGAATTAACACGATAACAGTTGCGGCCATTTGACGTTCAACCGCAATTCGATTAGACTCTTGGTCTACAAACGCAGAGCGCAACCATACAGTAATTAGTTTAAAGTTTTGGCCGGCTACTAGGTTTGGCCAGATATAGGCGTTCCAAGAACCCATTAGTTTTAAAATTGTAATTGTAATAATTGAAGAGTTGGCAAGTGGGACCATGACTTTCCATAGATACTTAAAGTCAGAAGTTCCGTCAACTTTAGCGGCGTAGTAAAGTTCGTTTGGAATTTGGCGGAAGTTTTGGCGAATTAGGTAGATGTGGAAGACTGTGACTAAAAACGGTACCGTCATTGCGAGGAACGGAGCCCCTGAGAAAGCAGGTGCTTGGTCTGTCCAGCCAAGGCGAGAAACTGTACCGTAGTTAGTGATTACCATCATTTCACCTGGAATCATCATGGTAGAAAGCATTACTTTAAAGATTGTGTCGCGACCTTTGAATTCTAGGCGAGATAGGGCAAAAGCACCAATAATTGACATAAAGGTACCAACAATAGTTGAAGAAATACCCACAATTAAGGTGTTTAGCAGGTATCTGGTAAAACGATCAGAAGGTGCGTTTTCTTCACCTTCAATTTTGCCAGGCAGGCCTTTTAATTCACTTGCTAGATTTTGGTATTTACGGTCAGCCACTTGGTAAGCCAAGTCTTTATTTCTTAATTTTAAGTAATCAGGTTTATAAATTTGTTCGTCTTTCCAAGTTGAAAATTTAGTTGAATCAGCTTTATATTGTTTCTCAAACTTAGAAATATAATCATTAATTTTTTTTATTTGATTTTGAATTTTAACCTTTTCAGCGATGTTTTTAGCCTCTTTTTCTTTGGTTTCTAGAATTGCTTTTTCGGCTTTTTTGTCATTATATGCCTGATATGCGTATTTAGAGTTATCAAGGATATAAGGTTCAAGTGCTTGTGAGTAGTATGCGTCTGTGTATAGATTTTTAGGATCGCCTTTTAAAAGTGCTGCTAACTTAGTTTTTTCTGTGTCTGTTAAAGCGATTTTATCGCGTTCTTTTTTAGCAGTTGCCACTACTCCGTTTGGACCTTCGTATTCTTTTAGTTTTTGTTGAAGTAAACGGATGTTGGTAAGTCTGGTTCCGTTAAAAGCGTATGAGTAGTTTTTCCAAGTCCAGGCGTGCGGGTAGAGAGTTGGTGGTTCTTCAAGGACTTCAGATTCGTTTTTAAAAGAAGTATTTAACATCCAGTAAAAAGGCACGATAATCATTAAGGCCATAATAGACAAGAAAATTATGGCAACAGTTTTTTGAGAGGCAGATTTGATTTTTTGATAGACTAGTTTTTTCTTAACATCAATTCTTTCATTCATTTTAAGTTAACCTCTTTGTTAGTAGTGAACCTTTTTCTTAGATGCCCAAGTACTTACGAAAGTAAGCGCCAGGATTATTAAGAACAGAACTACTGCACCAGCGGCACCTTGTGCGTAGCCAGAGCCGCTATCTGCTAGTTTGTCGTAAACATAACCAACTACGGTGTTCATTCTGGCGCGAAGTGTTGGGTCGTTAAATAGACCGATCACCGCGGCGTAAGTTTTGAAAGCACCAATTAGTGAAGTAATTACAACGTATAAAATCATTGGCGAAATTAGTGGCACGGTGATTTTATAGAATGTTCGCCATGAAGAAGTTCCGTCAATTTTAGCAGCATCGTAGTATTGTTTGTTAATTCCTTGCAGTGCTCCCATGAAAATCAGGATTTTAAAAGGAAGGCCAGACCAAGTGATGTAAAACAAAGTGACTGCACGCATCGCACCGTCTGTAGCAGCAGCGTAGCCGTGTTGACCAACGGCTGCCGGGTTTAGCCAGTTAGTTTTACCAATTCCAAATAGGCCCAAGAATGAGTTAACTAAACCAGATTGGTAGTCAAAAAGTACGGCAAACACTAAACCAATCGCAATAGTGTTAGTGATATATGGCAAGAAGAAAATTGTTTGGAAAAACGAACGAATGCGTTTAACCGACATTAAAGACACACAAATTCCAAGAGCAATCATTGTAGAAAGTGGAACTGTTACGAACACTATAAGCGCTGTGTTTTTCAAAGCCAGCCCGAAATCTGAGTGTTCAGCAAATAGCGCACGGTAGTTGTCAAAACTAAAAGAACCTGGGCTAAGTGTTTGAATGTCACGGCGGAAAGTTGGGTCAAATGAAATCAAAATGGTTTTAATTAGCGGGTAGAAAGTAAAAATTACCATTAAGGTCAAAATTGGAAGTAGATACACCCAACCTTTGTTGTTTTGGAACCAGATTTTTAGTTTTCTTCGTGCATCGACACGGAAATGCATTAGATAATCCTTTCGCCAGTCTCTTCGTCAAAGACAAAAACTTTAGAATAATCTAGAGACATCTTAACTTTGCCGTCTTTTAGTTTTTTAGAGTCATTAACATCAGAAAGAATTACTCTAAATGTACGGTTAGTTGCCTGAGGGTGGGCAGCAATTAGCGTTAAGTCGCGGCCAATTGACTCAAAGTATTGATAGTTTAAAGTTAAGCAACCTTTTTCTGAATCTACTGTGTAGGCCTCTGGACGAATACCAACAAGATAGTTTCTATCTGGATACATTTTTGAGTGTTTTGCAATAATTGCTTCACCTTCTTTAGATTTAATAAAGTCAAGGAAGGCAGCCGCAATTTTATCTGGAATTACAATTGGGTATTGACATGCCAAAATAGTTGAAACTGAAGCAAAGAAGTAAGAGCCTGTGCGCACACCTTCGTCTGTAGCCATTTGACCATTGACTTTAATTTCTTTTAAACCAGATTCTTTAAGTAAGTCATATTGAATGAAACCAATTGCAAGTGGGTTTTCAGAAATTGCTTTAATTAACTCTTCGTTGTTTTGAACTGTAGTTTCGTGTAGAGTTGGTAGAGTTACTCCAAAGATTTTTTTAGGTAGACGAATAATGTCTAGTTTTTGGAATGCTAGAGTTCTAACGCCACTTCGTTTGTGGTGAAGCACAGTGTGGATTGATTTCTTCATGAAATCAATGTTTTCAGGAAGGGTTGTGTCGATAAGTTTGTCCCATTTAGTTAATTTCTTTTGGAAAATTGCTTTAAGGGTAGCAGATGAAAGCTCAGAAAGTGGTGAGTTTGGAGCAACTACTGGAACTACGGCTTTTGCAGTGAAACGACGAATAAAGCGTTTAGTTGCACGTTCAAAGTTAGGGTTAAGTTCGCGGTTTACAAGACCAAGGTGGAAACGTGGGTCAATGTATGGAGAGCGGTCTGCTTCAATGGTCTTGATTTGTTCTTGAAGTTGCTCAATTTTTGCTTTAGCCGCTTGCACTGCTAGGTCTAATTTAACTGTTTTTTGCTCAAGTTTAGTGATTTTAACTTCGTCAACAAAGTCTTTGTTGGCTTTAACTTCTTTAACTTGTGCTTCAGTTCTCGCAATTTTTGCTTGGTAGTATTCAATTTGGTAATTTTTGTATTCTATTTTTTGGTTTAACTTAGCAACCGCTAAATCTTTAGTTTTCTTTGGAGCCTTGCGGCGGTTACCTTGAACTAAGGTAAAGCCTTCAGTTGCTCCGTTTAAAGTAAAGTCATAAAGGAAGCCACCCGCGATTTTAGAAAACTCAGCAAGTAGCGGTTCAATTTCTGCTTTAAGTTGACCACATCCAGCGATATGCAAAGTTACGTCTGAGTTGTCGCGCTCTACTACTGGGTGGTTTTGTTTAAGTTCAGCCCAAGATTTAACGACAGCCTTAGCGCCTTTGGCAGAAAGCACGTCTTCGTCTCCGACAAACACACGGTCTTTTTTGATGTGTGCTTTAAATAGGTTAATTGGTGGAGTTCCAAGGAACTTCGCAACAAATAAGTTAGCAGGGTTATCATAAATTTGTTGAGGAACACCACGTTGTTGTTCGACACCCGCTTCCATTAAAACGATTTCGTCGCAAATAGACATCGCTTCTTCTTGGTCGTGAGTTACGAAAACTGCAGTAATTCCAGTTTCTTTTTGGATACGTTTAATCTCTTCACGCATTTGTAGGCGCAGACGAGCGTCAAGGTTTGAAAGTGGCTCGTCAAGTAGCAAGACTTTTGGTTTTTTAACTAAAGCACGAGCAATGGCCACGCGTTGTTGTTGTCCACCTGAAAGTTGAGAAGGTTTACGTTCAAGTAAGTTAGCAATACCAACCAAGCGTGCAACTTCTTCAACCATATCGTCAATTTCGTTGGCAGGTACGTGCATGTTTTGCAGTGGAAACATAATGTTTTCACGAATAGTTAAGTGTGGATAAAGGGCGTAGTTTTGGAAAACTAGTCCAATTCCACGTTTGTCGGCAGAAAGTGGAGTAACATCCTCGTCGCCAAAAATTATTTTACCGCCAGAAGGTTCGTGCAAACCCGCGATCATATATAGGGTGGTTGATTTTCCACAACCAGAAGGTCCAAGTAGACCGATTAGCTTACCATCGCCAACTGTTATTGTTAATTTATCAACCGCTGTTGTTTCGCGTTTTTGTTTGTCGACGAAAATTTTAGTAAGACCTTGTAATTTAACTTCCATACCGCTCCTTTTTTTGCCATTTTACTTATTCTGTGGCTTGTGTATATAGAGATATTTATATTATATAGAATGGAAAAAATAAAGTCAAAATATTAAATGTATACGCTTACATTTTGAAAATGATTTAAAAAATTTTGTTTTTTTGAAGCAAGTTTTGCTAATTTTTAAAAAAAATGTATTCTTTGGCTACTTAGTTTAAAATCTTTTTTACTTATTTTAAGGCATTATATATCTTTTTAATAATTTTACCATCGTAACTTTTGCAAATACTCTCTTTTGAAATCAGTGTTGGATAAAATTTCTTAACCAAATCAAAAAATCTTTGAAGAACTTTTAGGTAATCGCCAAATTTATCTTGTATTTTTTCACTTACTCTAATCATAAAAGGATTCGTAAAAGTCATTCCGCTGTAACAATCGTTAATTTGTCTGCAAATAAGAGCGGCGCCGCCAATTCCAGCCAATTCTCCTTTTGGTTCTTCAATAATTTTAATGTGTAAAATTAAGTGTTCCAAAATATCGCAATATACTAATCTCTCTGCTTTTTGATATGCAAACGGGTACTTAATAGCAAATTCTGGTTTAGAGAGTTTGATTGCTTTATTTTCGTCTATGTGGTGGCAAAACAACCCTTCTTTTCCCCTAGTTATTTTAGGGTTTTTGGACTTACATGTTTCAGTTAAAAAGTAATTTCCGTTAGCTGGTCCGTACTTAGCAATTAAGTGGCTAACTAAATCTATGTATGACATTTTTAACTGATCTGAGTAAGTAATTGACGGGTCGTATGAAATAGACGGTATTTGTTCTAATATAATTTCTTTATTATGCATATTGTTCACCTAAATATTTTAAATAAACATGATTAAGTAAATCGGCAATGTTGTTAAATTCCCTTCTTGTTTAACTATATTTTTGTTTCCAAAAACATAGCCTTTGGCAAGTTTATATTGCCCATTTTTATCAATTAGTTTAGGCAGTGCTCGGAAATTATTTTGGTCATTTCCAGACTTAATTTCAATAGCAACAACGGAAAGCAGGTCATAGTCATTGATTAAAAAATCTACTTCTCCAACTTTTTTTAAATCAAAATAAAATAAATCATGTTCGTGGGCTTTAAGTTCGGTTGCGCAAACGTGTTCGTAAACAGAACCTAAGTTAATGTTTTTGTCGGTATTCAAAATTGGCTGTACATTAGTTTTAAACAGTATGTTAGTTAGTATTCCAACATCGTTGTAATAAAGTTTAATTAAGTTTTTAGCAGCAGCATCAATTAGTGGAAACTTAGGGTTTGAAACTGCTTTAACTTGGTTAGCAACACCAGCAGAGACTAAATACTCAAATTCAACTTGGTATTTTTCAAAAGATGAGTTCACCTTGTTCTCAATTGCTTTAAAATTAACTCTTTTTACCTTATTAGACATATTAGAAACCATTTCTTTATAAATTTTAGAGATTTTTAGTTTGGTGTTTTCCTGGTATCTAGCTGCATCGTCTTGGTAGTATGAATAAATTTTGGTTTGAACTCTGCGAGTTGCTTTAACATCTTTGTTTATCACATATTCTTTAACTGCGTCTGGTAAACCACCTGAGATCAAATAATCTTTAAATAAATATAGAATACGTTTGTGAATAGCTTCGTTAATTGGAGTTAAGTTTGAAAAAGCAGACCTTAGGTAGTCAATTACATCCGTCCCAACTCCGTTTGCCCACAAGAACTCTTCAAAGTCTAGTGGAAACATTTCAACCTCATCAATTGCCCCCATTGGTATAAAGATATGTTTTAAAGTAATACCGAGCAAGGAACCAGAGACTATATATCTATATTTGCGTTCTTTATACAGGTCTTTCAATAAAGTGATTAAATGTGGGTAGTATTGAATTTCGTCTAAAAAAATTATTGTATTTGAAAGGTCTGCTCCTCTTAAATCAAAAATAGAACTTAGGTGGATATAAAACGAAGCAGTATCTCTAATACCTAAAATGAACTGTTTGCCTTCATAATCTGACTTTAGGTCAATTTCTAAATATTTTTTAAAGTATTTTGGAGCAGTTTTTCTAACAATATAACTTTTTCCGATTTGTCTAGCACCTTCTACAATTAAGATTCTGGCATTTTCATCTTGATAGTTTTTTGTCAATATTTTTTCTATTTTTCGTCTAAACATTTAAAATCTCCTTGCTACGCATTTATTCTAGCATATTTATTTGTTTTCCAATAAAAATATAGGTGAAAATTGTTTGTTTTCCAATAAAAATATAGATGAAAATAGTGTGTTTTCAAATAAAAATATGTGTGGAAATTATTTGTTTTCAAATAGTTTTTTTAAGTAAAATAAAAACCACCTCTGTAAAGAAGTGGTTTTTACTCAGTTTTGTAGAAAGGAGATAAAAAATGAATGGTGGTCCAGGGCAGAATCGAACTGCCGACACAGGGATTTTCAGTCCCTTGCTCTACCGACTGAGCTACCGGACCAGTGGCGGTCTCGACGGGACTTGAACCCGCGATCTAATGCGTGACAGGCATTTATGTTAACCAACTACACCACGAGACCTTTTTTGGTTGCGGGGGAAGGATTTGAACCGACGACCTTCGGGTTATGAGCCCGACGAGCTAACCAGACTGCTCTACCCCGCGATATGAAAAAAATAAAATGGCGGAGGAAGAGGGATTCGAACCCCCGCGGCTTTTACACCCTGTCGGTTTTCAAGACCGATCCCTTCAACCAGGCTTGGGTATTCCTCCGTTTAGTTTGGTGGACCCAGTAGGACTCGAACCTACGACTAACCGGTTATGAGCCGGTTGCTCTAACCAACTGAACTATGGGTCCTTTGGTAGCGGCGGGGGGGATCGAACCCTCGACCTCACGGGTATGAACCGTACGCTCTAGCCAGCTGAGCTACACCGCCGTATACAAAATTTGTTTAGTTGATTTGAAATAAAAAAAGGGTAAACACTCGCTTTTTAAAAACAAAGTTTAAAAAAGGATGGTACCCGGAACCGGACTTGAACCGGTACAGAGTTTCCCCCATGGGATTTTAAGTCCCACGCGTCTACCTATTCCGCCACCCGGGCAATGGTATCCCGTAGAAGACTCGAACTTCTGACACCCTGGTTAAAAGCCAGGTGCTCTACCGACTGAGCTAACGGGACAGATAGTGGTGCCGAGAACAGGAATTGAACCCGCAACCTACTGATTACAAGTCAGTTGCTCTACCAATTGAGCTATCTCGGCTCTGGTGGAGGTTGAGGGGCTCGAACCCCCGACCCTCTGCTTGTAAGGCAGATGCTCTCCCAGCTGAGCTAAACCTCCCTATAAAAGAAACTGGCAGCTCCCTATTTTCACGCAATCGCGCTATCGTCGGCGTAAAAGTGCTTAACTTCTGTGTTCGGGATGTAAACAGG
>CAUTMP010000004.1:0-71117 GCA_963539755.1 uncultured Acholeplasmataceae bacterium | reverse complement strand
CAAACTAAGCGACCTGTTTCTGGCGGCAAAACTTAGTTTTAGAGGGGGCGGAAATTGCACATCTCTCAAACAATAATTAGTATTAGTAATGGTGTCATATTGTTTTAGAGGGGGCGGAAATTGCACATCTCTCAAACCTGTGTGCAATATCCTAAAAGCACAAATTGAGTGCTTTTCTACATAAATTATACAATATTGATGTAAAATATTCTACTCTAAAACATCACCATTGAAATATTTAATAACCTTAATGTTTTCACTTAAAAACTTAGGTTTATCTTTTTCTAAAGACACTAAAGTAATTTCACTTTCTTCACAAATATTTTTGATTTGATCAATTTCGTTTTCAGAAAAATACATAAATAAAAAACTAACAAAAAGCAGTTTTACTTTTTTCACCTCTAAGACAGTCTCTAAATAATTTATAAACCTATCAAAAAGTGTTTCTTCTTTTTCTTTAAATTGTACTTTCATTAGTTTTAAAATATCTGTGTTTTCTATATTTTCAAAATAATCAAAATCAATTAAGGTAGAGGTTTTGAGTTCTTTTAACCAGGTTAAAATTGTTTCTTTTACTTTATTGAAGTTAAACATGGTTTCTGAGTTTGCGTTTTCTTTTAAAATTTTTTTATGCAACCAAGTGATTAGTTTCTTTTGATTTAAGGTAAGTGAAAACAAATCGGTTTGAAGGTCAACTTCTGAATCTAATTTCAGTTTTTTATCGCTATCAAAAAAAGTTAAAGCCTCGGTTTCTTCTTCAAACTCTTTTTTAAATAAAGAAATAAAATTAAAAACTTCGTTAACTTCTGGCACAAAAAGTACATTTAAGGAATTGTTTTTGAAGTTAATAAATTTATCACAACCAATTATTTTTAAAATCATATTTCAGTATACCTCTCAAAAGTGTTGATAACATTATTTTTAGGTTCACCCAAATAATACTCAATATTGTTAAACTGCTTTTCGGTTAGTTCTGCTACCTGCACAGTGCCTGCAGGTGGAAGATTTTTTCTAATTTCTGCTTTTATTGCTTTTGCGTTAGCAGGGTTTAGAGCAAGTTTTGAATAAACGGATTCTGTCATCATGATAAACCCTGAGTTTATCAAAAACTTATGCCACTTAGAATAATTTCTAAGATCGGTTTTGGTAGTTGAGTTGGCATCAAACATTACAATTATTCGCATCGCTCTGATCTGCATCTAAGTAAGCATTCCTTTCTAAAAGTTCAATTTTAGGAAAAAAAACCTTGTTGTTCTTTAAAATATTTAAAAGTTGAGTGGTGTAAACGGAAATTGCGTTGTCTAAATACCTTTCTTCTCCGTTTAATTTAATTCGTTTGGAAAGTAGTTTTCTGATTTCTTTTTTGGGAAAATCAGAATCTAAAAAAAGCATTACCAATATATCTACAACAGGACGAAAGGGTTCCATAAAGTCAGAAGATAAATTGAAACTATTAAACGGTCCTTTGTGAAAAATGCCGAGTTGTGTAAGATAACCGTGTGACACTAACTCACGGTTAAAACAACTTAAGATCATTGCGTAGCCATAATTTAAAAGGGTATTTCTAAGTGAGTCTTGTTCTCTTGAGAAAGACTTGCCAAAAATAACAGAAAAATACTCTTTTGCTGCAATTCCTTCACGATTTGAATAATCAAATCCTTTGATTTCATCAATGTATCCTTCTAGTTTAGAATATTCGTTAAAGCCAAACATTTTCATAACTTCTGCTTGCAAACTAATTTTACTTTTAACAATTTCTTGCCAAAGCAACATTTTAGTATCTTCATTCCAAGCAAGTTGTATATTTAAAGCGGTTAATTGAGAATGAAAATTATTTAATCCCAAAACGGTTACAGCAGGATTGTGTTTTTCGTCACAAATAATCACAGAAACGTTTTGCTGAATTAGTTCTAAAAGAAGTGGAGATGTCATTGAAATTCTGTTGCTTTCTAAAATTAAGCAAGAAAGTTCAGAAATCAAAACCTTGGTTTCTTTTTCACCGTCATAAATCAAAAGATATCCGTGTAGTAGTGAAAGTTTAGACGTTCTTTTAATAACAAGAGTTCTAAACATTATTTTCGTAAACTTTAATTTTTTTAGTTTTAAAACCTGTTATTGACTCTTTAATAATAGAAAAACTATATTTAATTTCAACTGTTTTTTGAAAATCACCTATAGATGTTTTATAGTTTTTATCTTTTTTCTTTTCAATATCAACACCAAGATCAAGAATTTTGCCTTGATTAGATACATTACTTTTTAATAACACTTTAATTATGTCAACCAACAATTTAACTTGTTCAAAAAAATCAAGTTCACTAAATTTAGATAAATATGCATTTGAATTAAAAATTTTATTTATCAGAAATCTCTGTTGCACAGTATTAGTTATTTTTTTATCTTCGTGTAATTTTTGCGCGGTTTTATAGATTTCTTGCATCAATTTTAAGTTATTTTCTTTAGATAAAATAATGGCTTTTTTAGGATCCTTTTTTGGTAAATAACTGTATTTTTTAAAAATATCTACCAACTCTGTTTCGCCGTCTTTGATTTTTTGTTCATTTTTTTCTTTTTCTTTAAAAATATCTTCAAATTGTCTGTCAAGCCAACGATAATACAAATAATTAGCCTTTTGTTTTATTGTTAAATTACAAACGTTGTGATAAGTACAGTTATTTCCAGTTTTACCAGCAAACCTAACTTTCACACCGTCTATTTCACAAAGTGTGCCTTTTGGAATAATTGGCTTTTCTGAAATCTTTGAAAAAATAGATGCTAATTCGTTCTCAGTAGTAAATTCTTCTTGAATGTAGTTCATAAATTTCTTTAAATTAAAAACTTTTTCTTGGAGACCAATATTTTCGTCATAAAATCTAGTGCAGTGATAAGTTGGCACTGGGACTATTTTTAAACTAGTTTTTTCCTTACCTTTTTTGTCTTTTGTTTTAATTTCAATTATTGTAAAAAAAGCGGTACTTGGACTGCCATAATGAGCAATTTTTTTATCATTAAACGCTTGTTTGATAGGAATGCTTCCTTCGTCTTTTCCATAAATCGTTTCATTCCAAAATGCACCACTGCTGTTAACTTCAGTCATTTTTGTAATCAACTGGTCTTCTGAGTTGAATATATTTTCAAAATATTTTAAGAATTTAACTTCTTGACCTTGAACTGTTAATGTTTTTTCAGGAATTGCTCGCTCTAAGATTGTAGGAACTTTTTTATCTTTAAATTCAGCTGTTCCATCAATGTGATACTTGTGTCTAGACTTGAAAATTTTTGCAAGAACATCATTCAGATATGCATCGTGTGCATGGTGAAATTTATTTAAATTTCTAAACTTTAAAAAATCAAAAGTCTTTCTAAAGTCATCTACATAACTTGATTTAGAATAAACCGCTTCAAATTCTTTACCTTTGAATTTATAGTCTTTTAAAAAGTTAATTAGTTCCTTGTTTACCCAATCTAAAATATTTTTCTGTCTATTTTCAAATTCAGAAACTTCATCTTTTGTTAGTTCTGTTTTTCTAATTAGCCTTTCGTACTTTTCGGCAGTTATTAGTTTAGATTCTTTTAAATACTTCCAAAAATTACTCATTTTTGTTTGTATTTCTAAAGAAAGCGGATATCTATCTGCCTTTTTGCGGTTTTCATCTTTAGATGTTAAGACTTTGTTGTTATGAATTGATTCGTCTGTAATCTTAGATTGTGGCCAAATATGGTCAATATCGTAGTCTTCTAAATTTCTAATATCTATAGGTTTTCCGGTATAAATGTCTTTTCCAAGTTGAGAAAAATAAAGATATAACTTATCGCCTCTTAATTCAGGGTCAACTTGCAAGTTATTGAGTTCTTCAATAAGACTTTGTTTATACTCAAGGTTTTTTAAACTTTCAATTTGTTTCTTAATTTGTTCACGTCTAGAAGTAGTTCTTTTGTTTTTATCTTTTTTGTTGTTAGTGCGAGTAAACTCAAGAGTAATATGTGAAGGTAATTGACCGTTCATAATTTCAATTATTTCGTCAATTAACTTATTCGCCTGAATTATTGGTCTTCTTGAAAGTGGTGGTACAAAGCGCTCAGAAAGATATTGATTTAAAAAGTGTGGATCTGAAAAATCGAGTTCCTTTTTGGCATTTTTGTTAGCAATTATTGTCAGGTTATCATTAAGATAAATTAGTTCTTGCAGATTTAAGTTAGACTCGCGTAAATGCGAAATTACAGTTTTCGATTCACCGTCTTCGTTTTTAAGAAAAAGATTAGTTAAAAACTCAAACGAAAGTTTACCTGATTTGTTTGATTTGACCTGCAAAAGTTTCTTTAACGCGCCAATATTAACCGTATCATCTACAAAATTTTTATTAGTAAGTTCTTGGGTAAGTTTAACATCTTTATTTAACTCTAAATTTTTAAATTCTTTTATTTCATAAGTTTTGGCTAGTTTTTCAATGATTTTAAGTTTTACTTCTATGTTGTTATTACTATTTATGTTGAAATTATTGATAACTTCGTCAAAAAAGATTACTTTTAGCGAATCTAAATAGTTTTCTGGTTTTTCATTTTGAAAACCAAAAATTTCTCTAAATTTACGGTGAGCAGATAAAGAAAGTGGGAGTGTGGGTTTATCTGCATTTAAATCCATACCTTTTGAAACTTTTTTATCAAGTAGTTTCTCAATTGTCTTTAAAGTCAATTGATTTGAGTTGTTTAGTAGCAAATATTGATAAAGTTTTTCTTTGTCTTCTTGGGAAATCGGCACAACTTCTTCTCCAAAACAAAGTTTGTTTACAGTATTGTAAAAAATATAGTCTTGATAAAGTATGGTTTCTTGCTGTATGGTTTCTTCACCAACTAAATAACTACAAGTTCTTTTCATTCTGGAAATAAACTTATTGTTGGTTTCCATTTTATCTACAACCTGTTCTATATTAAAAGGAGTGACTTTTTCGCCTTCAAAACCTTCTTTTTTGACCAACCATTGGTTTTTACCTTCAACATTTGAAGAAAGCGGACCTAGATAATAATCTGCTTTAAAGGTAAGCAGGGTTTCTAAGTTATTTTTTATGCTGTCAGGTAGCGCAGAAACTTCAAGAATTTTTCTAAGTTCAGCAAGATGCAGTTGATTCATCACTTCTCTACTATATTCAAAATTAGTTGGAGTATATAGAGTATAGCCTTTTTCAACATCACAAAAAGTAGGGTTTTCAGAAATCAAATATTCTGCAAACTGTTTAAATTCAGGCCCTTTACTTTCAGCATTTGTTAAGAAACTTTCTTTTGTTTCAATGTCTTTAAAATAATTTTGAAGAATTTTATTCAGTTCTTTAATAAAACCATCTTGGTATGCCCTTAAAGGACGCTTTTTCCCTGACTTGTATTTCTCGCCGTCTTTGCATTCTTTACCGTTACCAATAAATTTTTCGTAAATTCCGTGTTTATTAAAAATATCTTTATATACATCGGTTCCTTTAAAAAGCGTTTTTAACAGATTAACTGTATCTTGATGATTTTTAAAAAGTTTAATTTTAAAGTCAGAAATAGACTTAAAATCTCCACTTATAATCTTAGACGCCTTTAATATTGAGTAATATGAAAACATTTTTTCAATAATTGAGTTTACTTCTTCATCTTCGGTTTGTAATTCTTCAAGTTCATTCACAGAAAACTTCATCTTATTTTTATCACTGATACCAAAAAGCGCATTGTAATTAATGTCGTTTCCAATGATTGCGCGGTAAATATAGCCTGCTGTGTTATTTTTTGGTTTAACATTAGGGTCAGAAAAATATTTATCAATTTCAGCAATAACTTCTTCTTTATTTTGAATCTCACTATCTGGATCTGCTAAGTTCAAAATTCCATCAGCAATCTCGCTAATTAAACTTGTTTTTTGCTGTTCAACATTAGATAAATTTGAAAAATCAAGGTCAGCAGTAATCAAAAAGTGACCACGATTTTTAAGCATATCGTGCGCAGCTAAAAATAAGAAGCGATAATATAAACTACGTGCTTTGAATTCCTCAACCTTTGCTTTGTCTGTAAGTGCATGTCTTAAATGATAAATTGTTGGAAACTCTTTAAAATAGTCTTTATCTTGGTAGTTAGATTCTCTAAATAAAATATTTGAACCTTGGTGAATTTGAGTAAGATGTAGATTTTTATAAAAATCTTTATCTTCGTTTAATACATATTCTTTAAGTACGCCTTTAAGTAAATTCAATCTCCACAGTTTTTTACCTAAAGTTCTTCTGGCAGAACGAGCACTTCTATATTTACTTGAGTCTTCAGCCTCTTCAAAAAGTCTAGCACCATACAGGCGTTTTCCTTTCCTGACTACAATTTGGTCTGCTTTTTCGCCAGAGTCCCATACCACGGCAAAGCCAATAGAGTTAGTACCCATGTCAAGGGAAATTCCATATCTAGGTTGCTTTTTCGTGATATCGTTATCAGAAATCACGTTGTTTAAATTTTGTTTTTCGTATTCCATTTTTCTTTCCTTTCTTTAACTTTTTTGGCATCAAAAAAAAAAAAAAAAAAAATGTTTTTTGATTGAAATTAATACATAGGTATGATAACATATTTACAGCGGAATTGCACATCTAGGTTCAAATAAGATGGTCTTTGGTTCGCCAAAGATTTTTCGCACATATTAGAGCTTGTCTCATTAAAAAAGCCCTTAATGGGCTTTTTTAATTTTTGAAAATAAATTAAAAATAAACCGAAAGGATTTAAATGGAATGGACTTTATTGGAATTGCTATATTAAAAGTTGGACTTGCCTTAGTGGTAGGTTTCTTTGGCGGTAAAGTTGCACAAAAATTTAAACTGCCATCTGTCTCTGGCTACTTAATTGCTGGACTTTTCCTTGGACCTTCAATTGCTTTATTTACACCGTTTGAAGGTTTTATCACTGTATCTGAAATGAGTAATTTAAACTTCATAAAGGAAATTGCACTAACTATCATTGCGTTTTCCATTGGTTCTGAGTTTGGCTTTAAAAATTTAAAGAAAATTGGAAATAAAGTAGCAATTATTACTCTGCTTGAAGTTCTAGGTGCTGTGTTTTTAGTCTTTATCTTAATTTTATTTATTCCAAAACCCGCAGAAATTATGCAAAACAGTGCAGGAAAATACGCATACTTGCCATTTTCAAAAGGTAATCTTGCCTTCACAATGTTGCTTTCTGCAATGGCTGCAACTACTGCACCTGCCGCTACTTTGCTAGTGATTAAGCAATACAGAGCACATGGTCCTGTTACTAAAACAGTTTTACCAATTGCTGCACTTGACGATATTTTTGGAATAATTGCGTTTGGTTTAATTTTTGCAGTTGCCAAAGTTATCTTGCCTCACACCACAGGTGGTGCTGCTACAACTTCTTTGGCATTTGGTGTTGCTAAGCCATTTATTGAAGTTTTTGGTTCAATAATTGTAGGTATTTTAGTCGGAGTTACTCTGGCTTTTCTTGCAAATATGTACGACAAAGATCGCGATGACATTCAAGTGCTTGGTTTTGCTTCTGTAGTAATTTGCCTAGGTCTTTCTTACTTTATTAAAAAAATAAGCAATGGTGCTGTGGAAGTTTCTCCCCTACTTGCAAACATCGCGGTTGGCGCGTCTGTTGCTAATTTAGTTAAAAAACCACACAGAACCTACCACGCAATGAATGACTTTTCAACTCCACTATATATTTTATTTTTCACGCTTTCTGGAGCCTCACTTGACCTTAGAATGTTTGGCCGAACTAGTCCTGTACTTTTTGCAATTATCGCTCTTTACATTATTGGCCGTTCTGTTGGAAAATATGTCGGTGCTTCAGTTGGAGCACGGGCTGCTAAAGCCGATCCAATGGTGCAAAAATACATCGGCTTTGCCCTACTTCCACAAGGGGGGGTGTCGCTCGGTTTAATTGTAATTGTTGCCAACTCCATGCGGGAGTTTGGCGCCACAATTGCGGCAATCATCTTAATTACCACCTTGTTTTTTGAAACTACTGGTCCTTTATTTTCTAAGTTCGCGATTTCCAAAGCTGGTGAGATTAACGGACTTGATAAGTTTAACGAAGTTGCTTTTTAATCTAAATTATTTTTTTAAAAAAGGAGTAAATTATGGAAGCATTATTTATTGTTTTAAATGACACCGATCACCTTGAAGATATTATGGAAAAGTTCTTAGAACTTGGTGTAAAAGGTGCAACGGTGGTAGACAGCGACGGCATGGCTGGATATATTGTACGTTCGCACCCTGGTATGAACTCGCTTCTTTCTGGACATTTTGCGAAACTTGGCAAAAGCTACAATCCAAATAGCAAAACCATTTTTACAGTTGTCAAAGACCACGAAATGGCAGACCGAGTAGCCGGTGCGATTAAAGAAATTTTAATCAACACCGAAAAGAAAATTATTGGGTTTATGTTTACAGTTCCTGTTTCTAAAATCTACACTCTGTCTAACCACTAATTTAACAAAAAACTGCCTTTTTTCTTTAGTGTTAACTTGCCTAAATTGAAAAGGTATTTTTTATTTTATATAATTAACTAACTAAAAGGAGCAAGACTTGGACTTAATTAAAGCAAACAATTTAGTAAAAACTTACGGCAAAAAAGAAACACAAGTAGATGCCCTAAAAGGCATATCTTTTTCAGTGGCAGCTGGCGAAATTGTTTGTATTTTAGGAAGGTCTGGGGCTGGTAAATCTACACTGCTAAATATCCTTGGTGGCATGGACACCGCTACTTCAGGTAGTCTACTTTTTAAAACCCACAACATCAGCACTTACTCAGAACGCGAACTAATTGAACACCGACGTCAAGAAATTGGCTTCGTTTTTCAGTTTTATAACTTAATTTCTAACTTAAATGTGTATGAAAACGTAGAAATTGCGCGTTTTGGTAAAAACTCGTTTAACTCAAAAGAAATTCTTAAAAGTGTAGGTCTAGATAAACGCTTAAAGAACTTTCCACAACAGCTTTCAGGTGGAGAACAGCAAAGAGTGGCGATAGCCCGTGCACTTGTTAAAAATCCAGACCTTTTGCTTTGTGACGAGCCAACCGGTGCACTTGACATTAAAACTGGAATTGAAGTTTTAAAAATTATTCAAAATTTAAATAATGAACACAAAAAAACCATAATTATCGTGACTCACAACTCAGAAATTGCAAAAATTGCAGACCATGTAATTGAACTAAAAGACGGTCAAATTTTTAGAGATTTTAAAAATAAAACTCCGTTGGCGGTTGACGAACTTAAGTGGTGATGTTTAGTATTTTAAATAAAAAAATATTAAGAACTCTGCGCAAATCAACTAAGCAGTATGTTGCGCTATTTTTAATTTTGACTTTATTTTTCGTGCTTTTCTTTGGTTTAGTTGCCTCATATCGCGACCTTAAAACCAGAGTTGAAAAAGTCTACAAAGAAAGTAACTTAACACACTCTTTAATTGCAAATACCTACTTAAAGGAAGAAGACAAAGCACGCGCCAAAAAAGCACTGGCCAATATCGGACTAAAACCAAGTGACTACGAGATGGACACCAGAGGTTCGGCTTTCTTGAACTTAAAATTAGCAACCGGCTTTACTGAGTCTGAAATCAAAAGTAGTCCAAGGGTTCGCCAACTAAAAGCAGACATTGAAAAATACAAAAAATACGTAAACTCTGGTTTTATTGCTTCTGAATACGAAGTGACTTTAACTAAAAAACCCATCTGGCAAGAGCGAATTTCAAAAAGTTATGTGGTGTACGACCACGAACGAAAAGAAATTAAAAACCCGCTGCGCGGGATTTTTATGAAAGTAGATGAGTTTAAAAAACTACCCAGAGTTGGAACTCCTTTAGAAATAGATGTGCCAAAGAAATACCTTGAATTGCTGCTTACAGAAAAAGGCTACAAGATTGACCACAACACAGGAGAAATCGTTTATAAAAACGGAGATTTAGCCTTCAAAGGCTTGGAAAGACTATACTTTGATGGTAATTTTGAAAGTATTTTGACTAACCGTTCGTATCTAAAAGACCAAACTGGCCAAAACCTACCATATCAATTTAACGAAACATTTTTGTCATACACGGCGCTGCGCGGGTTTTTAAAGTCAATTGCTGAAAACAAAACTAGACTAAAAATTGTTGTGCCTATAGCAGGATACGTGCATACTGGTGAAACCATTCAAAAAAATGTCTCTCAACTTCAGGCTTTTTTAGACACCGAAACTTTGTTTCACGAACTAGGTCTTCAAAAACCTAAACTAACTGGACTACTGGCTGGCATTCAGATGCTAAATGACTTTATAGTTTGTCAACAAACTGCTGAGTTTAAAAAAGAGTTTAAAGAAAATAACTTAGTTAACTTCCGTCCACTTGCTAAAAGCAAAAAAGACTACGCAACTCCTAACTACAACGGCGACTACTTTGCTTTGCTTAGACAAAACTACAAAGATGAGTTTTTCAAGGACTTATTTGCGCAAGTTAAGCGCCTATACAATTTCCCCGGAATTAAAGAAAAACTACTTAGTAAAGAAGTTCAACAAAACAAAAAACTTTTAGTTGAACTGCTTAAAATCCCACAATTTCCAAACCAAATAAATGTGCGTTTTTTAAACTCTAAAACCCCAGAAAGCACAGCAAAAGAGTTTATTTTAGAATATGAACGCTTACTTAAGCAAGACGCCAAAGGCGATAAAACTGTCTCTAGCAGATTCTTATATGCTAAAACTGGACAAACCCTATTTACAAACAATGTAGTAAACGAAGACGTTGGGCTGACTTTCTACTCAGCCTTTATCTATCCCCTGGTTTTCTTTTTAGTTTCACTACTAATTTTTGTAACTACATCTTCGCAGTTAATTATTAGAGAAAGCAAAGAAATCGGTACGATGAAAGCGATTGGAATTAGTAGAAAACAAATTTTTGGCCACTACTTAAAAATTAATCTGCTATTAGTATTTAGTTCACTTGCGGTTGCTTTAATAATTTCTCCGTTTATTGTTCCGCTGGTTCTGAAAACCAAATACAATCTACTTTATAATCTACCTAAATACCACTATATCTTTCCGTGGTTAGAAGTTATGCTGTCATCTGCTTTGGTAATTTTAATTACTAGTTTAATTCTATTTTTAGTAATCAAAGCCGAACTTAAGAAAAACCCAGTTGAGTCAATGCTTGGAACCAGAACCAATTTTGGTATGAAAAAAGCAAGATCCGTAAAGCGACATTTTATGGTTGCAATTGCCTTTAGAAATATTAAAATCAATTTATTTAGATCGCTTCTAACAATAGTCGGAGTCGCTGGCTGTACAGGTCTGGTTATTGCTTCTTTCGGAATTATTGACACTATAAACAAGGGAATTGACAATGACCTTTATAGTTACTACAACAATGTAGACGCCGCTATGCTACATCTACGTGGAAAGTCCAGAGAAGTTTTAAGTAGTCTTTCAAAACTAGAAATCAAAGGTAAAAAAGCTGTTTACTACGCGGAACCGCTTTACAACGAAAACTCTTTCGTGCAAGCAGAAAATGGCCAAACAAAGCGAGTTTCACTGCTTGGTATTTCTAAAAACTCAAAGTTTTATCACCCTCAAAACGGGGTTCGCAGACTTGGCGAAAAAGAGGTTTCTGTTTCCAAAAGAGACGCCAGAGCATTGGGATTAAAAGTTGGCGACTACTTGTCGTTTACAATACTTGGTGAAACTTACCGTTTTAAAGTTGCTGAAATTAGAGAAACCTTTTTTGTAAACGGAGTTATCTTTAACCGAGAAGACTGCGCAAACGAACTGCTTGACAGTACAAATGTAATCTACGCAAAACTTACAGAAGGCATTACTAAAAAAGACATAACTAAGGTTATTAACCACAACTTTATCGGCAGCGACAATAACTTTGGACTTGCCGAAACCAAAGACCAAGAAGCACTTGGTTATATAGGCAAAGTTATTGAAAGCAGAGAAATTCAACGAATAATTTCCAAAGTTACAGATGTAGTTTACTCATCTGCGATTACCCTTTTGAGTTTCGCGATAATTTTGGCAATTGTTGTGCTTTACAACTTAGTTAGACTAAACTTTGAAGAGCGCTTAAGAGAAATTGCTACTTTAAAAGTCCTTGGTTTCTTTCAACATGAAATCGCGATTTCTATCTTTATTGAAATGCTAACGCTTTCTTTAATAGGACTGACAATAGGACTAGCACTTGGTTATCCTTTCCTTTATTTTTACCTTGGCATTAACGAAGTTTCATACATAAACTTCATGTATAACATTGAATGGCTATCTTATGTTTTTACAATTGTTTTAATAGTGTTTGTCAACGCTGTACTTTCGTTTTATATGGCCTTTAGAGTAAAAAAAGTGCCGATGGTTGAATCGCTTAAATCTGTGGAGTAGCAAGATGAAGAGAACAATTTTAACTCGTATATTTGAATTAAATGCATTGGTTTTTTTAGTGCTAATGTCTTACTTTTTTCGCCCAATTTGGCTAATTCCTATTCATTTTATTTCAGCGCTAGCCTTGATTTATTTGCAAGGTGCTATTGTAATTTTAAGCATGATATTCCTGCTACCAAGTAGACCTAATAAAAAAATATTTAGTTTTCTACTAACTAATTCAGTGTATTTTTTAAACCTCTATATTTTTAGACAAAAATATGTTTTTAAAGGTATTGAAAACATTGATAAAAACAAAACTTACTTATTTGTTTCTAACCACAAATCAGAACTAGACCCATTTGGCTATTTAGAGATATACGATAAATTAAGACTAGCCTTTACACCAAAATCAGAGCTTTACAAATCCCTAATTTTAAGAAAAGTTTTTAAAATGCTAAACTGCATCAAAATCTACAGAGCAGACATTAGAAAAACTTTAGTTGAAATGAATATCGGCATTCAAAAAGCACAAGCAGGTCAATCTTTTTTAACCTATATAGAAGGTGGGATTAAAAACCGAACACTTGAAGAAATTGAAGAAGTAAAACCAGCGGCTTTAAAACTAGCCTATAAGGCGAAGGCCGAAATTATGCCTGTGGCTTCATTTGGAATGGTTCGGAAAAACAGGTTTTTTCCTTTAATCAGAAAGACTGTCTATCTTTACTTTTTAGAACCGATTTCTTATAATTCATATTGTTTAGAGCCAACTGAAGACATGGCTTTAAAATTAAAAGACCAAATAAACTTAAAGATTAAACAACATAAGGAGGAAATGTCTCATGACAATGTATGATTTGATTTTAAAAAAACGCAACAACGGTGTTTTAACTGACGAAGAACTAACTTATATTATTACTGAATACACAGCCGGTCGTGTACCAGATTACCAAATATCTGCACTACTTATGGCAATTTACTTTAACGGAATGACACCAGAGGAAGCAACTTCTTTAGCCTTAATTATGGCAAAGTCAGGTGAGATGCTTGACCTTTCTAAAATTAACGGAGTTACAGTTGACAAACACTCAACTGGTGGAGTTGGCGACAAGGTTTCTTTAGTTTTAGCGCCAATGCTTGCAGCCTGTGGTGTTAAGTTGGCCAAAATGTCTGGGCGTGGACTTGGACATACAGGCGGTACTATTGATAAACTTGAGTCTATTCCCGGTTTCAAAGTAGAACTTGCACCAAATGAATTTATTGACCAAGTTAACAAAATTGGGGTATCTATAATCGGGCAATCTGCCAATATCGCACCTGCTGACAAAAAACTATACGCGCTTCGCGACGTTACTGCAACAGTTGACTCAATTCCGTTAATTGCAGCGTCTATTATGTCAAAAAAACTAGCATCTGGTGCTAAATGCATTTGCCTTGACGTTAAATGCGGAAGTGGCGCTTTTATGAAAAACCAAAAAGACGCAGAGGCTTTGGCTAGTCAAATGATTTCAATTGGTAATTTAGCAGGTCGTAAAATGGCGGCAGTCATTACTAATATGGACGAGCCACTTGGCCACAAAATCGGTAACTTACTTGAAGTTATGGAAGCGTATGATAACTTAAACGGCAAAATCACTCCAGACTTAATGGAAGTCTGCACGACAATTGGCTCAATTTTACTTCAAAATGCTAAAGGTGTTACAGAGTCAGCGGCAAGAGCTGAACTAAAAGCAGCAGTTGAAAGCGGCCGCGCTAAACAAGTATTTTTAGATTTTGTTAAAGCACAACACGGAGACATTTCTGTGTTTAGTGATTTAACTAAATTACTAAAGGCTAAAAAATTTGAACTAAAAAGCCCAGAAAGCGGTTATGTTGCTAAGTTTGATACAATCAAAATTGGCGACGCTGCTCGTTTACTTGGTGCTGGTAGACTTTCAAAAGAAGACGTGCTTGACATGGCAGTTGGCATTGATTTAATTAAAAAAATCGGCGCTAAAGTTGAAAAAGGTGAAACTGTTGCCGTAATTTACCACAACGAAAAAGGTCTTAAAGAAGCCATAGACACTCTGCTTGGTTCAATGACCATCTCTAAAATCAAACCAGTTGACACTGTGTTAATTGAAAAGGTACTTCGTTAATATTGCCAGAAATTAATCAAGGTGATGAACCTAATCAAAAACAAACCAGTGAAAAAAGCAACCAAAAATTAACTTTAACACGTCTTTTAGTAGAAGGTTCAGCAGCGGTTGCTTTGGCGGTTGTATTTTCAATACTAGGCAAGTTTACTGCAGCTCCTTTTAAGATTTCGCTTTCGATGGTGCCGCTTATCTTATTTTCTTTTAGAACAGGCTCTGCCTATTCTTTGTTAGTTTCGTTTACCTACAGCATCTTTAATATGCTTTCAGATGGAGCGCCCGTGCACATTGGCTCTGTTTTTTTTGACTACATACTACCTTTTTCTCTACTTGGTTCTGTGTTTTTGTTAAAAAAAGTTGTGCAAGATATTTCTTTTAAATCTTACTTAATCGTGTTTTTAGCAGTTTTGATTTTATGCATACAGCGATTTTTATTTCACACCTTATCTGGTGCTCTTTATTTTGGTAGCAGTAAAAAAACTTTTAGTCAAAACCTTATGTTTTCGCTAATCTACAACGCCAAATATCTATGGTTAACATCGCTGACTACTATTTATCTAATAATCACCTTCTTCAAACCACTGATTAGTAAAGAAAAAATCATCTAAGTCTTGCTCACCGATCATCTTATCTACACACTTTAAATAATTTAAACAGGGGATGTCCCCTGTTTTTATTTGGTAGGCATCTTTTAAAAAAGCTGTATAGGGAATTGATTTTCTTCCGCTTGTATACCAAGGCAAGATATACTTTAAATCCATAACATAGGTTTTTTGATAATAGATCCACTTAAAAATAATAAAGGCTGTGCCTTTGTGTGCAAAAACTTGTTTAAGATGTTTGATTTGATGTGGCTGAATATTTGCAAGCGGAAATGAAGTTTTTGAGTTTGTTTCTTTAGCTTCAAAGTCAATATAGTGTCCTTTATAAATTCCGTTATAATCGGTTGTTGAAGGGGTTTTATAATAAGCCTCAACAATTTTTGCCCGCGACCTTTTAGGATAGTTTACTCTAACTATTTGCACAGGTGTTGGTTTTTTGTAAATCAAAGCAATTTGATTATCGCGGTAGTATTCGTTTGCTGTATTAATTTCTCTTTCTAATTCCATTCCATGTTTTCGCATCTTTTTCCACCTATTTATCTAGTATATATTTAACATGTGAACATTAAATTACTTAAAACTGGTCATTGATTTATGAATTATTTAACAGTGTAATAAAACTTATATAAATGTGTTTAATTTTTAAAAAGTTACGTTTTTCCTTCAAGGATAAACGCAAAAAATATACACGAGTTTGATGAGTTTCTCACTTCGCCTGCAGACATTAAAATTATGACAGTCCTAAAGGCAAATAAAAAAATATAGGCAATTTAGTTTTACAATTGCTTTAACTTACTCACCAAACTAATAGGTCTTTTATTACAATAATGTTTAGTTTAGTTATTAACTAAACTCCAGTTTTTTTATGACATTTTAGAAAGAATTTCCAGTCACATACACTATATATAAATTTATAAAATTGCGAATAGGCTTTAAAAACTCAAATTCAGACCTAAATTTTGCTGAGTTTGTGTTTTTTTGTTTTCTGATAAATAATTGTTTTTGTGTTCTTCTGAATAAACGACATTATGTTTTTTAATCGGACAGTTTGACCCAAAATGATTAAATTGTCTTTTTTTATCGGACAGTTTAGTTATTTTAAGTCAAACTGTCTCCTATTGTAAGACAAAAAATTTGTTTCTTTTTCATTTATCGACTAAAATGTATATGCATAGCAGAGGAGTATTAAATGATCACTAGAGAAAAATATTTAGCATCTATTAGAGGATTTTATGAAAGTGATTTGGTTAAAGTAATAACAGGTGTAAGAAGATGTGGCAAATCGGTAATACTTGAAACTATAATGTCTGAAGTTAAGCAGAAAACAGATAACATCATTTATCTTAATTTTGAAAGAATTGCTGATTTTACTAAGGCTGGTAGTGTTGAAGAACTGTTAAACTACGTAAAAACAAATAGAAAAAATGGTAAATGTTACTGCTTTTTTGATGAAATTCAAGAAATTGAAAATTGGCAGAAAGCAGTTAAAGACTTAAGACTAGATAACTGCTCAGTGTTTATAACTGGTTCTAACTCTAAATTACTTTCAAACGAGTTTTTAACATTGCTTAGTGGTCGTTTCGTTTCTTTTAGAATTAGACCGTTTGTTTTTAAAGAAATTAGTGAATACACAGAAAAACATAACATTAAAGTTGACATTTCAAATTACTTAATTTGGGGTGGGTTTCCCGGTAGGTTTAATTTTAGTTCTTTAAATGATACAAAGGCATATTTGAACGATTTAGAAAAAACCATAGTGGTAAACGATTTAATTAATAGATATAAGATTAAAAAAGATGTGATATTTAAGAAATTGGTTAACTATGTACTAGTAAGCAATTCCCGAATTTTTTCAATTAGGCCTATTCACAAACATATGATGATAGATTTTCCTGACCTGGCAATGTCTACAGTTGTAAACTTTTTAAAATATTTAAAAGAAGCATACATTATAGAAGAAATTCCAAAGTATTCAACCAAAGCTAAAAGAGAACTTAGATATTATGGGAAAATATATAATTGCGATGTTGCACTAAATTCAATTAAAACAGATGACAGTCGTTATGACTTGGATCATAACTTAGAAAACATTGTTTACAACGAACTAATTTATATGGGATACAATTTAAAAACTTTTGACAATCAAGGAAAAGAAATTGACTTTATTGCATCAAAAGAAGGTAAAACTTTTTATATACAAGTCGCCTATAGTGTAGTTGATGAAAAAGCCTATACCAGAGAAATGAGTGCTTTTTATAATTTAGATAATCGCTTTCAAAAAATATTGATAACTAATGATGATTTTGATTTTTCTACTTCAACAGTTAGACATATCAAACTAAAAGATTTTTTAATGCTTAACAAATTATAGTATTGTTTTTTGTTTTAAAATTATCCTCCTCAGTGGATGCAACTCTGAGCCTAAAAATTACGCTCTTTTATTTTACAACTATATGATTTACCTCAAATTTTATTACCAACATGATTAAGTTTATTACCAACCTATTTTCTTAAATATAGACCTTTTTCGCCGCTAGTGATATTAGTTTAGCAATAAATGTATTAGTTTGTAATATAGCCTAGCAAGGCTATATTTTAGCGCATACTCATTATTTAAAATAAATCAAGTTTGTTATTATTTATTACCAACTTTATTACCAACATGATTAAGTTTATTACCAACATTTGAAGCAAATTTATCTTACTATTTTAATAAAAAAACAACTATATAAAACAACCTGACTGGTTTAAATTATATTTAAATAATTAAAAAGAGATGTCGCCATCTCTTCTTAATTTCTAATTTAATTTTAAATCAAAACCTTCCAATAGCCGTTTTTGTTTGCCCCTTCTCTTTGGATAATATTGTATGATTTTAGAAGTTTAAGGATTCTGTCAACAGCAGTATCACTTATTTCACAGGTTTTGGCAAGTTCAGCAATTGTGATTTTAGGATTATTTCTAATTTCAGCAAGAACCTTGATTTGTGATAAGTTTAATTTGATTTCCTCATCATTATTTTCTTCTTTGTTTACAAAATCATTAACTTTATTGTAGGGTATAGTCACTAAAATAGAGTTATTTGCTATCTTTATGGTGTTTTTGCCATAGGTGTTTGTAATTAAAGGGATGCCTCTGCCGGTTTTTTCACTAATTTTCAGTTGCAGAAAAATTTCAGAAAGTTTATCATTAACTGGTATTGAATGGCCATTATAAAAACCTTCTAAGGTTTGCAGAGTAGGCAGCTCACCACGCGAAAGAATTTCTATTCTATCTGAAAACGCAGTAAACATTGGTTCATTCAAATTGACCCATTTGTTGTGAAGAAAAGCATTAACAACAGCCTCTCTGAATGCATTTTCATTAAATAGCATCACTTCTTTTCGCTCCATTAGGCGATTTTCTTCATAGGCTTGTGGAATGTTTAAAATATTTCCGAAGTCCAAGACTTCTTTTAGCGAAACTAAAAGACATTTATAACCAAACTCTCTAACAGAGTGCAGGAGACTTGCTTTGTTTTTACCAGCAAAAACTGCAAACCTAATAGGAATATGTGAGTTGTCAGAAAGCAATTGGGCTAAGATATTGAATTTATTGTCTTTAGTCAATAGTCCTAAGTTTTCTTTAAAGTTGTGCTCACTTAGTTTAATTCCTTTAAAACTATAGAAAGCAAACAATTGCTCAAAAGTTAAATCTTGGTATTCAGATTCTTTTGTGCAAATTGTAGGCAGTCCGAAAGTTAGAACTGAAAATAGATTTGCTTCACGTTCAGGATATTTTTTAATATTTTCTTTACTTGAACCGATTCTGATATATCTTTCGCCAGCATATGAGGTTGGAATAATTTTAGCAGCAGGTATAACTAAAACTACTAACCTCTTTTTGTTAATTTGAATTTCATGAAAACTAAACAAAATACTTGGAGCAAGTTTGCGTGCCAAAATATGTTTAATTGGTTCTTGTTTAAGTTCTGCGTTAAAGTTTATGTTGGTACCGACAATTTTCTTAGTTTGATTGTTAATACCCCAAATTAAGTATCCAAACTCTTTTCCAAGAATCGCAGTACTATTAGAAAGTGACGATATATATTTTCCAACTTCGTCAACGTCAAAAGTGTTTTCTTTAAATTCAAACCACTCGCTTTCATCTTGTAATTCTATACAATCTTGAACCATTTTTTTTATTTTTTCATCATTCATTTTATTACCAACCTTACGTATGGTTATGATATCAAAAAAATAGTAATAAATCAAATAATAATTACAACTGCTTTTAAGTTCAATGACTAAATAAACTTGCAATTGTGAATTCTTAGTTCTATAAAAAGGTTTTATAAGGTAGTTTTAGAATTAAATTTTCATTTGTGATAATTGTAGGAAAATTTCTTTTTTATGAGTATACCTAATCTTTTAAACAACCAATTGGAACAACAAGCACGCCATCTTCTCTAATGTAGCCGTATTCAGTCCCAGTAATCACTATCTTTAAAGTTGGCGGTGGTAATTGCATTTGTTGCTCTGTTTTATTTTTTTCAATTACAAGTCTTTCAATTTCGAGCAAATGTTTAGCCGCTTTATCTATTTCACTTGCTCCTAATTTAATTTCAATTAATGCGTATCTACCGTTTTCTAAATGAAGTACGCAATCTGCTTCAAGACCATATCGGTCTCTATAGTAAGAAATTCTTCCATTGTGAACAGATGAATAAACTCTTAAGTCTCTAATTACTAAAGACTCAAATAAGAAGCCAAGAGTTTTAAAATCCCTGTCAAAATACTCAGGGTTAATACCAAGTGCTGCAACTGCCAATGACGGGTCACATAAATTTCTTTTGACAGAAGAGCGAATTGCAGTTTTCGAACGAATTGCTGGACACCAAGCATTAACATCATCAATTATATGCAAATTTCTAAGCGCATCTACATAATTTTCAAAAGTTTTCAAGGAAATTTCAGTAGTGGTAGTTGCATCTTTAAAAATTGTTTTACTATTAGTAAGTGTACATATATTTCTTGAATATGAACGTAAAATGTTTTCAGCAAGTACCTTGTTTCTCGAAACTCCATCTATACTAGAAATATCTGAACTACAGGTTTGATTAAATAAGTCTTTTGCTATTGATAATTTAGCAGATTTTTTTTCTAGTGCAAAACTCTTTGGCCAGCCACCACGACAAATTGTAAATATTAAATTATCAATGTTTAAATCACTTTTACAACCTTCTCTTAAAATTTCTGGGTTATTAAATAATTCGATAAGTGAAATTGTTCCGTTAGATTCACCAGTTTCGTAAAGCGACATGGTATACATTTTAAGTGTAGAAATACGCATTGTTCCTGTGTGCGGTGTTTTGACTACTTGAGAAGTGGAACCTGTTAAAATATACATTCCAACACTATTTTCATCGTCAACTGATTTACGAATAGCACCCCAAATTTTAGGTGCATCTTGCCACTCGTCAAATAATATCGGTTTTTCACCTTTAAGTAATTTTGAAGGAGTGGTATTTGCAACAGGCAAAATATTTTCTCTAGTGTCTTCGTCTTGGAACTCAATGATGCTTTTTGCCTTTTGTTTTGCTGTTGTGGTTTTACCACAACCTTTCGGACCTACTATCAATGCAGCACCAAACGCATCTAATTTTTCTTCTAACAGTTTGTCTGTGATTCTTTTTTTATATTCCATAACTCACCATAAATATTATATCATCTTTCACTTCGTTTTTTTGTGCTATTTTGTTTCGTTTTTTTGTGCTATTTTGTTTCGTATTACTGTGCTATTTTGTTTATTTTTAATAATGTTAAGATAAAACAATAATTCTGATTAATATGTATTTAATGTTTTGAAATCTATATTTTAAACTTAAGCAAATTGTTGTTTATGTAAGAAAATAAAAAAATCCACATTCAGTGGATTTATTCTTAAAAATGGTAGGCCTAGCAGGATTTGAACCTACGAATGACAGAGTCAAAGTCTGTTGCCTTACCGCTTGGCTATAGGCCTGTTTTAAACACTTAATTAGTATATCAAGATAACAAAAAATTGTCAATTAAGTGTTAATTTGGTTTAATTTTTTGTAAGTGTGTGACTTAAAGCTTAACTATTTTTTAGCCTCAAAATGTATATTTTTAAACAGAGATAAACAACATGAGAAAAAACTAAAATTAGTTTAAAACTTCAGTAATTTGCACGTCGCTGTCTGGCTCTAGGGCTTGAGTTTTAATAAGTTTATTGATTTTAACGATATACAAAATAAGAGCAATAACCTGAAAGATAGGAAAGATAAAACCAATTATTGAAAGAGCAAAATGTGGGTTTTCTTTATATGGATGTAATTTAACAAAAACATAGATATATAAAGATAGATTTACTAAAAACCAAACTAAGTAAGCAATAGAAACATAGAGCAAAATTTTGGCCCAAGCAAGTGCGGCAATAGCAACGCCAATCCCAGTTTTACCTTGGAATGAAAACTCAATATACAGTCTAATTCCAACAACAGAAAAAGAAAATAACATAGTAATTAAGCCAAAAATTATTGAAACTATAGATAAATTTTTAAGTTTATTTATGCTCATTTTTATCTCCTTTAACTTAAATTAAAAAGTAAAAAAATGTAGGTTAAATGGCGGAGTGAGAGGGATTTGAACCCTCGCGGCAATTTCTCGCCCTAACGCGTTAGCAGTGCGTCCTCTTCAGCCTCTTGAGTATCACTCCAGGTAAAAAGTAGTTTTTGAAAAACTACTTTTTAAATTATTACATTAAATTAAGTCTTTTTCAAGAGCCAATCCGACCTTGCCTCTTTTTTCGTCAATCGCCACAACATAACATTTAACGATATCGCCAACTTGCACAACTTCAGAAGGATGTTTAATGAAACGTTTTGCCATTTTTGAGATGTGAATTAGCCCGTCTTCGTGTAGTCCAATGTCTACAAACGCCCCAAAGTCAACAACGTTACGAACAGTTCCTTCCACTTCCATGCCAATAGTTAAGTCTTTAATTTCTAAAATTGTAGATTTAAGCAAAGGTTGCGGAAATGAATCTCTTGGGTCTCTAAGAGGTTGTTTTAAAGATTTGACAATGTCTTCCAAAGTATAGCGGTCTGTATTTAGCGCCTCTACTTCTTTAGTTAAACTAAAGTTTTTCAGTTTTTCGTCAATTACTTCAACTTTGCCAATGTCTTGTTTTTGGATGTTAAACTTGCTCATCAAAGCCTTGGCAACTGAGTAAGACTCGGGGTGAATTGGCGTCATGTCTAGAATTTCATCGCCATCTGTAATGCGAAGAAAACCAGCGGCTTGTTCGTATACTTTGTTAGTAATATAGGCAACTTCTTTAAGTTCTTCGCGGTTTTTAAAACCTTTTTTGCTTTGTCTCGCGTCAACTATAGATTTTGCTTGTTTTGAGTTAAGCCCAGAAACATAAGTAAGCAAGGCGGTTGACGCAGTGTTTAGGTCAACTCCGACTGAGTTAACGGCAGTGGTTACTACAAAAGAAAGCTCTGAGTTTAGTTTTTTGGGAGAAACGTCGTGTTGATATTGACCAACTCCGATAGATTTCGGGTCAATTTTAACAAGTTCAGAAAGTGGATCTTGTAGTCTTCTTGCAATTGAAGCAGCAGATCGCTCTTCAACTTGCAGGTCTGGAAACTCAGCACGCGCAACTTCAGAGGCAGAATACACAGAAGCACCAGCTTCAGAAACTATCACGTACTTAACGTCTAGTTTAGCCTTAGTGATAACTTTTGCCACAAACTCCTCAGTTTCACGAGAAGCGGTTCCGTTTCCAATTGCTATAATTTCCACGTCGTATTTACGAATTATGGTAAGCAGGTCTTTTAGGGCTGCTACTCTTTGTTCTTCTTTAAAAAAATCGTGGAAAAAAAGTTTACCAACTTCCAGAAGTTGTCCAGTTGGCGAGATTACCGCCATTTTGCAGCCAGTTCTAAAACCAGGGTCAATACCTAGCACCATTTTGCCTTTAATTGGTGGTTGAAGTAGTAGTTTCTCAACATTAAGCGTAAAGACTTTAATTGCTTGGTCTTCTGCTTTTTCGGTCAACTCTGCTCTGATTTCTCTTTCAATTGAAGGATAAATTAAACGTTTTAAACTATCTTGAATTGCAAGTTTAAGGTGTGGAGTTGCGGTGCTTTTAGGTTTTAAAATAACTTGTTTTTCAAGATACGCAAGGATATCTGCGTTTTCGCATTCTATAGAAGCAGTGACTACTTTTTCTTTCTCTGCACGGTTAATGGCGAGAACTCTATATTCCTTTACCTTAGTGCAAGGTTCTTGAAACTCATAGTAAATCTCGTAAATACCTTTTTCGTCAACTGCGTCTTTTTTCTTTCTAGAAACTAGTTGACCGTTTGTAAAAACGTATTCTCGCATCCATTTGCGGTACTCTGCATTGTCAGAAATTTGCTCAGCGATGATGTAAAGCGCTCCCTGAATTGCGGCTTCTTTTGTTTTAACTGTCTCGTTTATGTATTTCTCGGCTTCAGGTTCAATTTCTGTATCTGGAAAGGATAAGATAAACTGAGCAAGTGGTTCAAGGCCGGCTTTAATGGCTTCAGTTGCTTTAGTCTTTTTCTTTTCTTTAAATGGACGGTATAAGTCTTCAACTTCCACTAACTTAGTGCAAGCCTCTATTTCGGCTTTAAGTTCAGGTGTCAGCATGCCTTTTTCGTCAATCAGTCTACAAACATCTTCTTTTCTTTGTTTTAAGTTAACTTGGTATTCATATTCCTTGTTAATTTCGTTAATCTGTTCTTCGTCTAGGTTGCCAGTGACTTCTTTTCGGTATCTGGCGATAAAAGGAATAGTGCCACCTTCTTCAAGCAAAGCCAGAGTTGCTTTAACTTGGCTTTCTTTAATTGCCAGTGAGTCGGCGATTTGTTTAATAATTTCTGCGTTCATTTATATTTTCCTTTGATTTTAAAAAGTAGTTTTTATTTTTTAGGGTCTTTGTGGGTATTTAAAATGTTGTAGATGTCTTTGAAGTTATTTGCACGCATTTGTTTTTCAAAATCACCTTCTGGTGTGCTTTGGAAAAACATTGGGACTTTAACATCTTCTTTGTGAGTTATTGAACCATCTGGATTTTTATAGTCAGGAAAGTTAGCAATATCCATAAACTTATTTTCTTCAGAATCTGGAATATTTACACCTAAAATCAAAACGTCGCCTTTTAGTTTTTTAATTAACTTACGCAAAGACTTTGAGTATCTAGTATAAGAACGCTCCTTTTGGTCGTAAAACAAAATATAAATATAGCGTTTTGATGTGAAGTCTATGTTGTTGTTGCCAGAGAACTTAAGAGAAGACAAGGCTACACCTTTTTTCTTGGCCATAATAGTTTCAAAGTCGCCGGTAGTAATAGTGGTAATGTCGTCAAGTGGTTTGCGACGATTATCATAGTCGTATTTAATTCCGTAGTAAATACCAAAGCCAGCAGACAAGAGAATTGTCAAGGCAGAAAAAACAATAATTATCCAAATAATGATTTGTTCTGCTTTAGAGTAAGGTTTTTTAGGTTTTCTTTTTTTCTTTGAAGTAATAACTTCGCTAGTTTGTAAATCTGGGTTAATTATATCCATTTTTAGTACCTCAATACTTGTTAATTATACCACACTTTCGTGCTTTGAATTGTTTTCATAACCTGGATAAAAGGGCTTTATTTAGCCATTTATAGTTTATTTTTAGATGTTTTTAAAATAATTTCGGGTTTTTAATTGAAATTGTTTAAAGAAAAGTTTTAATAATGCAAAAAGGTATACACGCGTGTGTATACCTTTTTATTTTGAGTAGAATTTAAACTAAATTACCATTTGTCGTTGATGTTGTCAGGCAAGTTAATAGCAGGTACGTCTGCGCCCATTGCAACCATCTCAAATTCAGCTACAATATTAAACGATATAAGAACTGAAAGAGCAGTTTGAACTTTAAATTTACGTAAATACTGTTTATCGCCTTCAGGCATAGTGATTAGTTTAATAACAATATCACTCATGGTAATTGGCGATGGCAATTTACCTTTTACGATATCTTTATCAACAGTAAATTCATAATCATAACTGTTTGATGATTCAGTTTTACCCGCAACTATTTTTTTAACTAGTTTAGCAATATCTAAATTATCAAGCGGTCCGCGTTTAACTAATCTAGGTCTGTTAAATCCTCTAACTGGAGTAGGTTTTGTTTGACCATTCCACAGTTGGTCGTCTGCGTAAATCATTGTTAAGATATAGGCAAATAAGTTAGCCTTCATTTCAGACTCAGTGAACTCGTAATACTTAGTTACTTCAGGTCCATATTTTTTACTTGCAAAAATAGTACCAACCCAAGTTACTTCTTTAGTTTTAGTTCTTAAGTATCCACGACCGTTTTTCATGTAAAAATGAACAGAAATATTACCTTTGTTAACTTGATTTACTTGACCAAATACTTTGGCACCAGTGTAATCCATATCAAATGTAAGTTCAATTTGTGTACCATTAGGATCAGCAAAATTCATTTTAAGGTCAACATTTTTGATATTCAAACCTACACCAAACACTTTATTTGAAGTGATTTGACCTTTAATATGGTATTGTTTTTTGTCAATGGTGTTCATCACAGCATCTACAAATGTATCAAAGTATTTAAACTCTTTTTCTGTGAAATCCGCTTCGTTTGGCGCAGTGATTTCTGTGTAGTCGGTTTGTTCAAAAACAGCTTGCTCAATTTTGTTTTCCTTAAGTTTAGCATTGGCGATTTGTAGTTTTGCAAAACGAGTGTCTGTAAACTCAAGGTCAAAAGTACCGCTAATCTCTCCGTAATTAACGCTAGCGCGGACATTGGTTTTAGTAAAGTCAATCTCAGTTAGGATTTCAAATAAGTCAGTAGCGTTTTCAGGTTTAGTCAAGCCTCTTTGGAAACGGCTGTAGATAGGTGAGTTTAAGTAGGTGAGTCTAGAGGCTAAGTTTAGTCCAAGAATTTCTTTTAAGTTTTCTGGGTTATTGAAATACTTAAGGGCTTTTTCAAGAGCTTCGGCGCTGCCACCAAAAGTACCAATTAAACGGTATCCTGAGCGAATGAATTCCTCTTGACTAATTTTGACGCGAAGGCCGTTGACATCAAGATAAATGTAGCCATTTAAGAAAGTAATTCTACCTTTGTAGTCTTTTCCGTCGTATTTTGCCTCAAAGTTTACGTCTAAGTCAAAGGTATTGCCTTTTGAGTTGATGGTAAGCGAACCTTTTGAAACTTCTAAGGCTTTGCCGTTTAGTTCAAAGGTACCGGCGAAGTTAAAGGTTTTTTGAGGGGCTTTTAACGTAGACTTAATTTTTTCAACATTTGCAAACAAATCAAGAATGTCTTGGTAAGTCTTCCATTCGTGTTCTGGAACTGAACCAAGGTCTTCGGTGGCCGTTGGAGTAACAGTGGCCTGAACTAAGTTTTTATAAGTAATGTCTGCCTTGCGGTCAAGTAAGTTAGCGCGAACATTTAGATCGCCGTATCCCACATTTAGTTCGCTGTTGGTTAAAGAAAACTGAGTAAGTAGGTTAAAGATGTTTTCAGCATTGGCTAGTTTTAGTAAATCTGGTGCTTTTTTAATGATTTGAGTAAGCTCTTCAACTGAAAGTTTAAACTTCAGTTTTTCGGTTTCAAAATACAGATATTTCTTGTCGTAGTAAACTGTGGCTTTCAGGTATTTGTCTTTGAATTTAAGGTAAGTTTCTAGTTTAGCCAGAACCTCGCCTTTAAGCGAAAGTTTACCAGAAAAGTCAGCACCCATTTCACTGCTCTGGGCCTTGCCGTCAATTTCATAGGTTTGCGCGTATAGTTTAAGTAAGTTTAAAATTGTATCGGTGTCGACGTATTGAACTGCCGGAACTACGCCTGTGTTTTGTTTTGTTGACTTAGTTAAAGTAGCCTGTAGTCCTAAATCTGGTAGAGTTAGCCTGATTTCTTTTTTAGTAAGGTCAACTTCGGCGGATAACTTAATTCCGCTAATTGAGAAGTTAGAAAGGGTGATTTTATCTTTAGTAAAAGTAAGTGCGTCAATTAAGTCTGTGTAGACAGATAAGTACTTAATTAAGTCTGTTTTACTTGAAAGTCCAAGTAGTGGTTTTAAATCAGCAAATATTTTTTGAATTTCTGTCTGTAGACGGCTGATGTCGGCAAAAGGTATTTTTAAGTTTAGTTTTTGAGTTAACGCGTAAAGCGTGCGTTCAGAAATGTATAAGTTATTTAGTTCAAGGAAGTAAGATTTTTCGCCAATCTTAAACTCAACTTTACCAGAACCAGCGAAGTTAACTTTAGATTTAAGGTCAACGTTTCCGCTTAACTCTCCTTTAAACTTAGCAGTATCTGTCGTTGTGGCTTTCAGTTCATAAGTTGAAGAAAATAAATCAAAAACTTTTTCAACAAACGAACGGTCTAGCCACTCAATGCCTTCAGGTACATCTTTAGTTTCTGCGTCTTCTTGTTTAGTTAAAGTTAAGTCCAGCATACTGCCGTATTTAACTTTGAGAGCTTTCGCAGTTAGATCTGCTTTGACTTCTAGGTTTTTAAGTATACCTTCTTTGAATTTAGCCACAATGCTAGTTTGACTAAACTCAAAAGTACCTGCAACTACAGCTTTAATTAGGTCTTGAGTCAGTCCTACAGTAATTCCTGAAAACATATCTTTGAGTTTTTGGCCTTCAGAAATTAGGGCTTGGATATCTTGCAGGCTTAATTTCAGGTTAACTTTTTCGTTTTGTAGATAGAAAAACTCTTTGTCGTAAAGTAGACGGAAGGTTTGCTGAATATCTTTGTAAATTAGTTTTAACTCAAGGTCCAAAATAGTTTTGCGAGCGAAGTTTAGGGCACCCTTGATTTCTACTTTTAGGTTCTCAGCGTTTACAGGTAAGTTAAACTCACCGTTTACTGCGTAGCCAGTAGCGACTAGGTCTGCTGTTTTTTCAAAAAACTCACGGCCTAAAAACTGAGTTGTTGCGTTTGGCTGATATAAGTTAAGTTTTTTATCAGTTTTCTTTAAAGTTAAGTTTAAGTTAAGTGGACTTGCAGAAAGAGATAGTGCTTTTTCTTGCAATTTAAAACGCAGAGAAACATTGGTGATTTGTTCAATTCCAAATGCTTTCTTTAAGTCAAAGTCTAGACCTTCTTTAGAAATATTTAGTGCATCTAAGATTTTTGTAAGCTCTAGTTTTGGCGCTAAATAAGTTTGACTTGAGTTATTTAGACTTGCCTTGCTGATAGAAATACCACTGGCTTTTTCAATGGCTTTTTGAATTGCCGTGATAATCGCTGTAATTTCGCTGTAGGCGGCTTTTAAGTTAAGAGTTGGGTATTCTTTTGAAAGCAAGTAAATTTGCTTGTCTTGAATGTGTAGTTCAAAGTTTAGGTTAATTGGACTTCCAAGTTGAGGGTGCGTGAACTTCACACCTAAGTCTGCTTTAAGCAGGTGTTTTGAAGTTAAGTCAACTTGTGCGTTTTTCACGCTTAAGTCTAGTTTTGCGTCTTTACCTAGGTATTTTTCTGTAAGTTCTTTTGGAAGCGAGTAGTTAACATCTTCAAGGGTGTAGCGAGTTGAGTAAAGTTCAGCAATCTTTAAAATATCGTTGGCAGTTAAGACATTTGGATTTTTCATCAACTCAGCGATTTTAGCCTCGGCTCTTTCGCCAACCTCGCTAAACTCAGTTGGAGTTAAGGTTAAATGTAGATTAAAGTTTGAAATAGTTAAGTTAATTGCTTTAGTTTTGCGGTTGAAGTAAATTTTGCCTTCGTATTCTGCGTATTTAGCCGCCAAGGTAATTTCTTCTTTGGCGATGGATAGTGATTGAATTACAAACTTAGAAATTAGTGCTTGAATGTTTGAGTTTAAGTTGCTTTGTAGTTGAAAGTTATTGAAGTTAATTTCACCTTGACTCTTGATAAGTTCTGTGATTTTTGCAATCAAACTACCAATTTCTTCAATTGACACTTTAGCGTTTAGTTTAGCTGATTTTAAATAAACTGTGTTTTTAGAAAAATACAGTTCAAAACTATAAACTAAGTCCTTAAACTTAGCCTCGGCGTAAAGCACTGCTTCTACATCTTGGAAGTTGTTATTAACAGAAACATAGCCTTTGTGAATTGTTAAGTTGACTCCATTAATCTCGGCGCTGCCGGTAACGCTGTGAGGTTTAGTCATTACGCGTTCTTTGATTTTGTTGACCTCAGAAATGTCAAGAGGTAGTTTAGCGCCAGGTTGAACTTCAGTTTTTGAGTTAAGGTCAGCAAGCGGAAGGTCAATATATTCGTTTTCGTTAATCTCAAAAATGTTTGCGTTAAACTGAGGGTCTGCATCAAGATAACCTGTGATGTTGAAGTTAAACGCAGTTAGTTTAAAGGTAAGTAGTTTGGCTTCGTCTTGGGTTGGGTAGTTTAACTCAAATTCAAGTGACTTAATTAAAGATTTAACCAGTGGCATTTTGTCAATGGTTTTAGCAATACTTTGAAGGGTTGCAAATGGGTTGGTAAAATCGAGGTTAAGTTCAGATAAGTCAATGCCAAAGTTATTTAAGTTAAATCCACCAATTTCACCTTTTAGGCGAGACATTTCAAATACTTTGTGCATGAGTTCACTAAAGTCTTTAACATTGGCCTTTAAATTGTAGCCATTTACTTTAGCGTAGACTTGATTGCCAATGATAGAAATGTCGGCAACTTCCTTGCCTGCTTTCATAATTTTGGCATTTAAATAAAGTGTGTTGTCTTTGTATAGTAGATTTAACTGAATATTAAAGTCAGCAAAAGAAATACTGGTCTGAAATTTGCTGCTTTCAAGAACTTTTAGGAGTTTTTCAAGGGCAGGTTTACTAAAACGGTTAATTTGTTTACCGTTTTGGTCTTCTGGTGACACTAAATAAGGAGTTTCGTTTTGGTATGAGTTTAAAGTCATGGTAAAACGATCGTCTTTTGACTTAAAGGAAGTTAAAAGATTGCCACTCGCTTGATCCACGGTTAAGTTAGTCAAAACTTGAGAAATTATTTCATCTAGATCAAAACCACTAGGTAAGTATTTAGAAAGAGCCGAACGAATTTGTGAGGCTAGTTCTTTTAAGTCAGCGTGTGCAAAATATTGCACATTTTTGCGTTTGTTTGGCCCAAACTCAACGTATACTCCACGGTTATCTATATAAATGCGACCAAGTTTTGGAATAGAAATTGAAATCTTTCCTTTAAGCAAGTCAACAGCAACTTTGATTTCTGAGTCTGAGTCAGTTTTAGTAATTGAGTTTAAGGTGTAGTTTAAAGTAAAGGAAATTGTACCGCGTGGGTTTAAATCTGGGTCTTTAAAGTATTTTAATAAAAACTCAGTTAAATCAAGTTCGTTGACAGGTGCTTTTGGACTAGGAAGTTTAGTGCCAGGGCGGTGAGTTAAAGCAAAGGCTGTTTTGCTTTGGTCAAAAGCCACACGTCCATCTTCTACTTTTAAGTTGTCTTTGGCTAATTTTAAGTCAAGGAAACTAAATAAGCGTTCTGCAGTTTTAACTAAATTAGTAAAGTCAATTAAGTTAATTAACTCCTCTAAACTATTTTTAGTTAAGTCAACGTTGAAAAACTCTTTAACAATTTTGTTTAAATCAAAAGTTAAAGAACGCGATTTAAAGTGCATTGTTAGTTTGTTTTCAACAATGTCAAAAGGGATGTTGTAGTTTTTGCCAAAAGCAGTCAGGCTAAGTTCACCGCTTGCTGAGATAGATGTTTTGTTGTTAAACGAAACTAAGGCATTGACAGTCAAACTAGAGTTTGCGTTGATTTCTTTAGATAAGTTAAACTCAAAAGTATCGCTAAAGATTTTTTTAAGTTGCTGAGTGGCGGTGTCAAAATCAGTTTTGTCTTCAGGAAACTCAGGGTTTGCTGGTTTTTCTGCGCGTTTAAAGTTAAGTTCTAGAGTTTTCCCGTTAGTATCTTGTTTGGCATTAAACTCAACTAACTCTTTGGTGTCTTTGTTGATGTAGAAAGTTAAAGTTATACCTTTGGCTTTAGTTTCAAGTACAGTGTAGGCACCGATGTTTTTAGGTTTGGTGAAGTTTTGGTTAAGTTCACCAATTATTTCCTGCAGATTAGGTAGATTTAAGAAACTACCTTTATTAAATAGTTTGCCAATTAACTCAACAATAGTGTCGGCTTCACCTGTGTAGGTTTGGCCAAGCATTGAAAAGGTATATTTTTTGTTTTCAAAGTGTAAATTAAATAATCTAGACTCAATTTTTAAAATTGCGGGGTCTTTTGAAAAAGTTGCGGTAAACTCAAGGACTTGTCCGTTGACGTTTAGTGAACCTCTGAAGTTACCTGATTTTACTTTTGAAAAAGCGTCTATTAAAAGGTCGGTTGCATCTGGCTTTGTCTCTGTGTTTTCGCCGTGTTTGCGAAAATCTTTGTGAAAGAAGTTATGGAAATCGTCAGTTTGGACTTTTTCTTTTTTGTAGGTAAAAGTTTGCGTCATGGTTGCAGCAAAATCTGAAGAAATGCCTTTAACGGTTAAGTTATACTCTTCGTTTGAAACAGTTTTTAAAACTTCCCAACGGTCGTTCATGGTTACGTCTAAAGTAAATGATTTGAAAGTTGGGTAGTACGGAGTTTGAGCCATTTCTCTGACTTCAACTGCGTATTTACCAGTTGCAGCAAGTTTGCCAAGACCACTTGGTTTATTTAAGTCTTCGTCTACCACAAAATCAACACGGTAAGTAGTTTCACCATTGGCTTGATTGATTAAGTCTACTTTTTTAATGGTTTTACGAGAAAGAATTTGTTGAGTGAAATCTTTTAAGTCAGAGCCTAGGATGTTTTCAGTAAAATCGGCTTCAGTAAATGGAGCGTCTGAACCTTTGTATTGACGCCAAACTGGTTTGGCAAAGTCACCATTTTCAAAATTAGCAAGTTCTTTAACAAAGTACTGCGCACCTCGGGGCGACTCGTTTCTAAAAACATAGAGACCAGGACTAGCAAACGTGCCTTTTGAGTATTGTTTGTTTGCCAAATGCGCAGTGTCGTATTGACGAATCGCTTTAATTTTTTGAGTAGTTGAACCAAAAGAACCAAAGTAAGCAGTTGCCTGTCCGTTGGTTTCACTTTGGAAATGACTTTGGTCTCTAAAAACTTTGGCTGCAATTAAAATGTTTTTCAAGTGATTAGTTTCGTCAATCGGTTTACTACCGTCATTTGGTCTGTCAATGTATTCGTTGTTGATGTTGAGCTTTGGTTTTGTGTGGTTTGGTTTTTGTCCCAACGACAAAAAAACCATCAAAGCAACGATAATTGCGCCTAAAAATAAAGCAAATAAAGCACTCGTGGTTTTTACAGGACGAGTGTAGGGTTTAGTTGAGTAAGGTTGTGCAAATTGTTTTTTGGCTTTAAATTGACGGGGTTTTTGGGGAGTAGTTAAGTTAGTGTTTGCGTCTTCGTATTTAATAAAATCTTTCTTCATAAAGTAAAACTCCTTTTTGAAAAGTTCTCACTTTTGTATGTGTATTTAAATAACTTTATTTATGTAGGTAAATATTTAGTGAGAAATAATTTAAGTAAGTAGTTCAAAAAGTGCTTACATAATTATACCCCACCTATAAAAAAAGCCATTTTTTAACTGTAAATGTAGTCCTATATATAAATATATAGAGTAATTTTGGTTGTTTTTTGGCTAATTTTCGCATAAATATATGAAAAAGACCCTTAAGGTTATTATTCCTTAAAGGTCTTAGAGGTCTCGCTAAAAGTTTATAGAACCTTTTAAAAAATTAAATGTGTTTATTTTATGTAGATACTACATTCTCAATGTTGTTCAATAAATAAATAAGTATCTGAGTTATTAGAAGTTAGAAAGATTAATGGCAAGAAAGATGTTTGTACAAAACTCTACTAATAGCGCACTACAAGTGGTCAACAGACTACCTAATGCAAACTACTACACCTAAAACGCTGTTCACATTGATATTTGTCAAGTTGCCATTGTGGTGAATTAAGTGCGCGATTGGGTCAGAGCTAGGATATTGCGCACCGAGCCACCAGTACAGTTCATAGTTTCCATGGTAGTAAGGATGATTAGATACGCTCGGATACGCCTGCAAATTGATACCACGATAAATAGGTTTTTGACCATAATACTGAAATAAAATAGCTTTAGCGTAATCTGTAGATTCTCGCCTTAATTTAAAATAAACATTATTATTTAAATCTAAAATAGGTTTAACTGAAAAATCACCGTCGTCATAAGTAGGCATATAAGTAGTAGTCTTCAAAATTTTGCCTATCTCTTCTACCATTGCTTTAAATATAGAGCGTTCTGGTATAGCGTTATCTTGAAAAGAAGAAATATAAAAATTAAAGGGCGTAAAATCAATTATTTTCTTTGTAAACCAAGTGTTTTGTTTGGGAATTTTTACAAACTCAACGTCTTCAAACTTATAGTAATTACCATTGTACATTTCGTATCTATTACCTAAATTGTCTTTGTAGTATTTGCGTGTAAAGTTTATTGTGTAGTCTACATTCTTAGAATTAAATTTAAGTGGCTGAACATCGTCTCGCTCAAATTGAATTCCTGCTGGATTGTCAACTTTAGTTTGAGGATATTTGCCAACTATTCTGGTTTTTTCACCTACATAAACTTTGATTGTATGGTTGCTTGAAACTACTAAGTTTTAATTTCTTCTTTAGTTTTTACATTGTTATCTAGTTCTAATTTAACAATTTCTAGTTCATCTATTTGGAACTTACTTTCGTCAATTACACCGTGAGTTTGACCATGTCTAAATGTTTTGTTTGGAATAGTAGACGCATGTCCATCAACTTGATAAGTTACTGTATAAGTTTTGCGGTTAACAGTAATAGTTACCTTGTTTTGAGTTTCATCTGTGTTTACAGTCAAGTCATCCACACTGTATTCAGGGTCTTGATACATTGTGTTATCTGGATTTGTGTAAGCAACAATATGTTTTGAACCAATTTTTCCGCTCTTAGTTTCTGTTTTTTCGTCGTAACTACCGTCTGCTTTTTGAGTTCTAATAGTGTAAGTGATGTTTGCGGTGGTTTTAACTGCTTTAAATACAGGTTTAAGTGTAATGTTTGAATTGTATGCAATGTTTGGGTCAAACTCAGCATTAGTTTCTTCAACTAGCAATTTTTCAAATAGATAGTTGTGAGTTTGAGTATTAGTTTTTTTAACTGCACGCAGTTTAGCCAAAATATCTGCGGTGATTTTGTTTGTGTATTTTAAGTTAAGAGGTTGGCTTAATATTGGGTCAATTGTACTTTGGTCAAGTCCTGTTTCTGTTAAATTAAAATTAACACGATAAGTTTTGGCTTTATAGTAAAGTTTAATAATTTGTTTATCTGGTGTATTTGAAATAGTTAGATTAGATATAGATTTAGCAGGGTCAAAGTTAGTTTCATGGTTAGGATGTGGTTGACTTGCAAGAAATGCAGAAATGATATCTTTAATTTCTTGGTCGTTTGCAGTAACAGAACTGCCAATTTTTCTTTGAGTTGGCAGTTCTAGTTCATGTAAAGTATCTTGATTTGTTGTCAGGCCTTCATAAATAAGGTTTAAATAAACTTTCTTAAAGTTATTAGTTTCTTGCCATTTAGCCACTAAGTTTAAGTTTTCTTCAACTAAGTTATTTTGAGCAAAGTCAACTAATTGATTTGTGACAGGGTTTAGCCAACCCGCAAAAGTGTAGGTCTTATTTCCGCTAGGATCGGTTTTGGTAGGATGGCCAATGTCGGCTAAAGTTTGTCCAAACTTATATTGAACTTCTTTTTTAGTTTCACCGTTTAAAACACCACCATTGTAGTTAAAGGTTGCTTTAAAAGTTTTTCTTTTAAAGTACAACTTAAATACAGTAGAGCCATCTGCCGCAATAGTTTTCTTAACTTCAGAAGCAGCGCCGAATAACTCAAAGCCACGAGGTGCCGCCAGTTTATCTGGAGTTAATTCAACCTCAGTGCCTGCTTGAACACCTGTGATTCTCTCGGTGTCAAATTCTTCGTAGTCAAACGCTTGGTTGTTAAGTTTTTCTTTAAGTCTTTTGATTTTGTACTCAGTAGTTTAGGATGTGGACTTGGAGCATTTGACTTTTCAAATACTGCAACAAGTGTAATGTTTTTAGTAATCGGAGTTTCAAAGTCAAAAAGTTCATTTGAACCTTCTAATTTCCAACCCGCTAGTTTATATGTGTCTCCGTTTTTATCAACATATGTAACTAAATCAGGGTTTAAATAGTAGTTTTTACTAATTTTTTGATTTTCAACAATTTCAAGGTCGTTAAGTTTGACGTTACTTGGAGTGGTTATAAATTTAACTGTATATTTAGTCGGGTTAGGATTTGGATTTGGCTGTGGTTGTGCATTTTCTTTTTCGTATTTTGCGTAAAGCGAAATGTTTTTATCTGCTCGTCCTAGATCAAAGTCAAACTCTTTTGTAAAACCAAGATCGGTATACCAGCCAACTAGACTGAATCCTGATTTTGCGCGACGGTAATTTATAAGTGGTTCGCCTTTTCTTGCAATATATGAAAATACTTTTTCGGTTCCGTCAAAATAAGTAACTAAAAATAAATCTTGTTTGTTTAATTCTTCTTTTAGTTTATTGTCGTCAATTGAATGTTTGTATCTGGCAACTAATCTAAGTTCAGAGCCTTTAAGTTCAGGAACATTGATCTCTTGTCCTGCTCCAACTTCTATGACTTCATTTTGTTTATTTACATAGTACCAACCTAAAAACTCAGAGACAAAGAATGGAGAAGTTTCTAAGTTTAAAGTGCCATTTGGATTTAAAGTAGTGATTTTAGTTTGAGTTTTTGAAATATAGTCAACGATTTCTGGATTGTTGGCTTTGTTTTTGTCTTTTAGGATGCCTTTTAATACAAAATCGTAAACTAATCTAATTTGGTCTTCAGTGTTTGCGTGATAAGCCTGTCCGCTTTTTAAGTCAAGTACTTCTTTAAATGAAAAAGTTGTGCTTTCTTTTTGGCCGTTTGAATTATATGGCGAAAAAGAAGAAATTTTTGTAAGTTCATCAACTTGGTCTTTATACTCTATGTTGACTTTAGAACGAGGCATTACCAAAGGTTTTCTTGGAGCGACGTTTTCTTTAGTTGCCGAGAAAAATACACGTACAAAGTTAGAGTAATCAACGATAACGTCGTATTCTCTTTTGATACCAACACGGTTTCTAGTTACAATTGAAAAAACTGCGCTGTCGTATTCTTTGTCTTCAAAGTTAAAAGCAAGTTGTTTACCAGGTTTTGCTTTAACTTCAGTAATTTTTCCATACTTAGTGGCTTGAAACCAATCAGGGTTGATTTCAACACTGTGTTGACTTGCTTTTTTAAAAAGTCTCTCTGGTACTACAAATCTAATTTTACCGTTTTCTAATTTAAAGATATCGTCTTTATTGAAACCTTTACTTTCAGAAAGTGATAACTTAGGGAAAGTAAAAATTAAAAACAGTATGAAAATAACTGAAACTAGTAACAACAGTAAAATAGCTGTACCTATGATACTTAAATTTCTTTTAGGTTTTGACATTTTTTATCCTTTCATAATTAGCGGAACTTACTAATTTATAAATAAATAAATTCCGAATTATTTTGTATTTATTTTTATTTCTTTTTGTTTCTTTTTTGAAATAAAATAAAAAGAAAAATTATTATCAGGTTTTGAAGCAATTCCTCATATATATTATAGTCGGTTCAATACACTTTTTTAAATATGAAGCACACAAAATTTCGTATAAAGTGAGTCAAAACACATCTTTTTTTAGATTTTTAAGATAATATTTCGAAATTAACATTTTTTAAAAAGTTTAAGAGCCTTATAAAGCGATTAGAATATTTATATAAAAATTATTAAATTCTAATATTTTTTATTTCAAAATCTAAAAGTAAAAACTTAAAGCATATTTAATACGCGTTAACTTGTTTAGAAATATTGTTAATTTTTATTATGCTATCATTTTAGAGGAAAAATAATTTTTTATAAAGAACTAATTTAGGGGAAACTATGATTTTTTCAATTCTAGCAATAGATAAAAATAACTTAATCGGCAAAGGAAACAAATTGCCTTGGTATTACCCTTTAGACTTAAAACATTTTAAAGAAAAAACTTTTAATAAAAATGTTTTAATGGGTTTATCTACTTATATTTCACTAACGGAAGACTACAGTTTTGACCTTTCTCGTTTTAAAGAAGTCTATGTCGCGAGTAAAGATGTTGTTATTAAAAATAATAATGTTAGGTTAGTTTCAAATGTTGGTGATTTTTTAAACAATTTTGCTAAAGACCTTTTTATAATTGGCGGAAAAACCTTATTTGAAGAGACTTTAAACTCTTCTGATTTAGTTTACCTTACAAAAATAAATAAAGAATACACAGGTGATGTATACCTTAATTTTAATTTTTCTAAGTTCAGAGAAATCAAAGAAAAACAAAATGAAGAACTGACTTTTTTAACTTTAATTAAAAAAACTATTCCTGTTTTTAATATTAAAGAAATTTATCTAAAAAGAATTTTAAATAAAGAAAAAAATTTTGAGTTTAGACTAAACACACCAGAGAGAAATAAAATCAAAACAGGTAGTTTAGTTTGCCTAAAAAGTGATAGTCACGCTTTGATTGCAAAAATTTACCAAATTCAACATTATAAAAATTGGGAAACAGCCTTAGAAAAACATTTTGACAATGATTTTCGCTATTGCTTTAAAAATCAAGACGAGGCTCTTTTAGAGCTTTCTAAGTACTACACGCAAGCAGATATCCAAAAATATGGTTTAGTCGCGTATGAACTGTCAGAGGTTAAAAATGTATAAAGCAGTTTGTTTTGCCTATGACAAAGACGGTAGGGGTATCGTCAAATTGGACAACAAAGTAGGTTTTGTTAAAAATCTCTTAGTCGGTGAAGAGTGTATACTCACCGAAATTACAGGCAAAAAGAAATTCTTTGAAGCCGAAATTAACCACAAGACAAACACTTTAATAAAACAATCTGAAGAAAGAGTGTCGCAGACTTACAACGGAACCTATAATCTTTCTCACCTTTCTTTTGCGGAGCAACTTAAATTTCAACAAGAAATTACTCAAAACTCATTTGAAAGAAGTGGTTTAGTTTTCCCAAAAATAGACAAATGTATATTTTCCGAAGTTGCGACCAATTACCGCAATAAAGCAGTGCTAATCGCAAATCATGAACTTAACTACACAAGACTGGGCTATCATTTTGAAAAAAGTAATCGTTTTTGTCTGCAAGACAAAAACATACTTTACCCCACAGCTTTAAATAACTTAATTTTTAAATTAAACGATGAATTAAAAGAACGCAAGATAATGCTTAAAGAAGTTGCCAAAGTTATTTTTAGAACTAATTTAGAAAATGATTTTCAAGTTACCTTTATTTTAAAAAATAATAACTCAGAAAGAGTCCCTGAACTTTCTAACTTAAATTCTCTTTTAGCACCAAGCATATCTATTCACTACATACTAAACGAAAAAATCCACATAGTTAAAGGAAGTCGATTTATCGCGCAAAAAATAGATGACATCGTCTATCTTTTAAATGGACTGGCTTTCTTTCAAACCAACTCCCATATGGTTGGAAAAATCTACAGAGAAATATTTAGAGAAATAAATAGTGAAAACTGCGTTATAGACGCGTTTTCAGGAATTTCTACAATCGGTCAATACATCGCTAAAACTGCTAAAAAAGTTTATTCAATTGAAATCAATAAAGATGCCAATAACTGTGCTAGAAAATGCATAGAACTTAATAAAATTACTAATCTAGAAATACTTGAAGGAGATTTTACATTTCAGTTTAGTAAGGTCAAAAATAAAGCAGACACAATAATTTTAGACCCACCTAAAGCAGGTGTTGAAAAATCTGTGTTAATTGAATTAAACCAATCAAACTTAGCGAAAATTATTTATCTTTCTTGTAATCTACCTTCTTTAATTCGTGATCTTAAAATTCTTGATAACTTTAAAATTACAAAAATCCAGCCTTTTAAAAATTTCCCCCAAACCGCAGAATCAGAAACTTTGGTGGTGCTAAGCCAAAAATAAAAAAGTTGTTTACCTTTGGTAAACAACTTTTTTAAAGACTTTAAGTTATTTAAAGTTAAAACCAAAAATCAAAGATGCTCCAAGTTCACCTTGAGGGGCTTTTGGGTTTAGTCCTTTAACTGGGATACTGATGTTAATAAAAGTATCGTAGTTTTGTTTTTTGGAAACCGATACAACAGCGTCGTAAACCAGGCGTTTAAGTGCTTTTTGAATTAGGTCTTTTTTGCTACCAGGTTCTTTTAACAACTCTTCTAAGGTTTTGATAGGATCTTCTCGGTTGTCAACAGAAGACGGCATTAAGAAACGACCTGAGAAGAACTCAGAGACAGCCGGTGACTTGTAGTAGTAACTGCAATCTTCTTTGCCTGCTGGCAGATCAGGACACTTATAGCGTGGGCGAATGGTGTTGATAACTTTGTTTTTAAGATCTCCGTACACTCCAAGTGAGTTTTTCTCGCGGTACTCAAAGTCAAAAGTAATATCAAAAGTTTCTCTGCGGTGGCAACGGTGATAGGTTTCAGGAAGCGGTTTTCCAGGTTCAGGAATAGCCTCTGGAAAATCAAGTCTGCCGGTTGCAAGCAAGAAAGGAGTTTTTAAGTATTTAGCACCATCTTTTTCAATTAAGAACTCAAAGTTGCGTCCGTTTGCTTGGTTTGAGTTAGCCTGCAGTTCATTTAAAATACTTTGGATGAAAGTTTTTAACTGTTGGATGTTAAAAATCTTAAAGAAGTCGTTGTTTAGTGGAGTTAAAGTATTTAGTTCAGTGTTTTTTAGATAAACGTTTGGATCTGAGTTGTAGTAAAAAGTTTTCTTAATCCAGTCAACGCCTTCAAACTCAGGTACTAACTCACCTGGTTTTCGACTTTGAACCGATCTGGTTGTGTTAAACAAAGTAAGCTCGCGGTTTTCAAATTCATTGGCGCTAAAGTCCAGTTTAGTAGTTCTGCGCATGTCTTGAAGTAGAAACCCTGGTGCTCCGTTAATACCAATATAACTGTCTTGCATGTAGACAAAAGACTTAAATAATGCCAGTCTTTGCAGTTCTGGACTCAAGGATTTGACTTCATTCATTTCAGACTCAGGAGTTTGACTAGTTTGATAATGTCCACCGTGGTTCATATAGTGGACTCCGTCAAGGAAGTTATTTTCAATTTTTGAATTAAAGAAATAAGAAGCAGTAGCCTCAAGTTGACGATATCCGTATCCATGGTTGCGAAGAACCGAGTTTGCAAAAGTTAATTTTGACTTAACTGCAACAACTCCGTGAATTCCCCCAAAATAAGCAGGAACAGATTTGGAGTTATCTAAATGCAGCACAGGTCCACTTACTCCGGCGTTGCCAGTAACTTCTATATTTCTAAGCGTATTTGTGACATCAGCCATTGTAAAAAATGAAAAAATACCATAAGTGTGATCAGGAAAACCAAATTCTGCAAAGTCTATCGTGTAGTATCTGGCGATGTTGCTTGCATCAATTTGGAAGTAATTGCCATTTAAATTTAAAGAACGGTAATTTTGCTCACCTCGACTGAAATGTGCATATCGCCAATAAATTGAACCAATTTCACCTATTTTACTTTCAATAGGGTCACCATTGTCGTCAACTCCGTATTCAATTTCTTGTGCACCCTTGCGGTTTTTTTCTAAAAGTAGGTCGCCTTCTGGTGCCGCAAAGTTTGGTTTTGGCGGGATTTTTTCAAATTGACCGGGCAAATCCTCTACTTTAATATTTCGTTGCAAAAATACATTTGAGTATTTTCTCGCACCACGCACATACATTCTTAGTTCTAAGTCTGTATAGGCATTGTGTCCTTCTTTTAAAGTAATTTCTTCGCGGTCTGTGTAAAGATTGGTTTTAGTTGTGTTGTTTGCCAGTTTAGAAATTCCGGAAATCGTGGCTTCAACCTGAATTTTTCTATCTTTTAACGCTGGGTCTTTAAAAGTAATTTTGCCGGCGTTAATTTCATACTGAGACTGTCTTATGAGTGCTTTGCTTTCACTATCTTTTAACACAAATGTAGGAATAATTTTTTTAAATAGCAGTTGTTCAATGCCAAACAAAGTCTCAATAGTTGTAATAAACTTATTTTCAACGTCGCTAAAGCGCGCCTTTCTGATATTGGCAGAAAGTTCAGGTATATATTCGTTGTTCATTCCGACTTCTTTAGTGTATTTTTTGTCAAAGTCTTTAAAAGTCTTACTGCGTTCTTTCTTTTCGTCGTATTTATAGACTTGTCCGTTTAAGTTAAACTTCTCAATTGTGTAGGAAACTGAATAAACATACTGAGTTACGGTAGTTTTTCCGTCTTTAGTTTCGTTGTAGTATACTCGGTAAACTCCGGGCTCTTTAAAAGCAAACTCGTTATTTTTAGCTTCAAGGTTGTCTATAACCGCTTGTTTGGTGTATTTTGTGTTAATTACTCTTTCGCGGTCTTTTAAGTTAAGTTCAACTGTAGTGTGAATTGGACGGTGGCGGTGTTTTACTTGTGGGTCTAAATTGTCAATTTGCTCAGTTGAAGTTTCTTTGACTTTAACTTCGGTGTCATTTTGCATTTTGAAGTTAACAGAAGTACCGCTATGCGCTTTGCCGTTTACCAAAATCTCGTATTTAGAGTTTGGGTTTGGCTCTTTTAGTGTTAAGGTAACGTCCGCGCCTTCTGGTAAGTCCAGAGTTGTGTAGTTTTGTGCTAAATTAAATAAATTACGGTCGTAGTTTAAACGGTGGGTTTTAAAACCTTCTAGGGTAACTTCTAGGGTGATATCTTTGTCGATTTTAAAAGAATACTCAAAATTAGACTCAAACTGAGTAGGCACACCGTTTACTTTAAATTCTTTTAAAAACGCACGGTATTGTTCTTTTAAACTAACGACAACTTCTTCACCGTAAGGCACTTTGTTTAAATCGCTGTGTTGAGTTTTAAACTCCAGGTAAGGCGAAGTTGAAATTTTAAAGTTAACGTCTTTTTCGTCGTAAAATACTTTAATTTCTAAATCTGCGTTGACCTTGTATTCAAATAGTGAAGTTTCAAGGTCATCTGGATTGTTTTTAAAGAAACCATTTTGGTTTTGCTCAAAATACCTGCGGTCTTGTTCTCCAAACTGCAGCATAAACGGAGCCTTTGGTTTAATTTTGACTTTAAAAAGTAAAGTGCTTCCCGCCTCAACTTTATTTAAGTCAACTCCGGTTGGCGGATTTGGCTTGCCAACATATGAAACGACTTCAATTTCTTTTGGTAGTTTAACGCGATAGAAACCTGAAAACACTAGTTTAATTTTTAGGTCTTTATCAGCTTTAACTTGAAACTTGTTATCTGCGATATGCACACCTAAGTTATTGTAAGTCACGTCGTTGATAAGCAGGTCTTTAAACTCACGGTTTTTTAGATTCAACTCAAAGTGCAAAATTGTGTTTTTGGGAACTTTGCTAAAGTCAGAAACTGTAACTAACTTACCGTTTCGCTCGGCCCCAAAATAGGTAAGTTCGTCTTTGCTGAACTCAACTTTTTGAAAAACTCCTCCACATGCAGCCAGTAGCACTGAGGATACAAACAATATAAATAAATAGGTTAATTTTTTTAAGATACTCATTAATCATTCTCCTCCTTTTCTGCAGCCTTGTGGAAATCAAATGAGATGTTTTTAATTAAATCACTCGCTGAGTTTTTAAGTGGTTTTAAAGTTACGCTGTATGAATACTCGTCAAACTTAGCAGTTTCTTCAATGTTTTTATTTAAAATAAATTCAAAGAAAACTATACCGTTAAACCCGTTTGCACGAACATTTAAGTACTGGTTTTTGTCAGTTAAAATATTAGACTTAGCAGTTTGCCAGTCTTTAAACTCAAAGTCATATGACTTATTTGGGTCAGCCAAGACACGTTTGTCTTTGTGTTTAATGTCAATAGTTACGCCTTCAAAATTAGCGTAGTTTGGCCAGTTTTCGACAAACAAATAAAAAGTGTGCTTAGGTTTTTCGGTGACATACTGGTTATTGGCTTCTTTAAAGAATCTCAAAATCGGTATATTGTTGTCTTTGAAGTTCATTTCAACCAAAGTTTTGGTGTAGTCAGTTGTTGAGTTTGCTTTTCTTTGTATCGCTTTAATTTGATCTAAGTAGTTGAGTTTCTTTTCATACATATCTTCAATTGAAAGCCTGTGCAGAGACTTTATCGCTTTTTTTGAAGTTGTATACCACAGTCGTAAATTGTTAACAGGGGTTTGGCTCGGAATTTGAATAGGTCTCGTGCCAAACGCTGCAACCAGACCAAGTGAAACAAATATTAAGATAGTAATTAAAAAGAAGGTAAATTTTTTCATTTAAAACTCCTTTTGCTATCCGCACATTACATCAAAGTAAACTTTGATTTTCAAATGGAAGGTAAAAATTGAAAACACCAAAGCAACGGTTCCAAACACCAAAAGCAAACTAAGCGCTTTTGCAGTTGCGCCAAAAGCAACAAGCAAAATCACGACTACTAAAGACATCACAATTCCAACAACTGATGAAAACCCGACGTTTTTCAGTTTAGAAACGTCAGCTGTTTCTTCAAATTTTTGGTATTCAGACTGAGTTAAGTCAACTGACGCTGAATACAAAATATGTACAATATTAAACACTAAGAAAATTCCGGCAATTAGAACTGCAACTTTTTTTTCAGTTGAAGGATAAATCAGCATAATAATTAAGTTTAAAGCCACAATAAGGAAGTTAATTGCGATGTTGATAGCAACTTTTGCCGAAATTAACTTATAGGTGTTTCCAGGAATTGTTTTTAAAATGTAGAGTTTCCCACCTTCTCTAGAAATTATAGAAGACGCAATAGTATTAGATGTGGTTAAAACAATTAAACCAACCAACACATTTAAAATCACTACCATTTTAAAACCAAATGAGTTTAACTGAAAGGCGGAATAAGTTTTATTTAAAATAATAGAAATTAATGGTAGGGTAGCAATATAGAAAATATACTTAGCGATGGTATCTGAGTTTCTAAATAACTGAATTAGTTCTTTTAAAGTAAAGGCTTTAGTAGGAGTATTTCCGCTTTTTTCAAAAATGTTAAAACGTTTTTCTTTATTGGCAAGATTCATCATAATGCGGTTGGCAAGTTTAAAGTACACAAAGTAAGAAACCAGTGACGAAACTAAAAACAACACAAAAACAGTCCCAAAAATTACGGCCAAGTGAGCAGCCGTTGGTCTTCTAATAATGTCAACTGCAGCAATACTAACATCAACTTTGAAAATTAAGTAATACAGATATCTAAAGAAAAATAAATTATTTAAAAAATTGCGCTGAAAAGCGAAGTTCACATTTTGCCATCTAGTTTGAAAAGTATCGAAACGAATATAGCGGTCGTGTCCTCGCATATTGTCAATAAAAATAATTACTAGCGTAAAAATAAGCGAAACCGCGATTAAAGATACCAAAAGTGTTGCAATTCTAGAACGCTTTAAGAATGAAAAGGCGTAGAAATAAACAACTGCAAAAATTGTACCTAAAAACAAAGCAACTGCGGGAATTGTAAAGCAAATTACCGAAATTCGGCCGAGAAACGGAATTAGCGCACCATATTCAACCCCCGCGTTGTTGTAGTAAATTGAAAGTAAGAAAGGCAGGAAAAACACCAAAGTCTTAACTAACTCAATTAAATACCTAGCTGCGATCTTGGAAAGAAAAATCGTCAGGTTAGTAATTGGAAAAGCAAAAAGAATGTCGTTCTTTGGATTTTGAAACAGAGATTTGGCCATTCCTTGCATTGACTGAAATGAAGTAATTAAAGTATAGAAAATAAAGATAGCTGGAACTAAGGCAATATAAGGCGAAGCACCTAGCACAGAAAAAGCAGGCAACATGTAGTTGTATACATAAAACAGCAGACCAGCAAAAAACAGCATTAGAGCGTATTTTGCGATTTTTGTGCCAACAGAGCCTCTGATTTTTACAAAAGAAGCATCACCGTATTCAGACTTAAGCAGTTGCCAGAACACCAAAAACTGATTTGGGTGTTCACGAACCGAGTTTAAAGTGTTGTAAAACTTAGTCGCCATTTTACTGCTCAATTAGTTTAATGTACATCTGCTCAAGATTGCCGTATTTGGCCTTAAGTTCAGATACTTTTTCGTTAATCACCATTTGACCGCGTTTAATAATGACAACCTCATCGCAAATGTTTTCAACAACTTCAATGATGTGCGAAGAAAAAATCACGATGTTGCCTTTTTTTGCGTGCATTTTAATCGCTTCTTTAAGTTGATACGCAGAAGTTGGGTCAAGTCCGGTAAGCGGTTCGTCAAGCACCCAGACTTTTGGTTCGTGAATTAGCGAAGAAATTACCGAAATTTTTTGCTTCATACCGTGTGAGTAGGTGCGAATTTGGCGGTCAATTGCATAAGTTATTTGAAAGAAATCAGTAAGTTCAAGTAGTTTAGTTTTAATTACTTCTTTTGGAACATTGAAAAGTTTGGCAACAAAAGTAATGTATTCACGTCCTGTCAACTCTTCGTATAGCGCGTGGTTGTCAGAAACGTATCCAAGTGAGTATTTAGCCTCGGTTGGATTTTTTTCAATATTGTAGCCACAAATTGAAATTGTACCTTCAGTAATTGTCTGAATCCCAACTAGCGATTTAATTAAGGTTGATTTACCGGCTCCGTTGTGGCCAACGAAACCCACAATTTTACCACCAGAAATTTCAAAAGAAACATCTTTTACTGAATAAAAATCATTATTTGCGTATTTTTTGGAAAAGTTTTGAACTTTAACTAAACTATCTTTCATATCAAGCTCCTTTTTAAGATCTGGAGTAATTTTGCCAATTTTAACAACGCCAATCTGGCGGTCTTTTTTGAGTTTATGAACAACAAATCTAAACGAAATACAAGATTTTTGAATTTGCAAGAAAATTTGACTTACGGTTAGTGTAGTAATTGTGCAGATCGCCCAAGTGATAAACAGGTAGGTAAGCGGGAAAGTTACGGTTTTTCCTTTAATAGTAAGTGCTTTGTATTTAGAGCGAAGATTACCAAGGAAAGTCTTAAACTTAGTGTGGTCTACGATATTACGGCGGTTAATGTAGAAAAAGTCAACATGTTCTTGCACAGTTTTATTGTTGGGATACAATCCATCTACTATTCTTAAAACTACTGCAGCGACTATAAAAAACAAGGTAAAGAAAACCAGGGAGATTATTATGTCTTTTGCGCTTGGCACTTCAAAAAATCTCAAAGTGTATGCAAGCGCAGAGAGTACTATTAAGTAAAGCGCAGGTAAATATACAAGCATGTTTTCTAAACTAAAGAAACTGCCATTTTCTTTGAGTTGCAAGAAAAACACAAAAAGCAGTGGAACTCCAGTTGAAAACATCGTAAAGATAGACATTGCGCGTTTTAGTTCAAATAAGAAAATAAAAGGAAGCGCTAGCAACAACCATTTAAACGGAGAGAAAGCAAACTTAGCAGTAAATATTTCTGATTTATTTAAAACTGAGTAAACTGAGTAAATTACGGCAAGAGATACCGTGAACAACAGAAACTTCTTGTATTCATGCGTGCGGTTAATGTAAACATTGGTTAAAATAAAAATCAAAACAAACGGAGCAAGCAACATAAATAAATGCTCACGAGTAAAGACAAACTTACGATAAGTCATGTGGCCAAAAATTACTTGCAAGGTAAGTGGAGACAGCGAAAACAAAAAGACAACAATGTATAGCAGAACTTCGTAAAAAATATGTTTTTTAGAAAAGTGGAAAAAAGATGTGTTAAAAGAACGCATCAAGACATAGAAAGCTAAAAAGGTAGCAATTAAAATTAGCGGGACAATTAAACTAAAGTACGCGCTTTGATCTTGAAAAAAATGTCTAATTTTAAAAATAAAAGCAAGATAAAACACTAAGTTAACTAAATAAAAGATAGGAGTGAACTTAGTTTTTGAATCTTTAATTAAAACTTTTCCTAAAAGCAGAATGACTGAAGTTAAATAAAGGTGTCTTGCAACTACTGCTAAGTTATTTAAAACATAAACAGCAAACGCTGGGTTTGCTGTGTTTTGGTTAACTAAACTCAAAAAAGCCGCGCTTTTTGGAAGCAACATGATAAGTGCTCCGAGTAGTGTAATCAAGGCGCCAAAAGAAACACGGACTACTAAGTCTGCTTTTTTAGGCAGTGCAGTTAAATTAAATTTTAAAACAGTGTTTGTCTCGGTGTTCATTACGATTGAAAACGATATCCTATGTAGATGCAACCGGCAAAACGACCTGCATTTGGCAAGATGTTTTCAACAACTGGCGCTATCTTAAAGACGTTAGAGTAGCCAAATTTTTCGCTTTGGCTTAAAAACGGATCTCCACCTTGTTGCAAGGCTTGATAAAACTCACTAATAAAGTCAACCATACCGCGGTTTGGTTTGTCTTTAAAGAACTTATCAATTTTTGCGACAGTTGAGAAGTTTTGATTGACTTCAGATAGTTTTGGGAAGTTTAAAGTCATGAAGGTGAACTTCATGTTAGAAAATAACTCAGACACTTTAGGACTTGAGTAAAAGTCATCAACTGTTGAGTATTCACGTTCTGCTAAGTTAAAAGTCACATCCCAAGCAGGGCGACTGTGAGAAAGGAAGTAGTTTGGGTTTTCAGGGTCGTTTACAGGTTGCACAAACGGGTTGTAGTTAGTGAAAAACATTGGTGCCCAGAAACTCTTAGTTTTGGCTTTATCGTTGTTGTTTTTGACAATTTCAAACCCAGAAATTTGTTTAATTTGCTCAATAGTGCTGACAGTTTGTCCAATAAAACGATTTAAGTCAAGGGCTTGCGCGATTTCATTAGATAGGTTGACTTCGGCTTCAACTATCGTTTCTTTTACAACCACAGTTGGATCAACTGAAAACAAACGAGCAGCTTTGCCACTAAGTGCAATTAAATGAGCCTTAGTCAGTTCAGGCGCGCTAACTGCCTCAACTAAGTGGTTAAACTCAGCAGATTGAGTTTTAATGTCTGTATCTTGTCGTTTGCGGCGATCGCGGTCTTGAGTATAGATGCCACCCGCACCACAACGCTTAATTTCGGATTTTTCAATCCAAAGCGCAGAAGGCGAGGCCATTGTATCTTCTTTGATTACTTCATTAAAGTCATGAAATCCCGTTTCGTTGGCAAACAATATAGCGTTGACAAAAGCATTGTCAATTCTGGTATTAGAAATAAAATGAGTTGCTGCAATAAAATTAAAACCAGCAGAAGTGTTTAACACTACTGAGTTTTCCACATCTAGTTTAGACCTAAACGCAGAAACTCCAAGAATAGATCCGGAAGACAGTGGAGTTTTTTTCTTATTGCCACCACCTATAGTGTGTGATTTTGAGTTTCCTTTAATGTATACATTTTTAATATATGAGTTGTAGTTTACAGAAGGAGTTTTGTCCATGCTAGGAACATCAACAAAGGAACGAATTGAAAAAATTCCAGCTCTAACAATCGTTAAGTTAATGCCTTCTTCAGTTGAGTTTTGGGTAATTGCGTGGCGGATGTTTTTGCCATCGATTGTATAGCCATTTCCGTCAAACTGAATTGGCTTGTAGCCCACGTGTTTAAGTTTAGGGTTGTAAATTCTGCGGTAAAAAGAACCACCTAAATACTTAGTTTCGTCTGACACATCGCCGTTTTCGTCAAGTTCAACCTTGTCGTCGTTTGGAATTAAAGATTCAATTTTATCTAAATCTTTTAAATCAGGATATTCTGCTCTACCTTTAAATTTATTGTCAATATACTCAAGTTGGTCAGCCTGGGCAACTGGGGTGATGTTTCTTTGCAGATATACTTTGTCGTATTGTCTGGCCATTCTAAAGTATTTTCTCAGTTCTAAGTCTTCGTAGGCATTAACTCCTGGTTGGACGTTTACAATTTCTTTTAAAACTTCTTTAGGGTCCTTGATGTTTTCGTATTGTAGTTCAACTTTACGGCCAACTAAATTGCTAGAAAAACGCATACCAAAGCCATTTAAACGGTAGTTATCTTCGTTTAATTTAAATTTATTTGACTCATCTGTCACATCTTTTAAACTTAAACGGTAGCCGTGTAGTTCAGGTGACATTGATTTAAGTTCACGTAGTGACAAGTTTTTTGACTTAACTTGAAATTGATTGTTTTCCCAAACTTGAGTTTTAACAGTTATGTCAAACTCAGGGACATAAGAGTTGTCAGTGCCGACTGTTTTGTGCTGAATTTTATAAGTTGACTTACTTTTAGTTTTATAATTTGGTTCAAAAGTATTGGGGTCTTCTGAGTATTCAAACTTATCTGAGTGCGTTTTGTCTTGAACTGTTTTTAAAGTAACTTTAGTAATAGAAGGAATAATTTTGTAGATAAATCTAACTTCGGCAGTAGTGTGATCAGTAAACTCATAGCGATAAAGTGCAAAGTTATAACCTAGGTTTTTAAACACAAAACTATTAGAACCAGCTCCGCTTTCAATTGCTGTTGATTCAATTAGGGTGCGTTTTACAACAGTTTTGCCTTGAAATTGCGGTAGTTCTGGAGTTTTTTTGGTGTTATAAGAAATAGTTTTTTCAGTTGTATAATTGCTACGTTCAACTACGTTAATTGAGTGGAAATGAGTAAGTTCAGTTACAGCCTCGCGAATTGAAATAGTTTTCTTAGTTGAGTAAAGCAAGGTTTTGTTTTGTGCGATAGAGTGATATTCTTTTGGTGCTTTTGCAATTGCTTCTGGTTTAATTTCAACGTCTACTTTATCATTAAACTGATAGTAGTCTTTCTCTGGGTAAACTTTAAAGATTTCTTTGTCATAATTTAACTTAAATTGAGTAGTTTTTGCGTTAATCTTAGTAGCCTCAACTACAGTGTCTGCCTCTACTGTTAAGTTAAAAGTTTTCTTATCTTGGTCAAACTCAGCCAAAGCGTCTACTCCGTTGACAGTTAACTTAGTTAAAACTTCACCGTCTTTTAAATTAGCGTAAAGTTGCAAATCCTTGCCACTTGGCACTTTTTGAAGGTCAACACTAGCCTTTCCAACGTTAAAAAAGTCAGGTAAAGTAACTTGATAGTTTTGAATGGCTTTTAATTCAATTGTGGTGTTGTGGCGGATGTTTTTAAGTGAAAAAGTGTGAGTTGCTTTAACTTCGTCGGACAAAATAGACTCAGTAGGGTTAGCAACTCCGCTTTCTGCATAAGTAATTTTGTTTAATCTCACAACGCTGTCTTGTTTGCGAATGTTGATTTTAAATTTGATGTTGCTGCCAGCAGGCACACGACTTAAATCAAATTTATCGGTTTCTTGAGTAATTTCTTTTGGTAAAGTTACTTTGTAGGTCTTGCCACAGGCAACTAGTAGAAATAAATTTACAACAAATAAAGTAAAAATAGTAGTTTTTTTCAAAATTCCGTTCATGAATACTCCTTATACTAACTTGCTTTGTATGGGAAATTGGTGCGAGTTAGTGAGAAAGTGATTTTTTTAGGGATAGCATCGTGAATTGTGCTGTGTAGTGAGTCTTTGTATTTAATGTCTAGGTAAATTTGTGGCATGTATATTTTGTTGTAAAAGTTCACACGATACGGAAAAGTCACGTATTTGTCGTCTCTATTCATAGAAAGCGTAACAGTGCTGCCTGAGTAGTAGGCAAAGTCATACAGTTCAATTCCGCGCTCTTTTGGGTTATTTGGACTAGCCTTAACTGCGTTATTTACGTTGTCGCCTTCTTTGTTGTTGCTATATGCTGATATGTTTTTAGAATAAGGAACGTATAGGCTTGAGCCAATTTTGATATCAGAAATTGTACCAGTAGATGAGTAGTATGCAAATTTAAATCTAAACTCATCGTATTTTTTCTTATCCTTGCCAGAAGTTTTTCTTTCAATTGGAATAAAGAAAAGAGTGAAGTCATCTAAATCAATTTCGTAAACGACTTTTTGCTTATCGCCATATCTGCTGGTCACAGATTGAAAAACTGGATATACACTTGTAAACTCTTTGTAAGAAATTTCTTTCTTGTCATACATCTTGATAGAAGTTGGACGAGGACGAGAAAGTGGAAAAGAAACTGACAAAAATAAAAGTAGTGAAAATAAAATTAACACTAAGAAAATAAAGGTTTTTGAATATAGAAATTTTTTAAAATCAATTTTTTGTTTGGTCTTTAAATTATTATTTTGAATCAGGTTGTTTTCTTTGTTTGTTTTAGAGTTTACATCTTGTTTTGGTTTGTTTTGTTTTAAGTTCATATAATACTCCGCTTTATATAATTATAAGGCAAAACAGGCAAAGCACTTAAAATCAATTATTTTAGATGTTAAACGCTTTTTAAAATAAACAAAAAACCTTGTTTTTGGACTAAATTAGTTAAAAATGTAGTACTTTTCTTTGAATTTTATTTTTAGAATTGATAAAATATTTATTGAATTATTGGAGGAAAATAAAATGGCAAAACAAAAATTCGATCGTTCAAAACCGCACGTTAACATTGGTACAATCGGCCACGTTGACCACGGTAAAACTACGCTAACCGCAGCTATCACTTATGTGCTTGGTGAACGCGGTCTTGCACAAAAACTAGACTACAACCAAATTGACAAAGCACCAGAGGAAAAAGAACGCGGTATTACTATCAACACTTCACACGTTGAGTATGAAACTGCAAAACGTCACTACGCACACGTTGACTGCCCAGGCCACGCTGACTATGTTAAAAACATGATCACCGGTGCTGCTCAAATGGACGGTGGTATCTTAGTAGTGTCGGCCGCAGACGGTGCGATGCCACAAACTCGTGAACACATCCTACTTGCTCGCCAAGTTGGTGTGCCAAGACTAGTGGTTTTCTTAAACAAAGCAGATTTAGTTGGCGACCCTGAACTAATGGATCTTGTGGAAATGGAAGTTCGTGAACTTCTAAATGAATACGAATTCCCTGGAGACGAAATTCCTTTTGTTAAAGGCTCTGCTCTGCAGGCTCTTCAAGGCGACCAAAAATACATGGACAAAATCATGGAACTGATGGACAACATCGATGCGTACATCCAAGAACCAGTTCGCCAAACTGACCTGCCTTTCTTAATGCCAGTTGAAGACGTACTTACCATCACTGGACGTGGAACAGTTGCTACAGGTCGTGTGGAACGTGGTACTTTAAAACTTGGTGAAGAAGTTGAAATCGTCGGAATCCGCGAAACTAAAAAAGCAGTAGTTACTGGTATTGAAATGTTTAGAAAATTACTTGACTCTGCACAAGCCGGTGACAACATCGGTGCGCTTCTTCGTGGTATTGACCGCAAAGAAATCGTACGTGGACAAGTATTGGCAAAACCAGGTTCAGTTAAACCTCACACTAAATTTGAAGCACAAGTTTACGTACTTTCAAAAGAAGAAGGTGGACGCCACACTCCTTTCATGACTAACTACCGTCCACAATTTTACTTCCGTACAACTGACGTTACAGGTATAATTTCCCTTGCTGAAGGCGTGGAACTTGTAATGCCTGGTGACAACACTTCAATCACTGTTGAACTAATTCACCCAATTGCGCTTGAACAAGGAACTAAGTTCTCAATCCGCGAAGGTGGACACACAGTTGGTGCGGGTTCTGTAACTAAAATTATTGCTTAGTTAAGAATTCAAAATCAAAAAAGCCTAACATTTGTTAGGCTTTTTTTAATGTTTTATTTTGTGATTTCTTTTGCGAATCAAAAAATTATTGATGCTTTTGAATAGATAATAATGAATGTTTTATTTTGTTTTTAAATGTTGATGCGTTAAATAAAAGTTTTGTATTTTGTTTTAACAAAGCGATTATACAACTATTAAAAAATTTTTTAGATAGCGGGATTATTTGTATAATTTGATTTTTTTAATGAGTTTCTAAATGATAATTTCTTTTGTGATTTCTTTTGCGTTTGCTACCTTGCAGCATCAACCATTTTTAGAAATTTACTTGCGTAAAGTGATGCTCCACCAATTAAAGCACCATCAATGTCAGAAGTTAAAAGAATGTCTTTAATATTTTCTGGTTTAACAGAACCACCATAAAGAATTCTAATCTCAGCAGCCACTTCTTTGCCGTAAAGTTTTTCAATAACTTCTCGAATTCTTTTAATTGTTTGATTTGCAACTTCAGGAGTAGCAGTTTCGCCAGTTCCAATTGCCCAAATAGGCTCATACGCAATAACTACCCTTTTAGCGTCGTTTGCGCTAACTTCTGAAAATGCTGATTTAATTTGATTTGCTAAGAAGTCATAAACTTCGTTTTTTTGCCTTACTAAAAGGCTTTCACCAACACAAACAACAGGAGTTAAATTACTTGTCAATACTTTTTTTAACTTCAAATTAACATCTAGGTCGCTTTCTTTAAAATACTCTCTGCGTTCGCTGTGGCCAATTAAAACATACTCAAAGCCAAGTGGTTCAACCATTTTTAAAGAAAGTTCACCAGTATACGCGCCTTCATCTAAATGATGAATATTTTGCACACCAATTCTTAAATTACCTTGTCTTTTAACTAAACAGCGAGCATATAGACTTGGTGCAAATACCACAGTTTCAACTTCAGTTCTTTCAGGCATTTTATCTGCAACTTGGTAAATAAACTCAAGCGCCTCTGCTCTGGTTTTATGCATTTTCCAGTTACCAGCAATTATTTTTCTTCGCATATTAAAAAGTCCTTTTCTATCTTGGGGTTTTAACAAGTAAAACCTTGCATGGCCTTGAGTATTTATTTCTCAAGTAGTTTTCTTTAATGTTGGGGAAGTAAAAAGTTTCAAAACGTTCAACTAAAGTAACTTCTTCGTTTTGAAAAATTTCAACTCTGCCTTCCAAGACATAACCGAAAGTTTCACCAACTTGTGGTTTTTGAATTTCGGTTTGTCCGTTTGGCTGAATTTCCACGATTTCAACTTTAAAACTAGAGTTAGTAGGTAGTAGTGGAAACTTAGCGTAGAGTAAGTTCTCATCAACTTCTTCGCTTTCTGCAAGTTTTGCGGTTGAAAAAACTTCAACTAAACTTTCTTCTTTAGTTTGTTCAGTAGTTCCAAAAAAATCTTGAAAGTTTGTGCCTAGTCTTTCTAAAATTTTTTCTAAAGACTCAAGTGATGGAGATGTACGGTTATTTTCAATTTGGGAAATATAACCTTTAGTAACACCGATGTCGTTTGCCAGTTCCTTGGTAGTTAAATTAGCCTTGACTCTTAGATAATGAATTTTTTGTCCTAAATTAATCACGTTTTTACTTATCTAAAATGCACTCAATTCCAGGCAGAGTTTTACCTTCAAAAAATTCAAGTGAAGCCCCACCACCAGTTGAAACGTGTGTAAATTTTTCAACCATATTTGCTTTGGCAATAGCAGCAGCAGAATCACCACCGCCAACAACTGTCATCGCGCCTTCTCTGGCAGCGATATACTCGGCGATTTTGTAAGTACCGTTAGAAAACACAGGAAGTTCAAAAACACCAAGTGGCCCGTTCCAAATCACTGTGTTTGCTTTATCAATATATTGTTTAAATAGTTTAAGGGTTTCTACACCACAGTCTAAACCTTCTTCGTCTTCAGGAATATCCATAACTGAACGTAGGTTAACTTCGGTATCGTTTGAAAACTCTTTACCTGTATAAACATCGCGACCAACGATAAGTTTGCCTTGACCACGTTTAAGTAAATCTAGCGCTAAATCTGTTTTGTCAGGTTCACAAATGCTTTTGCCAATTTTTCCACCTTGAGCCTTCGCGAAAGTATAAACCATACCACCAGCGACCAATACATAGTCGCAAATCTTAAGCAAATTATTAATAACTTCAATTTTGTCAGAAACTTTCGCACCACCAATGATTGCCACAAGTGGTCTTTTTGGATTTTGAATTGCAGCAGAAAGATACTTAATTTCTTTTTCCATCAAAAATCCACAAACACAAGGCAGGTGATTTGCAATACCCACATTAGATGCCTGTGCTCGGTGGCACACACCAAAAGCATCATTTACAAAAATTTCACCAAGTCCGGCCCAGTATTTGCCAAGTTCTGGTGAGTTTTTTGACTCTGCTTTGTTGTCAAGATCTGCAAAACGAGTGTTTTCAAGCACGATAACTTCGCCTGACTTTAATTGACTAACTGCATCTTCTACAGCCTTACCACGGTAGTCTGCAACAAACTTAACAGGTTTTCCAAGTAATTCAGATAATCTACGAGCAACTGGTTCTAAAGATTTGCCTTGCATATCTTTTTCTTCTTTAACACGCCCAAGGTGTGAAAGTAAAATTAACTTAGCGCCGTGTTCAAGTAAATAAGAAATTGTTGGAAGTGCCTGAACGATTCGGTTATCGTCTGTGATTTCACCATTTTTAAGTGGTACGTTAAAATCAACTCTTAAAATTGTTTTTTTGTTTTGAAAATCAACATCTAAAATTGTTTTTTTGTTCATTTATTAAAACCTCTCTAAACAAATCAATTATAACATTTAAAGCAGTGTATTTAAATGATTATTTTTAAAATTTGTTTAACTTGCAAAGAGTAAACACTCAGTCTAACAACTAAACATTTTTATTTAACAATCCTAATACACAAAATGTAATTTTCAAAAAACTAATGCTTTTTTATAATTTTTATGTACAATTTGCGCATTTTTTTTGAAAAACTAATTTTTTAACTAAATTAAATAAAGTAAAATAAAGACATGTTTTTAAACAATAGAAAACTAAAATTAAAAACTAAATTAGAAAATGAAAAAGCCGTCTTTTACAAAAGACAGCTTTACTATTGCAGAATGCTTTGTTCTAAAACCTTGAGTGAGTTTAGTGAACTGACTAAATTACCGATTTCATCAATTTCTTGCTATGAGAGAAACAAGTCAACACTTACTCAAAAAAACATTAAAAAAATAGAGACACTGTTTGTCTCTGACAAAATATCTATCTATAACTTTGATTTGTTTGAAGACAAAATAGATGAGTTAATCAATTCTTTAGTTAAAGCCAAAAAATTAGAAAAAAGTTTAGCAGATCCTAAAGATCACGACATTTTAAACAACACTATTTTCAACAGTTTTTATTATTTAAGTAACTTAAACTTGACTGATGCACTTTTGATTTTAAGCAAAGGTGACTACACTAAACCTGACTTTTCCCCAAAGTACTACGAGGTTTATCAACTGATTTCGGCGCTGACTATGTTTATCTCCGGAAACGTTAAAGACTGTACAATAGTTCTTGAAAATAGGGTAGCGAGTGCAGAAGATAAAAGAGTTGAAGCGATGTTTATGCTTTTAAAAATTTTAACTAAGTTTTGTGAGAAAAAGCATATTCACGCAAACGAAATTGATGATTTAGAAGTTTATTTTTCAGCACTAAATTCACCAATTTTAACTGGGATTTTAGATTCAGTTAGACTAATTAAAAATCTAAAATTTCAAGATAAAATAACCTTTGAAAATAATGTTAAAAACATTTTAAAATGTAAATTTAGCAACAACAAAATAGTTGGTGCTTTCTTTGGTTTGTATGCGCAAATTTATCATAGTGTGTTCATTCCAGACTTGTTTTTTAAAAGTTATATAAAGTTTGAAAACAGACTAGTAAGGCTATTTTTTGAAACTATATACTATATTCATGAACGAAAGATTGAGGCAATATCTCACAACCTAAATGAGTTTCTTAAACATAAAATTCCCGATAACTTTTTAATTTCAAAACTGATGCAATTTGCTCAGAAACTACTTTTATATCAAGATACACCTGATATTTTTATTAAGTATTTATTGGAATTTTTAGACACGGAAATCAGCGGAGTTTACAAAACTTTCTTTATTTTGCTGGCTTGTAATTACTATAAAAATATTAAGGGCGGAAACATAATTTTAAAACTAATTAAACTAAACAATAAACTAACCAAAATATTACCCCAAGCCGAATATTTCTAAGTTCTTGTTATATAATGTATATAACGAGCGACGGAGAAAATATTTGAAATTATATAATTTTTTAACCAAAAAAATAGATAATTTTAATCCAGAAGCAGGCAAAAAAATCGGCATTTATGTATGCGGCCCGACAGTTTACTCATACATTCATGTTGGAAATGCTCGCCCTGCTATTTTTTTTGATGCAGTTGTTCGTTATTTAAGATATCGTGGACATAAAGTCTTCTATGTTTCTAATATCACCGATATTGACGATAAAATCATTAACAAGGCTATTTTAGAAAATGTTAGTGAACGAGAAATTGCACACAAATACAGCCAAGAGTATTTAAAAAATCTAGCAGATTTGAACTGCGAGTTTCCCGACACCATTCCTTACGCCACTAAATACATTGACCACATAATTGAGTTTATTCAATCTTTAATTTCTAAAAATCTAGCCTACGAAAAAAACGGAAATGTTTATTTCAGAGTTAACTCAATTAAAACTTACGGTGTGATTTCTCATCAAAATACCGGAGACTTAGAAGTGGGTGCTAGGGTTTCTGTAAACCAAGATAAAGAAGATCCGCTTGACTTCTTACTTTGGAAAAAAACAGAAGAAGGCATTAAATTCAAATCACCTTTCAGTGATGGTAGACCAGGTTGGCACACAGAGTGTGCTGTGATGAACAAAGAGTTATTTCAAGATACTCTTTTAATTCACGGTGGCGGCTCTGACTTAAAGTTCCCACATCACGAAAATGAGCGTGCTCAGTTTCTTGGCGAAACTGGACATGAACTAAGTAAATACTATATGCATGTGGGTAGAGTTAATGTTGACAATCAAAAAATGTCTAAGTCACTTGGCAATGTAATTAACATAAATGAAATTATAGAAAATAGCCAAACAAACGGATTTAGACTTTTAATACTTTCTCATAACTTTGAAAGCCCAATTAACTTTTCAAGAGAACTACTTCAGGAAAACCAAGCAGTATTTACTAAACTACAGCGTAAATTAAGAATACTTGCTTTTAATCACCGCGTTGCTGGTTTTGAGTTTAAGGAATTTGACAAAGAAGTTTTGGATAACTTCGCAAAATGTATGGAAGATGGCTTTTTAACGCCACTTGCTTTAAGTGATTTACAACAAGTCATAAAAAAACTAAGTATTAATGAAACCAGTTCAACCAACGCTGCAGTAATTCACTCTGTTTACAAAGTTTTAGAAATTCTAGGTTTTAAAATCAAACTACCCGGGTTTACAGACTCAGAGTTTGAATTATATAAAACCTGGCTACAAGCCCGTTTTGACAAAGACTTTAATAAAGCAGATGAACTTAGAGTGAGTCTAACTGAAAAAGAACTAATTTAACTAACTGAGAGGACACTATGGAAAAAAACAAAAAAGTTGAAAATTCACAAGTAGAAACTGAGATTAAAAAAGAACCTGCTCTTGCCGTAAAAGAAAGTGCTACTAACGGAATTACAGAAAGTGAAAAAGTGCTTTTAGACAACAAATCAAAAAAATCTAGTAAGGCAAAACAAGGTAAGAAAGGTTTAATTAAAAAAACTGTAACTATAGTTGAAGAAAGCACTGAACTACACGAAATTCCAGATGAACTAAAACAACGCTACGCAGAAATTAAACCAAAAGAAAAGAAAGCAAAAAAACCTCGCAAAAAAGAAATTAAAGTCATTCGCTATAACCCCGATGTTGAAACTGGTTTAACTGACCAAGAAGCGGAAAATAGACGAATTCTTGGCATGGCCAACAACTCCAAAACTAAGACTTCTAAAAGTTATTTTGCGATTTTCTTTACCAACATCTTTACGCTATTTAACCTAATCATGTATCCACTTGCAGTTTGGTTAATTACAGTTGGTGCAAAACCACAAAACTTGGTATTCTTAGTCGTTACTACCATTAACATAATAATTGGAATTGTTCAAGAAATTAAAGCAAAATTAACTATTGAAAAATTAACCATCTTGCAACAACCCACAATCACTGTTTTAAGAGAAGGTAGTCAAAAAGAAATTAAATCAAAAGAAATTGTTTTAGACGATTTAATTATCTTAAAACCAGGTAGACAAATTCCGTGCGACTGTGTGTTGGTTTCAGACGGTGGTCTTGAAGTTAACGAAGCGCTCTTAACTGGTGAATCTGATGCTATCGTTAAAGACAAAAAAGCAGCACTTTACGCCGGAAGTTTCGTAGTTTCTGGAGCTGGTGTTGCTCAAGTTGTGGCAGTTGGCAAAAATGTTTATATTGAAAAACTAACTAGCCAAGTTAGAAAAGTTAAGAAAAACAAATCTGAACTACTTAAATCACTTAAACTCTTAATTACTATCTTAACCGTCTTAATTATTCCAATCGGGTTTACTTTATTTTACTTTTCTACGAACCATTTAGATTTTAGCAATTCAGCAGTTTATAAAAATGCTGTTGAAAAAACAGCAGGCGCGATGGTCGGAATGGTTCCAACTGGTCTGTTCCTGCTAACTTCTGTTGCCTTGTCTGTAGGTGTTCTTCGTCTTGCCAAACACAACACTTTGGTACATAACCTATACTGTATTGAAACCTTGGCTCGTATTAACGTGCTTTGTTTAGACAAAACTGGAACAATTACCGATGGTTCAATGTCTGTAAAAATGTCAATGGACTTCAATAAAACTGAGTCAATGTATTCAAATGAACAACTACTTCAGGCTTTTTTAAATATTGACAACTCAGATAACCCCACAAACTCAGCCCTAATTGAACGTTTTGGCAATAACTTTGCATTAAAACACAATGCCTACATTCCTTTTTCAAGTAGTCGTAAATACTCAGCAATTGAGTTTGAACAAGTCGGTACCTTTTATTTAGGTGCACCTGAATACATCATCAAATCTAAGTTTAAACAAATTAACGACAACGTAGAAAGATATATCTTAGAAGGGTTTAGAGTGCTCGTGTTTGGCTACACCAAGGTTCCACTTGGTGACAAAATCCCGCAAGACGTAACACCACTTTCTTTAATCGTAATTGAAGACACAATTAGAACAGATGCACTTGATACCATTAAGTTTTTTAAAACTATGGGTGTTGACATTAAAGTAATTTCTGGTGACAACCCTCTAACAGTTTCAAGAATTGCTGAGCGCGTTGAAATTGAAAACTACAACAAATATATTTCACTGGAAAACGTCAAAGACGAAGAAATTGAAAATATTTGCACAGAATACACGATTTTTGGCCGAGTTAACCCAACTCAAAAACGTCTGCTCGTTCAAGCCCTTAAGAAAAAAGGCAAGACTGTTGCGATGACCGGAGACGGTGTCAACGACATCTTGGCACTACGCGAAGCCGATACTTCTATTGCGATGGCCGAAGGTTCAGAGGCTGCCAGAAACGTCGCTGAGGTTGTCTTGATGGATTCAAACTTCTCGTCAATGCCAAAAATTGTTGCAGAAGGCCGTAGAGTTATTAACAACATTGAAAAAGTGACAACCTTGTTTATTACCAAAACAATTTTTTCTGTGGTGCTTTCTTTAATTGCAATTTACTTAGCCGCTGTTAAAAGAGGAGCATATCCGCTTGAACCAATTCAACTGGTTCCAATTGAAAGTTTAGCAATAGGTATTCCTTCGTTTTTCTTGGCACTTGAATACAACAACAGCGAAATTAAAAAAGACAACTTCTTATGGAGTATCATCAAAAAATCTATGCCAAGTGCTTTGACGATAATTCTAGAATGTGTATTGATTTATAGTTTAAGTAAAACTCTAAACTTAACCGCGCAAGGCCATGAAAGAGTCATTCCAACCTTAATCGTTTACAGCGCAACTACAATTTGTTTAATTACTCTGCACAAAATTTGTCTGCCAATGAACTTCAAACGCGGAATGCTTGTAACTACTATGATTTCTATTTTCATCGTGCTTGTCACATTTATGTCTGAATTCTTTGCAATCGCTCCAATCTTTAAAGTTGGCTACTACACAGGAAACGCATTAAATGTCCAGGAGTTGCTACTACTAGTTATACTTCTGCAGGCAGGTTGGCCGCTAATGTACCTATTTACCAACATTGTTGCTTGGACTAAAAAAGGAATCCATAACGCAATTGTTTTCTTTAGAGATTCCAATAACTTACCGGAAGACACCAAAAAATGATTTACTTTGGCAAAAACGTTGTTAAAGAAATGATTTTAAATCACTTTCCAATCTTCAACGTTTATTTAGATGAAAAGTTTGCAGACCAAAAGTTTTTAGAGTTTTTGAACCAAAATAACTCAAAAATAGAAAGAGTTACAAAAGAACGCTTATTTAAATTAACTAACACCAAAGACCACCAAGGAATTGCTGTCAATGCTAGTGACTTTAAATATTTTGAGTTAACAGAACTACTTGAAAAAGATATTAAAAAAATAATTATCTTAGATTCAATTCAAGATCCACATAACCTTGGCGCCTTACTTAGAAGCGCTGAGGCTTTCGGGATTGACGCAATTATAATTTCTAGTAGAGAACAAGTTAAAGTAACACCAACCGTTTTAAAAGTATCTGCGGGTGCCGCGATTAAAGTGCAAATTGCAATGGTAAAAAGTATTTCAAAAGCCATTGAAACTCTAAAAGAAAATAATTTTAAAGTCTTTGCTACTACTTTAAGTACAAATAAGTCTGTTGCTTGTTTAAAAGCAGAAGACAAAATTGCAGTAATTCTTGGAAATGAAGGGCTAGGCGTCAGAAAAAATTTAATTTCGCTTTCTGATGATTCTGTGACCATTCCAATGATTGGCAAAATCAACTCACTTAACGTATCTGTTGCTGGTGCGATAGTGATGAACGAAATGACTAGAAAGGATTAAAATGATTAACTATAATGACTACGAACTCATTTATTTAGTTCAGTGTCATTATGACCAAACCAGTTTAAAAATCATTTTTGACAAATACAAAGCCTTTATTTACAAAGTAGCCTTAAGCAAACGCATCTATAGTCTATCTTTAGAGGACCTTGTACATCTTGGCTTAGTTTCACTTAAAATTGCCATTGAAAGTTACTCAGAACTTTTTAACAAAACTTTTATGCGTTTTTTTGAACTAATTTACTTAAGACGACTTTCAAGAGAACTTAAAAGTGCTTACAAAAAAGCACAACATATTACCAATATAGACCATGAAATAATTGATAATGTGCTTTTGGTAAGCGACAACATGGAACAGTATTCATACGAAAAAGAAAAACCAGAAGTTGCCGAAATTCAGTTTAAAAATAAAGATTTAGCACTCGTTTACTCACTTACTTTAAAAGGTCTTAAACCTAGTGAAATCGCCAAACAAACGGGTTTTTTAATTAAAAGAGTTTATAATTTGCTAGCTAGAGTTCGCCAAGGAATTAAAAATTCAGGCACAAGAGTCTTGAAACAAAAAATCGTGAGGTTATGAAATGAACACACTTAAGATAAAAAATTATTCGGTTTCAATTGAAGATAAACAAATTCTTAAAAACATTTCTCTAGAAGTTAAAAGTGGAGAAGTGCACGTAATTATGGGACCAAACGGAACTGGAAAATCTACGCTTTTAACTTCCTTAATGGGACATCCCTTGTATACAGTTGAAAGCGGGGAAGTATATTTAAATCAACAAAACATACTTAAAATGCCCACAGACGAGCGTAGTCGCTCTGGGCTTTTTTTGGCGTTTCAAACTCCTACCGAAATACCTGGTGTTAAAAATGTAGATATTTTAAGAGAAGTTGTTCTACAAAAAACGCAAAAGGACTTTAAACTATTTGACTTTATCAATGAAGTTGAAAAAGCAACACAAGAACTTGGACTTAGTAAAGAGTTTGTGTTCAGAGAAGCTAATGTTGGATTTTCAGGTGGTGAGAAAAAACGCAATGAAATCATTCAATTGAAAGTCTTAAAACCTAAGTTTGCACTACTTGATGAGATAGATTCTGGACTTGATGTAGACGCTCTAGAATGCGTCGGTAAGGCGGTTTTAGAAGAAGTTAAAACTAACAATTTAGGTGTAATTATCGTTACTCACTATGAGCGTATTTTGAAGCACATCAAACCTGACTTTGTTCACGTTTTACTTAATGGAAAAATTGTAAAGACAGGTGATGCTACCCTAATTGAAAAAATTAACAAAGAAGGATACGCCTGGTTAAATGCAGAGCATAAATAATTTAAAAAAAGTTAAAACTGTTTTCAGCAGTCCTTTTGAGTTTAAGCATCTTGAAATTAAAGACGCTTCTTTTGTTGAACTTGAATTTGGTGCTAACTTAACCGGAACAGTTTTTATTGAATTGAAAAGCACCGGAACTCTAGATTTTATTGTAAATTTAGCTGAAAAAGCAGATATTTTGATTCATTTGTTTTTAGTTTCTGATAACCTAAAAACAAAAATCAATCTAAATACTTTGGGTATTAAATCTAAACTACAGTTTAATTTGTTAACTGTAACAAATAAAACTCAATCTGTAGATGTTGATTTAACTGCGACTAACCGTGCAAAAAACTCAGAGATCTACACATCTGGTTTAGCAGTTGCAACACAAGAATCGTATATTAGACTAAACTACATCGGACAGATTGAAAATAAAATGGCTAAATCAAAACACTTTGAGAAACTAAAAGGTTTTATTAAAGACAGCGCAAAAATGGAATTAAATCCAATTCTTGAAATAAAAGAGTTTGATGTAGAAGCGGGTCATTCTGCTGCCAGCGGCAACATTAACGCCGATACTTTGTTTTATTTAAATTCTAGAGGTATTGATAAAAACACTGCTGAAAGAATTATCTTAAATGGGTTCGTTGAGCCTTTTTTCAAGATTATACCAGATGAGAAATTGCAAGAGAATTACCTAAACGACTTGAGTGTAAAACTATGAAGCCAGTAAGAAAATATTTCCCGTTTTTTAAAAATAACCCTGGTTATGTTTATCTAGATAGTGCGGCGACTGCCCTTAAATTAAACAAACAAATTAAGGCAGAAACTGACTTTTTAAAAAAGAATGGTACTAGTGTTTTTAGAGGTGCATACTTACATGGTTTTTTAGCAACTGAACTTTATCTTGAAAGCAAAAAAACTGTTGCTGAATTTTTAAATTGCTCAGATAAAGAAATCATCTACACAAAAGGTAGCACTAATGGCCTTAATTTAATTGCAAACTCTATTGCTAACTTTATTAAAAAAGATGATGAGTTTCTAACATCTACTTTAGAACACAATGCAAATTTTTTACCGTTTCATGAACAAAGTAAAAAAATTGGTTTTAAAATTAAATACATAGAACTAAACGAAAATAAACAAATTACAGTTGAAAACTTTAAAAAAGCGCTAACTGAAAAAACCAAAGTAGTTTCGCTTACCTATATTTCAAATGTTTTTGGTTATATCACTCCAATTAAAGAAATTGGAAAGATTTGTAGTGACAAAGGTATTATTTTAATTGTTGACGCTGCACAGGCTGCCACTAGAATTAAGATAGATTTACAAGCACTAAATTGTGATTTTTTGGTGTTTTCAGCCCACAAAACATATGGTCCAAATGGTCTTGGTATACTTGCTGGTAAATTAAATAGCTTAAAAAAACTAAATGCTTTTGAGTATGGTGGACAAATGGTGGGAAGTATTGATGAGAAAGAAATCATTTACAATCCTGCACCTGCTAATTTAGAAGCAGGAACCCCAGCAATCAGTCAAGCAATTTCTTTTAAAGAAAGTTTAAAGTTTTTAATGGAAATCGGTATGCAAAATGTAGAAAAGCACGAAAAAGAACTCACAGTCCTTACTTACAGTGAACTTAGTAAAATTGACGAAGTTAAATTGTACACCAAAGTGCCTGAAAGTGGAATTATTTCTTTTAATATCGAAGGCGTGCATCCCCACGATGCTTTAACTTTTTACGATCAGGAAAAAATTTGTCTAAGAGCAGGACAACATTGCTCAGGTTTGGCATTTACAAATTTAGATGTAGAAAGTGCCCTTAGGGTGTCTTTTGGGATTTATAATAATAAAGAAGATGTGCGTAAATTTATTTCTGTCACTAAGAAACTAATTGAATTTTTCCAAGGAGTATAAAATGAGCGTCCAACTAAATAATTTATACAGAGAAGTTATAATGTTTCACTCAAGCAATCCTTACAATAAAGGACTTAAAAAAAACCCAGATGCCAAATACTTAAAATTGGTAAACTCAAGCTGTGGTGATGTTGCAGAAATTGAAGTTATGATAAATGACAACAAAATATCTTCGGTTAGACATCTTTCAAAAGGTTGCTCAATTTCTTGTGCTGCGGCATCTGTACTTTGCAAAACTATTGAGAATACCGAAATCAAAGACGCTAAAGAAATAATTTCTACTTATTTTAAAATCATTAAAGGAGAAGAAATTTCTACTGATTTTGCAAACAGAGAACTAATTGCTTTTTCTGGAGTTAAAGCGTTTCCTGCAAGAGTGAGATGTGCAACACTTGCTTGGAAAGCCCTTGAAGAAATCTTAAATACTTTATGAAAAAAAGAGAAATTAAAAATAAAGAAGTTCTTGATAACTTAAAGAATACTGCAATAAATCAAGACTATGAACTTGGTTTTCATATAGAGACAAAACCTGAGATCAATCTTGGAAAAGGGCTTAACAAAGAGATAATCAAAAAAATATCTGAATCTAAAAATGAACCTGAATGGATGCTTGAACTTAGACTGAAAGCCTTTGAAAAGTTTTTAGAACTAACCAATCCTAAGTGGGGTCCTGACTTAAATTTTATTGATTTTCAAGATTTTAAATACTATATTAAATCAAGTAAGTTGACTAATTCTTGGGATGAAGTTCCACTTGAAATTAAGACTGTGTTTGAAAAAATTGGTATACCTGAGGCTGAACGTAGTTATTTGGCAGGTGTCACTACTCAGTTTGAGTCAGAGGCTGTTTATCTTAAAATTAAAAAAGAACTTGAAGCAAAAGGCGTGATTTATTTAGATACAGACACAGGTCTGCGTTTGTTTCCAGAAATCTTTAAAGAGTATTTTGGCAAAATTATTAAATATGACGACAACAAATATGCCGCTTTAAACACCGCAGTTTGGAGTGGGGGTTCTTTTATTTATGTTCCAAAAAACGTAGAAATCAAGGAACCGCTACAGTCTTATTTTAGAATGAATGAAAGCGGGTTTGGACAATTTGAACGTACTTTAATAATTTGTGAAGACTATAGCTATTTAAACTATGTTGAAGGTTGCACAGCGCCACTTTACTCAAAAGATTCGCTACATGCAGCAGTTGTTGAAATTTTTGTAAAACCGAATGCAAAATGCAGATACACAACAATTCAAAACTGGTCTAAAAACATCTTAAACTTAGTTACTCAAAGAGCGCATGTTGAGAGTTTTGGTGAAATGGAGTGGATTGATGGCAATATGGGCTCACGTATCAATATGAAATACCCATCAACTATTTTAGCCGGACCTTACGCTAAAGGAAAGGCTTTGTCTATCGCTATTGCCAGTGAAGGTCAAGATCAAGACACTGGTGCAAAAATGATACACTTAGCGCCAAACACTTCATCAACTATAGTTTCTAAGAGTGTCGCGAAAAATGGCGGCATTGTTGATTACCGGGGTAAAGTTTACTTTTCTAAAAAAGCACACTCTGCTTTTTCCCACATTGAATGCGACACTATATTGATGGACGAAGTTTCAAAATCAGACACTACTCCAATTAACATCGTTAATAACTCAGACTCTTTTTTAGAACACGAAGCAAAGGTTTCTAAAATTAGCGAAGAACAATTGTTTTATTTAATGTCTCGTGGAATCGACGAAAAGAAAGCCACAGAACTTATCATTATGGGCTTTATTGACCCATTTTCCAAAGAATTGCCGATGGAGTACAGCGTAGAGTTAAACAAGCTAATTAAACTAGAAATGAAAGGTTCTATTGGTTAGTGTATAAATATACTAAAAATGTTAAAAATTCACTTTATGTATATAAACTAGGCCAAACTCATGAACAACTTTTTATCACAAATAAAAAGTTTGTAGATAATCTACTTCAAAATAATTTAACAAATTACTCAGGATATAAAAATGCAGTTGATAAAAAGTTTAAGCTTAGCAGACTAACACCTATTTATTTAAATTCAAAAACTTGTTTTATTCAAACAAAACAAATAAATAAATACGAGTGTCAGTTGATAAACGTTAAAGCAATCAAAGAAATAAAAGATTGCGGAAAAGAAAGCGAAATTACATTTTTAGATGAAACAGTTATTTCTATTTCGATATGTAAAAATACTATTCTTAAAAAAATAAAATTAGCAGAAGAAATAGAATTCTTTTTGAAAAACAAAATAGGTGATTAAAATTCAATCACCTATTTTGTTATACTAAGCGGCCTAGTTAAACGATAATATAAATAAAGAATAGTGTTTTAATATTTTTTTACGAAAAGCAATGTTCTTAAATAGAATAAATTTTTGAAATTTGGTAACTTTCCAAAACAAACATTAGTCAAATAGCCGCGAATTCTTTTAACTATTGTGTGCTTTTTTAAATAAACTCGCTGTCAGCAGTTAAAAAACTAAAAAGCATAAAATCCAGATTAACTTAATATAATTTTATTTACTTAATAGCCTAAATAGACCATATAGGAACAATTAGGGTGTTTTCATCCAACACTGACACTTTATCGCTTAAACAAATTATTGCAGTTTTTTTAATTTCAATTTTTTGTTTGCTAAGTTGAAAAATACCTTTTAACATATGTGTGTTAGGGTGACTAGTTTTTTTAATTTCAATAGCGGACATAGAATTGTCACAATCTAAAATCAAATCAACTTCTTTTTGTTCTTTATCGCGATAATAATAAAGATTAAAAGGTTCGGCTAAATTAAAATATGAACCTTTGATTTGATTAATAACATAGTTTTCTAATATTGCACCACTTATGGAACTATCTCTTAAAATTTCGGGTGAATGGTGACTAGTTAGATAAGAAGCCACACCAGTGTCAAAAAAATAAAGTTTTGGTGCCTTGATGGTTCTTTTTAATAATTTGTTTGAGTATGGGTGCAGTAAATAAATAATTTGTGACTTTTCAAGTAGGAATAGCCATCTTTTTGCTGTATCATCAGAAATATCTACATCCTGTGCAACAGAGTGGATATTTATTTCTTGTCCGATTCTACATGCAACCGCTTTGATGAAATTTCTAAATTTAAAATTATCCTTTATGTTGATTTCGTCTTTTATATCTCTATACAAATAAGTTTCAATATAACTTTCAAAAAAAATTTTTCTGTCTGTTATTTTTTTGCTAACTATAGCAGGCAAACCACCAAAGAAAATACGCGAAAATATTTCATTTATATCAGCTTTTTTAAGCAAAATGGACTTGTTATTAAGTTTTGAAAAATCTAACTCAAACTTGTTTAATTTTATATTATTAAACGCTTCGTTTTGAGTCAATCCAGTCATTTTTAGTATGGCAACCCTACCTGCAAGAGACTCTTGTGCAAGTCTCATTAGCGCAAAAGATTGAGATCCAGTTAGCCAAAAACTTCCGGGTTTTGCACCATTGTCAATCACGATTTTTATATAACTAAAAAGTATAGGTGCGTATTGAACTTCATCAATTAAAATAGGCGGGCTATAAATTTGTAAAAATAAAGCCGGGTCTTTTAAAGCGAGTTCTCTGTCTTGTAGATTGTCAAGAGTAACCTTTTTTCTCATAGGTTCGAGTTTTTCTAACATAGTAGTTTTCCCTACTTGTCTTGGACCTGTCAATAATAAACAAGCATATTGCTTACTGATACTAATAATTTTTTCTTCTATATCTCTTTTGATATATAGCATATACAGCCTCCTATATAAATATTGACCAAAATACGATACAATCTTATTTTAGTCAATAATTGAAACTTTGTCAATGTCATACAAAAGCTTTTTTAATTTAATGTTAGCGTGGTATCCTTTTTATGTAGATATACTTGTGAGGTAATGAATGAAAAAGACAAATTTAATGTGCAGTCAATGCCTTCAGAGAAACTATCAAGTTGCAGTTGGCAATAAAAGAATTGAAATCAAAAAATACTGCCCTAAATGCAACTCTCATACTTTGCATAAAGAAAATAAATGATAACAAAAAGAAATAAAACTACTCAGTTTAAGTGTGGTAGTTTACTAATGGGTGGAAATAACAATGTCTACATTCAATCCATGACTACTACCAAAACTAAAGATGTGGAAAACACAGTTAAACAGATAAAAGAATTAGAACAGGCAGGTTGTCAAATCATTAGAGTAGCAGTTTTAGACGAGACAGACGCAAAATCTATTAAAGAAATTAAGAAACAAATCAATATTCCATTAGTTGCAGATATTCATTTTGACTATCGTCTGGCTTTAATTGCAATTGAAAATGGTGTTGATAAAATCAGAATTAATCCTGGAAACATTGTAAATAAAAACCACATTAAAGAAATCGTTGATGCTTGCAAAGCAAAAGGAATTGGTATTAGAATTGGACTAAACTCAGGCTCCTTGCCAAATTCTTTACCTGCAACTGCTGAAAACTTTATTAAAGTAATGAAAAAAGAAGTAAAAATGCTTGAAGAATTTGGTTTTACCGATATTTGCCTATCTTTGAAGGCGACTTCTGTTTTAACTACTATTGAGTGTTATGAACTAGCTGCAAAAACTTTTAAATATCCACTGCATATCGGAGTCACTGAAGCGGGTACACTAATCGGCGGAACTGTTAAAAGTAGTTCTGCGCTTTCTGCGCTTTTACTTAAAGGTATTGGCAATACTATACGTGTGTCTTTGACTGAAAATCCAGTTTTAGAAATTAAGGTTGCCAAAGAAATTCTAAAGTGTTTAGGCTTAAAAAAAGACGGCGTTGACTTTGTTAGTTGCCCAACATGCGGACGTTTAGAATATGATATGGAAGATATTGCTAAACGAGTTGAAAGTTTTTGCGATACTTTAAATAAAAAGATAAAAGTTGCTGTTATGGGTTGCACTGTTAATGGCCCTGGAGAAGCTAGAGATTCAGACATTGGGATATGCGGAAACAAAGATAGTGTTTTAATTTTTAAGAAAGGCAAAGTCTTTAAAAAAATTAAACCAAAAGAAGCGTACGATGAACTTACTAGAATTATAAAAAATGAATTTTAATAATTTTTATTTTTTATTTTTTGATCATATTATTTGATTTTAAAATTAAAACGCATATAATTTATTTAAGGATCAGGTCAGAAGCGTACGGCGCACTGACCATTTTTATTTATATGAAGAGCTTTAAAACATTAGAAGAACAACTTGAAATGCTTAAAAAGAAAAAAATTGTTGTTAATTCAGACGAAGAAACAATGGAGTTTTTGTCAAGGGAAAACTATTACAACATAATTAATGGCTACAAAGATTTATTTCTTGTAAAAGACAAATGTAAAAAAGTAAAAAAGTCAGAAGAGTTTATAGATGGTACTAATTTCGAGCATCTTAAGTGTATATTTTTATTCGATAGAGAACTGAAGTCTATTTTCTTAAAATATTCGCTTGTTTTTGAAAATGAGTTCAAAACAATATTGTCCTACGAGTTTTCTAAAAAATACCCCGAAAGTGACTCATATCTGGAAAGAGAAAACTTTTATGATGATAAAAAAGAAGTTTTAAATGTGTTTGCAACGCTAGTAAAAACTTTAAAAGAAAAAATGGAGAAAGACGGACCAGTAAAACATTACATGAACGAACACAGATATGTTCCTTTATGGGTGTTTATAAATTATTTAACTTTAGGTAATGTTTCTCATTTTTATAAAATACTGAAACCAGAAGATAAAGAAATAATTTGCCGTAGATTCTCTGAAAATTACAATAAAAACTACCAGCCAATCGTAAGGTTTAAGATGGAAAACACATTTTTAGTTTCAGGAATAAAAATTTTGAACATAATAAGAAATGTGTGTGCTCACGATGAAAGGTTATATAACCTGAGTTCAGAAATTTAGCACAAGATTTTTAAGACTAAAAAGTAATTT
>CAUTMP010000003.1:0-79073 GCA_963539755.1 uncultured Acholeplasmataceae bacterium | reverse complement strand
AAACTCTCCATTGATTGTTTAAGAGTTTAAATTGACTCTAATTAGTTTTATTCTTGTATAAAAGAATTGGTGTATTTGTCTTATTTAGTTTTCAAAGAGCTGTTTATTTCAAACAACCTTATTAAGTTTAGCACTTTTAAATATATATGTCAAAAAAAAGCAATGCTTGAAAAAAATTTTTAATGCTTGAATTTTTTTTGGATTTTTTTGCTTAATTTTAAGATATTTCCTAAGTTAAATTGCTTAAAAAAATCCTTTAAATAAAGGTTTTTTAAGATAAACTCATCAATTTCTTGAAATGTAAGTAAACCTTTTAAAAACTTAGCAATAGCAATGTCGTCAAGGATTGAAAAGACTGTGCCAAAAAAATGAGTGTCAAACTCAGTAAGTAATCTATCATATACTAAGAAACGACCCTTTGGAATTTTTTCAACTACTTCGGTTAGCGTGTCTTTGATTTCAAAATAATTGTAGGTATGCGGCCAAAGCAGTGCGTTTTTAATTGGATGGTACATATCGTTTTCAGAATGCAGGTAATAATTGTGTCCGTTTACCATGCAAAAAGCATGAATTTTTGACTCTTTTTGGCGAAGCACTTGAATTTCTTTTAAAGGAAAGTTAAATAGATACATCGCCTCAATTATCTCAAATGCTTTGTTAACCATAGTTTGTGAGTCCACTGTAATTTTTGTGCCCATCTGCCAGGTTGGGTGAACCAACGCAGTTGTTTTGTTAATTTGTTTTAACTCTGCTCTTGATTTGTTAAAAAAAGCACCACCGCTTGCCGTGATTCCAATACTACTAAGTTCGCCAAAATGATTTTTTAGACAAAAAAGTGCGTTGTGCTCAGAGTCTACAGGAATAATTTTTACCTGTTTACTTTTTGCAATTTTAGTTAAAATTGAGCCCGCCATTACGAGACTTTCCTTGTTGGCTAAAATTAAAGTTTTTCTGGCCATCAAAGCCCAGTATGAATAAATTAAGCCAAAAGATTGAGATACTGAGTTAAAAACTGCGTCTATTTTATTTGAATAAATTAGTTTTTCAATATTTCTTTTGCCAACTATGAAGGTAATTTCTGGGTATGTTGATTTGTATGTTTTTAAAAAACGTTTGTTTTGAAGAATACAAATTTTGACTTTATTTTGGTATTTTTCAAAATATTTTTGGTTTTTTTCGTGGTCTTTAGACAAAGAAACCGCCACTAGGCGGTAAGGGGTTTCTTCAGTCAACAAAATGTCTAGTGCTTTTTGGCCAACCGAGCCCAAGGCTCCGAGTAGTAAAATTGATTTTTTTGGCAATGTAAGTTCCTTATTTTAAAAGAAAAGTAACTAAGACTGTGTAAATTAAGAAAATCAAGAAGGTCAAAAAAGTAGTTACAGAAAGCGCGTCAACTCTGTCTAAAACTCCGCCGTGTCCTGGCAAGATGTTTGAGTAATCTTTGACATTTGCTTGGCGCTTAAATGCTGAAAATATTAAGTCTCCGCCTTGCGCAATTACAGCAAACACAAACGTCACTAAAAAAAGTAAAATAAAGTAAGCAGGATGACTTTGTTTAGTAAGTCTAAAAAAAGTATCGGTTGTGTAGTAAAAGCGAAGTAGTAGAAAATAAATAACGCTGGTAGAAATGGCAGCGAAAACAGTTCCAATAAAAAAGCCTTCCCAAGATTTTTTCGGGCTGATTTTGCTCATCTTGTGTTTGCCGAAAGTAATTCCGCCAAGATAGGCAAAAGTATCGGTTAGCATGGTGACAATCAACGGAAACAAAGCAAAAAGCAAATGATGGGTGCGTAGAAAAACCATGCCACCGAAAGAAAGAGCAAGAAAATTAACTAAAAAATAACTTTGAGTGAGTTTTTCCTTTTCGTGAAAATAAAGAATAGCGATAGTGATGTTGACTACAACCAGCGTTAAAACTAGGGAAAGCAGATAAATACTTAAGTTAAGTTCAGTTAGTTCAGTTTGCGGCAAATAACTTCTTTGAAAAGCAATCGCTGATGTTGCAGCTTGCAAGAGAAATACCAAAATATGGAGAACTGATAGTTTTGCTTTATTTTGATTTAAGTTAAAAACACGAGCAAGTTCAAAGACAGCAATTTGTGCAAGCATTAGGTTCAGCAAAAAAAAGCCCAAAAAAGCAGGGCTTAAAATTAAAAGCGGCAGATACAGGGCTAAAATAAAAAAGCCAGTAATGGCTCTTTTTAAAATATTTGGCATAGTTAACTAAAACAGTTCGTTGGCGTTATATTTACCGGCAGACAAAAGGATAAGGTCTGCTAAGTGAAAAACGTAGCCAACTAAAAGTAGTCCTGAAAGCATGCGAATAGCACCGGCTGTTTTGTATCCATACACAAAGCGGTCAATTCCAAGTAGCGAAGTTAAAGGACAAAGAATTAAAAATAGATGACCTGGCTTGATTTCTTGCTTTAAATAGTGGTTTAGGTTTGCTGAGTATTTTTTTTGGAAAAACTTAACTAAGTCAAATAAATAGTAAAAAATACCAACGTAGAAAATTCCAAGGCGAATTAAACCAGACTTGTGTTCTTTTAAGTAAAAGCGGTCAAGCCCAAAAATATTGGTAAAAGGACACAAAATCAGAAACTTAGCCCACTTAGTTAATTGCATTAAAGAATAGCCTCGCGTCTATAGCGTCTAAGTATTAAAAGCACGATGTCGGCGATCCATAAGAAAAAGCCAATAAAAATAAATAGACCTAAAACAAAACGAATAATTCCAGGTAGTTTGTCTTTCGCGTAAATTAGGCGTTCAATAGATAGAATGCCAGTGAACGGAAAAAGAATTAAAATGATTGAAATTAAAGAAAGGGTGCGGGGTCTGCGGGTAGAACGTGTGCGTTTAGTAGTTTTTTTCATATAGACATTACCTCTTTAGTTTTAACTTGGGCGATTTCGTCAATTTTTTTAGTGTATTTGTCGGTCAATTTTTGCGCTTCGTCAAGTCCTTCTTTTTCAAGGTCTTCAGGGTACTTGGCTTTTTTAACCTGGTCGTTTAAGTCACGTCTTGCATTGCGGATAAAAACTTTGGCGTTTTCTTTAACCTTTTCAACTTCTTTGGCTAAAGTTTTGCGGCGGTCTTCTGTCAGTTTTGGAAAAATTATTCTAACACCAACTCCGTCTGAGTTAACAGGCATGTCAAGGTTTTCAGCCAAAATTGCGTGTTCTATGTCTTTAAGTAAAGACTTGTCATAAGGTTTGACAAAAAGTTGAGTGCCCTCAACTACTGTGATTTGCGAAACTTGGGCTAAAGGAGTTGGTACTCCGTAGTATGAGATTTGGATTTTGTCAAGAATTTTTGGATTTGCGCGACCTGTTCTGATTTGCGTTAATTCAGACTCAAAATGCGCAATCGTTTTTTGCATTTTATCTTCTGCTTCTAAAAGCAGTTCATCTAGTTCTACCATTTAAAACTCCTTTAACGTTTGTTTAATATTTTTATTAAAATTATTTAACTAAAGTACCAATTTGTTCGCCGTTTGCTGCCTTAATTATGTTGCCTTTTTTACTCATGTTAAAAACCAGTGTTGAGATTTTGTTTTCAAGGCAAAGAGCTGCGGCTGTTTTGTCAACTACTTTTAAGTTTTTCTCAATAATTTCAGTGTAGGTCAATTCTTTAAAGAGTACAGCGGTTTTGTTTAGTTTAGGGTCAGCGGAATACACGCCATCAACTCCATTTTTAGCCATTAAAATGCAGTCGGCACCGAGTGAAGATGCTACCAGGGCTGCGGCTGTGTCGGTTGAAAAGAAAGGTTGTCCGGTTCCACCTGCCGAAATCACCACTCGCTTATTTGCAAGATGCTCAAGTGCTTTGGTTTGCACAAAAGGCTCAGTGATTTTTTTAACCTCAAGGTGCGAAAGCACGACCGCGCTTTGGCCAACCTTGCCAAGTGCTTCTTGGAGAGCCAAGGAGTTAATAACTGTACCCAGCATTCCCATGTAGTCAGCCTGAACTCTGGCCATACCAAGTTTTTCAGCGATAGCCCCGCGCCAGATGTTGCCAGCGCCAACTACCACGGAAACCGAAATTCCAAGGTCCACGCATTGCTTAATTTCTTTGGCAATGTCTGTAAGCATACTTGGCGACAAAATATGTCCGCTTGGGTCTTTTAGAGCCTCTCCGCTAATTTTTAAAAGAATTGACTTATACATTTTTTACTTTAGTTTGTTTTAAATAAGGTAAGCAATACCTTATTTTTTAAGTTGTTCTGCAACTTCATCGGCAAAACTTTGGCATTTTTTCTCAATACCTTCACCGACTCTGAAGCAAATGTAGTCAATTAATTTAGATTGAGAGTGTGCCAAATATTGACTAACTTTTTCAGATGGGTTTTTAAAGAAAGCCTGTTCAGTTAAACAAACTTCTTCAAAATACTTGCGGATACGACCCTCAATTTTTCTTTCAACAAACTCAGGCTTGGTACCTTCATTTAAGGCCTGTTGAGTAAGAACGGTTTTTTCGCGCTCAAGAACTTCCGCAGGTACGCTTTCTGGGTTTAAGTATTGTGGTTTCATAGCAGCGGCTTGCATTGCTACGTCTTTAGCAATTTCAAAAGTTGCGTTTTCAACTAAAGTTAAAGCAGCGATTTTACCGCCTTGATGCAAGTATGTTCCAAATGTTTGGTTTGCACTTGCTTTTAAGTAAGTTAGTCGACGAAGTGTAATTTTTTCACCAATTTTAGCAGTTAGCGCTAAAAGCATTTCAGAAATAGTTTGTCCATTTTCTTTAACTTCAAGTGCTTCTTCAACTGAAGACACCGGATGTTTAATTAAAACAGCACCTACTTTTTCAATTAATTCTAAAAAGTGTTCGTTTTTGGCAACAAAATCAGTTTCTGAGTTAATTTCCAAAATTAAGGCTAAATCTTTTTCAATAAAGATACGAGCCAAACCGTCGGCGGCTGTTCTGCCTTGTTTAGACTGCGCTTTTGCCAAGCCTTTTTCTCTTAAAAAGTCAACAGCCTTTTCAATGTCGCCATTAGTTTGTTCAAGTGCTTTTTTGCAGTCTAGCATACCAGCACCAGTTTTTTCTCTCAAGATTTTTACATCGTTTGCAGTTACCATATAAATTCCTCCTAAATAATTGCAGTTTTGGGTTTATTTTTAGTTATTGATTTCAAAATAAAGGGATATACCAGTTACTAGCAATCCCTTTTATTTCGTTGATTTAAATTATCGGTTTAAAATCAGTTGAATTAAATCAACTTTTTTAAGTGCTGAGTAACCTTTTAGGCCAAGGGCTTTTGCTAGGTTTTTTAAATCAGCAAGAGTTTTAGTTTCAAGTTCAAAAACAGATAAAGTTGTAGAAGTTGAACCTTCAATTTCATTTGAAACTTTTTTAGTTCCTGTACTGCTAGATGCTTTTTCAACTTTGGCAGCAGGTTTTTTAGCAGTGGTTTTCTTTGCAGTTTTTTCTGATTTTTCTGTTTCAGCAACAGGTTTTTCTTCTGCTGATTTTTTAGCAGTGGTTTTTTTCGCTGGTTTTTGAGCTACTTTTTCTTCTACTTTAACTTCTTTTTCCTCTACCTTTTTAGTAGGTTTTTTAACAGGTTTTTCAACAACCTTTTCTTCTACCTTAGTTTCTTGCGGTTTAACTTCAGGTTTAGCTACTTTTTCTGTTGGTTTTTCTACTTTTGCAGGTTTAACTGGTTTTTCTGATTTTTGAGCAGGTTTTGCTGATTTTTCTTCAGATTGTGCAGAATTTTCTGCTTGTTTTTGTTCTTGGCGTTCACGGTTGAACTTAGGTTTACGAGCAGGACGTTCAAAACGAGAGTCGTATTTACGTTCATCGCGACTAGGAATTTCTACAGCATCTAGAGTAAATTGAATGTCGTCTTGAGATTCAATTGCTTCAACTACGCCGCCTTGTCCTTCAACTACAGCGTTAGTTAAAACATTGATAATTAGTTGAACTGAACGAGTTGCGTCGTCGTTTGCAGGAATTACGTAGTCAATTCCACGTGGATCTGAGTTAGTATCTACAATCGCAAACACAGGAATTCCGACTTTTTTAGCCTCGCGTACTGCGTTGAACTCTTTTGAAGGGTCAACTACAAATAAAGCGTCTGGCACTCTTTTCATAGTGCGAATTCCGTCTAGATTTTTTTCAAGTTTAGCAATAATGTGTACGTTTTCTGCTTGTTGTTTTTTAGAAAGTTGTTCAAACTCACCCGCTTCTCTTTTTTCAATCAGTTCGTTTAGATACTTGATTCTATTTTTAATTGTTTTAAAGTTAGTTAAAGTACCACCTAACCAGCGTTCTGCTACAAAGTATTGACCTGTGCGGTCAGCCGCTTCTTTGACAGCGTCTTGCGCCTGTTTTTTGGTACCGACAAAAATAATTTGTCCACCTTCTTTAATTATTTGTAAAAGAGCCTTATAAGCGTCTTCTAACTTCTCCGCTGTTTTGTTTAAATCCAATACATAAATGCCGTTTTTACGTCCAAAGATGTATGGTTTCATTAACGGATTCCATCTTTTTGTAGTGTGTCCGAAGTGGGCACCTGCTTCTAATAATTGCTTAACTGTTACAACAGCCATATAAATTCACCTCTTTCGTTTCCTTCCGTTGATGTTAATATATTCCACCTATTTCAAAAGATTAAAAATAGGCACTAGAAATATACAAACGCACCAACGTGCAATTTGTATAAAATATAGCATATTTTCGCTGATTTTTGTCTAATTTTGATTTTAATTTTATTTTTTTAAAAAACTAAGTGGTGAGTTTAGTTTATTGGAGAGATTTATATATTTAATAAATAGAGATTCTTGGGCTCATGATATAATAAAAATGTTCTTAGGAGAGATATATGTATAAAGAAAGACCTTATTTTTTTCAACAAAAAAATGCCCGTGTAGACGAGGATTTCTACAATTACAATAAAAAAACTCAAAAAAATAAAAATAAGTCAGACTCTGTTGCTTTTAGAAAAACTATGTTTGCTCTACTTTTAGTGGCAACACTATTGGTGGTGGTATTCTTAATTTACTCACCGGCTCCTGGTTTGATTAAAATAGCACCAAGTATTGATAAAGTATTTCAAGCAATGCGTTTAGACAAAGGTGTTGTGTTCTCAATAATTTTTCCATTTTTCTCACTAGTTTTAGGTTTAACCGTAGTATCGCTATGTAAATCTACTGTAGGAAAAGTGTTAATTAGTTTGTTGACTGTGTTATTTGCAGTTGATGCTTTTTATTTAGCTATTAACCTAAATACTGGTTTTCTTGGTTTACCAAATAATGTAACTTCGCCATTTGTTTCTGACCTTTTTAACGCAAAACTATTTGCACAAGCAAATGGAACTATGAAAAAACTTCTTTATTTTGAGGGAGTTGCCAACGCAAGCAAAGTTATTCTTCCTCAACTATTAAATGTTTATCTTGGTTGCTTGTTTGTGTTCTTCTTAGTTGCAGCTATCCGCAAACCAAGAGTTGATAGTTCACTATTGGCGTTCACTTTATTTGTCTTTATGTTTGCGATGCTTCCATTTGCTTTCAAAGCATTTAATAACTTTGCTGACAAAGCAAATATGAAAGCCTTAACTAAATCGCTTGTATTTATGCAAACTTACGCTGCTTGGTACTACTTAGGTGTTTGTGTGTTATTAATCTCGACTTCAATCGCAGGACTTGCCTACAAAGAGAAAAAACCAGTTAAGAAAGAAGAAGTTGCAAAATAAATCGGAAAAAGTGTGGTGAAAACCACACTTTTTTAATTAAAAAATAGCTTCGCTTAAAAAGTGTTATCATTGTTAATAGATATTGTTTTTAAACAAAAATCAAAAAGAAGGAGCATGTGATGTTTAGAGAATATTTAGTTTCAAATGAAGCCAGTAAAATAAGAATTGTTTTTAGATTTATTGCCTATATCTTAATTATTTTAACCACCGCTTATTTTCTCTTAGCCTTAACTTCTTCAGTTGGCGAAATTTTTAGTTTTGCTAAATCTGGTTTTTTTACTAAATTTAAATCAGTTTCAAATGTATACGTCTACTACTCCTTTATTTCTTTATTTCTAGTAGCGCTTTGTTTCTTGATTTTAGGTACGACCAGAAGTACTTTACTTAAAATAACTGGGGTTAGCACTGCGATTGTTATTAGCGTGGTTGCGATTTTAAGTTTATACTTTGACTTTAAAATGCCAACTCCAAAGGGCGTGGAAAGCCAATACGAAAATTCAGAGTTCTCAGGCTTTTTTATCCAAAGTATCTACACCAAACCTTTTACCCACAAAGCAATTGAAAAAATTCTAACTGCCTTTAAACTCCAAAACTTTGCATACTTTAAATGGTTAGCTCTTGCTCCTGGTGTTTTAACACTACTTGTTAGATTCCACGCAGCGGGTTCAGAGAAAAAATATTTGGCGTTTTTAAGGCTAGGCTTAGATGTTTTGACGCTAAGTTTTGTGTTTATCACGCTAAACCTGTTTTTACTACACAGAGTAACGATAGATTCGCTACAACACGCTTTGGTATACACATCACTTGGTCTGTCAGCGCTTGGCTTTGGTTTTTTGCTCGCTGGCACTATTATTGCTTTTTTCCACATCAAAAAATACTAATTTTAGGAATTAAAACTAACTTAAAAGCGATAGTTGAAAAAATAGGGTTATTTTTATATAATTCTATTTGTTGGTGCAGTAGCTCAGCTGGATAGAGCAATAGCCTTCTAAGCTATCGGTCGGGGGTTCGAATCCCTTCTGCATCGCCATTTGACTTTAAAAACTCTGGTTTTACCGGAGTTTTTTTATTTTTAGCCAAGTTAAAAACCCATCTAGACTAAGTGGTTTAAATGGGTTTAAGTATTTTAAAGTCTTAGGCCAGAGCCTTAATTCTAAATCTACCCTTAAAGGAAGAGATGTGTTTAAAGGTAATAAAGGCTTTCGGGTCAATTTTAAATATTAAGTCAATTAGTTTTTGTTCTTCAAACTGATAAACAACGGTTAAGAGTACTGATTTGTCTTGGAAACTGTATCCACCTTTGGCGTCAACTAAAGTAACTCCGTGTTTAAGTTCTTTTATCAAAGTTTGCGCAAGTTCAGTTTCTTTAGTTGTGACAATCAACGCCTCAATTAAGTTGTACGAATTGTGGATTTTGTCCATCACAACCATTGAAATTAATAGTCTAATGGATGTAAATATAAAAACATAAAGAGCATACAGCATTTGAGGTTTATCTTTGAGTTGGCCAATTCCTTTCAGGATTTTTCCATCAGGCCCTCCGATGTTTTCAACGAAACTCTTAATTACCGAATTAGAAGGGTCTGCAAACATAGCAAAAAAACAACCTAGTGAAATAATCGTTAAGTTCATAATAGTTGAAATTTTTCCAACCGACATCTTGCCTTTATTTAAAGCCAAAACTTGTCCGATTATGTCAAGACCACCAGTTGAACCTCCGTATTTAAGGGTTCCACCAGTTCCAACGCCAATAAAAATCCCACCTGCTATCGCTAAAATCAAAGGTGAAGTTGTTTTAAGTAAATCAATTTGCAAGAACTTAACACAAGTTGCTTGCAGAACAATTGACACAGTTGAGTAAAACGCAAAAGTTTTTGAAACCTTAAACCAGCCAAGCAATAGGATTGGAATATTTGCAAATATGATAAAAAGCGAAAGCACAGTTTTGGCGTTTTCTTGATTTAAATTAACTTTGGCAACGTGATGCAAAAAGTCAACTATTAACTGTCCAATTCCAGGCACTCCGCCTGTATACATACGAACGTATGAAGCCTCTAGAAACCAGGCTAGACCAATTCCATAGATAAAGGTGAAAAACACTGCCATAAAAAGACGATTGGCTTCAGGTAAAACTTTGTTTTTGATAAACTCGCGTCTTTTGGCTTGTTTTTCAGTATAAGGGATTTCAACTGGATTTAGGGTTCTATAAAAGGTGAGTTTTTTAGATTTATTTAACTGAGTTTGCTTATTTGTGTGTTCTATGTAGACAGGGGTTTTTTCTTTGGTTTTCATAAAACTACTCAAGGTCTTTTTTGTCTAGTCTGACAAAAAGAATTTCTGGTTTTTTAAAGACAATTTCTTTAAAAGGAGTTTTTACAAGTACAGATTCAAGTGTGTCTTCACTAATTTCTAGCATCGCTTGAATTTTTTTAGCGGTTTCTGGAATAAACGGCAGCAAGGTGATTGAAAGTACACGAATTACTTTAAAAAGTGTGGTTAGTACAGCCATTAGTTTGTCGTGTTCTTGGTTTTTAAATAAGTTCCAAGGCTCTTCAAGGTCAATAAACTTATTAGCCAAGCGCGCTAGTTCTAAGATAGTTTTAGCAGCCTCTGCTACTTTGTATTCTTGAAATAAATCAGTTAATTTACCAGGCAGACTTTCAATGTAGGCATCAATTTCTTGAAAGTTTTTATCAAAACTTGTGTAGATTGGCCTGAATTTAGAGTCAAAATATTTAGCCAACATTCCAAATGTTCGGTTAACTAAATTACCAAGTGTATTAACCAACTCTGTGTTAGTTTTTTCAAGAACTAAGTCATATGTTAAGTTACCATCGTCTTTGAAAGGAATTTCCGAAAGACAATAGAAACGGACTTTATCAACCCCAAAAGTTTTGACTAGCTCATCTGCGTAAATGGTATTGCCAAGCGATTTTGACATCTTTGTTTGATGAGTTAAAACCCATGGGTGACCAAATACAGTCTCCGGCAATTCAAGGCCAAGCGACATTAAAAAACAAGGCCAGTATACGCAGTGAAAACGAGTAATGTCTTTACCGACAATGTGAGCATTCGCTGGCCAAAATTCACTAAACTGAGTGCTTATTTTATCAGGTGAATAGCCAATTCCGGTAATGTAATTGCAAAGCGCATCTAGCCAAACATAAAGCACGTGTTTTTTGTCAAAATTAACCTTTACTCCCCAGTCAAAAGAAGACCTGGTCACACAAAGATCTAAAAGTGGTTCTTTTAAAAAAGCCAAAATTTCATTTCTGCGGCTTTCTGGCATGATAAAGCGAGGGTGGTCTTGAATGTGCTTAATAAGTTGGGCTTGGTATTTAGAAAGAGCAAAAAAGTAAGCCTCTTCTTTCATTAAAATCGGCTTTTCACCACTTGGCAAAAGGCCGTCTACTAAATCTTTTTCGCTAACATAAGCCTCTTCTGCTTTTGAGTAAAGACCTTCGTATGAAGACAGGTAAATATCGCCTTTTTTAAACATCAAGTCTGCGATTTTAGCAACCGCTTCAGTGTGCGTGTCATCAGTTGTCCTAACAAAACTATCGTATTCTATGTTAAGCAGTTTTAAGTTATCTTTAATGTATGCAACGATTTTATCAACATAGTCTTTTGGCGACATTTTCGCCTCACTAGCCTTTTCTGCAATTTTTAGGCCATGTTCATCAGTCCCAGTTTGAAAGTAAACATTATGCCCTGCTAGTTTATAGAATCTAGCGATGCAGTCAGTTAAAATCAATTCATACATATTGCCAATATGCGGGTATGAAGAAGTATAAGGAAGTGCAGATGTTATATAAAACTTATTTGTTTTTTTCATTGATTTTAACCTCTTTATAAATTTCAGACTTAGGTTTACCAAGAGTTTTTGCAGTTAATTTAATGGCTTCCATATCAGAAAAACCTTGGCTCTGGTAGTTTAAAAATAGCTCGTTTGTAGATAAAATATTCTCTATTTTGGGCTTATCGCTACCTTTTATAATTATAACAAACTCGCCTAAATTCTGAATTTCGCTAAAGTTTGCGACAGCTAAATCAAACCAATAGAAAGTCTCATGTAACTTAGTCAGTTCACGCACAACCATAATTTCTCTGGACTTAAAAACAGACTTTAACAATTCAAGGGTTTTAAGCAGTCTATGCGGAGATTCATAAATTATTAAAGTTTCTTTTCTTTCACTGTATTCGAGCAGAGTGTCTACGGCATCTTGTTTTTTTCTTGGCAAAAACCCAAGAAAAGTAAAAGAATTTGTCTGAAAAGTTGAGCAAATTAATGCCGGCACAAAAGCAACTGGACCAGGAAGCGGTACAACGTTAACTGAGTTTTCTTCTTTGACTGCTTTAATTATTTCAAAAAGCGGGTCTGAAATTCCAGGAGTTCCGGCGTCTGAGACCAAAGCAATATTTTTGCCTTCTTTAAGCATTGCAATAATTTTTCTGCTCGCTGTTTTTTCGTTGAACTTCTCGTATCTAAAAAGTGGTTTTTGAATACCAAAATGATTAAGTAAAACAAGAGTTCTTCTAGTATCTTCGCAAAACACCGCGTCAACTTTTTTTAAAACTTCAAGGGCCCTAAAAGTTATGTCTTTTAAATTGCCAATTGGTGTGGGCACAATATAGAGAGTTGGAAAGTTATTTTCAAAACTAGCTTGTATCTTCATTTTAAAAACTGATCAAAAGCAACCAAGGCTGTAAGAATTTGCACGCGTGCGTTTACAGGAAAATAAAAGGCTTTTGTACGTTTTTGGACAAAATCAAATGTTTTGATTAGTTTGTTCATACTAAAACCAGCCAATTTAACGATGTGTTCTTCCTGACTTTTGAAATGCAAACTTCGCTTTAACTTAAAGTTAATTGCGTCCATTAAAAAAGTTTGAATGAGTTTTAAAAAAATACGGCCCGCGGTTCTTTCGTGTTCAACTGAAAAATATTTAGCCAAAGTTAGTGTGTATTTTTTTTCAGGGTCTAGCATTACTGAAATAAATTCTAAAAAAGGTGTTTTTAAACTATCTAAAAACACTTTGTTTTCAAAAACTTCAGACACATCTTTAAAAAGTTCATCAGACAGTTCGTAGATTTCTTCGTCAAGAGAAACTGGTTTGTCAGCATTTTCTTTGTTTTCATAAGTTACCGGAAAGGCTCTAGACTTAATCGTGTCTAGCACAGCATCTGGATTCTCTGGTACCAAAAAACCGTAGGTTGAAGTTTTTGGTTCTTCTAGAAACTTAAGTAAACTAGAGGCTTGAGAAGTATTCAGTAGGTCTACGCCAAATAATACAAAAAATCTAGAGTATTGATTTAAAGAAGTGTAGTTAAAGGTGTTTGTAAACTCAAGCAAGGCTTCTTTGGTGATTTCTTCTTTGTTTAAAATAAAAAGGTTGCGAGATGGTTTAAACTCAAGGGCGTTTAGTTCCGCATCTGGCATACCTTCTTGTTTTAAAATTGCTTTAATTTGAAAAAGAATATAGGAAATGTGTTCGTCTTTTTTTGCAGCAGGCAAAAGCGAAAGGTGAAAAAAATGGTCTTCTTTAGTCATTTTGTACGATTTTGATATTTTTCTTAGCAAGTTCTTCCATTAAACTGTCTAAAACTTGTCTAAAAACTGTTTCAACCGCAGCCTCGGCGTTAATTTCTATGTACTTGCGTTCAGGAAAAATTTGCTTAAGTTCACGGTAAGTTTCATCAATTTTATTGTGAAAAGCACGACTTTCTTTATCAAGACGGTTAATTTTATTGCGTGCGGATACTCTGTTTAGACCGTTTTCGTGATTGATGATAAAAATAAAAGTCAAATCAGGTAAGCAGTTTAAAATACTTTTGTTGATTTGCTTAATGTATTCAATACCCAAGCCTCTGGCAACTCCTTGATAGACGTATGAAGAGTCTATATATCTGTCGCAAATAATTAGTGCTTTTTCGCGGTTAGGTTCAATTAGTTGTCTGACGTGTTCAGACCTAGAAGCGGCAAACAACAGTGCTTCGGTTTCGCTTTGCATTGTGGTGTGCTTAGGATGCAGACAAACGTCTCTAATTTCTTCGGCTAAAGTAATGTTAAGTCCACCTGGTTCTCTGGTGAAAATCAGCGGAACAATTTCACCTGTTGTTTTGTTAACAAGCGAGTATTTTTGTCCATCTTCGCCTTCTTCAAAAAGAGCCTTAATTTTTTTGATGATAGTAGATTTTCCGCTACCTTCTCCGCCTTCAAATGTGATAAACATATGCGCACCTCTAAGTGCTTTCAGTATACCAAAATAAGCAAGCACAAGCAAACAATATTTTTAAAAATCTAAAAATAATTCATGTAATAAATAGTTAGTTAAAATCGCTTTATAAGGCTTTTTTATTAGAAAATTAAGACTTTTATAAAACTATAAAACTGCCTTGCAAGGCACATTTGTAGTACTTGGTTTTATTTTTAAAAATTATCTTTATTTGCTTATTTAAACCTATTTTATTTATATAGAGTAAAATTACTTATATGGATTTTAAATAAAGGAATTTTTGACTATGCAAAACAAAACAAAATTATATAAATACACCAAACTCGCCTTACAAGGTTTTCTTTCAGGGGTTTTGGTTGCCATTGCTGCTTTTACTTTTTTAGTTTTAACTGCGTATGCTCAAGGCAGTGGGATTCAAACTCTAACTACTTACTTTATCGCAGGTGTTGGTTTTTGTGTCGGAATCATTTTAATCATTGCTTTAGATGCCGCGCTTTTTACTGGTAGGATCGGCTATGTTTTTGAACGAAAACCTGATTACTTAATTGAACTTCTTATCGTTTTTTTAACTAATTTTTTAGGCACAGTAATTTTTACAGTTCTTTTTTACTACACAGTGTTTCCAGCAAAAATTGTACCGGGAAGTCCCAGAACTTATGCAGACTTAATTCAAACAATGGTTGCCAAAAAACTAGATTTTAATGAAACTCCACTTTGGCGAACTTTCCTTGGAGCAATTGGAACTGGTATCTTGTTGCACTCAGCAATTTACAGTTTCAATAACGCTAAAAACAAGGCAATTGGTCTGCTTTCGCTGCTATTTGCGGTTTGGACTTTCTTACTACTTGGCTTTGACCACTGCATCGCCTCTTTTTCTTTATTTTCATTTGGCTTCCAATACAACTACGCAAAAGTCGCTTTATTTATTTTTATCGTAATTATTGGCAACTCAACCGGCTCAATTTTCATTCAAAGTCTCTTAACTTTGATTAAGAAACTCAAAGAAAAAGAAGCAGAGGCTGAGTTAAATTAAGTTTGTGAAATACTACGCTGTAAAAGAAGGCAATAAAACCGGGATTTTTGAAACCTGGCCAGAATGCCAAGCAGCAATTTCTGGTTTTAAAAAACCAGTATTTAAGTCTTTTTTAACCAAAGCAGAGGCTGTGTGTTTTTTAAAAGGCACAGACTATTGGCAAAGTGTGGTTGAAAAAGATTTAAAAGCAGGTTATTTAGTCGCTTTCACAGACGGTAGTTTTTCAAAAGAAGCCGCTAAGTTTTCATACGGAGTTCACCTAATTTTGCCAAACGGAGAAAAACAAAATATCTCTGGCAGTAGCGCAGACCGCGAGTTTTTGAAAACAGCAAATGTGGCAGGTGAAGTATTTGGTGTAATTGAAGCGCTTAAATGGGCAAAAGAAAATGAATTTAAAAAAATCAAGATTTACCACGACTACCAAGGTCTCGCTCGCTGGATAACTTCTGAATGGCGCGCATGCTCTAAAATTTCTCTTATGTATGTTAAGTTTTACTTAACAATTAAGCCTGAGTTTAGTGAAATTAAGTTTGAAAAAGTACCGAGCCACTCAAATATTTCTTTTAATGATGTGGCCGATAAACTTGCAAAAGAAGCGCTACTTAAATAATTTCAAATTAAAAGTTATAAACTGCTGTGTTTACATGAAAAAACACTGCAGTTTATTTATTTTTTGTGGTTTTAGTGTGAATTTTTGCAGAAAAAACCGATTTTTTAAGTTTTTTAAAAATATTTAAAAAATTTTATGTAAACGCTTACAAAATCGTTATATATAGAATATAATAAGTATATGAATTGAGGCCTACATCGGCCAGAAAAGGGGTAAATATGAAAACAAGCACTAAAGCAAATAAATTGTTTTCAACAATCTTGAAAATATTTGCAATCACTGCTTTAACACTAGGTGTTTTTGTACTCATGTTTTCGTGCAAAACTACACCTAAACCAAATCCAGATCCAAAACCAACAGACCCGGATTTAACTCAATTGACAGTTCCAAGTGGAACAATTGATAAAAACTTTGCGCTAGACCGTAAAATTGGTAATTTTGATGTTACTTACGAAATTACAAAAGGTCAAAATGCAGCCAAAATTAAAGACGGCTACACTATTGAAGTAGTACAACAAGACGAAGACGTGGAAGTTACTTTAAAAGCAACTGCAGGTTCAGTTTCAAAAGAATTTACTTTCACTGTTGCCAAAAAAGGTACACAACCACAACCAGAACCAGATACTCCAGAAAAACTACTTAAAAAACTAAAACTACCAAAAGCAGTTGAAGCAGACCTTGAATTACCTAAAGAAATTGAAGGTAAGTCAGTTAACTGGACTTCATCTCACCCAGATGTTTTGAAAATCGAAGACGGCAAGGCTAAATACACAGCACCAGAATCTACTACTGAGGTTACTTTAACTGCTGAAATTGAAGGCAAAACTCGTGAGTTTAAAGTAAACGTACAAGGCAGAAAAGTTAGAATTACTTTTGCTAACTCAAAAAGCCAAGTTCAAGAAGACATTCCTGCCCTTGAAGTTGCGCGTGGTTCAAACGTTGAACTTAGCCAATTGCCAAAAGAAGATAAATACGACAGCGCTGAACGTGGTGAGTTTTTATACTGGCAAATCAAAAAAGGTACTAAGTTAGAACCAGTTAATGAAGATGATTTAAAAAATATCACACACGACCTTAAATTAGTTGCAAAAACTGCTACCAAAGGTACACACCGTGTGGTTTTTAAAGGTAGAGACGGCCAAGAAATTTATCGTGGTACTTCAAAAGACGGCAAACCAGTTCAACTAAAAGACGTTGACTTTAATAAATTGCTTGACTTAAAAGAAAACGAAACTTTAAAATGGTTGCCAGAAGATCAATTCAACTCTCTTACCCAAGCCACTGTATTTACCCCTGAAATCACTGTACAAACTAAAAAAATCAATTTAACTTTCTTTGATAAAGACAACACTACAGAACTAAGAAAACTAGAAGCATTCCCTGGTAAGTTTGAATTATCTCAATATGAAGATTTATTTAAAGAGAAAAACATTAAGTACGACTTTAGAGGTTGGTTAAATAAAGCAACTAACGAACCTGCTGACATCAACAAGTTAACTGAAGACACAGAACTTGTACCAAACATTGTTGAATACACCGTGCTAGACGTTACTTTTAAAAACGAAGACGGAACAGACTTGGCTAAACTGCAAGTTAGAAAGAACTTCAACAGCACAGACAAAGAATTAAAACAATGGAACTCGCACTTTACCACAAAAGATTCAAGAATTCCAAAAATTCCTGCAAAAGAATTCCACACAGCCAAGTGGTCACAAACCTTCCCACATGACTTTACTGAAACTACAGTAATTTCCCCTGTCTACACAGAACACAAAAAAATTACATATCGTTTCTTTATTGGTGCAACTGAACACAAAGTAGAAGGACACGCCGGTCAACCAGTTACTCCTCCTACTATTCCTGCAAAACCTGGATACGAACAACAGTGGGTATTTAAAGACACAGGAAAAGCACTTGGCGAAAACGCTAAGTTTGTAAAAAGTCATGATGGCAAAATCTTTGAAATACAAGAAACTTTAATTAAATACACCTTAACCTACAAGTCAGGCGACACAACAATTCAAACTAAAGAGTTTGACATCACTACCAATGAGTTTGATTTAATGGCGTTCCCAAATACTCCTGGCAAAATCTTTGAAGGTTGGTATAAAGAAGCAGACTTTCAAACTCAAATTACCAAAATTGAAAAAGGCACAGTTGGCGACATCACAGTTTACGCTAAACTAAAAGACTTTAGACCAACTGTTAAGTTTACCTTTACAGACGGCAGACCTGAAGAAACTAAACAGTACGCTTATGGTGAAAAAATCCAATACCCTGCGCTAAGTACTACACCAGGTTATGACTTTAAATGGTCTGAAATGCCTGAAAACGCAGAAAAAGACATCACTATTTCTGAAGTTAAAACAGTCCACACTTACTCAATTACTTATCAAGGACTAGAAGACGCGCAAAACTCACCTGACAATAATTCAACTTATACAGTTGAAAACAAAGTAGAGTTCAAACCTGCATTTAAAGAAAAACATCACTTCAAAAGATGGATTGATACAGAAACTAATGAAGAAATCAAATCTACCGATGGTAAGTTTAAAGACTTAACTTTAAGAGCAGAATTTGAAGAATCTAACTTTACGGCAAAACTTGAAGTTGTAAATCAAAATACTGTAACCTTAACTTTCACAGAAGACGCTGAACTAGAAGCCGCTATTGCTGACCGTAAATCAGTATTAGATGGTCTAGATATTCCAGACGCTTTTGATTTAAGAAAGATTAAGATAACTTACGCAAGTAAAGTAATGACTATTACTTTTGAAGAAGGATTTGTCAAAGCAGATTATGTTAAGAGACTTTCATACACAGAAGGCGACGGATCTGGCGTAATTTACTCAAGATTCATGATTAAAGCAGCGAACATTAAGAATGCTGCTATGATGACTTTACCTGAAGTTCCTGCATTCTACTTAAAATCATCAGTACTTGAAGGCGATTCACCTAAATGGGACAAAGTTCCTGTAAACACTGCGCTTTCTCAAGCACAAAAAGACGCAGAGCCACAGGCAACTCCGCTTAAACACGAACTTACTTTAAAATACAACACCAAAGCACATGGTCAGCAAGAAGAGAAAAAACAGTTTATTCACAACAGCAAAATTACCGATGAACTGCTTACTCCAAAAGACATGCCAGGCTATCGTTTTGTTGGTTGGTACAAAGAAGATACCTTTACTACTAAAGTAGAGGCAAAAGACTTAACCGATACTAAAGCCGCAATTACTCTACACGCCAAATTTGAGTTAATAACTTTTAAAATTGAGTATGTTATTGACTCAAAAATTGGCCAAGTTGCTAATAGCAACCCAACTACCTACACTGTAGAAACTGAAGAAATCACCTTCACTGCACTTGCAAACGGCAAGGGCTATACCTTTAAAGGTTGGGATATCGCTAAAATTGAAAAAGGTTCAGTCGGCGACAAAGTAATTACTGCAAACATTAAAATTACTAAATACAAGGCTTACTTAGACCGCGCTTCTATGTCTAGATTTTCATACAATTCAGCCAAATCTGCTTTAAGTGATGTCAAAGAAGAAAACGGTGAAGACTATGTTAACTTTACCTACTTTGATGGTCTTGAGTTAAAACCTGCTTCAGATATACGCGAAGGCTATTCATTTGAACACTGGAGTTTAACTAAACGTGGAACCGCAGATCCTTACACCAAGATTGAAAACAATAAAATCGGTGCTAACCAAATCGACTACGACATCAACTTAACAATTAGCCAAAAAGAAAGTTATTTAGGCTTCGCAGACTTACACACCAAAGCAGGTTCATTCCTTGCAAAAGTCACACAAATTTCAGACGTTGAAGAGAAGACAGGTGATGAAGGTAAAAAAGGTGAGTTTGTTAACCTAGCAGTAACTGATAAAACTGGTAAATACTTAGTTGTATTTGTAATGAAAGACTTTGGCGCTAAAGTTGGCGATATCGTTATTCTTGATTTTATGAAAGACATCTTTAAACAAACTACTTATCAACACATTGAAATTCACGGTTTTGAAGATAAAGACTATGTATACTATGAAAAGTCAGATATTCGCAAATACACAGGCGCAGAAACAATAGATCAAGTTGCAGCAACTCAAGTTACTGACTTAAACGCACTTTGGAATACAGAAACTGGTACTTTGGTTTCAATTAACAGCCAAGTAATTAAAAAGGACAATAAAGCTGAAAAATATTACCTTCAAATTGACGGTAGAAAAAAGATTGAACTAGTTGTATTAAACGATGCAGCTAAGGCTTTACTGGCAGATGGCAAGGCTGTTCACATCAAAGACGCGGTCTACAGATACTTTAGAGATAAACGAGGTATGTTTATCTTAAGCCAAGCCGGACTTACACTTGACGCTGAGTTTGAGAAAAACCAAACACGCGACAGAGTAAAATCTGAGTTGAAAGCATTCTTTGACTTAATAAGCGAACTTCGTTCAAGAGATGAAGTTAAATTACCTCAAGAACTACACGGCCAAAAATTAACTTGGGCATATACTCCTGCCGACATTTTAGACGGAGACGGCAAAGTTAAAACCGACCAAAGTCTTGACAACACCAAGGTTAAGTTTACCGCCACAGTTTCAGAAGGTATTTTGAAAGATGAAGTCTTTGAATATGAAGTTACTTATAAATACTTAAAAGAAGGTGAAGTAAATCCAGAAAAAACAGCAACATTTGAGTTTAATGGTGCTAACTTAAAATCAAATAATGTTGATGGTGTTACCGCAACCATCACTAAAAAAACAAATTTCACTAAATCTGGTGACAGAAACAAACTAGGCACAAATAATAAAGCTGGTGTTCTTGAAATTGACTTTGGTACTCATAAAGTTAAATCTTTTAACATAAAATACGGATGTATGGCCGGTAAAAACGTTTATATTTCTGTTAATGGACAAAATTCAGCAAATGCAGTTAATAAGTCTGACGGTGATGTTGATTTTACATTTATTTTAAATCCAAAAACCAATAAAATTGAAATTAAAAAAGATGGAAAAGGAAGTCTATATTTAGTTTCATTTACTGTTGTCGTTGAATAAATACTCACTAATCGCTATTTTAAAAAGCCTTGTTCTTTAGGAACAAGGCTTTTTTTATTTTTCTAAAAAATCACTACCTTTGAAGCATTCAGGTTCTAATTTCTCCATTTCAGGAAATTTTAGTTTTTCTGCCCAAAAGTAGCCAACTATCGCCACGGTATTTGCGAGATTTAAAGAGCGAACATGTCTAGACATTGGAATTCTAAAACACGCATCTAAGTTGTTTTTTAAAATTTCTTTATCAATCCCAGTGGTTTCTTTACCAAACATCAAATAAACTGGTTTATCTGGCTTAAAACCAATGTCAGTGTAGCACTGCTTTGCGTAGCGAGAAAGATAGTAAATTTGCGCGGGATTATTTCGTTTTAAGAAGTTGCCGTAATCTAGGTAAAAAGTAACACGGCTAAACTGACGGTAGTCAAGTGCAGCTCTTCGCATTCTTGCGTCGTTTATGTCAAACCCAGTTGGGCAAATGATATGCAAATGGGCATTTAAAGCCACACAAGTTCGCATAATATTTCCAACATTTTCAGGAATTAGTGGTTCAAATAACACTATGTTAAGCATCACGACCTGCCTTATTTAAAAGTTCAGTCTGCAGGCCTTTTAATGACGCCGTGATATCTACATAAAAAGGATGAGGATTGCTTAGTCTCAAAACCTCTGGCCAGACTTCTTTAAATTGCATGCTTAGTCTTTTTCTTGCTTTTCTAAGTGTGTCTTTAACTAAAATTTCACCATTTTTAAAAACCAGTGCGCGCGCAGGTATTAACTTACAATCCTTTAAACTTAATTTAGTCTGTAGGTCAGACAGTGCATATACTGATGTCTCTTGTCCTAGATTTTCGCCTTTTTGGGCAATTAAATCACCAATTGCTTTTTTATCTTTATAAATTCTAAAAACTTCTTTTACACCAGGAAGGGTAGTTTTTTCTGCAGTCGCAGAAACTTTAATCTTAGGAACTACCACTCCGTTTTCCGCGGTAGCAGCTAGTTTATAGACAGCTCCAAGCACGGGTTGTGAACTTGAAGTAATCAGTCTTTCGCCAACTCCAAACAAATCTACCTTTGCACCTTGATTGGTAAGTAAGTCAGTAATAATGTATTCATCAAGTGAGTTAGTTGCACAAATTTTGACAAATCTCATGCCAGCGCTATCTAGTTCTTTTCTGATTTGTTTAGAAAGATAAGCGATATCTCCACTGTCTATTCTAACAGATTGCACTTTTAGTCCTTGGTTGTCTAAAACTTCTTTTTGAAGTTTAATGACATTTTTAAGACCGGAGCCTAAAGTTGAGTAAGTATCAATGAGCAAACTAATGTTTCCAGGGTTATGTTTAGCCCAGGTTAAAAATGCTGTGTATTCATCGCTAAAGGCTTGAACATAGGAGTGGGCCATAGTACCAACTACCGGAATTTTGTTGTCTTTACCTGCCAAAACATTAGAAGTTGCAAGTGCTCCGGCTAAGTAAGCCGCACGTGCTCCTTTAACTGCAGCACTGCTTGAATGCGCACGTCTGGTACCAAACTCAAAAACCGCGCGTCCTTTTGCGGCTTTCACAATTCTGGCAGCCTTGGTTGCGATTAAAGTTTCGAAGTTAATTGAGTTTAAAATAAAGGCTTCAACTAACTGACACTCAACTAAGGTGCCTTTTATTGTCATAATTGGTTCTTTTGCAAAAACCAAACTACCTTCTAAAAAAGAGTAGACTTCGCCTTTGAACTTAAAATTTTTTAAATAAGACAAAAATTCTGGTGCAAAAATTCCAAGACTATTTAAGTATTTTAGTTCGTCTGCCTTAAAGCGAACTTGTTTTAAAAACTTTAGCGTAGTTTCAAGTCCTGAAAATACAGCGTATCCTCCGTTTTCTGGCATATTTCTAAAAAACACATCAAAATACACAATTTCTTCGTGTTTATGGGCCAAAAAATAAGAATTTGCCATAGTTAGCGCGTAAAGATCACAAAACAATCCACTTTTCATACATACCTGCTTTCTTTTAAATTTGATTAAAAAAATAAATATCTACTTAAAGTATAGCATTTAAAAACCTAGTTTTCTTGCATATTTTTGTAAAAAGTTTTGGCGAAACATGATATAATTATTGATGAGTAAAAGAGGTTTCAAATGAGTATTTTTAAAAAAATTTTTATCTTATTTATATCCATTATCTCTATATTTTCGCTATACGCTTGTAAAATTCAAATTGAAACTTTAAAAGATGTGTTAATTGAAAACACTAAATACGAATTTACAAAACCAGACAAAGACCGTCTAAAAATTACTAAACCTTTTAAAATTAAAAACTCAATTTTAGAAGAAGGTAAATATCAAGGTAAATCAATTTCCGTAATTTACCAACTAAAAGACAAAACAAACGAAAAGTATTTCCAAATCGTTGGCAACCGCGTCAATGTTTTGCAGCCAGATGATGGCAGAGACCGAATTATTTCAATTGTTGCAAAAATCACTTTTGACAACACAAACTCATTTGAATATGAACTTCGTTTTAAGGTTCTGCCAGTTCAAGGTGATTTCTACACTATCTCACTACCTGCAGAAGTTAAAATTACAACACCTGGTATCAATCCAAACCAAGTTAGACAAAATACCGAAGTTGAATTTGAAGTTGTTGTACCCAAAGGTAAAGAAGTTTCGTCATTTAAAATCAACGAAAGCGACTGGACTGATGCTTTAATTGACAATAAGTTAAGTTATACAATTACTGAAAACATCACTGTTTCAGTTGAGTTTAAAGAAAATTCCACAGACCCCGAAGATACTGAATACGAAGTTGTCTACGACAGCGCTAATTTAACTTTAAAATCAGGTGAACTAAACGCTAAAAACAAAGCACAAAAAGGTGCTGAACTTGAGTTTGAAATTAAACAAATTCCTGATAAAACTTTTGAAAGACTAATAATTAACGAAGAAGACAAAACTAACTTAGTAAAAGCGAATAAATTCACAATCAAGGTTAACAAAAAAACTACTTTAGAGGTAATTTATAAAAACAATGGTGCTAACCCAGAACCAGAAGATTACTTAGTTAACTACAACAGCGCACACCTTAATTTAACTGCAGGCACAATTGATGCAGACAACAAGGCCAAAAAAGGTGCAATGCTGGAGTTTGAAATTAAAAAACAGCCTGGCAAAACTTTTAAGAAATTAACTATTAACGGCAAAGACAGAACTCACTTAGTTGAAAACAACAAATTTAAACTTACTGTAAACCAAGCAACAAACATAGAAGTTGAGTATAAAAATGCAGAGACTTTTGATGTTAACTTCCAAAACTCAGAACTAAGCCTGCTAAGTGGAAACGTAAACAACAACAAAGCTGAAAAAGGTGCTTTACTTAAGTTTGCAGTTAAAGCAAAATCAGGCTACCGAGTTAAGTCATTATTGATAAACGGTCAAAATAAAACTAATTTAATTAAGGCTGATAACACTTTTGAAATTCAAGTAAAAGGCAACTTAACCTTAACAGTTGAATATGAGAAAACGACTGAGCCTGAGGCAAAACATGATGGTTTTAGACGAGCAAACACCGCTATTCTTTCAGAAAACGCCAAAAAATATTACCAAGGAATTAACTTCAACACTGAAAACCCTGCTGAACTTCTAAATCAACTTAGAGAACTGACTATGCGCAAACACACTAAAATTGTTAACTACAGGTACGCAAAAAAACTTGGAGAAATTGATAAACTGGACAACGGAAAGGCTTGGTCAATTTACGACAGTATAGAATACTCAACTAGCTGGGGAAACAAAGGTATACCTTGGAATCGCGAGCACGTATGGCCAAACAGTTATATGGGAACTCAAGATCATGCTCAAGATAGCAGTAAAGGAATTGATTCTGATCTACATAATTTACGTGTTTTGACGAATAATTTAAACAGTAAACGCAATAACTCATACTATAGAGATGGTTCAGGCACTGGCGATGGCAACGCTACTTGGTTTTACCCAGGTGATGCTCACATTGGTGATGTTTCCAGAATTCTTGCCTATATGTTAGTGCGATATGATTGGCTAAAAGTTACTACTGAAAAACCAGGTAAAAATGCGTACTTCAAAAATAATGATAATTCAGAAATTGAAGGAAAAAAACGCGCTAAAATTGGCGATGTTCGCAACTTTATTAAATTCCACACTAAAGACCCAGTTACTGTCTTTGAACAAAACCGCAACGAAAGAATTGCCCGTATTCAAGGCAACCGCAACCCTTTTATAGACTTTCCACAGTTTACCGAAATTATTTTTAGACACTATATGAAACTTGCCAATATTTCTTCGGCCAACCAAACTATTGGAAAACAAATTGACTTCTTCTTTAGTTCTATTCACCAAATTCAGACAAACTACTTTAACCAAAACAAACAAGCTATTTTTGCTTAAACTAAAAAGAGATGTTTTTAAAAACATCTCTTTTTAGTTTTACCTAATCACGAAGATAACCAAGCAGAACGACGTGTATACCGTCTTCTGGTTTGGTGTAGGCCATTTGACTATTGGTTACAATCATTAAAAACTCAGGTTCTTTCGCCACAATTTTAGCGAGTTTTAGTAAATTTTAGCAGCCTTGTCTAGTTCATTTACCCCAAGTTTAACTTCAACTCCGGCCCAGCGACCATCTAGCAGTTCTAAATTTAAGTCAACTGCAAGTCCACTTGAATCACGATAATAATGAACACTGACATCTTGCATATCTGTATAAACTTTTAAGTCTTTAGTGACTATAGACTCAAAAAAGAAACCGAAAGCTACTAAGTCTTGCAACAACTCTTCTGGAGTTAAATCCAAGGCTGCAACTGCTATGCTTAGGTATACAAACTGTTTTTTATAACCTTGTTTTAGTCTAGGTGAACTTCTGATTTTAAAAGGCACAGCGGCGCATCTTTAACAATATAGAGTGCTTTTAAAGCATTTAAATGCTTTTAAAAAGTATGCGCTTCAACTATTTGCTCGTAATTTTGGTCTAGGTAATTTGTCTAGTTTATTGCTAGTGTTGAAATATTTTTAGCATAACTTATTATGATTTTTTTCAGTTTTTCTTTATCTTTACTAATTCCGTCAACTTCGTCTATATCGCCTCTAAGTATTTCTCATTTTATCCCTTAAAATATGCAACTTTTTAAGGGATAAACCAAGGGAGATATATTAATTAAAAAGGGGAATTAGTGCTTTATTTGTTTTGTTTTAGCAATCAACTCAAAAGAAAATCAAGTAGACTAACAATTTTGATACCATTTTCAGTCTGGTAACTTCTGATTGGTAAGTTCATCACTACCAGAATTTTTTCAAAATTATCATCAATTTCGCTAAAAGGTCGCTCTTCAATTCTTTGTTTATTTAAATCTTCAATAGAGTAGCAGGACTGAATATAAAGTCTTTTACTGCCTTTGTTTGCAACAAAGTCAACCTCAAATTTTACTCTTGTGCCGTTGCCTTTTTCGTTAAGTACGTTTTTTTCAACTACTCCAACATCTACTAAATAGTCCCTAGAAATAAGTTCATTGTAAATTAAGTTTTCCATTAGGTGAGTTGGTTCAAGTTGACGAAAGTCTAAAATTGAGTTCCTAATTCCAAGATCTTGAAAATAATATTTAAAAGGGGCAGATATATAGGCTTTGCCTTTAATGCTGTACCTGATTGCTTTTTTTAACAAAAAAGCATCAATTAAAGCGTCTATATATTTATCTATTAAATAAACCGAGATTTTAGTTTTGCTTAAACTAAGGAAAGTGTTGCTTAGTTTCTGTGGATTGGTAAGTGATCCAATGTTTGACGCTAAAGTTTTAGTTATTTTAACTAACTCAACTTCGTTTTCTATCTTTTTTCTTTCAACTATATCTTTAATATAGGTCAATTCAAAAAAGTTTTTAAGCAGAGCAATTTTATCTTCTTCGTTGTTTGCCAAAACAACTTTTGGAATTCCACCAAAGTAAAGATAGTCTTTTAAGGTATCTTCTTTACTTAATTTACTGTGCTTAAAAACTTCTGCAAAAGTAAGTGGGTATAGTTTAATTTCATCACTCCTGCCTCTAAACTCAGTAACAATGTCTTTAGACAAAAACTTTGAATTGCTGCCAGTTATATAGACATCTAAGTTTTTGCGACTAAGTAAACTATTTAAAAGAAAATGAAAGTCTTTAACTAACTGAATTTCGTCTAAAAATACATAGTAGTTAACTGCTTGGTCTTCGGTTCTTTTTTGAATATATTTAAGCAAATTTTCGGGTTTTCTTAAAGTTTTATTTTCAATTAGGTCTAGTTCTACAATAATAATTCTGGTGTTAGAAACTCCACTTTCTAACAAATAGTCACGAAATAGTCTAGTAAGTAAAAAGGTTTTACCTACTCTTCGCATTCCGGAAATTATTTTAATAAGTCCGTTTCCTTGCTTGGCTATCAATTTATCTAAATATTTCTTTCTTTCAAACTTCATCGTTAACTCCTTTATCATATCGCTATTTTTACAACAATATTTTACATGAAAAGCCTTTTTTAGTCAATTTCTTTTATAAATTAGGCGATATATCGCTTAATTTTAAATACTTTTTCGTGTTTTCCAGTAAAGCATGTGTTTTTTTATTGTAAAAACAGCGATATAGTTTTAAATAATAAACGCCCTTTTAGGTTTTTTACCTAAAAGGGCTATATTTATCGCCAGTTAAAACTCAAGTTTGTTTATTTGTTGCTTGGTCTTCTTCAACTTTTTTTTAATTTAGATGTTTTTACTTTAGTTTTAGACTTTGTTTTTAAAAGTTTTTTGTTAGTTTCATTGTTTTCAGTTAAAACAGCAAAACCAATTTCTCTAATTAACTTACGCAGTGCTACTATTTCTATATAGGTTTTTCTGTTTTCTGAAATCACTTCGCCATCTTTAAAAAAGCGACCATGTCTATACTCAATTTTCTGATAAATTCGCTTTATTGTGTTAAAGATATAAAAAGTTGGCAAAAAGATAGTTCTAAAATCATAAATGCGTTCAACCAAATATTGCTCTGGCAACAGTTTATCAAAATAACTGATTTTAATGTGCTCAGGGTCATCTACAAACTCAAGTACTTCCATGACTTTTTTATATTCAAGACAAAACTTATAGATGTGTAAAATAAAGTCAAACTTATTGAAAATCTGGTCAAGGACAATTACTGGTAAAGTCTCTGCCTTTTTGGGTTCTCTTAAATATTTAGCAAAAAACTGTCCATCTTTTGCTAAAATTGGGTCCGCGAGTTCCGCAATTACTCTGGTGTCTGTCAGTTTTTGAATTTCTTCGCCACTTTCTTTATTTGAAATAAATGTGTAGTCAAAAGTATATTTGCGTTTTAAAATGTGCGGGATAAAGTCCAGGGCTTTTTTGATTTGCATTGTGTCTTGTGCAGTTAAGTTGCGCTTGGCTTTAAACTCATAGAAATGCAGATGTTTTTTGGCTTGATTTAAAGCAATTAAATCAAACTCACAAAGTGGGTATGTCAAAACACGACCATTGAAATCAAACTTATAAATGTAGTAAAAGGCGTTGTTTGAGATATTAAAGTTCTCAAATTGGTTTACCTCTATATGTTTAGACCTATCAAAATGTGGAGTGATAAACCTAACCGCAGGATCTTTATTTTCTTTAATTAACTCGCTAATACAAAAAACCTCATAAGCCTCACCACGAGCGGCGTTGTATGCCAGGTCTTGGTCTTGTTTTAATGAATTTCTTTTAAGAGGTTTCAGAAACACTTGTTCTTTTGGAGGGTTAGTTTTGCTTTTAGGATTTTTTTTCATTATTCAAGTCCTTTCAGCTCAGCGATGGCGTCTCTGAAGTTAATCGCACTTTCAAAGTCAAACTCAGCGGCAGCCTTTTCCATAAGTTTAGTTAACTCTTTAATTAACTCAGGTACGTCTTTATCGGATTTTGCAATAAAGTCAATCGCAGGATTGACTTTTTGGCCAAACTCAATGTTTTCAATATTTTGCTTTTCTATAACTATTGGCGAAACCCCGTTTTCGCGGTTAAACCTAAGTTGAATTTCTCGGCGACGGTAAGTCTCGTCAATTGCTTCCTGCATTTGTTTAGTCACCTGGTCTGCATACATTATAACTTTTGCTTCCTTGTTTCGACACGCTCGGCCGATTATTTGGATAAGTGAGTTTTTAGACCTAAAAAGTCCAGGAATGTCTGCGTCTAAAATTGCAACTAGACTAACTTCTGGAATGTCAAGTCCTTCTCTAAGTAAGTTAATACCAACTAAAGCATCAAACTTACCTGCTCTTAGGTCCTTAATAATTTTTAAGCGCTCAATACTCTTTACTTTAGAGTGTAGGTACGCTACTTTTAGTCCGTTTTCTTTAAAGTACTTAGTTAAAAGTTCAGCGGTATGGATTGTTAAGCAAGTCACTAAAGTGCGTTCATTTTTTTGGGATCTTGCTTTAATTTCTACAAACAAATCGTCAATTTGACCAAGTTTTTCTCTGACTTCAATTTCCGGGTCCACAATATAAGTCGGGCGAATAACTTGTTCAATTACCGGTAAATTGCGAGCCATTTCATATTCCCCTGGAGTTGCAGACATATAAATAACTTTATCTAACTTAGAAGTAAACTCACTAAAATAAAGTGGGCGGTTGTCAAAAGTAGAAGGCAAGCGAAAACCGTATTCAACTAAATTAGCCTTGCGCGCTGAGTTGCCAGCAGACATTCCTTTAACTTGCGGCATAGTGATGTGAGACTCGTCTACTACTGTAATAAAGTCAGATCCAAAAAATTCAAGTAAAGTAGAAGGAGTAGCATCGGGTTCCTTTAACTGCATGTGTCTTTGGTAGTTTTCAATACCTGTGCAGGTACCAGTTAGTTCTATCATTTCAATGTCGTAGTTAGTAATTTGCTGAAGACGTTGGGCTTCAAGTAGTTTATTTTGAAAATTAAGTTGAGCAAGTCTATCTTCAAGTTCTGCCTTAATTCGCTCAATTGCCAAGCGTTGCTTAGCCTCGTTGACTAAGAAAAAAGTCGCAGGATAAATTGTGATAAACTCAATTCGTTTTTGTGGACGCAAGTTTAGTTTATCTACAAAGACAAGATCTGAAATTAAGTCATCTTCAAACTCCACGCGAATTGCCAAGTCGTGGGTATTTGCCGGGTATATGTAGACAGTATCTCCTTTGACCTGGAAAGTTCCGCGTTTTTTGTCAAAGTCATTTCTCGTATATTTAATTTTAACTAGTCTGGCAGTAAACTCAGCAATACTTATTTTGATTTTTTTGCGCACAAACAGGGTTTGGGCTTTAAACTCTTCAAAATCACCAATGTCGTAAATTGCTGAAACCGAAGCCACAACTATCGTGTTTTTAGACTCCATTAGCGAAGATATAGTTTTGTTTCTAAGTTGGTCAATATCGTCATTGATTGCCGCGTCTTTAGCAATATAGGTATCAGTCGCTACATTGTAGGCCTCTGGTTGGTAGTAGTCGTAGTAAGAGATGTAGTACTCTACGTTGTTTTTCGGAAAAATTTGTTTTAACTCAGAGTAAATTTGACCAGCTAAAGTTTTATTTGGCTCCAAAATTAGTGCAGGTTTATCAAGGTTGGCAATAATATTGGCAATAGTAAAAGTTTTGCCAGTTCCAGTAGCTCCAAGCAAAATTTGTTCTTTAACTCCGGCTTGGAAGTTTTTAGTAATTTCTTTAATTGCGTTAACCTGATCGCCTTTTGGCGAAAGGTTAGAAATTAGTTTATAAATTTTAAGATACCAACCTTAAAATATTAAACAACTGTTCGTGGTCTCTTTTTTCAAGTAATGCTTTCTCTAAAGTTGTATAAACTGCTTCTGAGTTTTTAAGACCCACAGCCAGGCCGCCAACTAGGCCTGATTTTATAAGTTCAACTGCTTTAACGCCAAGTGAAGTTGCCAAAAAACGGTCATATTGAGAAGGAGAACCTCCGCGTTGAACGTATCCTAGTACTGTGGCTCTGGAGTTAAAACCAGTTTCTCTAGATATTTCTTCAGCAAGCTCGTGTACATTTAGTAGTTTTTCTGAAACTACTACGATTGCGTGTTTACGGTTTTGGCGTTTATATTCTTTAAACTTAGCCATTAAGTCGGCTTTGTCGAAAGGTTTGTCGTGAGTAATTATGTACTCAGCCCCTCCGCAAATCGCTGAGTAAATTGCAAGTTCCGAAGAACCTCTGCCCATAGTTTCAATAACTGAGCAACGATGATGTGAAGAAGATGTGTCTCTTAGTTTATCAACTGCGTCCATAATGGTGTTTAGAGCAGTTGAAAAACCAATAGTAGAGTCAGTTCCACCAAGGTCGTTGTCAATTGTTGCAGGAATTCCGATTGTATTCACACCCAGTTTAGATAAAGCTAAGGCTCCTTGGTAAGTTCCGTTTCCGCCGATTGTAATTAAGTAGTCAACTCCGGCTTTTTTTAAGTTGTTTTGAGCGATTTTTTGGACGTTTACTTCCACAAATTCTTTTAAACGGTTAGTTCCCAAAAAGGTTCCACCCATTTGCAAAAACCCGCTAACATCAGTTGACTTTAGTTCAACTAAATCGTTTTCAACTAAACCAGCGTAGCCGTTTCTAATACCTAGAACTTCAATTCCTGCCTGATCGGCTGTGCGAACAACTGCCCTAATAGCGGCGTTCATTCCTGGTGCGTCGCCACCTGAAGTTAAAATTGCTATTTTCATAAAATGTCTCCTAAATAAGGCATAAAATGCCTCTTTTATTTTAACACGAAAGCCGTGCTTTGCCTAAGTTTTGGGCTTTTTTGCTGAGTAAAAACTTAGGTAATTTAGGTAAAAAAGTAAGACAAAATAAGGTAAGTTTTTCGTTTTTAAAATCCTTTGAAACTACCTAGCAAGCCGATTATTGAAGTTTCAAAGTCACCTGTTTTTTAAAGACTTTTAAACTTATATAGGTGTGTTATAATTGAATGAGAGGTAAAAACATGGCATTAAGAGGATCTGTATTAATTGGACAATCTGGTGGACCTACCAGTGTTATCAATTCTTCACTTCTAGGAATATATGAAGAATGTGCAAAATACGAATTTATTGAAAATATTTACGGAGCGGAAAACGGGATAGTTGGCGCTATTAACGGTTGGCTGATTAACATTCGTGCTCAAGATAAACAACAACTTGAACTTCTAAAAAACACCCCAGCGTCTGCACTAGGTAGTTGCAGATACAAACTAGACAAAGACCTACAACACCCAGACTATCAAAAAATCCTTGAGACTTTTGTGAAATACAACATTCGCTACTTTTTCTACATTGGTGGCAACGACTCAATGGACAGTGCCTACAAGATTTCTCAATACTTGCAGGCCAAGAAGTATGAATGCAGGGTAATCGGTATTCCTAAAACTATAGACAACGATTTAGATTTAACTGACCACACCCCAGGCTATGGCTCTGCGGCTAAATACATAGCAACTACTTTAATGGAATTAAAACAAGATGCCAATGTATATAGCACTCCTTCTATCAATATTGTAGAAATTATGGGTAGAAACGCAGGCTGGCTGACAGCCAGTGCGATGCTTGCCAAAAAGGCAGGACTTGGCCCTGATCTTTTCTATCTACCTGAACAAACTTTTTCAATTCAAGAGTTTATCGCCGATGTGCAAAGAGTATTAAAAAAACAACCGCATGTTTTTGTGGTAGTTTCAGAAGGTATTAAAGACGCAGAAGGCAACTATATTGCTGAACTCTACAAACAAGCCACAAAAGATGCATTTGCTCACACTCAACTAGGCGGAGTTGCCCAAATTTTGGCAAACGAACTTAAGAAAGTTTGCGATGTTAAATCCAGAGCCATTGAACTTTCTACAATGCAGCGTTCAAGTGCTCACCTTCAAAGTAAAACAGACGTGCAAGAGGCTTACAACTCAGGAGTGTTTGGTGCAACTGCGGCTATTATGGGACATACTGATAAAATGATTGCAGTTAAACGTGTACCTGGTCAGATTTACAAACTAGAATACGGTGTAGTCTCCCTTTCTCGCATTAAAAATAGTGAAAAGAGGGTGCCACTTGAGTGGATTAAAAAAGACCACACAGGTTTGACTGATGACTTCGTTGAATACGCCGAACCGCTAATTCAAGGTGAAATGAAAACACCTTTTGAAAATGGGTTGCCTAAATACTTCCAATTTAAAAAATAGATAAATACAGTTAATTTTTAAACTAAAATACATTTTAAAAACGAGGGCGACCTCGTTTTTTTAAAAATGTTTTTTCAAGCACTTATAATAAACAAAAAGGGAGCGTGAGTAATTTGCGAAAACTAAAATCCTTTAATTTAATCATTTTAACTTTCCTTTCTTTCTTGCTTTTTGGCTTAGTTTTTTTAAAAACTACTGCCAAAGCCGAAGTTAAAGACATCAACTACTACAAAACAGAGATAAGTAAAAAGACTTACCTTGAAAAACTAAATACTTTAAAAGAAAAAAACTTAATATTTAACTCAAATGAATCTGTTGATAAATACAGTCAAACTACTAAACTAAGCCCAGACCAAAAAGCTAAGTCCAAAGAAATTGAAAACAAAATGTTTGAACTTCTGACAACAGAAGGGTTAACGGATTCTGGTACTTTAGAACTTGACTTAGACGGTATGGAAATAGTAGACAGTGATAATAACTTAACAAAAATTGTTTATAGTTTCTTAAATAAACCTGAATACTTTTGGCTAACTGGTTCTATAAATAAACAAGTGTATACCGCAACTCAAAAAGTCAAAACTTTAAGGCTTGAGTCATATTTTCAAAACCAGGTAAGTTTCAAAAAAGCGCTAGATGAGTTTTTAGCCTACTCCGAGTACTCAACCTGGCAAGAGGCGTATCAAGACCAAAACAAAGACGGCGTGATTACCAGAGCAGAAATTGCCAAAAACTTACACGACTCAATACTTAAACGTAAACCCTACAACAAGGCTGCGGCTGAAAACCTAGGCTCAAGTGAATTTAGTTTTAAAATTGCTCATAGCGCTTTTTCTGTATTTTCAAAAGAAAACTTACCAGTTTGCGACGGGTACGCCAGGGCCTTTGCCTATGTGCTAAATAAACTCGGAATTCCGACTTTAGTAGCAGGTGGTAATGCCAATGGACCACACGCTTGGAATTATGTTTATTTAAATCAAAATTGGTACTTTACTGACCTTACTTGGGACCAAAACTTAGATGGTGGTGAAATTTTTCAAAAGTACCTTTTAAAAACTCAACCTAAAAGCCACCTAAACTACGAAGATAGTTTTGTAAATGACTCAATTGTTTTTGAACCAAAAAAACCAAAACTTGCAGACTTTGACTTTGGTGGACTAAAACAAGAAGATGTATCTAGTTTAACCAACGACGCTCTTCCTCAATTTGAACAAGGTGAGTTTACCGAGGGCCTGAACCCAGAGCAAGCAAATCAGTTAATTGAGCTGATTTTAAAACATTTAAATATTAGTGGTGATAGACCGATTTACTTAAACTGGCGTTTAAGTAAAGCAGGTGTCAATAAAAAACAAATTGAAGGCTATGGTGAGTATCTACTGGAAATTGTAGCCGCTACTGAGACTAAAATAGCCAAAAAAACAATTAAGATTAAAACTACTTACCAAGGCACTACTTTAGTTAAAGTAAATTCGCCAAGTGGACAAACAGAGCTGAGCGCTGACCTTGGATCTAGACTTAACTTCTATCCAAGTAAAACTTATCAAGACAAAACTTTTGTAGGTTTTGACAAAGATGTAAGTAAAGTTACAAAAGACTTAAAAGAAGTTGTGGCTAAATACGAAAATAACCGTAGTTTAATTAACTTTTTAGTTAAGAGTAAAGACGGTTCTCTGCTTTACTCAGGCCAGATGCTAAAAGGCCAAAGTGTGTTTGAAGCAATTAAAAACAACTTCTTAAAACCATTTTTCCCACATCTTTCACTTGGCACTAAGTTTTCGCATTTAGAGCTAAATGGCCATGTTTTTAGTGCTCGCACACCGCTGAATCAAGACACCGAAGTAACCGCGGTATTCAGACACCAAGAGCCTAAAAGGACCCAAAAAGAAATAACTGTTGGCCAAGTTTTAAAGTACAACGAGTTTGAAAAAACAATTGCTGAAACTAAGTTAACCAACCCAAATGCATTATTTGACCTGCCTGATTTAACTAAGTATGGCTGGGAACTAGATTTGATTAACTCAGATATCATCCAAGTTGCGGGCAAATTTAAATTAAAAGACCCTTATATATCTGCTCCAAAAGTTTACTACAAACCTGTTTCCGACAGACTAAAAGAAATAACTCTAGACACAACTCAGCAATCTGCAAGTTTTAAAAACCCAGGTAGGTTTAAGTTTAAATATATTACCGCATTAGCATTTAACTCTAAATATCAGTTATTTGATTTAAATAACTTAAATCAAGACTGCAAACCTGGCTACTCGCTTATTGAGTGGCAAATAAAAGATTTGGGTGAAGGTTTTGACGTCAGTCAAAGCAAATACACAAGTGACCTTGAACTAATTCCAAAAGTTATAAAGGCTAAAGTTGAACTACTCTACAAAGAAGGCGATAAAACTGTTGACTTCAATAAAGAAGGTATCGCTAATGCTGCACAAATCGCTAAGTTAATTCCACCGGTTAACAAAGACACTCTGTTTGTAGGTTGGCTGGCTGAAGACAGGCACTTTATCTACACTGGCTACAATGTAGATAAAGACATCAAGGCCTATGCTCAGTTTATTTCAAAAAAAGAACTGATTACTAAATTAAATTGGGAAGTTTTTAAAAACGGGAAGTTTATTTTAAACTCAACTGAACTTAAAAATAAAGATTTCAGCAAAACTATTAGTTTAATTAAAAAGCGATTTCCAACTGTAGAGATTAAAAAAATCACGCTCAACGGACAAAAAGTTACTTTAACCCTAGGTTCAAATTACTCTCTGCACACAGTTGATTGGGAGTTTGATTTTGTCAAAGACCCAATAATTTACTGGGATTTCTTTAAAGACCCACTAATGTTTTTCAAAAAATTCCCCAAACAAGCCACAATCATCGGGGGTTTGACCTTAGCGCTGGCCGCTTTTTCTTTAATAATCCTGGTATCGGTAATTAAAGTATTTAAAAGAAGCGTTAAAAATAAAGACTAAATCAGGTTGTTTAAAGCAGTTTGAAAAACAGCGTAAATGGTTTTTCAAACTGCTTTATTTTTGACATAAAAAGCCTTTTTTGGTATTATTTTAAAGGTACATTTAATTTCCGAGTTAGCCCTTTTTTAAAAAGTTAACTTAATTAAAAAAAGGAGATTCAATATTTTTTATGAAAACACTAATGGCAAAACCAAATAACTCAAAAAAATGGTATTTAGTTGACGCAAGCGGTAAAACTCTTGGTCGCCTGGCTACTTTCGTTGCTTCTATTTTGAAAGGCAAAGGCAAAGTTGACTACACACCAAACGTAGACTGCGGAGACTACGTAGTAATTATTAACTCTGCAAAAATTCAATTAACTGGCAAAAAATGGACAGACAAAATTTACTATCACCACACTGACTATCCAGGTGGACTAAAAGCCATCGCGGCTCGCGATGTACACGCAAAAGACCAAACTAAATTAGTTGAAAAAGCAATCCTTGGAATGCTTCCAAAAACTAGACTAGGTCGCCAAATTGGCAAAAAACTTTTTGTCTATGCTGGTCAAGAGCACAGACACAGCGGACAAAAACCAACTGTTTTGGAGGTTAAATAATTATGCAATTAGTACAATTTAGAGGAACTGGTCGCCGTAAAAACTCAGTTGCAAGAGTTATCTTAACTAAAGGTACAGGTAAGTTTTTAGTAAATGGTCGTGAGTTTAGCAACTATATTGCCTCTGCGGCTGTTCGCCTAGACGTCATGCAACCACTCGCTTTAACTAACTTAGAAAGCCAATACGATGTTTCTGCAAATGTTAACGGTGGTGGAATTTCTGGCCAGGCCGGTGCAATCCGCCTTGGAATTACCAGAGCCTTACTTGAACTAAACCCTGAACTTAGACAAATTCTAAAACCAGCTGGACTAATTACCAGAGACCCTCGCATTAAAGAACGCAAAAAATACGGTCTTCGTAAAGCTCGCCGTGCACCTCAATTTTCAAAACGTTAGTTTTGAGTTTAGGTTTTTTACAAACCAACTACATACAACACACAGAAAAGCCGATGTTTCCATCGGCTTTTTTTATTAGACATTTTATTTAAAAATTACCTATTTTACTACAATATCAAAGTAAAGAATTCTAAACCACATACACTATATGATAATTTGTAAAATTAAGAATAATAAGCAAGACACAAATTTAACTCATTTAGTGTATGTTTTGGTTGTAAATTTATAATTGCGTATTTTTTACAAATAGATTTAACAAACTAATAGTGGTCAGGTTAATTTGTAGCAATAACGTCTACTCGCGTTAAAATAAAATAAACAATTGTTTCACATGAGAAAGCCATGCAGTGGGAAAATCTCTAAAACAGAAATGAAAGAGAGTACCTACACCAAGCAGTCAAGAGACTACCTAATGCAAACTACTACACCAAAAACGGAGTAGGTATCGCTGTCGTTCAGTAGTCCACCTCTGCGGATATAGTACGCGCTTGGGTTAGAGCGAGGATACTGAGTACCGAGCCACCATTGCCATCTGCTGCGCCAGTGGTAATTAGCAATCAAATTGCCAGATTCTGCAAAAAGATTTAAGTCAACACCACGATAATAGCTAGTTTGATAACCACCAAAATTACCTAAAATTGCTTTGGCATAGTCAGTAGAATCTCGTTGTAATTTGATGTTTTCATTAGTAATACCCAGAGCAGGTTTAACACTAAAATCTCCATCATCATATGTAGGCATATAAGTATTTTCACCGATAATTTTCCCGATTTCTTCAACCATAGCCTTAAAAATAGAATGCTCAGGTTTGCCGTTATCAGAGTAACCATTGTAATAAATGTTGAATGGTGAAAAGTCAATAATGTGTTTAGTAAACCAAGTTCTTTGTTTAGGAATTTTTGCAAACTCAACATCTTCAAACTTATAGTAATTGCCATTATACATTTCGTATCTATTGCCTGAACTGTCTTTATAGTATTTGCGAGTGAAATTTACTGTGTGGTTAACAGCCTTAGAATTAAATTTAAGTTCACGAACATCATCCCTCTCAAATTGTATTCCAGCAGGACTATCAACCTTAGTTTGTGGGTATTTACCAACAATTTTAGTGGGTTCTCCAACATAAACCTTAATTATATGATTTTTTGTAACTAATAAATTTTTGATTTCTTCTTTAGTTTTTTGACTATTATCTAGTTCTAACTTAACAATGCCAAGTTCATCTGCTTCAAACTTACTTTCATCAATTTCGCCATGTTTTTCGCCATGTCTGAATGTTTTACTTGGAATAGTAGACGTATGTCCTTCAACTTGATAAGTCACTGTGTAAGTTTTGCGGTTAATAGTAACGGTTACCTTGTTTTGAGTTTCGTCTGCGCTTACAGTCAAATTATCCACACTGTATACTGGGTTTTGATACATAGTATTGTCTGGGTTTGCGTAATTAACTGTATGGTTTGTGCCAATTTTTTCGCTCTTAGTCTCGGTGTTTACGGTATAACTACCATCTGATTTTTGAGTTTTAACAGTGTAGATGATTTCTCTGTTTTGCAGTTCAGTTTGAGCGTATATTTTAATGTTTTCATCGCCTGCTATAAACTTAGATTGAACTTGACCGTTTTCGCTTAAACTCCAGCCTAGAAAGTTATATGTATCTTTTAAGTTAAACTCAGGTAAAGTAATTTTTCTGGTTTTCTTAACCATAATTGTTTCTGCTGTTTTAAAGCTGGCAATGCCCACAGTTTTTTCAAACTTGACGCTTATTTCTCTTAACTTATAGTATTGACGAACTTCAGTTGTGTTGTCGCCAGTTGTGAGTTGTGAGTTTAATAGATTATCTGAATGTGATGTGTCTTTTTCATATAAGTTAGAGTCTAGTGCTGAGTAATCATGGTAAGTTGCGCCATCTTCTACTTTTTGGTCTTGCATTAACTCATCTACTCTGTCATATTGTCCGTTCAAAGTATTGTCTTCACCAGTTTTTTCAAGATAATGAACTACTTTATAGTTCACTTTATCAATCGTCTCTTCAAAGTAGGCAACTAGTTCAGTATTTTTAGTTATTTTAGTGCTAAAGTCAAAAGGAGTGGCTAAATTGTATGAGTTACCTGTCTCATCTTTTAACTGCCAGTGTTTAAAAGTGTAAGTACGACCGTGTTTTGTAATTGTTGGCATAGGTGGCTGAGTAGCATTAGCCTCATACTCAACAGTTTCAGGATTTTGAACAGATGGTGTACCTTCAAAGTGGTTTTGGTAGTTTACTTCGTAAGTTACTGTAAACTTACGACGACGATAGTTAATAGTAAATACAGTAGATCCGTCTGCTTCAATATTTTTAGTTTCGCTACCTGCAATCGGCTCAAAACCTGCAAGATATGCAGGGTTAGCATTAGTTTCGCTGACAGTTAAACTAGTGTCGGCAGTTGCTTGTTTGATTTCCGCCTTTGTTTCGCCAACTGCACCATTTAAACCAGGAAGTGCGTGGTTAATTGTGTAGTTAACTAAATTTGGTGTTTCTTCAAAATAAGCAACTAAAGTTGTATTTTTAGTGATTTTAGTGTTTTCAAAATCAAACTCTGCGCCCTGTTGATAAGCCATTTCGTCTTTTAGTTGCCAGTGTTTAAATGTATAGGTATAGCCAACTCTGGTTAAAGTAGGAGCGCTTGGTTTAGTAGCAGTGCCTTCATACTCAACGGTTTCAGAGTCTTGTAAAGATGGAGTTGCATTAAAATGGTTGCCTTTGTAATTTACTTCGTAAGTTACTGTAAACTTACGGCGACGATAGTTAATAGTAAATACAGTAGATCCGTCTGCTTTAATATTTTTAGTTTCACTGTTTACAATCGGTTCAAAACCCGCTAGATAAGCAGGGTTAGCATTGTTTTCATCAATAGTTAAACTAGTATCTACGGTCGCTTGTTTGATTTCTTGTTTTGTTTCTCCGACTGCATTATTTAAACCAGGAAGTACATGGTTAATTGTGTAGTTAACTAAATTTGCTGTTTCTTCAAAATAAGCTACCAAAGTTGTATTTTTAGTGATTTTGGTGTTTTCAAAATCAAATTCAGTAGTTTCTTTGTAGGAATTGCCCATTTCATCTTTAAGTTGCCAGTGTTTAAATGTATATGTGTATCCTAGTTTAGTAAGTGAAGGGGTTGTTGGCTTAGTTGCTTTACCCTCATATAGAACAGTCTGACTAGGTTGGTCAGAAGTAGTTACTCCGGCAAAGTGATTGCCGTTGTAATTAACCTCGTAAGTAACTGTATAGCGGTTACGTGAGTATTTAAGTTCAAATGTTGTGGTTCCGTCTCTTTCAATTGTCTTTTTTAAAACAGTTGAATTAAGTAAATTAAAGCCTTCTGGGGCTCTGTATTGATGCGGAAGTAATTCAACTTCTTGACCTGGAACCTGACCTATGACCTCTTCTTGTTTAGATATGTCTTCAATAAACTCACCTGGATTTTCAACGGATTCAAAGTATCGCTTTATGGTGTACTTAGAGTTTGGAATTAGTCTTTTTTTAAGTACGGCTTCAAGTGTAATGTCTTCAGTAATCTGAGTACTAAAATCAAATTTAGTTTTAGTGCCAGTAATTGGGTCAACTAAGTTCCAGTAATCTAGTTCGTGTAAATCACCTTCACTATCTAGATAAGACACAGTAGTTGGAAGTGAGTAGTTTGAGTCAAGTTTTTCACCGTGTTTAACGGTAAGTGGTAGTAATTGATTTGCGTGAGTTCTAGTAATGAAGTTTACAGTGTGAGTTCGCGAAGGTGTTTCTGGTCTTTCTTTAGATTTTAAGTAAAGCACAGTGTGAGTATCTGCTATGTCTTTTTTGAAATCTACTTTTTTAGTTAGTTCAGGGTCAGTGTACCAACCTTGATAAGCGTATCCTAGTTTTGCGTAAACTCGCTCTTTTAGTAGCGTGCCTTTTCTTACAATGTCAAAAAATACGCGCTCAGGTCCATCAAAATAAGAAACTGAAACCAGACCTTGCTTATCTAAGGCTGGGCCTAATTTACTTGTGTCTGCAGTCATTTCATATTTGGCAATTAGTCTAAGTTCAGATTTCACCCAAGTAGGGATTTGAAACTCTTGTCCTGGCAGTAAGTCAACACGATTGCCCGCAGGGTCTGTATAATACCACCCTAAGAACTTAGTTATATAAAAAGGCGGGGTATTGAACTTAATTTCCAGACCTTGATTTGCAGGGTCATAGGCTTTGGCTTTACCAACTGCTTTTTCGATATGCTCGTAAACTTGGGTTTTTTGTGTTTGGTCTTTAAAAATACCAGGTAGCACAAAATCATAAACTAAAGAAATGCGGGTGTTGTTGTTAACAATAAATGCGCGACCTTGTGCGTTTTGCTTATTAAAAACTTCTTCACTGTGAACAGCAGTAGATACAACTAAGCCTTTTTTGTCGTAGGCAAAAAAAGAGTCGTATCTGCGAAGGTTTTCTAGTTTCGCTCTGTAGTCAGACTCTAGTTTAGAATACGGAAAAATTATGGGTTTGCGAGGAGCAGCGCCATCGTAAGACTCTGGAAAAAATACACGCAAATAGTTTGAGTAGTCTACAATTATGTCGTGTTGTTTTTTAACTCCAAACCAGTTTTTTGTGTAAATTGTAAAGACTTCAGAGTCGTATTGTCGGTCTGTAAAGTCCAGGGCTAAGTACTTGCCTGGTTTGGCTTTGATTTCTGTAATTTTGCCAAGGCCAGAACTCTCAAACCACTCTTTTTTAATTGAAATATAGGTAGATTTGGTGGTGTCAATAGTATCTGGCACTACAAAGCGTAGTTTATTTGACTGTTTTTTTAAGTCTTTTTGGCTAAAACCGCTGGTTTTAGTCAAATGAAGTGTGGGGTGCATAAATGAAAGAATTAAAAACAAAGCAGTTAAAATTAAGGCAAAGATAAACAAAGCCGAAATTATAAAACTTTTTCTTTTATTAATTAGCATATTTAAGCCTCTCTTTTTTAAAAAAGTATTATATGTGGTTTTTTAGCAATTAAAATATTTAAATTACCTTTGTTTTAACTTTAGATGTGGGATTTTTAATAAATACTAAACAAAAGTGATTTAAATACTTTCTGGTTTTTATGTTTTGATTTTTAAAACTATTGATATTCTTACTCTACTTCACTCTAATATGCAAAGTGAAGTAGAGTAATTTTAAATTTAGTTTAAATTATATGATTCAAAAAACTTGTTTGCTTGCTTTTGAAAAGCTTTTTATATTTTCAAAAAGTTGATTGTATAAATTAAGCGATTATTTTTTATGGGGTTAAATCAGTGGTTAAATCTCTAAAATGAAAATAAATGCAAGTACCTGTACAAACAGTCAAGAGACTACCTAATGCAAACCACTACACCGAAAACATTGGACACGCCAGCACTGCCCAAGATGTTGTCGTTTCTGACGAGGTTAACGAGAGCAGTAGGGTAGTCTATCTGAGTAGCGAGCCACCAGTGCTGGTGGTACCTTTTTCGGTAAGAAAAGCTATTTCCTTCAACAACAATAGGGGTTAAATCAAAACCACGATATTTTTTAATATTACGATCTTCACTACCTAAAATTGCTTTGGCATAGTCAGTTGATTCTTTTAATAACCGAGACTGTATACCTGCGTCATAGGCTGGTTTAAATTTAAAATCGCCGCTATCATAAGTAGGCATGTGAACTTCATCGCCTAAAACTTTTCCAATATCTTCAACAAGTGATTTAAAAATAGAGCGCTCAGGTTTCGCATCATCAGGATAATTAATGTTACTAATGTTAAAAGGTGAAAAGTCAATTATTTTGTCGGTATACCAGGTGTTTAGTTTAGGAATTTTAACAAAAATAACATCTTCAATTTTAAAGTATTGACCATTGTATTTTTCATATTTATTGTCGGCGTTGTCTTGCCAGTAACTGCGAGTAAACTGCATAGTGTAGTTATTGCCTTTTGAGTTAAACCTAAGTTCGTGTACTTCGTCTTTTATATGACGAATTCCTGCAGGATTGTCAACTCTAGTTTGTGGGTATTTACCAAACTTCTTAATAAGTCTGCCAATATGCAAAGTTACTTTATGGTTTTTTTGAACTAAGAAACTTTCAATTTCTTCCTTAGTTTTTTCTATACCATCTAGTTCAGTCTTTATAATACCATTTCCATCTACTGAAAACTGGCTTTCATCAATCGCTCCAATTGTAGCACCATGCCTAATTACTCTATTCAGGATTTGACCAGAATGACCAATAACTTCAAAAGTAACTGTGTAGACATTTCTGTCAATTGTTACAGTGACTTGGTTTTCGTCTTCATTTGCGCTCACAGTAAATTGAGTAGGGTTGAAACGAGGGTCATGGTAAATAGAACTATTTGGATTTGCATAACTTGCTGTGTGAACTGAACCAATTAAGGCTTTTTTAGTCTCGTAAGTTGTGTCATATCCACCATCTGCTCTTTGAGTTAAAATAGTGTATTTAACTCTAGATTCAAGAATTCTAGTGTTCGCGTAAATATCCATACTGTCGCCACTTGCGATAAACTTAGCCTGACTTGGTCCGTTTTGACTTAAACTCCAACCTGTAAACTCGTAGTTTGCCTTTAAGTTGTAGTTAGGTAAGTCAATTTTGCGGGTTTTCTTTACCACGATAGTTTCAGCAGAATCAAAACTTTCAATACCTGCAGTTTTTTGGAAGTTAACAGTAGTTTCTTTTAACTTATAGTATTGGCGAACTTCGGTAGTGTTGTCGCCAGTATTAAGCTGTGCATTAAGCAGATTATCTGGGTGTGTTAAATCTTTTTCGTATAAGTTAGAGTCTAGTGCTGAGTAATCTTGGTAAGTAGCGCCATCTTCTACTTTTTTATCTTGCTGAAGTTCTTCGATTCTGTCGTATTGTCCGTTAAGAGCACTGTCTTCGCCTTGTTTTTCTAGCATATGTACGATTTTGTAGTTAACTTTTTCAATTTTTTCTTCAAAGTAAGCCACTAAATCAACATTGCGGTTAACTCTGGTGTTGAAGTTATAAGGACTTTGCTCACTATAAACTCCGTTCATAGTAGACTCAAGTTGCCAGTGTTTAAAGGTATATGTGCGGCCATGTCGCTCTAGTTTTGGTGCAGGGTTTGGTTCTTTGATTTTCTCTTGATACTTAACTTTGTGAGTTTGAGGTTCATTTGAAACCGCAGTTCCTGGGAATTGATTGTGGTAGTTTGCTTGGTAAGTTACGGTAAACTCTTTTCGTTTGTAGTTTAAGATAAACTCAGTAGAACCATCTGCTTTAACTACTTTAGTTTCAGTTGAGTCAACTAAATCAAAGCCGTGTTCAAGACCAGGCAGACCATCACTGCTGTCTACAGTTATTTCACTGCCCACAGTAGTTTCTTTTTCTACAGTTTGAGTTGTTTCAGGGATTTGTCCTTCTACCCCTTCAAATACGTGTTTAATAGTGTACTTGGCCTTCGGCTCAGTTTTTTCGTATTCTATTTTTAAAGTAATATCTTCAAAAATTGGCTTAGTTTTGTAGTCAAAAGTATTGTCGTTTTCGTCAACGAAACGTTTGAACTTATACAAGTATTTGCCAACTTTAGTATTAAATTGTTGAGGATCTAAATCTAGTTTTGTACCTTTTTTGACAAACCTATGTTCACTTTGTCCAAGCAATTCACTTTGCATAGTGACTTTAGCAGTATTTTTTGGCTCAGGTTCGCTTGGATCTTTTTCAAAGACAGGATACAGAACTGTGTTTTCAGTAAGCACGTCTTGTTCGTTGTAAATAGAGCCAACTACTCCTGCTTTAAAGTAAACCCAGTGTTTAAAGATGTAGCCACGTTTTTCAACATTTGGAAGGGTTCCGTCAAAAACTTTTCCTTTTTTACTTGTTTGAACAGAGATAACTGAGTAGCTGTCTGAAAGGAAAGTAACTTTAATTAGAGCATGGTCAAGAGGTTGTGGGTCACTTGGGTTATCTGGATTTGGTACTTTATTGTTATCTTCAAAGTAGTAAACTGCCTTAACTGTTAAGTTAGTAGTGTTTGGATCTAAATTGCCGTCAACTGTAAACGGAGAGTTGATGTCTCCGCTTAAATACCAACCTTTAAAGCGGTATTTACCAAGTACAGTGTCAATGTCTGCACCAACTGTGTCTAAGATAGCCTGTAGTTTTGCGCGGTCTGGTGCATATATTTGGTTGTCTTTAACACGCACTTTTCCGTCAAATAAAACTTTACCTTGAACAGGGTCAATAATTTTAATGTCAATTTGCCTAAAGCCAGCAAGTTCTTTTTCTTTTAAGTGAACAGTTAACTCAAGATCTTTTGTAATCGCAGTTGTTAAGTGGTCAAAGTCAGAGCCGTCTTTGTTTGTAAACTTATCAAAGACGTATTCTTTGTCTTCAATAGTGGTGGTGTAGGCGTTTGTGTCTACTCCAAGTAGTTCACCTTTTTTAACTTTTAAGACTTGAGTTGATTTAAGTAGTGGATTGTAGATCTTAACTGTGTTGAGTTCTTCGTTTTCAAGGTTTGCGTTTGGATCTTTTTCAAACACAGGATATAGCACCTTGTTCTCATTTAAAACAGCAGTAGTATCAAATTGGTCTTTAACTTCGTTGCCTTCAAAGTAAGCCCAGTGTTTAAATACGTAGCCTAGTTTAGAAATAGTAGGCAGAGTTCCCGCGTATGCCTTGCCCTTTTCTTGAGTTTGAACTGCAAGCACAGTGCGCTCAGGCGTTAAGAAAGTTAGTTTAACTAAACTTGGGTCTAGAGGAAGTGGGTTGTCAGGATCTTGTGGGTTTGGTACTTTGTCGTTTGGCTCAAAGTCATAAACTGCCTGAATATCTAGACGAGCAGTATTTTGATCAATTTGGTCGTTAACTGTAAACGGAGAATTAGTGTCTCCATCTAAATACCAGCCCTTAAATTGATGTTTACCCATAGCGCCGTCAATGTCTGCGCCAACTGTGTCAAGGATAGCCTGTAGTTTCGCGCGGTCTGGTGCGTAAATTTGGCCATCTTTGACGCGGATTTTGCCTTCATATAAAACTTTTCCTTGAACAGGATCACTAATTTTTGTGTCAATTGACTTAAAGCAATCAAGCACTTTTTCTTTTAGATTAACAGTAAAGTTTAAGTCCTTAGTAATTTGCGTAGTTAAGTGATCAAAAGTAGAACCATCTTCTTTAGTGAACTTGTCAAACACGTATTCTTTGTCTTCAATAGTAGTGGTGTAGGCGTTTGTGTCTACTCCAAGTAGTTCACCTTTTTTAACTTTTAAGACTTGAGTTGATTTAAGTAGTGGATTGTAGATCTTAACTGTGTTGAGTTCTTCGTTTTCAAGGTTTGCGTTTGGATCTTTTTCAAACACAGGATATAGCACCTTGTTCTCATTTAAAACAGCAGTAGTATCAAATTGGTCTTTAACTTCGTTGCCTTCAAAGTAAGCCCAGTGTTTAAATACGTAGCCTAGTTTAGAAATAGTAGGCAGAGTTCCCGCGTATGCCTTGCCCTTTTCTTGAGTTTGAACTGCAAGCACAGTGCGCTCAGGCGTTAAGAAAGTTAGTTTAACTAAACTTGGGTCTAGAGGAAGTGGGTTGTCAGGATCTTGTGGGTTTGGTACTTTGTCGTTTGGCTCAAAGTCATAAACTGCGTGAATTTCAAAACGTTTTATGTTTTTAGGAAGTGCGTCGTCTATATAAAATGGAGAATTGATGTCACCATTTAAATACCAACCTTTGAAGCGATATGTGCCCATTGGAGTTTCAACATCAGCAGGAGCATTTCCCAAAATACCTTTGATTTCTGCTTTATCTGCGTCTTGAATTTTGTTGTTAACTGCAGTTAAAGTTTTGTCGTAAAGTGTTTGGTTTTGAATATGGTCAAGTACTTTGAAATTTACTGGACGTTCTGAGTCTGGTGCTTTATATGGTCTTAAATGAGCATACAGTACAAGGTCGCTGGTAATTGGAGTATTAAAGTCAAACTTAACACCTGTGTCTTGGTTATTAACAGGATCCCAAATTGTCCAATAGTCAAGCTCTTCGAGTTTGCCGTCTGGATAAACTTTTGAAACTCGGTTTGGCGCTGCATAATTTGCGTCAAGTTTTTGGTCGCGCGCTACTTTTGCTGGAGAAAGTTGAGATGCACCATCTGGAGTTTTAAAAGTAATAGTGTGATATTTAGTTGGTTTTTCGGGTTGTGGTTGGTTTTGAGAAATTGACTTTAAGTAAAGCGAAATATGAGTAGTTGCAACTTCTTGACTAAAGTCTACTTTTTTTGTGAAAGCGCTGTCTTTATACCAACCTTCATAAACATATCCGTCTTTATTGTAGATGTGTTCACGAAGTGGTGTGCCTCTCTTGACAATATCTAAAAATACTCTTTGCACGCCATCAAAGTAAGAAACCGCAACCAGACCTTGCTTGTCAAGGGCTGGAGCTAACTTATCTATATCAGCAGTAATATCATATTTAGCAATTAGTCTAAGTTCAGATTTTACCCAAGTGGGGATATTAAACTCTTCACCTGGTTTTAAGTCAACTCGGTTGCCAGTTGGGTCAATGTAGTACCAACCAAGGAACTTAGAAATATAGAAAGGAGGAGTATTAAACTGAATTTCGTGTCCTTGTTTTTCAGGGTCTAGAGTTTTTGCATTACCAACAGTTTTGTCAACAAGGTCGTAAACTTGAGTTTTTTGTGCTTGTTTTTTAAAGATACCTGGCAGTAAGAAATCATAAACTAAAGAAATTTGCGTGCTGTTGTTAACAATAAATGCACGGCCTTGAGCGATGTCTTTAGAAAAAACATCTCTTCTGTGAATAGGCTCTGGAGCAATTTTTCCGTCTTTGTCGTATGCATAGAAACTTTTGATTTTGTAAAGTTCTTCGTATTTGTGTTTGTGTTCAGTTTGTAGTTTAGAATATGGAAGAATTTCTGGTTTGCGAGGAATCGCACCATCATGTGACTCAGGGAAAAAGATACGAAGGAAGTTAGAGTAATCAACAATTACGTCATACTGCTTTTTAATTCCAAACCAGTTCTTAGTGTAGATAGTAAAAACTTCAGAGTCGTGTTGACGGTCTGTAAAGTCAAGGGCTAAGTATTTACCTGGTTTTGCCTTAATGTCAACAATTGTTCCTAGTCTGCTAGTTGTGAACCATTCTTTTCTAACAGAAATGAAAGTAGACTTTGTTGTATCTATAGTTTCTGGCACCACAAAGCGTAGTTTATTTTTTCCAGCCTTAACAGCGTCGTGTTCAGTGAAACCACTATTTTTAGAAAAATAAACTGTAGGGTGTGAAAATAAAAAGATAACAAGTAAAATAAGTGAAGTAAATGCAAGAATAAATAAAGCTGGGATTAAAAATCCTTTTCTTTTCTTGCGGAGCATATTAAACTGCATATTTTGTTCAGGTTGCATGTATTTCTCCTTGTGTAAGTTATGCAAAAGTATTGCGATATGTTTATATAAATTATATAAAGTGATTGTGTAAAATTTTAGATGGTTTAATATTGACAACATTAGTTTCCTTAAATATGTCATAATTAGCGTGTTTTACAGTTAAAAACCTCATCTGTCTTTCACTAAAAACGCTATTTACTGTATCAATTCATATATATATATAGCAAACGGCTATAAAAACAAAAGTTGAAAAATTATACAAAATTGAAAAAAGGCATAACAATGCGGTTTTATAGTTATTGACGATAGTAGGCAACTAATCCCAAACATAACTTTTATCTGTATTTTTTAACAGGTGTTGGTCTAAATTATTGTGTGATTTGCTTTAATCACACTATTTTAAATTCAAAGCTTAATAATTTAAACCGCGAATATTTTATTAAAAGGGGTCGCAACCCAGAAAATGACAAAAATGTGTTCTTATATTACCTTTAAAAATATAGATATAAAAGCAATTAAGTTAGTAGTAAATACAGCTTTAAAAGGCAAAAAAGAACGAAAACTGTTGTTTAATTCAGATATAAATATCTTGTAAAATTAGAAAAAAATTATCAATTAACTTTTAGTTAAATATCTCATAAATATTCAAATAAAAAGACCTTTTTCAGGCCTTTTTATATTACTTAAATTTAATTTATAAATCTAGTTTTTGTCCAAACATACAAACCGGTTTAACTAATTGCAGGTAAAGACTATACATAACTTCATTTAAAGAAGTAGTTTTGATGTTCCCGAAAATTTTTTCAACAAACTGGGGGTTGTCAATAAAAGGGTTTCGGTTTTTTTGATATTGAGCCAAAATATTGTTTCTTCTTTTTTCAAATTCGTTAACCGGATCTTGCCTATGCCATTTTAAGAAAGTCTCTAATTTACCTACCTTTTTAAGTGGGAAGTCATAACGCAAAGCCATATACAGACAAATTCTTGCGATATCGCCAACATGTTCATCACCTGGATAGTAGGTGCTGCCGTTAATCGCTTTATTTGCGCCGCTTCCTTCAACAAATGGATAGTTAGACCTGCTTGAGTTGGTTTGAATATCACAGGCTCTTAAGTTGTGAAGTTCACCTTTTGCAATACCGTGTTCTTTTAATTTAGAGTTTGGCACAACGTGTTCACGGTTCCAGCCGTCCTTTGAGTTTAGCCGATATTGATATCTTGGACTGTCTCCAGTATACGCTAAATAAAAATAACCAGGGTTTGTGATAGACTCGTCTGCTTTTCTAAGAGCTTCTAGTGCTGTGTCGTAAGAAGTTGCTGGTTTGTCTATGATTTGTTTAAGTCTAGCGCGAAGCGCATCGCCTTCCAGACCTTTTACAGAAGAATAATAGCCATTTACTTCGTCTAAATCTTCAGCAGGTCCGTTGTATTTATATACAGCCTTAAGTGTTGTGTCTTCGGTTAACTTAGCATTGAAATTAAAAATATCGTCGGTTTTGCCAGTTTTAGACCAACCTAAAAATTCATAGTTTTGCTTAGTTGGGCTGCCGGGGTTTTTTGCAGTTTGTCCAACTTCAATAATTTGTGGTTGAACACCGCCTGCAATAGTTCCGCCGTTTAAGTCAAAGAAAACATTTATTTTCCCACTTTCGTTAACGTGCGGTTTAAACTCAAATGTTTCTGAAACTGAACATTGTGGTTGGTTGTAAAACGAAAACACTAAATTAGTCAGGTCATAAGACTTACCTGGTTTTAAGTTTTCAAGTATTGAAGCCCATTTGGCTTTATTTACGCGGCTGTCATATCTAAAGGTAAGTTCTTTACCGAAAAACTCAAAAACAATGTTGATGTTTCCAAATTTTTTATCTTTTTCAAAACTTTTAACCTTTGCGTTAGTGATGCTAACTAGCGTACTTTGTAGTCTAGCCTGATGTTTAGCAATGTCTAGTTTAGTTATGTCTAGGGCTGTTGGAAAAGGTTCTTCTGGATTTGAAATTTCTTTAATTTCAGTAATTTTTGAAATTTGAACTAAACCATTGTATGCAGTGCGAGTTCCGGAAACTTGAACGTACTTGCCAACCAGTGCTTGGATTTGACTAAACTTAACTGAGTCGTTTTTACCTGATTTTAAAGTAATTCCGCCTGTACTGTCTTGAAGAGCTACGCCAAAGTTTAAGTAATAGGCAACAATCCAGCCAATTGCGGTAACTTTTTCATTATCATTTGCTTTGACTGCTTTAATTACTGGATGCTGGTTTTTAGGAGTTGGATTTGGTTCAGGCTCTGGGGACGGAGTTGGTGGGTTTGGATTTGGTTGTGGGTTTGGATTTGGTTGTGGGTTTGGATCGGGGGTTGGCGAAGGTTCAGGTAAAGTATTGTCTATTTTGGCAATAAAAATCTTAAACAACTTAGTAAATTGTTGATTTTTATAGCTAACCGTAATTTTTACAATTAAAGTGCTGTCTTCTGATTTTTTGTTTATCTTAATAGTTGAGTTTTCGTAACTTGCAATTTCGTTGTCGTTAAACTCAACCTTAATGTCTACTTTATATTTGTTTTTAAGTTCTTCTAAATTAGTTTGAATGTCTGCATTGACTCTTTTATTAGAGTAGTCCTTTAAACTAACTTCGTTCATTATCGTATTTAAATTAACTTTTGTACAACAGTAGAAAAAGAATGACAACATCGCAACTAACAGTAAAACAAATGCTTTTTTCATAAATAAAAACCCCTTTACACTTGCTTAAATATTTTACCACTTATATTTTTAAAATGTAAGCGTTTACATTAAAATTTTTTTGCAAATTTAGAGGGATTTTTTGAAATAATTTATTCTTTTTTTGATTTTTCTTTTAAATCTTCTAAGATTAGTTTAAGTTCAGTAATCATGTAAAGCGAACCTGCAATTAAAACCAGGTCATATTTTTTGGCCAAAGTGTCTAGTTTTAAAATAAAATCTTTAATTGATACCACACCAAGTGGTCGCACACCTTGGTTAATAAACTCCTTAGCAAGTTCTATAGATGCCAAACTTCTGTCGGGTTTTATAGTAACTTCGCTGGTCACCACTGTTAAGTTTTTAATCTTAATGATTTCTTCAACCATTTTATTGTAATTTTTGTCTTTCATACAAGACATTAAAAGCAACACAGTTGAACCTTGTGGCAAAGTATCTCTTATAAACTGAGAAAGTTCTTTGAAAGCATTTAAGTTATGTGCACCGTCTATCATGACGTTTTCTTTAATAAACTCATATCTACCTTGATATTTAGTCTCACACACCGCATCTACGTTTTTATCAAAATCAGTTTTAATAACTCCGCGGTCATTTAAATGCTTTAACACGTTTAGTGCTAAAAATGAGTTTTGAATTTGCACACGACCTCTGGCCTCTAACTTAACTAATCTACCACCATATTCATAACTACAAACGTTGATGCCAACATTGGCTTTATTGATTTCTTTTAAGTTAACTATTTCTAACTTGGCATTTCTTTCCTTGCATTTGTCGTGTAAATAGTTTTCAAGAGCCTTGCCAAGCGGCAAAGCAACGGCTAAACCGTTTTCGCGGATTGCGTCTGCTTTATGCTCTAAAATCACACGACGGTTTTTGCCTAAAAACTTAGTGTGGTCTAAATCTACTCTGGTAATTACCGTTGCGAGTTTATTTTTAGTTGCGTTAGTAGCGTCGTCTCTACCACCTAGTCCTGCCTCTACGACCGCATAGTCTATTTTGTTTTTAGCAAAATGAATTAGGGTAATTAAATACTCAAGTTCAAAACGAGAAATTTCAACACCATTGTTGTCAGAAATATTGATTAAATGCATCAAGACATTTAAAATCAAATAAATTTCTGAAAACGTGATTTCTTTGCCAGATATAGAAATTGAGTCAGTTAAACTCTTTACGTAAGGCGACTGAAATAACCCAACTTTATATCCATTTCGCTCAAGGGCTTTAGATATGTAAAGCGAAGTGCTGCCTTTGCCGTTAGTTCCAACTACATGAATATAGGGAATTTGATTTAAGAACTCTAAGTTCCTTAAAAAATAATTCATGCGTTCTAGTCCCATATTAAAGTCTGCTCTGGTCTCAAGGTAGTCAAGTACGTATTTTTTTGAAACTTTTTCAGCCAGAGTTTTGATTGAAACTTTCTTTTCAGGGTCTAATTTTTCGGACTCAATTTTGCAAATTAAGTTTAAGTGAATAGGGTCTGTTAATCTAACTGGGTTTGGCAATTTAAAAGTAGGTAAGTTAAAAATAATGTCATCTGCGTAAATAAAGTTAAGTTCCAACCAAGATAAGTTTTTAAGTTCTTTGTTTTCTGCTTTGCCCTTTAATTGATTTAAGAAAATAAAGAGTTGAAGCGGAGTTAAAATTGTCTCTAAAACATAGGCTAAAGCAAAGTTGTGCTTAGGTTGTTTAAAATTAGTAGGAGTAACTTTGACAGCAGGAGACTTGGCAATTATTTTAAGGTTATTGGCCAGAAAAATAGACTCAAGTTCTTGAGTTTTTTTCTCAACATCAATAAAATCAAGTTGTGCAGTAATATAGGCTTTCATTTAACCTCCCAATAGTTGCAATTATTTTAGTAACTTAGCATAACAAAAAGACTTTGCAACTTGTTAGATTATACAATAGAGTAAGTTAAAAGAAAAGACCAAAAATGAACTTTTTGGCCTTATTTTGTTAAACTTATGCTAAAATTTTTTGGTTTAAGGTGTTAATCTTGAGTTAAATCAGTGTTTAGACTTTGATTGGTCATATAAACTTGTTTAAACACAAAAAATATTTTTAGTTATTTTAATTGTCTATTTAAGTTTGTTTATTTTTTTAAACGCATCTAGTGTGTTTTTAAGAAGTGAAACTACAGTAAGTGGTCCTACTCCACCTGGTACTGGTGTTAAGTGGCTGGCGACTTTAGCAACTGAACTAAAGTCAACATCGCCAACTATTTTGCCATCAACCTTGTTGATACCAACATCAATTACTACAGAGTTAGCCTTAACCATACTGCCTTTAATAAAATTAGGAATACCAACAGCTACTACTAAAATATCTGCGTTTCTAGTGAAAAACTCTAAGTTTTTAGTGTGGCTGTGGCAAACTGTAACAGTTGCATTTCTGTCTTGCAGGATTTTGGCAACAGGCTGCCCAACAATTAAACTACGCCCAACAACAACACAGTTTTTACCTTTAATTTCCGTGCCAGTACTTTCAATTAACTCAAGTACACCTCTAGCAGTAGCAGGCAAAAACCCTGCTCTGCCTTCAAAAAGCAGACCTTGTGAAACTATGCCAAAGCCGTCTACATCTTTTTCTTTAGCAACTGCGTCTAGTATTGCAAACTTATCAAAGCCTTTTGGTAATGGTAGTTGCACAATAATTCCTGAATACAAAGGATCTTTATTTAATTTTTGAATTTGGGTAATTACTTTACTTTCAGGTTCAGTTTCAGAAAACGAAAAGTGAGTCGCCTGAAAACCTAGGTCAGTGGCTGTTTTGATTTTTTTGTTAACGTAAATCTTTGAAGCAGGATCTGAGCCAACCAATACAATTGCCAGACCAGGCACTAAATTAGTTTGTTCTTTTATTTGTTTAACTTCTTGCTTAAGTTGTTGTTTAATTTGTTCAGAGATTTTAATTCCGTCAATTATCTGCATTTTCAGCCTCCTTTTCTAGGCGCTCTAAAAATAAAATAGTTTCTTTAGCCCACTCAGCTAAATTGTTTGTCTTTAAATACACAAATGTTGAGTTTAAAGTAGACTTTAAACGCACATTTGAACTTTTAACACAAAACTCAAGTACTGGTTTTTTAGACATTATAGCATTTGGGCTGTCTTTAAATTCTATGCCTACTTCTTTATCTGCAAGCGAGATATTTAACACATCTAGTCTTTGTCTTAGGTTTTTTAAAACTACTGAGAATACATAGTTTTGCTCGGATTCAGGAACTACACCAAAAATATCTTTAAACTCACTAAGTAAGGTCACTGCTTCTTTAAAAGAAGTTAGTCTTGCGATTTTTTTGTGATAAGCAATTCTTAAGTTCTCGCTTTCGATGTAGGTTTTGTCAATAGATTGTGAGTAAATGGAAGTTTTGGGGTCAGTTTCTTCAAACGCAGGTTTGCCAGTTAACTGCTCAGAAATTAACTTCAAGTACATTTGTGTACCCACACTTTCAATAAAGCCGGACTGTTCTTTTCCAAAAATATCGCCGCCGCCTCTAATTGAAAGGTCTTCTAAAGATATGGCAAACCCAGAACCTAAATTAACAAAACGTTTAATTGCGCTTAGTCGTTTTTTAGCGTCTTCCGTCATTTCTTTGCCTTTTTGGTAAGTAAAGTAAGCATAAGCGATTTTGTCACTTCTGCCAACTCTACCTCTGAGTTGATAAAGTTGAGCCAAGCCAAAGTGGTCAGCGCGTTCAACAATTAAGGTATTGGCATTTGCTATGTCGATACCAGCCTCAATAATAGTAGTGGTTAAAAGCACATCTATTTTGTGTTCAACAAAATCGCTAAGTATATTTTCAATCTCTGCTTTATTTAACTTGCTGTGCACATAGGTAATTTTGGCCTCTGGAACTTGGGCTTTTAAAGTCTCTAACTTTTGTTTAATTTTAGCAATATCGTTAAAGAGGTAAAAAACTTGGCCTGCTCTAGAAAGTTCTCTTTGAATGATTTCTTTGACAATTAAGTCTTCGTGCGGAAGCACGTAAGTTTGCACAGGATATCGGTTGTTTGGCGGAGATTCAATTAAGGAGTAGGACTTTAGGCCAGAAAGAGTTTGTTCAAGAGTGCGGGGAATTGGAGTTGCAGATAAGTAAAGCGTATCTACATTTAAGGTTAGTTCTTTAATTTTTTCTTTGTCGATTGCACCAAAACGCTGTTCTTCGTCAATTATAAGTAAACCTAAGTTCTTAAATTTAATATCTTTAGAAAGTAGACGGTGTGTGCCGATAGCAATGTCGTAAATTCCGGTGCTAAGTCCACGCAAATACTTACTTTGCTTAGATTTTTCAACTAAACGAGAAAGAACAGCAACGTTTACGCCAAACTTAGTTAGTCTAGTTTTAAAAAGTTCCGCTTGCTGACTTGCTAGTATAGTAGTTGGACAAATATAGGCAACTTGCTTGCCAGAAATTATGGCTCTGTAGGCTGCTCTTAGAGCAACCTCGGTTTTGCCAAAACCAACGTCGCCAATTATCAGTCTTTCCATTGGAACTGGCTTGGCCATGTCTAGAAAAACCGCTTGAATGGCAGTTTCTTGGTCTTTAGTTAACTGAAAGTTAAAATCTTTGGCAAGTTCTTGCTCAAGTTCAGGTTCTCCTTTAATTTCGGCGCCTTGTGAGTTATGTCTGGCTTCATATAGAGCAATTAAACGACTGGCTACAGCCTTTGCGTTTTCATAGGCTTTTAGTTTTGCGGCTGTCCATTTTTTTGAACCTAGCACACTTAACTTAACATCTGCACCAGGTTTTGCGTATTTTAACACTAAGTTAATTTGTGAAACTGGGACATATACTTTTTCTGAGTTAGCGTACTCAAGCAACAGATAGTCTTTTTTAAATCCAGATATCGTATTGGTAGTTAAACCTAGATATTTACCAATTCCAAAATTAACATGCACAACGTATTCGTTTATTGTAAGTTCGTCTGGGTTTTCTAGTGTCTTGGCGTTGCCAAGCAGTGCTTTATATCTGACTTTAGGTTTAGAGTTTGAGTTAAACAAAACATACGAAGAAAATACAGCAAGTTCTAAAAAAGGATCTATAAAACTAAGGTGCGTGCTGTCTTTAACTAACCAAACATTAACTTCCTCTTTATCTTCAAAACTATCTGAAAACTTAATTTCCTTTTCTAAAAGAAAATCGGTAATTTGGTTTTTTTCAGTATCAGTTTTGTAGAGCAAAACTGTTTGATATTTTTTTAAAATATCTTTATTGTAGATATAAAACTTTTCAAAGTTACCTGCGTAAAAATCTGGCTCAAATACATATTTATCATTTAAAAAAACATTAGTTTGAAACTCTAAAGTCGCTCTGCTAAGCGACTTTTCAAAGTCATATAAAAAATTGTTGGTAATTAAATTACTGCCGTTGTAACTAGTTTTAAACTGAGTAAGGTCGTCTTTGCGTTGAGTGTTGTTGATTTGATATTTTTCTTTATCTACAAATATCACTTCGCTGGATTTACCAAAATCAAAGATAGTATTGTTACTTTCGGCAAAAAAACCTAAATACAAACCTAGTGAATCTAACTCAGTTCTGTTAACTAAATTAAGCATATCTTTATTTAACTTTTCTTTTTCCTCAAGTGACAAGTTTAAATTACTGAAGTAACCTTTAATTTTAGACTCAGCCTGTTTCAACTCGTCATCTGTGTAAAACAGTTCAGTTGCTGGAAAAAGAGAGAGTGACTCAACTTTAGTTTTTGAAAGTTGAGTATCTAGACTAAAGGTTTTAATTATTTCAACTATGTCATCAGAAAAGTTTATTCTAATTGGATCTGCATATCCGAGCGGATAAATGTCAAATATATCTCCGCGAGTTGAGTAAATCTCTGGTGCGCTTAAAGTGTACTCTTTTTGATAACCAAAAGTTATTAGTTTTTCAGCCAGAGTCTCTGGTTTTAACTCCATGCCTGGTTTTATAAAAACCTGGTTTTGACGGTACTTGTCTACACTAAAAAGTCTTTTAGTTAAAGCAAGGTCATTAGTGACTACTATTTTTCTTTGGTCTTTTAAAAGTGTGTGAACTGTGTTGACGCGTTGACTTAAAAAGTCTTTTGAAGAAAAGGCCATGATTTGGGTAATCAGTTCGTCTACCGGAAAAAACAGAACTTGTTCTGGGTCATAGATATTGGAAAGATAGTCAAAATAAAGTTGGGCCTGATGTAGGTTTGGCAGAACTAAAAACACTGTTCCTGTGCTATTTAAATAGGTTTTAACAGTAAAAAATGCATTATAAGAAATACACTCAGATACAGAGTGTCGGGCATTCTTATATGCATTTTTTAAAAAGTTAAGAAGTTTTAAATCAAGCATTTATATTGTATTTAGAAGTTATTTTGTGAAACTCAACACCAGAAATAAAAGCAAAAATTGCATCAACCGCTACAGGATAGACTTCTTTAGTTAAAGTATCTTGTTCTACTTTTGAGAAATTAGCCAGTACATAGTCTTTTAAATCAACGTCAACATTTGGCTTACCACAACCTATCTTTATTCTTTTATACTGAGTAGTACCAAGTACTGCCTCAATGCTTTTCAGTCCATTGTGCCCGCCAGCAGACCCAGATTCTCTTATTCTAACTGAACCAAGTGGCAGGTTAATGTCGTCAACTATTACCAAAATATCTGCAGTGTCTACTTTAAAGTAGTTTTTAACTTTAATCAAAGCATTTCCAGATAAGTTCATGTAAGTTGTGGGTTTGATAAAAACGACGTTTTCGTTGTTTATCTTTTCTTTTAACTCAAAGCATTCAAATTTTGAGCTAAAAGTAAACTGTTTTTGAAGTTGTGTTGCAATTAAATCAAGTATTTGAAATCCAATGTTGTGTCTAGTTTTTTCATACTGCGCACCTGGATTTCCAAGTCCAACAATTAGTTTCATCTACTCTTCTATTTTTTGAAATACAGGGGTTACGGAAACGTCGTTAATGATATTTAAAATTGCTTTACCAAGCATTTTACTCATGGTCAGTTGCACAATTTTTGCAGACTCTTTAGCGTCTTGTCGCAAAGGAATAGTGTCTGCCACTATTACTTCTTTTAGGCAAGAATTGTTGATTTTTTCAACAGCACTTCCAGAAAAGATCGGGTGTGTAGCAATCGCATATACTTCTTTAGCACCCGCTTTTCGAAGCGCTTCTGCACCTGCTACTAAAGTACCGGCGGTGTCTATAATGTCGTCAAGTAAGATACAAGTTTTGTCTTTAACATCACCAATAATATTCAAAATTTCGGCAACATTAGCACGAGGTCGGCGTTTGTCAATAATTGCGATTGGCGTTTCGTTTTTAAGTAGTTTAGAGAAGTTACGCGCACGCGCAGCCCCACCGTGGTCAGGTGAAACTACAACCACGTCTTTTAGTTTCTTTTTGTCCATGTGCGCAGCAAAAACAGCAGCTGCTGAAAAGTTGTCAATTGGAATGTCAAAAAACCCTTGGATTTGTGCGACGTGCAGGTCAATGCAAATTAGTCTGTCAATTCCAGATTTTTCCAGTAAATTTGCCACTAACTTTGCAGTAATTGGCAGTCTAGACTGATCTTTTCTGTCTTGACGGCAATAACCATAGTATGGCATGATTACAGAAATTGGTCCAACTGAGGCTCTTTTTAAAGAGTCCACAAAAATAAATAATTCCATTAAGTTTTCGTTAACTGGACGGCAAGTTGGCTGAATTATAAAAGTATGGCATGCTCGTACGCTTTCGTCGGCTGACAGACAAACTTCTCCGTCCTGGAACTTCAGCGTATTTACTTTAGATAAAGGAATGTTTGTGTATGCAGAAATTTTATCTGCAAGGTCTGGGTTTGCAGATAGAGTAAAGAGTTTAATTTTTTTACCATTGATAATTGTTTCCATGTGTAACCTTCTTATTTGTTTTTTAGTTTAAAAAAATAAAAGTAGGTAGACCCTACTTTTATTTTAAAATTATATTAAATTAACTTATTTAGCTTGAACTTGAGCGTTGTATTCTTTTAATACAGCGTCTGTTAATTCTGCTCTAAATTCACTTACAATAGGGTGTGCAATGTCTCTGTTTTCACCAGTGTTAGTTTTACGAGAAGGCATAGCGATAAATAGACCTGACTCTCCTTCAAGAACTTTTACACCGTGAACAACGAATACATCGTCAAACACAACTGAAGCAACTGCAAGAAGTTTTTGTGAATCTTCAAGAAGTTTAACTTGAACTTTAGTAATTTTCATACTTAATTTATATCTAGAAGCAATTTATTTAAGTATTTAGTGTTTGCTCCAGATCCCTTTCAAATATTTACTAAATACAAAATAATTATATAATATTTTTTTGAAAAATAAAGAGAAAAAACACACTGCTAAGCCATTTTGTTGCTTAATTTTCGTGTTTTTGGCAAAAAATCTGCCTAAATTTTGTATTTTTGGCAAGTTTTTTTAAAAACTTTAGATTTTGTGGCGATTTAGTTGGATTTTTAGCGAGTTTTTGGACTATTTTAATTTGAACCTCTAAATGAAATCCAGAGCCTATCTATTTCTTTTTTCATGTTGTCTTCGTGTAAAAACAACTCATCTTTATCGCCTTTTTGTGTAGTTAGTATTTCAAATAAATTTTCGTATTTAGGTTTGATTTCAATATCTGTGACTTTACCAGTTTCAAAAAACTTATCAATTTGAGCCTCTAACAAACGAAGATTTAAACTCTTATCTTTTAAATCAAAAGTATCCATTAACTGTTTCTTGTGAACTGACTTAAGCGGAGAAATGTAGCCAATTTCATCTGCGTTATCTTTGGCGTTTTCAAAATCCAGCATGAAGTTAATAAAGTCGTATGCATTGTCTAAATTTGCGGTTTTCGGAATTTGCAGACCGTCTATAAAGAAGTTAGTGCCGCTTTTGGGTTTCGCGAACTTAAGGTTTTGATTGACCTTGCCGTCTTGACCTTTAATGATGTTTAGAGCGTCTCCAGAATACGCGTTAATTAAATCAAAAGTACCGTCTGCCATTGCGTCAAAAATTTCGTCGGTAATAAAGCGCATCTCTGGGTTGTTTTGAATAGAGGTTTTCAAAAAATCCATGGCAGCACTAATAGCAGGTCGGTTTTGTTTTTGGTTTTTGTCAGTATCTAAAAGCGGGTTCATTGTGTAGCCAAGGTGTTTAAGCGCTACCATAAAACCATCTCTGGAACTGTCGTACATTGCCATTTTTGGGTATTTTTCTTTGGTTTGAAATATCCCCCAACCGAGATTTTCAACGTCTTTTTTAAGTTCTTCGGCGTTGTCACCTGCTGTGTTGTAAAACAGACCAACATAACCCCAGAAATAAGGAATTGAGTAATCCAAAAAATCAAACTCAGGGTCTGTGCTAATTTGTTTGTTGTAATCTTTGATTAGTCTGTAGATTTGTGGTGAAAAAATCTCTTCTTTTTTATATTTTATTCTACTCCAGTCAATTTTTTGAATGTAGCCTTTTTGCATCATTTGAACGGCTGCGTAGTCAGAAAGGACTGAAATGTCGAACTTATCTTCGTTTGAGATTTTTTGAACAGCTACCTCGTTGCTGGTGAAGTTAGAAAAAGCCAGTCCTTTTTTGTTTTGACGAGCAAAACGCGGAACTAATTCTTCGTCTGCAAAAAACTCGTTTGGAATTAGTAGTTTAACTTTCTTGCGGTTAACCACAAAGTTATAAATAACAAAAAAGAAAAACAAAAAAAGTAGTGAAAAGGAAATTAAATATTTAACTAATCTCGGCTTAAACATTGTGTGTAATTTCCTTTCTTTCTTTTCTGACTTTAATCAGTGCAGTTGCGTAGTCGTAAACCACTTTAATCATTATTACCAAGATAATCAAAGTAGAAAGTGCATTGATTGAAGGGTTTAGTCCTCTTTTTAAGGTATAGAGATATATTGAGATGTTTTGGATGTTTGAACTACCTGAAACAAAGTAAGAAATAATAAAGTCGTCAAAAGACATGGTAAAGGCAATCACGGCACCTGCTTGTATACCTTCTTTGATTTGCGGAACTAAAATTTTGAAAATCGCGGTAAAGTATCCGCATCCCAAGTCATATGCTGCGTCTAAGATGTTTTTATCCAAAGTCAAGATTTTTGGATAAACAGCAGCAAGCACAAAAGGAACCGAGAAAGCAATGTGGGCAAGTAAGATTGAAAAAAAGCCTAGCGGAATTTTAAAAGCGGTAAAAAAGAAAAATAAAGAAAGCCCAAAAATAATGTCTGGCGAAATTATTGGGATGTTGTTAAAAAAGAAAATAGCATCTTTTCGTTTTTTGGAAAAATTCGCAATAGAAATTGCGGCCAGTGTGCCAATAATTGTAGAAATTATTGTAGAAATTACGGCAATAATAATGGTATAAATTACGGCCTGCGTTAAGTTAGGGCGCAAAAACAACTCCTGGTACCACTTAACTGAAAAACCAGAGAGTTCTTTTAGTGATTTTTTGGAGTTAAATGAAAAAATGATGACAAAAACCACCGGGATATAAATTAAAATTATGGCCAGTGAGACAAAAATTTTCCTAAATATTAAACTTCTATTGTCTTTCATTCCACTTATACCTAATTCTATCTGCTACTTTAATTAGCAGTAAAATCGCAATCATAATCAGCGAAAACACAATGGCAATAGCCGAACCAAAGCCAAAGCGACCAGATTGAGTGATGTGCTGTTCTATAAAATTGCCAATTAAATAACGCCCATTTCCTAAGTATTTTGGAATTACGACGCTAGTTGCTGCTGGCAGAAATACGAGCAAAATCCCTGAAAACACACCTGGCAAACTCAAAGGCAAAACAACTGACTTAAAAGTTTTGAAGTTATTTGCCCCAAGGTCAGCCGCGGCTTCTTTCAGCGAATTGTCCATTTTAGAAAGACTTGCGTAAATTGGCAAGACCATAAACGGCAAGAAAGAATATACCAAGCCTAAAACTATCGCTGAGTTGGTTCCCAAAATATTGAAAGGTAGAATTTCTAGAACCTGTTTGATAGAAAGCACTTTAATTAACATGTTAATCCACATTGGCGCAGTTATTAAACTCAGACACAAAACTTGCGCGCGTTTCTTTAAAAAAGTAATAGAGTATGCTAAAGGATAACCAAACAGTAGACAAATTAGGGTAGCAATTGCCGATAGTTTAATTGATGAGTACATCAATTTGGATGCGGTTTTGTCGGTAAAAATATTTGTATAGTTTTCAAAAGTAAACTTAATTCGCTCGGTGCTCGCGTTGTCTTTAAAAGAATAGAGCACCATTAAAATAAAAGGAATAACAATTAAAAAAACTATTAAGACTAAGTAAGGTAAAAACAAAGAAAAGTTAAAGACTCTTTTCGAGTCTAAAATTTTTCTATTCATTTTCCTTTTCCATGACGTGGATGTCTTCCGGGTTAAAGTCTATGTCAACTTCTTTGCCAACTGGCACGTAGTCAGTGGTGTGAATTGTGTAAACTCGGTCTTTAGTTTGCACGTCAATTTCGTAAAATATACCTTTAAAGGCTACGGAGTCTGTGACTCCTGTAAACTTACCTGTGCCTTTTTTTACAATATCAATGTCTTCTGGGCGAAGTACGACTTCAACTGCTTGGTTTTTTGAAAATCCAGAGTCTACGCACTCAAGTTCTTTGTGGTCAAAACTAACCAAAAAGTCGTCTTTCATGGTAGCGGGTATAATATTAGATTCACCAATAAAACGCGCAACAAAGCGGTTAACAGGTTCATTGTAAATATCAACTGGAGTTCCGATTTGTTGAATTTCTCCTTTGTTCATGACAACAATTTTGTCAGACATAGTCAGCGCTTCTTCTTGGTCGTGAGTAACGAAAATAAAAGTAATTCCTGCATTTTTCTGCATTTCTTTTAGTTCATACTGCATCTCTTGACGAGTTTTTAAGTCAAGAGCCGCTAGTGGTTCGTCAAGTAGCAAGACTTTTGGTTCGTTAATTAAGGCACGAGCAATCGCAACTCGCTGTTGTTGACCACCAGAAAGTGAAGAAACTTCACGGTTTTCAAAGCCTTGCAGGCCAACTAATTTTAAGTATTTTAAAACTTTTTTAGCAAGTTCGGCTTCTATTAACTTAGCCGTTACTCTTTTCTTTTTAAGTTCGGCGATTTTCTTTAAGTTGTCTTCAGTTTTCTCGCCTCTTTTTAGTGCTTTAATTTCTAAATCAATTTTAGCGTTTGGATGTTTTAGCGCCCAAACTTTGGTTTTATAGGTCTTTTTTAGCTCTTTTAACTCTGCTTTATCTTTGGTTTTTTCAGACTTTTCTAAGTATTCTTGGTAAAGTTTTTTAATCGCTTCTTTTAATCTAAAGCGGTAGTTTTTAATTCTAAGTGGAAAAGCGATGTTTTCAAAAACATTAAGGTGCGGAAAAAGTGCGTATTTTTGAAATACGGTGTTAGTTTGTCTTTTGTGTGCTGGCACATCAACTATGCTTTTGCCACAAAACAAAACATCGCCAGAACCAGGGGTTTCAAAACCACCAATGATTCTAAGTAAAGTGGTTTTACCACAACCAGAAGGACCAAGAAGTGTAACAAATTCGTTGTCGTTAATGTTTAGAGAGACACCACGCAAAACTATTTGGTTGTCAAAACTTTTCGTGATGTCTTTAAGTTCAATAAGCGGGATTTCCAATGTCCGGGCCCACCTTAATTTGCTTTCGCAAACTGAACTAAAAAGTCAGTATCTGGGTTGTCATAGTATGTTGACATCGCTTTATAAAGGGCTTTTCTAGTGTTTATGTCAGCAGTTTCTAAAGGTGTTAAGCCAGAGTCTGCTTGGAATTTTTTGATGTATTTAATAGTGGTTTCATCAATATATCCGTCTGTGCGCATAGTCTCTGAATTTGCTTTAAGCAAGGCAGCATAGCGAAGAGATAGATATCTTTGAATGACTTTAGCGTCTTGATTAACTGTGTCTTTTTTAATGTCTTTCTCAAGGAAAAAGTCTTGTTTGTCGTTTAAAGTGTAAGCATTTTCGTCGGGTAACTTTTCAACTTCAAATGGGTTGTTTTCTTTGTCCAAAGTTTGCCATTTGTTTTGTGTGTGGTCAAAATAATGCCAAAAACCTTGAGTGCAAGAAAGGGTGATTTGCGGTTTTGAAAAAGTCGCTTGTTGCAGCACATAGTAACTTTGGTAAATGTTTTTACCAAAAGTTTCAGTTCCGTATAGTTTGTAGCCTCCGCCATATTTTAAACAAGCTGCTAAAACTTCGGCGGCAGATGCTGAGTTTTGGTTTACTAAAACTTTGATATTATAAGGTTTTTTGCTTTCAAGTTTACCTTCAATGATGTGTTCTTCTTTAGTTTTTGAGTTAACTAATTTAGCATATGGATTTTCTGATTTTGGCAAAAGAGCGCCAACTATTGTTTCAAGAGCGCCAAGTTCACCACCTGGATTGTTTCTTAAATCTAAAATTAAAGTGCTGTCGCTTGAAGTTAACTTAGACTTTTCTAGTTTATCTAAAAGAGAGACAAAAGCATCGCCAGTAATGTCTTTTTTAAACTCACTAATTCTAATAACCGCGGTTTTTGGATCTACTGTGCTTAGTTCTTCCACTGAACGGTGGTAAGTTTTTCTTCTTTCAACTTCAACAATACGCTCATCGTTTGCGTCTTTGCTTTGCACAATTAACTTAACTTTGCCGTTGTTTTCATCAGTTTGAGTTCTAATCATTTCAACAGCAATTCTTGCACTAATGTCTTGAGCCTGTTCAAAATACAACTTTTCGTCGTTGTTTTTTGAGTTAACTACACCAAGAATTTCGTCAGTTGGATAAAGTTTGCCAAAAGCGCTTGACTGTTTGTAGACACTTTTGACAATCAATCTTGGAAACTTCGCTTGGTATTGAAAAGAAACACCGATTTCATCTCTCGCTTCTTCTTTTGGGTCGTATGGTGAAGGTTCACTTCCCGAAAGTTCAGGGTAATTTACAAACACTCTTGAATATTTGTCTAAAACTGAGCTCATAAAGTTTTCAAGAGAGCCGTATTTAAGTCTATCAAACAGCTGTTCGTCTATGTCTTTGTAGTAGTTTTGTTTGTAGTAGTCAAAAATTTTTCGCTGTAGTTGTTCTATTTCGCCACTGCTTTGAGTTTCTTTGTTGTCAGGAATTATCCAGCGTGGGTCGTATAGTTTGCACGCACTTAAACTAAGCACGCTTAACAGGGTTAAGATAAATAAAAATATTTTTTTCATATTAAAACCTCTCTTATTAAAATTATTTTAGGTGTTTAGACAAATACAGGTCAATGTATTTAAGTTCTAATAAAGTTTTTTTGTCATTTGGCCTGAACTTAAGAATTTTTATGCACTTTTCTTTAAGTTCAAGAAAGTAACTTTCGTATCCTTCTTTATTTAAAATAAAGGGCGAGTAAAAACAGTCAAAAGGAGTTTCTGGTTTCTCATTTTTTAGACTTAAAACAAGAACATTATAGTATACGCCTTTGTCAAAAACAATGTATTCGTCTAGTAGCCAAAAGCCTTTTTCGTTTAAAAATTGCTTAAGTTCTGCTAGTTTTGAGTGCACAGAAACTATGTATTTTCCAGGTATTGCGAGTTTAAGGATTTCAATCGCAGTAATTCCTCCGACTCCCGAGATATTACAAACCTCAAAATTAGCGCTAACTTTTTCAAAACCATTTGAGAGTACAAAGTCGCAATTGTAGCCCTTTAAATTACGTTTGGCGTTTTCAAGAGGCAAGGCTTTATTGTCAACGGCTATCCCTTTTTTTAAGTTATATTTATCAAACAAGATTTTTAAAAAATATCCGTGGTCAGAGCCTATGTCTAAAACTACACTCGCACCTTTTGCAAGTCTGGCTAAAAACTTAAGTCTATTGGTTTCTTTCATTTCTTTAATTTAAAATTTCGCTCGCTTCTTTAGTAAAAGCATCAATTTCTACTTTACTTGAAGTTGTAGAGACTTCTTTTGTAGTTGCAGCAATAAGTTTTCGGATTTTTTTAATGTGCGCAAGAATTTTAACAATGTCTGCAGTAATCGCCGCTGGCTCTGTGCTTTCGTTGTTTTCAACTGTTTCAATGGCGGTGTTAATTTTCTTTAAAATCTCTTGTCTTTCTACAGGCTTTAGGCCTTCTACTGTTTCAAAGTAGACCTTAACTTGAGTGGCTGTTTTGTTTTTGCCGTATAACTTACTTTCAATTAAGTGAGTTAAAATCGTAAAAAGCAAAATACTGTAACTTTGAAACTCAAAGTGTCTAAGGATATCTCTTTTAATTAAAGCAATAGCGTGTTCCTCAATTTCTGAGTTTAAGCAGTGTAAAACTAGTGTATTCATCGCCTGTCTTAGTTTCTCAATTTCTGAGTTAGCCTTTGGTTTAACTGCCGGTTTAAGCGTTGGTTTGACTTCAGTAAATTCTTTTAAACTTAAATCTATGTTGAGTTTTTCTTTAGTTTTGGCGATAAATAAGTTCTTAACTGTCTCGTCTGCATATTTAAAAACTTCTTTAAAGTTATTTTTAAAACGCATAACAGAAGTAATGTCAGAACCATCTACTTGACTTACTATTTTGTTAAAAAAGAAGGTCAATATATCTTGTTTTTGGCTAAGTAGTTTCTCAATTCCGGCTTTGCCGTTGGTCTGAAAATACTCGTCTGGATCTTGTTTATTTGGAATATTTACAATATAAACATTGGTTTTGGGAAACCTTAAAAACTTAAAGGCTACGCTTTCGGCGGCCTTTTGTCCCGGTAAGTCACCGTCATACATTAAAACGATACTTTTTGCGTTTTCAACAAGCATCTTTAAGTTAGTTTCAGTTAAAGTAGTTCCCATTGTCGCGCAAGCATTTTTAAAACCTGCGTTAAAAAGAGCAATCACGTCAAAAAAACCTTCAACTAAAATTACTTCTTTTTTAGGGTTTTCTTGAAGTGCATCTGACAAGTGATAAATTACTTCTTCTTTTTTAAATACTAAAGTGTCTGGTGAGTTTACGTATTTTGGGTTATCTTTAAATTCAGTTAAAGCACGACCAGAAAACCCAACAATTTTACCGCTTACGTTTTTAAGCGGAAACATCACACGGTTTTTAAAGAAATCATAAATACGCTCACCGTGCGTGCCAATAAGCGAAGTGTTTTTTAAAGTCTGTTCTGTAATTCCTTGTTTAATCAAGGTTTCAGACATTAAGTTATCGTTAAGCGCAACACCTATTTGAAAGTGCCGAATGGTCTCAAGAGTTAATCTGCGTTTTTCAGTTAAATAAGTCAAATACTCAGCCCCAGAGTTGGTTTTAAGTAAACGCATGTGCATGAACTTAGCCGCCTCTGCACACGCCGTGTATTCTTTTTCAAGCGGGTCTGGTTTATATGTATATCCTAAATTTAGTCTTTTAGAAAAATAATCAAGCGTAGCCTTTGTATCTAATTTTTTGAATTTTTGATAGAAATTAAAAGGAGCGCCACCAGTTTTGCAAGACATGCAATAGGCAATGTTTTTTTCAACAGAAATAGAAAGTGAGGGATTGCTGTCATTGTGAAACGGACAAAGCGCTTTGAAGTTCTTGCCGGTTTGAGTCACCGCTATCCCTAGTTCTTGAACTAACTCTAAAATATTGATTTCTGAGTTAATTTTAGTAAAGATGTTGTCTTGATTTGTTTGCAATTTTCTAAAGTTTAATTTTATTTAGCAGATATTGATTGATATCTTTGATGGCAATTCTCTCTTGTTGCATTGTGTCGCGGTCACGAATTGTCACAGTTTGAGTGTCTTCGCTTTCAAAGTCCACGGTAATGCAAAAAGGTGTACCGATTGCATCTTGTCGGCGGTATTTCTTTCCAACAGACCCGCCACTTTCTTCTAAATAACAGTCAAAGTCTTTGGCAACTTGACGGTAAATTGACTCAGCAAGTTCTGAGTGTTTCACTTTGTTTAAAGGAATGATTGCTGCTTTGTATGGCGCTAAAAATGGAGAGATTTTCAGAACTTGGCGAATATCTCCGGCTTCCACCTCTTCTTCTTTTAAGGCGTTTGCTATAAACATAAAAAACAAACGCTCAACCCCAACACTTGGCTCCACGCAGTATGGTACAAAACGAGAGCTGTCATCTGGATCTAAATAACTCATGTCTTGGCCTGAAAACTTTTGATGTTGAGAAAGGTCGTAGTCGGTTCTTGAAGCAATTCCCCAAAGTTCGTCAAACCCCCACGGAAAGCGGTATTGAATGTCGGTAGTGGCGTTTGAGTAAAACGCCAAGGCTTCCTTTTTGTGATCTGAGTAAATTAAGTCAGCAGGATTAACTCCCAGGTCTGTTAAAAACTGCATACAGTATTTTTTAAAGAAAGCAAAAACCTCAAGTTCTGTGCCAGGTTTTACAAAGTACTCAAGTTCCATTTGTTCAAACTCACGAGTTCTAAAAATAAAGTTGCCAGGTGTAATTTCGTTACGAAAAGCTTTTCCGATTTGGCCAATTCCAAATGGCAACTTAGCGCGAGTTGTTCTAAGCACATTTTTAAACTGAATAAAAATGTTTTGAGCGTTTTCAGGACGCAGATAAATTTTGTCTGTGTTGTCTTGGACAACCCCTTGGTAAGTTTCAAACATCATATTAAACGCACGAAGTGGTAGCCACTCGATTTTTTGACAGTTTTGACAAGGAATTCTGTGTTCAGTAATATAGTGTTCTATTTCTTTGGTTTTCATGCCGTCTACATCAAAACCGTTGAAGTCAAAAACTAATTTGTCTGCTCTAAATCTTTGGTTGCAGGCCTTACATTCAATTAACGGGTCTGAAAAACTTTTGACGTGCCCAGATGCTTGCCAAACTAAGTTGTTAAGCAAAATTGGTCCGTTAAGTAGTTGGTTGCGAGGAAACGCTTGGATAAAGTATTTAGTCCAGGCTGCTTTAATGTTTTGTTTAAGCAGTGCGCCTAGTGGTCCGAAATCCCAAGTATTAGAAAGTCCACCGTAAATCTCGCTGCCTTGATAGACAAAGCCTTGTTGTTTACAGTAAGTAACGATTTCTTCAAAAGTAAGTTGTTTTTCATTTTTTTCCATAAATTACTCTTCCTTCCAGTTTTTAAGCATTAACTTCTCAATGTTTTCGTTAACTGAAACCACGATGTCAAACTCCACTTTTTGTTTAAGTTCTTCTCTGACTTGCATCGCTAAATTCTTCTTAAGTAGGTTAATAGCCGAGCCGTTTTTGCCAATTAAAATGGCTTTTTGTCCAGGTTTTTGACAAACAATTTTGACAAAAAACACAGTTTTTGTGCCGATTTCTTGAGTGCCTTCAAGTGAAACTGCTACTTTGTAAGGGATTTCTTTGTCGTATAACTTAAGCAGTTGCTCGTGGACAAACGACAAGATGTATTCGCTGTAAGTTTGCGAACTGTTGTAGTCAGCTGGATAAATTAACTCACTTGTCTTAAAGTAAGGCAAAGTGAGTTCAATTAGCTTATCTAAGTTTTTTAAAGTTACATTAGAAATTGGGATAAACTCAGCGAATTCATGTACTGCTTGAAATGATAAAATGATTTCAAGAATTTTGTTTTTCTTTAAGATATCTTCTTTGGTAATCACCAAAATTGTCGGAATTTTTTCCGTTTTTAAAACTTTTAAGACCGGCAAAAAAGCATCTGAGTACACTCGGTCTACGAGCAAATAACAAACATCACTTCCGTAAATTGCGCTGTAGGCTTCTTTGGTGACGAGAGTCTCTAGTTGAGTAGCTGGTCTAAAAGTAATCCCAGGGGTATCTACAAACCCAATTTGAAAGTTTTTAGTGGTCTTAACTCCAAGTAGTACTTTTTTTGTAGTCTCTGGTTTTGGCGAAACCGCCTGCGCGCGGTAGCCTAAAATGTTGTTAAGTAAACTAGACTTACCGGTATTGGGAGCACCAACTATACACACCGAACCTGCTTTAAATTCGGTCATTATCTAAGTCAAAAGAAAACGGCAGAAGTTCAGAAACTGTAGTTTCTTTGATGTCTTTTTTGGTGTTAGTTAAAACTACTTTCATGTCTTTTGGACAAAGTTCAGCGATTACTTGTCTGCAGGCTCCGCACGGAGAAATCGGTGTGTTAGTCTTGGCTGCCACAAAAAGAGTTTTAAAGTCAGCCTTGTGGTATCCTTGTGACATTGCAGAAAACAGTGCTGTGCGCTCTGCACAATTGCACATAGAGTAGGCTCCATTTTCAATGTTAAAACCTAAAATAAACTCGCCGTTTTTAAGTTCAAGGGCTGCGCCTACCTGAAAGTTTGAGTAAGGGCAATAAGCCATTTTCATAGCGTCAAGGGCTTTACTTATGCCAGTCATATTTCTTCCTTTCTATTCCGATAAACTTAAGGATTTTTTCAGTTAAATCCATCATAACTTGTTCTTCTTCTTTGGTTTCGTGGTCATAGCCTTTGACATGCAGATAGCCATGCACTGCCAGAAAACAAAGTTCGCGTTCATAGGAGTGTTCATATTCTTTTGCCTGTTCAAGGGCTTTATCAAGCGAAATAAAGATGTCGCCACAACTTTGTTCGTCAACTTCGTCTGGAAAAGAAATGACGTCAGTTGCTCTATCTATATTTCTGTATTGTTTGTTTAAGTTATGCAAATAAGCGTTGTCTGCCAAAATTATTTGCAGGGTTTTTGTGTCGTCTATGGTTTTAAATAATTGAGTAAGTAGTTTAACCTCTGCTTTAATTTCACGAGTACCTAACTCAGAGAAAATATTAATGCGCATTTTTTTCGTAGCGGTCAACTATTTTCATGACCAGCGGGTGTCTAACTACATCCATTGGTTCAAACTCAATGAAGCGAATATCAGAAATATCACTAAGCAGTTGTTTGGCCTGAACTAAGCCAGACTGAACTTTGGCAGGTAAGTCAATTTGCGAAATATCGCCAGTAATTGCCATTTTGGAGTTAAAACCAAGTCTAGTTAAAAACATTTTCATCTGAGAACAAGTGGTGTTTTGAGCCTCGTCTAAAATCACAACGGCGTCTTCTAAGGTACGTCCACGCATATAGGCAAGTGGTGCGATTTCAATCAAACCTTTTTCAATATAAGAAAGAGTTTTTTCGCGACCCAAAATATCGTAAAGAATATCGTAAATTGGAGTTAAATAAGGATCAATTTTCTCCTTTAAGTCGCCTGGTAAAAACCCTAGATTTTCACCAGCTTCAACAACTGGACGAGTAATTATAATTTTTTTAACGTTTTCAGCTTTAAGTTCATTTAAAGCATAAGCGACTGCGATAAAAGTTTTACCAGTACCAGCAGGACCTGTTGAAAAAACTAAATCATATTTATTTAAAGCCTCAAAGTAAACTAATTGCGAGTAAGTTTTGGGAAATAGTTTTTTACCCTTTGCCGTGTAGCCAATTGGTTTGGTGTTTTTATACAGTTTCTCAAAATTATCAAGATCGTCTTTTTCGGCTAAATTAGCACAATACGCCAAGTCTCTTTTTGAAAGTACGATGTTAGAGCCAACCTTAAAAAGTGAGTTAAACATTTGCGTAAAAATCACTTTTTCTTGTTCAGAAAAAGTCTTAGTGACAATCGCGTCGTTGCTGACTAGAAACTCTCTTTGAAAGTAATCAGAAATTGCTTTTAAGTTCTTGTAGCTAGCGCCAAAAATATTGACCAAAGCATGAGGATTTTCAATTTTATAAATATATTTTGTCTCTGTGTTCATCAACAATCATTATATCATTTGCCCAAGTTCAAATAAAGCAAGACTAATTTGTTTTTTTAATTTTTTGCATTGTTTTTAAAAAGACTTCTTGTCTAAATTTCAGTGCACGATATACTAAAAAATAAAAAAACTCCGCAAGCGGAGTTTTTCAAAGAAAGGAGCAAAAATGGAGCAGGTGATGGGAATCGAACCCACATAGCCAGCTTGGAAGGCTGGAGTTTTACCACTAAACTACACCTACAAGTGGTCGGGAAGACAGGATTTGAACCTGCGACATCTTGGTCCCAAACCAAGCGCTCTACCAAGCTGAGCCACTTCCCGATTAGATGGCGTACCCAAGAAGATTCGAACTCCCAACCTTTTGATCCGTAGTCAAATGCTCTATCCAGTTGAGCTATGGGTACAGGCAAGAATTTATTAGGTAACCACTTAATAAAATCTACCAAATAAGTATAACACTTTCAAAAATAATTTTCAATTTAGAGCCACTAAAAGTCAAAAACTAAAACTGACTGGTTTTTTTCCTTAAACTCAGTCTCGCTTTGCTCGCCAATTTGGTGTCCGTTTTTAGAATGAGTGTTGATTTTTTGGGGTTCAACAAAGATAAAAATACCTTCTGCTTCAGCGCATTTTTCTTGTTTTTCGTTAAAAATCGCTGCCTTTGCTGAAAAGTACTTTTCGTTAATCCCCAGGACTTTAGCCAAAGCGGTGTGCTGACGATTTGTAAAAACAGGTTTTAAGAATTTAACTTTTAAGCTACCAGTCATTGCAAGTTTTTGAGGAAAATAAGGAATGTACGCACGGCAAGCCAACTCATCTAAAACCGCAGATATTGCGCCACCATGGGTAATTCCACTGTAACTTTGGTGAAACTCAGTTGGTGAAAAACTAGAGTAAAGTGTTTTGTTGCTAAGTTCAAATATTTTTAAGTTTAGGTCTGTTGGTCTACTTCCACACACCAGGCAATGCTTAGCGTTGGCGAGTTTTTTAAGCAAAGTTTCTTGCATCTTTACCTCTTTTGATTTGAATTACTTAAAAAAATCGCTTAAGCAAACTTAAGCGATTTTTAAAATCTTTTTACCCGTACCCGCTTAGGGACTCGAACCCTAGACCCTCTGATTAAGAGTCAGATGCTCTAACCAAACTGAGCTAAGCGGGCAGTAAATTAATTATATTTTAATTATTTTAAATATGCAAACTATTTAAAATCGCTTATAAAAGTTTTCGAAACAACGCAACCGAATCTAGTTGTTCCCAAGGAAATTCAGGATTGCCAAAATGGCCAGAAATGGCAGTCTTTGAGTAAAGTGGTTGTTTTAGGTTTAACTTTTTAATAATGCCTTTGGGCGAAAGGTCAAAGTTGGCCTTAATAAACTCAAACAATTTTTGTTCAAGTGCTTTGTTAGTGCCATCGTCTAAAGTGACAAATAAAGAAGTAGGTTGAGCAACTCCAATGCAGTAAGAAATTTCAATAGTGGCTCTGTGCGCAAGTCCTGCGGCTACGATGTTTTTAGCCAGGTATCTGGCCATATAAGAAGCCGAGCGATCTACCTTTGAAGGGTCTTTTCCACTAAACGCACCACCACCATGTGGCGCGGTTCCGCCGTAGGTGTCTACAATAATCTTGCGGCCAGTTAATCCTGAGTCTCCGTGTGGGCCACCAATTACGAATCTACCTGTGGCATTGATAAAAATTTGGGTGTTTTGAGTAATTAAACCAGCAGGAATAATTGCCTGAATTACGTGTTGGTTAATTTGCTTTTTTAACTCATTTAAGTCAATATCTGGTTCGTGTTGTGCAGAGACTACAATCGCTGTGATTTCTTTGAGTTCGCCACTATCTGAAAACTTAGCGGTAACCTGGGTTTTGCCGTCTGGTCTAAGGCCTTTGACAATGCCTTGTTTGCGAACTTCGGTAAGTCGGCGAGATAGTTTGTGTGCGTAGTATATGCAAGGCGGTAAATACTCAGGGGTTGAGTCTTCAGCGTAGCCAAACATTATACCTTGGTCACCCGCTCCCTGGTCTTCTTTATCAACTCCAAGCGCGATGTCTGGAGACTGAGTTTTAATTTTAACTAAGTACTCTATTTCTTCTGCTGAAAATAAAAGTGCAGGGTCAGTATAGCCAATTTCTTTAATTGCCGCTTTTGCAAGTTCAGCGTAGTCAAATTTATGACTAGCGGTAACCTCGCCAAAAATTAAGCAAAAGTTTGTAGTTAAAGCAACTTCAACCGCGCATCTGGCGTTTGGGTCTTTTTTAAGTACAGAGTCTAGGATGTAGTCTGCGATTTTGTCAGCGATTTTGTCAGGATGTCCTTCGCAAACAGACTCAGAGGTAAAGTAATAACTCATTTTCAAATCTCCTTTGTAGTATTTTGTTTATTTATTTTTATTTTGCTACTCGTTGTAAAGAGTTTCAAACTGAGAGTGAAAGTCAATAAAACGAGTAAAGATGTCTTCCGGAATAAAGAAACGAAAAGTTTCTTTAAAACGAGCGATAGTTTCACTGTGAGAATACGCTACTTTGTAGGCTGTAGACATTCTCATAATACAGTAAATGTCAGCAGTTAAAATAATTTGGGAAATTGGGGTATTTTGAATTTGATTTTGCTTTTCAATAAAAGTTTTAGAAATCACAGATTCAAAGGAAGTTCTAACGATTTCTGCGGCTTTTTTGGCAAGTTGAATACGCTTGGCAATCACGGCTCCGTTTTGAACTTTGGCGGTCAATTCACTTTGTGGTAGGCTTTTTAAAATTTCGTGGTCAAGTAGTGTCGCGAAATTGCTTTGGTTATCTAAATACTGACAATAAGTAACAAGGGTATTTAAGTTAGCGGTAGAAAGCCCCATTAGTTCACCCAGACGATTGGCTATTTTAGTTAAAAACTCAAGGTAAGAAGTGTCTGTTAAGGCTGAGTTTAAAACGACACCAAATAAGTCAGAAGTCAGCGAGATAAACTCATTTTGCAAACGTGCGCGTTGCACTTTTTCGTGAATTCGATCGTGTTGAATGGTTTCAGAAATAATAGTCAAGGCCCTTAATACAAGTGAGTACAAAATAAAGACTAGCGACCTTAAAATAACGTCTACAAGTGAGTTTATAAGGTCTTTGGAATTGGCAAACGAAAATGCATAGAAACGGTTTGTCACAAATATATGCATGATAGTCAGAATGCCAAAAAGAAACCCAGCGCTGTAGGAAAATGCTTTTCTGTCTTGATACAGACAAATAATTGTTAAAACTACGTAAAAAAGAGAATATGAGAAAGTCTCTAGAACTACAAAAGCCAGAGACTTATTGTAGTGCAGACCGTTTCTGAAAAACAATGGGCTAATGTTGACCTTCAAGTAAAACAAAGAAACCGCGATAAACAAATAAGAAATGATAAAGTACTGAGCGATTTTTTGTTTATGGATAGCCACATCTCTGTTTTGATTTAACTCAGTTTTAGCAGGTTGAATCATTCTTTTTAGCAAAAAGTTAAACACAAACAAGAAAGGAAAGGTAGCCACAGTTATTGCCCAGTTGATGATTGTACGGTTTTGTACAACTTTTGGGTCCAGACCTTCTAGTCCTATCTTGCTGACAGAAATGATTAACATCAGTAAAAATAAAAATAGGTTAAATAGAAAAATAATGTTCTTAATTACAGTATTACGTCTAGTTAAAACATTTAAATCGTCTGTAATAACAACATTATTTTCAAAACCAAATAGTTTAGAGAAACTACTAGAAATTAAATTTTTAAATTTTTTAGGTTTAACCAAGTTGAAAATTAAAACAAAAACAGTTTAGATAAACTATTTTTGTTGAGCAAGTACAGTGTTTTCAGTTAAGATTTGCGCAACACGAACTGCAGCAGTGGCAGCAATCGCGCCCACAATGTCGTCAAGGAAGGTGTGGCAAACTCCGTCTTTTTTACCATCTTCGTTAAGGCGGTTTACAAGACCGTGTTTATTTACGTCAATGTCGCCAAAGTTAGTCTTACCAATGGTTCCGTACATTCCAGAAAGGTCAAGCGCAAAAGTCTCGTCAATTCCAAAAAGTCCAAGGTCTTGTTCAATGATATCTTGAATTGGGCCTTCTAATAATTTCTTTTCAGCAGCGATGTCTATAGCAATTCCAAGTTGCACGAAGTGGAACACATCTCTTAGTGAAAGAATTTTTTCAACAGATTCGGTGCATAGTTCAAATGGAATGTCTTTGATGTATTTAGATTGTTGTAGATAAGCGATTTCAGCGATGTCTTTAACAGATACTCCTCGTTTGGCAAGAGCAGCGATATTTAGTTTAAGCATATCTGGTCTACTAAAAATAATTTGTGGTTTTTTATTCATATTTCCCCCTACATATACTTTTTTATTATAGCACTCTAGGGCTGTGTTTAGTATTTTGAATGCTATAATTAGTAAGAAAAAAAGGAATTTTATGCAGTTTACCAAGAAAAGAAAATTAGTTTACGGTATATTAAAAGATATTGCCAAACCAGCGTCAGTTGAGCAAATTTACGCAAAACTTCTGGAGTTTGACATCAATATCTCCACAATTTATCGTGCTCTTGATTTTCTTACTCAAAACAAGTTAGTTGAGCACATTATGCTTGAAAAAACTGCGTATTTTTTTGTCAAAAAAGATAAACATACACACTATATGATTTGTGAAAAATGCCAAAACATGTTAGAAATTGACTGCAAAGTTTTGAACTTAATTAAAGACGTGATAGAACTGCAAAACTTTACTCCAAAAAGTCATGAACTGACAGTTTATGGATATTGCTCTGAGTGTAGTTTAAAGGTAACTAATTAAGTTTTTAAAAAACTTAAAAAATGCTGTATTCCAGAACACCAGCAAAATAAAAACAGGAAATGAATAAACGAAAAAAAACTTTACAACTTATGACAATAAATGCAACAATTGCTGCTATTTATTTTGTACTAACTGTGTCGTTAGAACCTTTTTCTTATGGACAAATTCAGTTTAGAATAAGTGAAATTTTAATTGTGATGGTGTTAATTAACTTCAAAGTAGCACCAGGTATAGTCTTAGGGTGTTTTGTTGCTAATTTATTTAGCCCTTTTGGTATTTGGGATGTCATTTTTGGCACACTTGCCACAGTTATTTGTTTGATATTAATGTATACATTTAGGAAAAATATATTTATTTCACTACTTGCACCAACTATAATTGGTAGTACTATTGTTGCTATTATGCTTAATTTAATTTTATACCTGCCTTTTTTTGAAACATTTATTTATGTAGCGATAGGGGAAGGGGTGGTGCTTTACTTAATTGGCTTGCCATTTTACTATTTAGTTAAAAATAACGAAATCGGCCTGTCTTTGAAAGAATTGTAAAAACTGAGATTGTCATTTACAAGGATAGTGTGTTTGATTTGAGCTATTGTAATGTTCTAAGTATTCTTTAAAAGTATTTGGGCCGATTTTTCTTTTGTTTTTTAGCATATTCTGCCAAATCACTTCGCCTTCGCATTCATTTATTAGTTCTTCCTTTAAGGCTAAAACTAAAATGTCACCCGTAGTAACAAACTCTAAATTATATTTTTTAATATATTGACATATATCCTTTAAATTATTGCTAGATAAAACACCATTAAAGGTTTTTGCAAGTGCTATGCATATTGCTTCTCCACTGCCAATTTGTTTACCTTTTTTACCACAGATTAGCTCTTTGTATAATCTTTCTTCATCTGTGTTTATTTCAGCATCATAAATTTCAGCGTTTGAGTTTTTAATAAAGTTATCTAGTTTTGTTTTTAGTATTTTTCTGATGGCAGGCTTATCAATTTCTGCATATACTTGCCTTGGAATAATTATTCTGCCTTTAAACAATTTTTCTATAATTTCTTCTTTTCCAACTAATAAAAAAGTGGCTAAACAATCTGTGTCAAAATATATTTGTTTAGCCAAGTTCAGGTATTTGTTTTTCATCAATTCCATATACTAAATCTGCTCTAAGCGCATCCAACAATAATTCATCACATTTGTTTTGAGAAATTTTTCCTTTATCAAGTAGTTTATTTGCCAAACTAATGTAGTGTCCGAGCACCGTTGTTTTCTTTTCTTCATTTGGAAAATAAAGTGCTGTGTCATAACCTAATTTTTTTGCTTCTTTGCTAACAACGATATCTTTCATTTCTTTTAATTCATTTTCATCTATGAAATTTTCGCCTTTTAATCTATACAGCATAGCCTTGTGGCTTACTCCAAAATACTGTTCTAATTTGATTACATCTGAAATTGTTATTTTCATCGTTTTATTTTCATTTTGAATTTTTTTTACATTCTCTTTCAAAGAAATTTGTGGGATTAAAAAATACGAGGCAAATACTTCTGCTTTATTTTCTTCTAAGTTGTTACTAGTAACATTTGTAGTACTAACTGTGCTCTTATTAGGTTCTCCATAATATAGGTGATAAAGTTCGTGTGCTAACGAAAAATTTTGTCTACCTATAGACATGTCTGAGTTTAGAGCAATTAAGTTAGATTTTTTTCCCTTAAAACACGCACCACTAATATTTTTCCCGAGTGGATAAAATACTAATGTTAAATTTTCTATAACTTGAACAAGTTTAAAAGTATCGATAGGGCTGTAGTTGTCTAGACCAAGTTTTTTTCTAAGCTCTTCTGCTTTATCTCTTAATTCTTGCCTATTCATGCAGATTCTCCGTGTCAATTTCATCCATTTCAAACTGATTAATTGCTATTTTGTTGATTACCGAAAGGGATTCTAAATCGTTTGAGTTAGTTTCTTTTGCTCTAAAAGAAATAGTTAAATTTGGTTTAAAATCATTATTATTCAACACATCTTTTAATGAGCAACAAAACAAAGTAGATATCTTTTCTAAAAGATATAAACTGATATTTCTTTTGCCTTTTTCAATTTTTGCAATCATACTTTGGTCTAAAGAAAGAAACTGTGCAACATCGGATTGAGTTAAACCGGAGTTTTCTCTTAGTTCTTTAATTTTTTTACCAATTTTTGCTAAATCCATTTTTATCTATTTCCTTTCGGATAAAGTATAACATCGTTTGTCATAAAATTAAAATTATTTAATTGATTTTTATGACAAACTTCAAAAAAATAAAAACAGCTCTGATAATGCTGTATGTTTTTAGGGTAATTACACATCTTTCAAACCCATACGTAAAGCCACCTTTAGAGTTCGTTGTTTTAGAGGGGCGGAAATTGCACATCTCTCAAACGGCGACTACTTGTTGTTGCCGAAAGGAGATGTTTTAGAGGGGGCAGAAATTGCACATCTCTCAAACATGTCCGTTAATCTAAAACAGAAAAGAGTAGTTTTAGAGGGGGCGGAAATTGCACATCTCTCAAACACCAAGAAAACGACCAACCGGGGTTAATTAGTTTTAGAGGGGGCGGAAATTGCACATCTCTCAAACACTCTCCTCTAGCAATTGCTACGGGGTGTAGTTTTAGAGGGGGCGGAAATTGCACATATCTCAAACAAAGCGACCTGTTTGGTGCGGAAAAACTTAGTTGTAGAGGGGGCGGACATTGC
>CAUTMP010000002.1:0-88119 GCA_963539755.1 uncultured Acholeplasmataceae bacterium | reverse complement strand
GTACTATTTGTCTGTTTTAATTCAGGATATGCAAACTTAACTAAACTATGAGCCTCGTCTGCATTAACGTGTTTGGCAAAATCGTGAATTAAACCCGCAAGGTACGCCTGGTTTTCATCAATTTTCCAGTGCTTTGCGAGTTGCTTGCACATTTTAGCGGTAGACAAGGAATGTAAATATCTTTCTTTGTCTTGACCTAATTTAGTTTTTAGTGCTTGTTTTAAATATTTAACTTTTGCTTTAAAGTTAGTGTTTAAATAATATCTTAGTAAGTTGCTTTTAAAATAGTCAGGTTTAAAAAAACGAATAAAAGCAAAAATAATTCTTTCTCTAAATCTGTTAATTTTAGTTAAAAAGCGCTCGCTTGAGCTATCTACAGATTTAACTAAAAATGTCACTTTAAACTGCATTTTATTACTAAAAACAACATCGGTCAATAACTGGTCACCAATAAAAGCTGAGTTTTGACATTTTATTTGTTCAGTTCTGCAAATCTTTTTGCCAGTTTTAGTAAAAGGTTTTTTTAAGTTAAAAAAAACTTTTGTGCTATGTAAGTTATTTAAAAGTTGTCTAGATTTGCCTGAATTGCTAAAAATATACATTCTAAAATCAACACTTAATTTTTTAAAAAAATCAACAGTTTCTTTAGAAAAAGAGTTTTCTTTATAAGAAAGTAGAGTGTTGTCTAAATCAAAAATCAAAGTGTCGACACCTTGATTTTTGAGTTCTGTTAAAGGAAGGTTAAAGATACTTTTTAAATATGCAGTAAACCTGTATTTTGGCATTATTGGTAAACTTTAAGAATTTCAACATCAAGGCTTTTGTTCTCGGAAACCTTGAAAGAAACTTTATCGCCTGCTTTGTGGTTTTGAATAGCACGGCCCAGCGGAGTTTCTACAGAAATTTTTAAAACACTACCACTAAAAAGGTCAGTTTCTTGGCTACCAACTAGTTGGATGTTTTCAACTGCTTTATTGTGTAGATATTTAAGTTCAACTTTATTGCCAATTACGCAAATATCATCGCGGTTACTTTTAATAATAACTGCGTCTTTTAAAATGCTTTCTAGTTCTTTAATTTTGTGTTCAATTTGCGCCTGCTCATTTCTAGCGGCATCGTAGTCTGCGTTTTCAGACAAGTCACCTTGAGCGCGCGCTTCTTTAATTGCTTGAATGTTTTTAGGGCGTTTAACAAACTTAAGTTCGTTAAGTTCACTTACTAATTTATCGTACCCTTCTTGAGTTAATGCATTTATTTTAGCCATTTTTTCTCCTTGTTACTACTAAACATTATACAACATAAGTGATTTTTAACTTCACTTTTATGTGAAAAAAAGGCGAAAAAAAGATATAATTTAGACATGCAAATTACTAAAAATAAGTTAGAAATAATTAAGTTAACAATTGCAGCAGTTTTAACTGCAAGCGCAGTTGCAGTTAACTCACTATACTCATATATCGTGCCAATTGGTATGTTTAGAGTACCTTTTTTTATCGTTGCTTTAGCTGTGGTTGCGATTGCTTTTGGTCCAGCATATGCACTAATTACTGGCGTAATATACGACCTTTTGTTTGGGTTTTTAAATTCACTTGGTTATCTTCCTATCTACGGATTTGCTACTTATTTTTGGGTGTTGATTTACTCAATTATTTGTTTTAAAAGAATTTCTAAATTAACTATTTTTATGGCTACATTTTTCGGATATCTTGGCTATATTTTGATAAACACTTTCGCCACTTGGTTTTATTTTGGCAAACTTGCTTTTTTAAGCCTGTTGCTTCGCTTAGGTTTAACCTTAATTTTCACACCAATTTTATTTGCCCTAATCTGTCTGCTAATCAATAGATTTAGTGAAATTGATAAGTTAAATATCACTAAAATAGAGTTTCTTAAAACCAAAGAATTAGAATACTAATTCAAAGTCTTTCGCTAAATACTAGCGAAGGAAAAACTATCGCCGATTTTTGTGCTTCGCTTAAAAATAAAATTGAAAGTTTATTTAGTGCTGCTTTAAAGCGCGTACCGTGATTTGGGTGAGTTAAATGCACGTGTTCATGCAAAATAGTTTCAATAGCAAACTCTTCTTTAAAACAGATCAAAATTGGATTTAAAATAATTTCAGTCTTATCATTAACAGTGCGTTTACATTTGCCATAGTAGCCTTTGACTAATTTAAAACTATAGGCGTCTGCAACGGTGGTAAGTTTATCTTTTGCGCTGCTTAGAAATTTAAAAAGAAAGTCTTTTAGGAGTTTAGTGTAAAACTCTTTTTTGGCACTCTGCAACGTATTGTATTTAGAACTAAAGAAGTAAGAAGATTCTCCGTCAAATCCAAATACATTTTTTTGCAATGTTGCGATTGGCAAAAAGTCATAGATTTTGCCAAAAACCATTACCTTATTTTTTTGAGAAACTTCTTGATTGTACTGGCGAAAATAGTAAAAAACATCGCTTTGAACTCTTGATTTATTTACTATTTTTTCGCCATTTAAGGCTATTTCACGAAAACTATATTGACGAGCATAATCGCTTGGTAAAACTAAAACTGGTTGTATTCCTTCGCAAGTTAAATAACTTCTTTTTATGTTTTGATTAAACCTAATTAGAACTCTTCCAAATTTCTTAGTTACGATAAAAGAATCTTCACTCATTTTTTCTAATCATAGAATATGGCTCTACTTTGGCATTTAATTTTACGTAAACCTTGCTCATCGCATGGTTTGCAGTCTGGATTTCTTCAAAGTTTTCATTCCACAATTTTAAAACCTTAAATGTTCTTTCTTTGCCTAGTGGAGCCATTAACTCAATTTTGTCACCAACAGAAAAGTAGTTTCTTTGTTGAAACAAATAAACTCCTTTTTTAACTTCTTGGTTTAAATAAAGACCACAAAATGCTTGATTTGGTTTTGTGGTGTTTTGGTCAAACAATACCTTAGTTTCTGCAGGTAAATTATCTAAGTGTCCAGTTGCACTTAGTCTGTTTTCAGCAGCCTTTAATTTCTGGCTATATTTTTTAACAGAGTTAATTTTTTTAGTTTCATAAATTTCGTCAAGCATTTGACGATAAGTTTTCACAACAGTAGCAATGTAGTGTAGAGACTTCATTCTACCTTCTATTTTAAGCGAAGACACATCGGCCAAAACTAAACTTTTAATATGTGGCACTGCATTTAAGTCCATAGCCGAAAAAGAAACAGGCTCGTCTTTAAGTTGTTTATCACCTAAATACAAAAAATACTCCCAGCGACAGCTGTGTGCACAACCTCCGCGGTTAGCGTCTCTACCTGTAAAAGTATTTGAAAGCGAGCATCTACCTGAATAACTCATGCACATCCCACCGTGGATAAACACCTCAATGTCAAGTCCATGCCTGTTAAGATTTTTAATTTCTTTAATTGAAAGCTCCCTACCTAAAACTATTCTTTTTACACCTAGTTCTTTCCAAAACAAAATAGTACGTGAGTTGATAACACTTTGCTGAGTTGAAAGATGTATTTCTAAATTGGTGTATTTACGAGCGGCCTGAATAATGGCAAAAGATGCACATATAATGGCGTCAACCCCTGCTATTTCTAACTCTTGTAAATAGTTTTTTAAACCTTCTAAGTCTTCATTGTGTGGCAAAATATTGGCGGTCACATATACTTTTTTGCCAAGAGAATGCGCAAACTCACACGCTTCTTTAATTAACGGAATTGTGAAGTTAGAAGCACGCGCACGAAGAGAAAACTCAAGCCCGCCAATAAAAACGGCATCTGCTCCGTAGACAAGCGCGTATTTTAGTTTTTCAATATCACCAGCTGGTGCTAATAGCTCGCTCATTTTTTATACACCGTTTTAGTTTCAGCAAAACCTGTGTCTTGCAAGTCACTGTATTTTGCTTTAAACTGTTCAATATCTGTATCTAAGATGTTATTTTTTTGATAAAGACTAAGTGCATCTATTGCGTATTCATCTGAAAAAAACAAAGGGTCTATCGCAAAGTAGCAAAGACAAGACTTTAGTTTTGCAATATAACTAAACATTTGTGTAGTTTTACCGCGAAATAGATAGGTACCAAATTTATCTTCAAGCACATTTAATTTTTCTGCTCTATTTTTTTCTTTTAAAAACAAGTCTGCCCTATTTTTTAAATCCAAGGTGTGTTTAAATTTATTGTTGTATATAGAAAGTAAATGACGTTTTGAGTGAAACATTGAAAATCTGCCGTGTCCTTGGAAAAAAAGATTAAAATTAGGATTTTCCTGACTAATTTCGCAAATATTTTCAATAGTAATTTCTTTGGCTAAAAATATCCCAAAAAAACCAAGTTCAGAAATAGTTTGAACTTCTTGCCAATTGGTAATTAGAGTTTCTGGGTTATATACACATTTGTTTAATAAGTTTTCTTCTTTTAAAAACTGAGCAACGCCGATGTCAGCAACAATATAACCAATAATGTTTTCTTTATGTTTAAGTTTACCTAAATAATTTTTAAGCACAGGAAAATCTTGGTCATAGGCCATAAAAGAAAGATCAATAAAGGCTTTGTGGTTTTTTAAATAAGTATTAATTTCTTCAATTGTAAAACGGTGATAGCATTTATATGAAAACTCAGTTCTCAAAACCAACGTAGCATCAACATTGTCGTATTTTGTTAGGTCAAGTGGATATATTAAGTATTTCATAACTTTTTTGACACTAAAAGACCGTCTGCAATATCTAAAAACTCAGATTTAAAAGATTTGTTTTTCAGAATTTCGGTTTTAAAAATCTCTAGTTTTTTAAGAAGTTGGGCTGTGTTTTTAGAAACTGAGTTCTGGTTTAGTTTATGAAAAGAAATATTGTCGCAAATTATCAACCCGTCTTTTTTTAAGTTGTTTTGAAATTTTTCAAAATATTTTAAGTATTGCGCTTTCGGGCCATCTATAAAAATTAGGTCAAAAACCTCACCCTGAAAGTCAACATCAATTGCATCTGCTAAAAGCGGAGTTACTTGTTTTTCAATTCCGCAAATTAAAAAATTGTGTTTTGCCTTCGCAAAACTATCTGGATTTTTTTCAATAGTCGTAATCTCTAAGTTACTATTTTCTTTTAAAAAACTAAGAGCACTAAAACCATAAGCAGTTCCAATTTCTAAAATTTTTTTAATGTTTTGTTTTTTTATCAATTCGTTGATATATAAAACTGCTCTGTCTTTTAAAATTGGAACCTGGGCAAAAATGCAGTCGTTTTTAACTAAATTAAACTCTAGATTATTCATGCTCCAAATCAGACATATATTCAAGGAAAACTTCGGTAAGTTGTCTATATTCTTCAACGTCTTCTATATCTGTTAAACTACCGCTAAACTCAAGGTTAGTATCAGTTTTAGTGAGTTCGTTGTATTTAGCAAAAATTAAGTTAGTTCCATCTTTGTCAAGCAGAGCCACATAGTTTCTAGTTTCTCCTGCAAACTCGCGAGTAGTTGTAAAAATCACGATAAAAGTTTCGTCCATACCGTCCACAGATATTTTGACTTCTCTGGATTTATCTTTTTTTAAGGATTCTATAACCTTGTCGTTTAAAGAAATTACTTTTTCTTCGTTTTCCATAAAATCACCTTTTTTGGTTTAAAAACTCGATCTGCGGTCTAGATATTTTTGTAAAATTACGACAGCAGAAAGTTCATCTTTAAATTGTTTTCTTTGTTTTATATTAGTTTTACTTTGTCTAAAAACCCCAAAAACAGCATTTGTAGATAAGCGTTCATCTTCTAAAATTACTTTAACACCAGGCAGTGCTTCTTCAATTAGGGTCTTAAAGTCTTCAGAAATTTTTGCGCGCACTCCGACATCACCATTCATGTGTTTAGGGTAGCCAAGTACGATTTCTTCAAATTTATATTTGGCGTTAAGTTCAACTAGATGAGCAATGCAAAGCGAGTAGTCTTCGTTTTCAAAACGAAAAGTTTCTAAGTTATTGGCAATTATATGAGACTCAGAAATTGCAAGACCCATAGTTTTTGAGCCCAGATCAATTCCAAGAATCATTTGTGCTAAACTCCTTTAAAACTAAGTCAACTTTACTTAAATCACCACCGCCAGCGGTTGCAAAATCAGGTCTACCTCCACCTTTTGAGTTAAGAACAGAGTTTATTTTTTTAATGTAGTCAGTGGCTTTTTGAGTATTTGATTTAGCAAAAATATTAACCTTTTCACCATCTATGTTTATCATGATACAGTTATTTAGTTTTTGGGTGTTTACATACTGCATAAACACGTCTTTTGCGATTTTTGAATCTATCTTTGACTTAAAAATATAATTTTGTGAAGTCGCATTGTTAAGCGATTTTAAAGCATTTTTAATGTTAATTTCACTAATTTGTTTTTCATATTTTAAGGCTTGTGTTTTGATTTCTTGAAGGTACATTTTTGCATTTAAAATATCTTGATATGAACCTTTAATTTCTGGTTTTTTTGCAAACTCAAATTTAAGCGAAACATTGTTAAGCTCGTTAACTTTGTTTAAAATAACACTAGCTTCGTTAAAATAATGTGCAGCGTATTCTTCAACTTTAGCCTTTAGGTTTACACCAGAAACCGCAAAAATACGGTATAGTCCAGAACCAATTGACTCAATTTGTGTAATCGCAAAGTCTTTGATTTCGTTTGTATTTTTAACGTGTGTACCGCCGCATAACTCAATTGAGTAGTTTTCCATTGAAACCATTCTAACAGTTTTATCGTATTTTTCGCCAAACAAGGCGATTGCACCGTGTTTTAAAGCAGTGTCGTAGTCAGTGTATTCATACCTAACTTTTAGACCTTTTTTAATTTTTTCTTTAACAATTTTTTCAGCCTTTAAAAGTTCTTCGTCTTTTGGAAAGTTGTAGCAGTTGAAATCAAATCTTAAGTAAGGCGCACAAACTTTTGAACCTCTTTGGTTAACGTATTCACCAAGTACATCTTTTAAGGCTCTGTGAATTAAGTGAGTTGCACTGTGGTTATACATAGTAGGTGTGCGGTGTGCTTCGTCTACCTGGCATTTAACAACTTCGCCTTCTTTAAACTGAGATTCAACAATATGCAAGTGTTGGCCAAACGGCAGTTTAAGCATACCTTTGACTTCCGCTTTTTCAATAGTTCCAAGGTCCGAAACTTGACCCCCGGTTTCCGCAAAAAAAGGAGTTTTATCAAGGACAATCCCTTCTTTAAAAACTTTGATTACTCTAGATTCAGACGATAAGTTTTCATATCCTATAAACTCAGACTTTTCGCTAAACTCTAAAAACTCTTTATTTTGTCCTTTCATTGACTGAAAGTTTTGGCGAGCAGAGCGAGAAAGTTCTTTTTGTTTTGCGAGAAACTGATGAAAACCTTTTTCGTCAACTTCAACACCGTTTTCATCGGCATACTCTTTAGTTAATTCAAACGGGAAGCCGTAGGTGTCGTATAACTTAAAAGCGCTTTCGCCAGAAATTGATTTTTTGATTTGAATAAGTTTAAAAAATTCTTTTTCACCAGCTTCAATAGTTTCTAAAAACTTCTCTTCTTCCTGTTTTAAAATGTTTTGAACAACTTCAACGCTATTTTTAAGGTCAGTATAAAACTCGCCCATTGCCTCAATTACACTTGGCACAAGCAGGAATATGAAAGGTTTCTGCATACCAAGTCTACGCCCTGCTTTCACAGCACGGCGAATTAGTCTTCTAAGCACATAGCCTCTACCTTCATTTGAAACCACAGCACCATCTGAAACCGCAAAAGTCACGGTTTTTAAGTGGTCAGCGATAATTTTAAACTCTTTTTGACCTACGTATTTGTGGTTAGTTTGTTTTTCAATTGCTCGCATAATTGGCGCAAACAAGTCGGTGTCGTAGTTGGTCTCAACATCTTGCATAATTGCACAAAGTCGCTCAAATCCAGCGCCGGTATCAATGTTTTTGTGCGGAAGTGGTTTGTACTCTTCTCGTTTTTTGCCAGCCTCTGCGTTAAAAGAAGAAAAAACTATATTCCAAAGTTCAACATAGCGAGCAGTTTCTAAGTCGTTTCGCAAAGCCGCTTCTCCGCGTGGGTCGTATTTTTCTCCGCGGTCATAAATTATTTCGGTATTTGGCCCGCAAGGTCCATCGCCAATCTCCCAAAAATTTGATTCAAGCTGCACTAACTTGCTTTCAGAAACGCCTAAACTTAGCCAAATTTCTTTAGTTTCAAGGTCTTGAGGATAATATGTAAAATAAAGTTTATCTAATTCAAAACCAAACCATTTAGGTGAAGTCATTAACTCAAAAGCAAAAGTAATTGCTTCTTTTTTAAAATAGTTGCCAATAGAAAAGTTACCAAGCATCTCAAAAAAAGTATGGTGTCTTGCGGTTAGTCCGACATTTTCAATATCGTTAGTACGGATACATTTTTGGGAACTAGTAATTCTTGGATATGGCGGCATCATCGTCCCGTCAAAGTATTGTTTTAGTGATGCTACACCTGAGTTAATCCAAAGCAAAGTCTTGTCGTTTTTCGGAATTAACGAAACTGACTTATATACATAGTGGTCTTTGGATTTAAAGAAATCCAGCCACATTTGTCTGATTTGGTTTCCTGTTAGTTTTTTCATAATTTTGATACCTTTTGTTAAACTTTTAGTTTAAATTTAGCGTTTTCACGTTTCAAATCGCGTTCTTTAATGGTTTGCCTTTTATCCCTTAAGTTTTTACCACGACACAGCCCAATTTCCACCTTTACAAGAGACTGGCTGAAGTAGATTTTTAAAGGAATTAAAGTTAGACCTTTTTCAAATACTTTTTGCTTAATTTGAATGATTTCGGCTTTATGTAAAAGCAGTTTACGAGCGTTTATTTCTTTGTGTTGAAACTTAGCAAGGTTTTCTTTTGCAAACCCGATTTTCATGTCACGTAAATACAGTTCAAAATGTTTAGTAATATCGCAAAAAGCACCAGTCATTGTGACTTTACCGGCGCGAAGAGCCTTGACTTCAGAACCAGTTAAAACAATACCTGCTTCGTAGGTTTTAATGATTTCAAAGTCAAAATATGCCTTTTTGTTGTTTGCGATAATTTTCATTTTTAACCTTATTTTGACAATTAAAAGCCCCTTTGTGCAAAAACAAAGGGCTTTTAACTTTAGTTTTTTATGTGTATTTAAATAATTAAACTAAAAATTATTTTTTTAGTTTAGGAAATGCTGCTAGTCCTGGATAAACTGCTTGGTCGCCAAGAAGTTCTTCAAGACGAATTAGTTGGTTGTATTTAGCAATACGATCAGTTCTAGACATAGAACCTGTTTTAATTTGTCCTGCGTTTAAGGCAACTGCTAAATCTGCAATAAAAGTATCCTCAGTTTCTCCGCTACGGTGGCTAATTACTGTGGTGTAGCCTGAGCGTTTAGCAAGTTCAATAGTGCGGTAAGTTTCGGTAATAGAACCAATTTGGTTAACTTTAACTAAAATAGAGTTAGCAACACCTTTTTCAATACCTTGAGCAAGGCGTTTTTCGTTAGTTACAAATAAGTCATCGCCTACTAATTGGATTTTGTCACCAAGTTTTTCAGTTAGTTTTTTCCAGCCAGCCCAGTCGTCTTCAAATAAACCGTCTTCAATTGAAATAAGTGGGTATTTTTCAACTAGAGAAACGTAGAAGTCAACTAGTTGGTCAGAAGTCAATTCTTCACCAGTTGCTTTAAAAACATAGCGTTTTTTAGCCTCGTCGTAGAACTCAGAAGAAGCAGCGTCAATTGCTAAAAATACATCTTTACCTGGTTTGTAGCCAGCTTGTTTAATAGCCTCAACAATTAAGTCAAAAGCAGCAGCGTTTGATTCTAAGTTTGGTGCAAATCCACCTTCATCTCCGCCACCAGTTGCAAGACCTTTTTTCTTAAGAACAGCCTTTAGGTTGTGATAAACTTCGGCAGCACAAACGATTGCTTCTTTGAAAGTTTTAAAACCAGCAGGAATAATCATAAACTCTTGGAAATCAACGTTACTGTCTGCGTGTGCTCCACCGTTTAAGATGTTTAACATTGGCACTGGCAAAGTGTGGGCAAAGAAAGTTCCAAGGTATGAGTGCAAGTCTAGACCAAGAAAGTCAGCAGCAGCGCGGCAAGTTGCCATTGAAACCGCTAAGATTGCGTTAGCACCAAGATTTGCTTTATTTGGAGTTCCATCTAAATCAAGCATCGCCTGGTCAATCGCCATTTGGTCAAGGCAAGATAGACCGATTAGTTCAGGTGCGATTTTTTCGTTAACGTTAGCAACAGCCTTTAACACACCTCTTCCAAGAAAACGTTTTTTATCTCCATCTCTAAGCTCAACTGCTTCGTGTGCACCAGTAGATGCACCAGATGGAACAAGAGCACGACCGAACGCTCCTGAATCTGTAGTTACTTCAACCTCTACAGTAGGGTTACCACGTGAATCTAGAACTTCACGTGCATGAACAGCAATAATATAAGGCATATTTTTCCTCCGTAATACTTATATATTATATAACATTATATGCAAATAAAAAACACATTAATTAGATTTTTGTAATTTACGCAGTTTATTTTAATTAAACTTTTTGGAATTATTTATATTTATGTTTAATACCATTTTTAATACACTAATTCGTGAAAATACATGCCTAAAAATATCACGCAATAACTTTTATGGCAAATTGTTTTATACAAAATATGCGTTATATTTGTTCAGTAACGAAAATTCCAGTAGTTTATTTAAATTAAACTAAATACATTTTTATTAAAAAAGTTTAATTAACACTTAAGACAAAATTTGCGCCAGATTATTTAATCAATGTGTTTCGCTTATGCTTAGCATATTTAAAACAAAACTAAACCAAAGAAACGTAAACTGTTTTTAGTTTTTTTGAGTGCTTTACCTAGGAGTTCACCAAGATTGTCTTCACACTTAATTTTAATTTATCTAATTTAAGAAGTGCCTTAGAGTTAATAAAACACAATTTTTAAACACAGACATTTTTAAATTCTGATTTCCACAGTTTGCGCAATTTAAAAAATAAATTAGAAATTATTACAAAGTGTCGTTTTTAAAATAATCATTAACATACACAAGCTCGGTTGAAGTGACTATTTTAAATCTTTTTCACCCACTTGCAAAAAGGAGAACCACATTAGCGCTCTGCAAAATTACGAAAATGAAAATGAAGTTTATAAGTGTTAGTGAAACTTAAAATAACTTTACATTTTAGATGTCCTGTTTGCTTTTAGTAAATAAAACTTAAAATCTACATAGTTTAATTTAAATAAACAAAATAGTTTTAAATATAAAAAGTTTAAAATAAAAATTGAAGAGTATTTTTGGATTTAATTTGAAGTTATTGTAAATAAAACCGTATAAAGCATAGACATAAAAAAACCTGTTTGATTGGTATAGGCTGCAGAAGACTACGATAATATTTTTAATTTCTATATCTGAAAATTATTTACAAATTCTTGCATTAGTTATCTTCGTTTGTTGCCCCCCCCTTTTAAATAATTCACTATTTATATTTTAAGAAAATAACAGGAATGTAAAATAACTAAAGTTAAAAAAACTAAAAAAGTTTAACAGTGTTTTTATATTATTCTCAGAAATAAAAAAAGTTTACTAAATTTTCTATTACGAAAATTATAAAAAAGTTTAATGACTTAAGAATTGGAACACTAAAAAGATATTTTAATTAGTTTAATATTTTTAAACTAATTAAATAAGTTTTAAATTAGTTTAAATGTAAAAAATACACTGAAATATTTGTAAATTTTTCTTCAAATGAAAAGTCACAACATCTCAGAAAGTATGACTTTTTCGCTAATTATTATGAGTTTAATAAAACTAAACTTTTTTAATATTTTTTAGTTATTTATAAAAAGTCACGATACCTTTGTCTTAATAGAAAAACGCTGCACTAAAAACATGACAACGTAAAAAAACAAAAGTTTAAAAATAAGCCTAATTATCGCTAAGAGAAGAAGTGGTTTAGTTAGTTTAGTTTTACTAATATTTTATTTGTGAATTACATAAAAGTTTAATTGTTAATTAAGTTACTAACTCACAAATTTTGGCAAAAAATTAACAAAATTCACGGTTACTTCATCAATTCTGTGAATTTAATTTCGTTAAAACGCGTTTTGCGTTTTTTTCATATTCATTTTTCAAATGTGAACATAAAAATGAGAGAAGTAATTAAGTATAACTACTTTTATACACCTTATTTTTAATTTTAGCGTGAATGCATGGTTTATTTCTGTTTTTTGTTATTTTTTTATTTGTTCCTATAATATATATTATGTAAACCAAAATATAGCAAGTTTGTGGAGCGGACAAGTGAAAATGTGTGGGAATGTGGATTACTATTCACTATCGGAATTTTTGTAATTTAGAGGTAAAAAACAAGATTTTTAGTGAAAAATTGACCAGAGTTAACAATTTTAAAAAATAGTAAAAAAACACTAAATTTAAATTTCTAACCATTGCGTTCTGACATTATCATTATTTAAATATTATTAAACTTTTTTACTTTTTTTAATAAAAACATAAATATACTAAACTATTTAGTGACGCGTTTTGAGCAATTATTACTACCTTTTGTGGGTTGTTACTCATTATGTTTTGTCCTAGAGCGTCTTAAAAAACACATATTTTTATCTGATTAAAACAAAACATAAATAGTCGCTAATAAACTTTTATAAACAGAGTAATGTGATTAGGGAACTCACTTGTATAAAAATAACCAGGCTGTAGTCTTTTTAGATTTATGTTTCTTCATTGTTGGTAAGAATATGATTTAATATTTATTTTAAAAATAAATTATATTTTTAATAAAAGTTTAATTATATTAAACCAATAAGAAAATGAAATTTTAAGCGTTTACGCATACACTGCAGCACTGAATTTAAAATAAGCACGAAAAATAAAAAAAAGTTTAACTGTGTTGCAGATAATCATTCTACAAAATTAAGTTAAACTTTTTTTGTTTTTTATTATTAAGTTTACAAAAACTAAATCAAGACTTTTCTGAATTATTAAGTTTTGGTCTAGTTTTATTGTACTTTTCTCGTTTATATTTATCTGAAATGTTTGTGTAAATCTGTGTTGTTTGGATGCTTTCGTGACCTAGTATTTTTTGAAGAACCCTTAAATCGCAACCGTTTTCAAGTAAGTGTGTAGCAAAAGAATGCCTGAAAGTGTGTGGTGAAACATTATCAATTTCATTGTCTTCAGCGATGCTTTTAACTATCTTAAAGAACCCTTGTCGTGTTATTCTAGCGCCGTTTCTGCTTACAAACAAAGCAGGTAAAGTGCGTTCTTTTAAGATGATATTACGGGCATCTTTAATGTAGGTTTTAAGTGCTTCTACTGCTTTTTTAGTTAACGGTACAGTTCTTTCTTTACTGCCTTTTCCTTCAACAATTAAAAATCCTTCGTTTAAATGTAGCGACTTTAAGTCAAGTCCAATCAACTCAGAAACACGAAGACCAGAGCCATATAACACTAAAAACATCGCCAAGTTGCGTACATTGTATACTGTTTTTAAATCAATTGAATCTATCATTTTACTAGTTTGCTCTGCGTTGATTGTGCGAATCACTTTCTCTTTCTCTTTAATATTTTTAATTTCTTGTGCTGGATTTTCTTTAGTCAAACCATCCATTTCAAGAAAAGCATGAAAGGTTTTAATTGCCGAAATTTTGCGGTTAGTTGTTCTACTGTCATATTTTTTCTGCAAAGTTCTAATGTAGTTTTTAATCAGTTTAGGACTGATTTGTTCAGGCCTTTGAATTTCTTTGTGGTATTTCGCATAGAAATCAAAGTACTGTTGAATGTCAACTTTGTAGGCGTTTTGAGTAGTTTTAGCCAATGACTTTTCGTTTTTTAAATATAAAATAAATTCATTAATTAAAAACGGTTTCATACAAACTCCTGCATAATTTGGTTTTCTAAGTAAATATATTTAAATGGTATGTATAGTCTACCTTTGGTGTATCTCAGCATATTTCTTGCGAGTAACTTTTTAATTATTGGGAAATATTTAAGTAAATTTATGTTGTATTTTTGCTTAAAATATTTAAGTTTTACACCACTAGTTTTGCGAAGTCCTAGCACTATTGCCGTTGAAATTAACTCTTGTTTACTTTGTTTTACTTCAGTTTTTCCAGGTCCTTTGTTAATGTAGGCGTGCATAATTGCTGTGTTATTTATGCGCGTTCCAGCTGTGTATCCGCTGGCTGCAAGTCCTGTGCCGATGTATTCTGAGTCTTTCCAGTAGATTAAGTTATGCTGAGATTGGTACTTTGACCTTGCATAATTTGAAGTTTCGTATTGTGAAAAGTGGTGTTTTTTTAGTGTTTTTTTAATGAAGTTATACTGCTTTAAGCACGCTTCTTCTGCTAAAGTTGTCTGTATACCTTGCTTTTCTAAGAACGCTAAAAAGGTGTTTTGCTCTAAAATCAAGGCGTAATACGATATATGTTTAGGATTAAACTTTATTGCTATTTCTAAGTCTTTTTTTAGTATTTCTAAACTCTGATTTTTTATACCGTACATTAAATCAAAAGAAATATTTTGAATTCCGACTTTTTTAAGTAGTCTAACAGAGCTCTTAACATCCTCAATTGTGTGGTTTCGTTTTAAGAACTTTATGGTCTCGGGGTCAAAACTCTGCACGCCTAAAGACACACGGTTTACACCGTATTGTTTAAATAATCTAACTTGTGCTTGAGTAATTAGTTCAGGATTACACTCAATTGTATACTCTTTTACGCCTTTAAACTTTTTTAAGTTTTTTAACAATAAGTTTAAATTTTCTAAACTCAGATTATTTGGAGTTCCACCACCAATAAAGATAGTATCAAAATTTGGGTTGTCTAAATACACAGTATTTAGTTCTTCTATTATACTTTTGATGTATCCATCTTCTTCTGCTTTGTCTTTAGTTTGTTTCTTGACAAAGTCACAATACGAACAAATTAAATGACAAAAAGGGATGTGTACGTACAGTCCACGCACTAATCATCCCCTTGTTTTAAGATAGCCAAAAAGGCCTCTTGTGGTACTGAAACACGACCGATTTGTTTCATTTTCTTTTTACCTTCTTTTTGTTTTTGAAGGAGTTTCATCTTACGAGAAATATCGCCGCCATAACATTTAGCCAGCACGTCTTTGCGCATTGCTTTAATTGTTGATCTTGCAATAATTCGGTTACCAATTGCCGCTTGCACGGGAATTTCAAACATTTGTCTTGGAATTAAATCCTTCATTTTCTCAGTCAAGGCACGGCCTCTGGACTCAGCAAAATCTTTGTGTACAATCGTTGCCAGAGCATCAATTTGTTCACCATTTAACAAGATATTTAACTTAACTAAGTTAGAGCGAACATACTCATCCATATCGTAGTCAAACGACGCATAACCTTTAGTTTGTGATTTTAGTTTGTCAAAAAAGTTATAAACGATTTCTGAAAGTGGCAGTTTATAAATGATATTCACGCGGTTTTTATCTAAGTAATTCATTGAAACAAAAACCCCACGTTTAGCCTGACAAATTTCCATAACACTGCCGACGTATTCAGATGGAGTCATAATAGAGGCTTTCACAAAAGGCTCTAAAATATAGGAAATTTGCTGTGGTTCTGGCAGTTCACACGGGTTTTGAATTTGAATAACATTGCCGTTTGTTAAATGAATTGTGTAAATAACTGACGGAGCAGTGGCAATAATGTCAATATTAAACTCGCGGCGAATTCGCTCTTGAATAATTTCTAAATGAAGCAGTCCTAGGAAACCTGTTCTAAAACCAAAACCAAGTGCTTTAGAAGTCTCCATTTCGTAGGTTAAAGCAGCATCGTTTAGTTTTAATTTCTCAAGTGCTTCTTTTAATTGAGCGTAATTTTTATTTTCAACTGGATAAATACCTGAGAAAACCACTGGGTTTAATTTCTTATATCCTGGCAGAGGTTCGGTTGCTTGATTTTCAAAAAAAGTAATTGTATCTCCGACTTGAATATCTTGAATTGACTTAATTTGGGCGTAGATAAATCCAACTTCTCCGGCTGTAAGTATCTCAGTTTCTCGCATTTCTGGCGTGTAGACACCCACACTAACTACTTCTGCTTTATATTTAGACTGCATAAAGTAAATGGTGTCACCTTTTTTAACAGTTCCTTCAACCACCCGAATTAAGGGAATTACTCCCTTGTAGGCGTCGTAGTATGAGTCAAAAACTAAGGCTCTTAAAGCATTGTTTGATTTTTTTGGTTTAGGCGCAGGTACTTTTTTGACAACCGCTTCCAGAATTTCTTTAATACCAATTCCGTTTTTAGCAGAACACAACACAACTTCGCTTCTATCAATGCCAATAATTTCTTCAATTTCATTTAAAACTTTTTCAACATCTGCCGTTGGCAGGTCTATTTTGTTGATAACCGGAATAATTTCTAGGTCATTGTCAAGGGCAATATATAGGTTTGCAAGAGTTTGTGCCTGAATGCCTTGTTGCGCATCTATAACTAAAATTGCGCCTTCACAAGCCTGCAGAGAACGAGAAACTTCATAGGTAAAGTCCACGTGGCCTGGGGTGTCAATTAAGTGCATTTTATAAACTTCTCCATCTTCGGCTTGATAGTGAATTTGCACGGCGTTTAACTTAATAGTAATTCCGCGTTCGCGCTCAAGTTCCATACTATCTAGGTATTGCGCCTTCATTTCTCGGTTAGAAACAGCGTTAGTCAACTCCAAAATACGGTCAGCCAATGTAGACTTACCGTGGTCAATGTGAGCAATTATGGAGAAGTTACGAATTTTGTTCATCTAGATTTAAAACCTTTTTGATTAAGACTCTTTTAATGACATTTTTTTCAATATATAGTGGACGGAACTCAAAGTTTTTATAAGTCACGCAAATTTTTTCACCAACTTTAGGCAGGTGTCCGATTTGCTCGGTAATAAAACCATTTACGGTGTTAGATTCCGCTTCAAACTCAATGTCTAGTTTTTCAGACAAAATATCTAGTTCAAAGAACCCATCTACTTCAAAAGTAGTTGAGTTAATTTCTTTAAACTCAGCCTCTGGACTGTCAAACTCATCGTTAATTTCACCAACTATTTCTTCAATTAAGTCTTCAATTGTAAGAAGACCAGCAACTCCACCGTATTCATCTAGCACCATAGCGATGTGGACTTTATTTTTTTTCATATGCACAAAAATATCGTTAATTTTAGAGGTAGACGAGACAAAAAATGGTTTTCTAACAGACTTACCTAAATTAAACTCGCTTGGCTCAATTGCGTATTTTAAGATATCTTTGATGTGAATTGTACCAATAATATTGTCAATGGTTTCTTTGTACACAGGATATCTGGTGTATTGAGATTCATTAATTTTAGTTAAGATTTCTGAGTAGGTTGCAGTAATTTCTATAGCGTCAATTTCAGTGCGGTGGGTCATGATTTCTGAAACCTTAGTGTCGTCAAACTCAAAAATATTTTCAATTAGTTTGTTTTCTTCAACATCAATTTCTCCGCTTTCTGTGGCATTTGATGCCATTAAAATGATGTCGTCTTCTGTAACTTCTTTAATTTCATCGCCTTTTTTAACACCAAAAATACGAGCAAAAAAGGTAGTTGAAACCATGAGTAGCCAAACAAACGGGAACAGTATAAACATAAGTACTCTGATGATCGGAGTGCAATTTAAAGATATTTTTTCGCTCCACTTCATTCCGATTCTTTTAGCGACAAGTTCACCAAAAATTATTTGAAAGTAAAGCAAAAATATAGTTAGTCCGATAGTAACTAACACGGAATACAACACATAGTTATTTGAGTTTGCGTCAACTTTAAAAATACGAATTAAGGCGTCTTGTGACAGTTTAGAGCCAATAATACCGTTAATAAATGCGATTAAAGTGTTTAAAACCTGAATGGTAGCTAAAACATAGTTCGGATTTTTAATTAAGTTTAAAGTTTTTTTAGCTTTTTTCTTTAGTTTTGGGTTATCAGAATCTGTAAGTTCATCAATTCTAATGTGGTTTACAGACATAAATGCAGCCTCTGTCATCGAAGTAAAACCAGATATTACGATTAAAACAACGATTAGCGCAACGAATACTGCAACCAAAATACCCGTGAGCGGAGGGTTTGCAGACGTTGCAGAATTTAAAATATTTGTAGTCATATTTCTCCTTGATTAGCAACTTTCTTTAAAAATAGTATAACACACGATTTTTGTCTACGCTAAGTCACGCAAAAATTCAACCAAACCAGCCGAGTTTAGCCAAAAAGCACTTTTATTATTGTGTAAATTATAAAGTATTTCTAATTGTTGTTGTTCTATTTTATTTTTAATAATTTTATCTTTATTATCAAAAACATTAAATATTTCTGAATTTAAAATTTCGTTTGAAAAAACACCATCTAAAAAAGACACTATAAAAGTGTTTTTAGGCATTTTAGTTTTAATTAAACCAATTAGTTCCTTGATTTGCTTATCTTGAGCGCCACCGCATTCCTTAATGTGCTTAGACTCAATGAAAAAATATTTATCGTTTGACTTTAAAATGATATCTAAATCCTTATTTTGCGAACCAAAATCTATCTCAGGAATAATCTTTTCTTTTAATTCTTTTTTGTAGTAGGAAACACTATTTTTAGTTTTTAGAAAAATATCGGGGTCATTTGTATACTCAAAACCAAAATTTTGGGCAATTTCAACTATTTTTTGCTGTCCAATGATACCTAGTGCTCTTTGTGAACCCTTGTCAATTAATGACTGTATATGTACAGGGTCAGCACTGATTTTGCCATTTCTATGCGTGAAAAACAATTCAACGATTTGTTTTAAGGTTTCAGGATTGTTTTTAATTGTGCCAATTGTTGAATCACAGGCGTTTATAAAACAATTAAATTCGTTTTTAGATCCATAAGAATCGGTAATTAAATTTAACAAAATAGTAAATTTTTTCTCATCAACAAATTTGTCTTTTCTTATGGCGTTTAAAAGACTTCTTATTTTATTTGTAAACTCGACATATTTATTCAAATTATTTTTCTTTAAATTCATGTATCTTTCATCGAGTTTTTCAGGGTTATTACAACTATACTCAAGGTATTTTAAATTATCTTTCATTAAATCACACTACTTCTCCAGACATTAAATTATTTGCTTTTTCAATTATTGCACGTGCTAGTCTAAAATCCAATCTTCTTCTTCTTTTGCCACTTTTTGTATTCCCCATGAAAGGAGTTAGCAAAACATCACCAGACTTTATTCTAATTTCATTTAGCAAAAGATTACATTTTTCTAAAAATTTTGGTCTGTTGTTGTCAGAAATATCTATTGAAACTAAAGTAAAATGTCTAGATGTATTTTTTATTTTGTTTTGCCAGTCGTATTTAATATTTTCTTTATAGTCAAACTTAATATTGTTTATGTCATCGGTGCTGTCAATTGCTCTTATGCCTAACCACCCTTCAGTATCGTTGAAAGTTACTTTCAAAGAGTTTTCTGGTTCAATTCTTAGATTTATTATATTTTCTAGAGAGTCAACAAACTTATCATTTTTATAAATTTTAATTTCAGAAAAATTTTTATAAACACCGTCAAAACACGCTACACAAACCGGTACTTCCGTATCTTTAAAAGGGTTTTCTTCTAGTATAGTAACGGAACTTAAAAGATTTTTATCTTTAAATGTTGAATTTATGAAAGACTCAGGAATAATTGCAACAATATGTTTTTGCGCTTCAATCATTTTGCTAAGTGCAACTAAATATATATCATCGTAAGGTGAATCTTTAAAATATTCGTTTAAACAAATCTTTTTTCTTGAAGCAGATTGTTTAGCTAGATATGGTGGGTTTGTGATAATTATTGCGTTTTTAATTCTTGGTATTGACTTTAAAGAATCATTGTTTTCCCAATCTAATTTTTCATCAATATCCAAACCTTTTGTTTCAAAAATACCGTACTCTGGAGATACTGACAAAAGATCACCTGCTCCGGCGAACGGGTCATAAGCAATTGAACATTGAGAATTTTTAACAAAATCTTTAATTTGTGGTTTTAACCACTGAACACCTTTTGTGAAATACTGGCCTAATGCTATTTTTTTTATAGTTTTTTTGCTTTTATCCATACAATTATTTTATCATTTAGTAATTTTTTTTGTGAAGGATAATTTTACGAACTTTTTGAAAAAGTAGAGAAAAAACTAAAAAAGAAAAATATACAAGCACGATAACAGTAGAAGGAGCAACATTTGTGTTTAGTTGAATTGGTGCGGCAATAACAATGGTTAAAATCGCAACTACTACTCCAATTAACATAGTTTGAACAAAGTTTTTTCTGAATTGAACAGAGATTAAGACCGGGAATAAAATTAGCGCAGATATCAACAAGGTACCCATCATGCGCATGCCAACTGAAATCAGTACCGCGACTAAAATTGAAAGACCATAGTTAGTAATTACTTTGTTTGTGCGGTTGAACTTAGCGAAACTTGGGTCAAAAGTTTGAGAAACTAAACGCCTGTATTGCCATAAAATAAAGCCTAAGGTGATGCTAAAAATAATTAGCGCATTAAAGAAATCAAGCCATTCCATCGTTGCCAGACTACCGTTGATAATATTGCCAAGGTCGCTTTTAAAGTTAGCCCCCCAAAGCGAAATAATCAAGATTCCTAAACTGTAACCAAGGGCCTCAATTACACCAATTGCACTGTCTGAGTCGATTTTGGTGTTTTCAATAATCAGTTGTATCACAATTGAAAAGAAAACGGTAACTAACATTGAAACGTAGACAGGGTAGTTAGACAAAAGCACACCTAAGGCTATTCCAAAAAACGCAGTGTGAGCAAGTCCGTCTGCGATCAACGCTTGGTTTTTAAGTACGATAAAAGGACTAAGCAGAGCAGCAGTTACTGCAATTAGTCCGGCTGCGATAAAAATAAAGGTGTTTGAAAACACTCCTAAATTAACTAAATATTGCATGCTTTTCTCTATTTAAAATTTGCTTGTGGAAATCACAAAAAATACCGTCGTAAACTATGGCTTTCTCTACGTAAATTACGCGGTCTTTACATTCAAGCACATCAATTCCAGAAAGGTCATGAGTGATTATTAAAACAGTAGTGCCGGATTGAGAAAGTGTATATAAATACTGATAAAACTCGTGTCTAAATTTAGGGTCTAGTGCAGAAGCAGGCTCATCTAATATTAAAAGGTCAGGCTTGTCTACTATACTTCTTAAAAAAAGTACGCGTTGCAGTTGGCCACCAGAAAGCTCAGAAATTAACTTGTTTTTTAAGTCTAGGATATTCATATCAGTAAGCAATTTATCAATTCTTGCTTTTTGCTCTTTTTTGGCAAACAAGTATTGTTTTTCAAATCCTGAATAAATAATTTCAAAAACTGAGGCTGGAAAGTTTGATTTAAATCGCAAAAATTGTGCCATATAGCCGATTTTTTTTGCACCATTTATTACCTTACCGCTGTTTGGTTTTAAAGTTTTTGAAACCAGTTTAACTAGTGTACTTTTGCCACCACCGTTTGGTCCTAAAATGTACATAAAGTCGCCTTTGTTAATCTTTAAATTTAGATTTTCAAAGACTGCTGTGTCTTCGTATTTAAACGAAACTTCTTTAAACTCAATCATGTCTATTTACCTAAAAGTGCTAATTTTAAATTAGCGATATTTTCAGAAATTTTTGTCTGAAAAGAAATTTTTTGACTGTATTCTTTTTTAGAAACTGCGTGAAAAGTATGAAAAGTTTTAAAAGAAACATTTGAAATGTTGTGTGCTTTCACACTTGATTTAAGTTTTTCTAAAACCTGTTCTTTACCTGTTTCTTGAACGAATACAGTTAAGATTTTATTAGGATTTTTAGTGCCTTTTTTAATTAGTTCAACGAACTCATTAATCGCTTTTATAGTGTCCTCATTTCGGTCTTGTATGGTTGTGTCAATTGGTGTATAACCTTTTAACAAGCCCATTTCAACCATAAATGCACCTATTGAATCGTGACCACAAAAAAGGATTTTTTCATCGTTTAAACCAGTTTTAAAATTAGTATTTAGAAAACTAGTAAAGTCATTTTTAAGTGTGATAATTTCGTTTATAAGTGTAGTTTTATTTGTAGCAATGATTGATTTGTTTTCAAATTTTTGAGTAAGCTTTTCGGCAATTTTTTCAATTATTTTTACTGTGTATTCCAAACTTGACCAGTAGTGTGAAGAGGCGTGCCTGCGGATATTTTTTTCAGATTCTGAAATTTGCTCGCCAGTTTTTAAAAAAGTTTTTTCGTTAATACTAAGCGCTTTTTCTAAGTTAAGTGAATCCAGGCTACCTCGTGCTTTTTTGATTTGCAAGTCAACATTTTCAGAAAAATAAATTAACAAATCGCTTTCAATAATTTTGCTTTTATCTGTCAAAGTTAACTCAGAATTGTGAATGTTTAAATACGGTGCTCTGGCAGTGCTGACTGTAATTTTGGTATTTTTAGTCAACTGCTCAACAATTGAATATGTTAAATAAGAACTTGTTACCACGTTAACTTTGTTTTTTTGGCATGAAAAAAAAGCAAATGTAGCAAATAAAGTTAAAAGAACACTTAAGATTTTCTTCATATTTTTCCCTCGTTAATCATTTTAACTTAATAATTTTGCAATTGCAAACTATTCGCATTTCTACTTTGTGTGTTTATTTAATATTATATAAAGGGCTGAATGCTATAATAAATGCATTAGGAGATCGAAATATGGAAACTTTGAAAGACAATTTTTATTTACATGTAAACAAACAATTAATTGATGAAACAGAAATTCCTGCAGACAAACCTAGTGTTGGAACGTTTTCTAAAATTCACGATCAAAACGAAGAAATTCTTTTAAAACTTTTTGAAGACTGGTCTGAAGGTAAAAACATACCTGAAGATAATCTTATTCACGAAGCAATTAAATACCATAAATTAGTTACAGATTTTGAATACCGCAATGAAATGGGCGCAAAACCTGTTTTACCGCTTATTGAAAAAATCCAAGGACTTGGCTCAATTGAAGAGTTAGCTGAGGCCTATCCTGAACTTGAACTAAGCAGTATTCCGTTGCCTGTAACTATTGGCATTTCTCAAAGTTTTGCAGACCCAACTAAACATATCTTGGCAGTTGACCACGCAAGCACTATCATGCCAGACCGTGAGTATTATGAGAAAAATTTAGACCAACTTGAAGAAAGCTTAGCAGTTTTTGCAGATTCGGCTAAAACTGTGTTAAAAAGTGCAGGGCTAGCCGATGTTTTAGTAGACAAATATATTAAAGAAACTTTAGAGTTTGATAAATTTTTAGCACCTTTTACTTCATCTAGATTAGAAGACGCTGAATACGACAAGAAATTTAACCCAACCCCGCTTAATGAAATTGACGCAAAATCTAAATATCTAAAGTTTAGCAAAATTTTTAAAACTTTAACTAAAGTAGATGCAGAAATTGTTAATATTTCCTATCCTCGTTTCTTTGAAAATCTAAATACTGTGTTTTCAAGTGAAAACTTTGAACTAATTAAATCTTGGATGATAGTCAAAACTGCGCTCGGTAATGCTCGCTACTTATCTGAAGAACTTGCCGATGTAGCAGGTGCCTTGAGACGTAAACTAGTTGGCCAAAAACAACCACAACCAAGAGCCAAAAAAGCCCTTTACACCACATTGTCGTTTTTTGACGAACCTGTTGGTATTTATTTTGGCAAAAAATACTTTGGTGAACAAGGTAAAGCTGATGTTCTTGAAATGATTCGTCGTTTTATTGCAGTTTACACAGACCGTCTTTCTAAAAACACTTGGTTAAGCAAAGAAACTCGCGAAAAAGCTATTTTAAAACTCTCTAAAATCAAACCTTTTGTCGGATATCCTGACGAAATTCCGCCTTATTATCAAGACTTTAAAATCAAAACTAAAGCAAACGGCGAAACTTTGGTCTCTGCTACCATTTCGTTAAAACGTATTATGACCGCCTATGAATACTCGCAATACAAAGAACCGGTTAGCACTAAATACTGGGGAATGGCTGCGTATGAAGTAAACGCTTACTTCCACCCACTTTTTAACCAAATAGTATTTCCAGCAGGTATTCTTCAACCACCGTTTTACTCAAAAGAAAACTCAAACTCTGCTAACTACGGCGGAATTGGAACAGTTATTGCCCACGAAATTTCTCATGCTTTTGACAACAATGGCGCTAAGTTTGACGAACACGGTCGCCTGAATAATTGGTGGACTGAAGCAGATTTAGCCGCTTTTGAAGAAAAGAAAAAGCAAATGATTAAGTTATTTGACGGACACAACAATTTACTTGGTGTCAAATGCAACGGCACTTTAACCGTTTCTGAAAATATCGCAGACTGTGGAGGCTTGAGTTGCGCACTTTCTGCTTTAAAAATGGACAAAACGGTAGATCTGGATGCTTTCTTTAAATCATGGGCTACCAACTGGTTTAACAAAGCCAGAGTTGAGTACTACCAAATGCTTGCCAATGTTGACGTGCACGCAACTGGTGAACTTAGAGCGAACCGTCAACTTGCTAATTTAGATGAGTTTATTAAATACTATGGCATCAAAGAAGGTGACCAAATGTACACCAGACCAGAGGAGCGCGTCAAAATATGGTAAAACAAATTAAATTCTTACTAGTTGGTTTTTTAACGCTAATTTCAGCACTTACTTTAACTGCCTGCAGTCTTTACAGAGTTTCGGTTAATCAAGACATTAAAGCAGAATCTGCTTTCTTTACCTTTAGATTAAACCGCCACCGTGATCGTCAGGCTTTTTTATCGCAAGGAGCGGACGCTAACGTACAAATTCAGGTAAATGAACACAAAGCCGGAGACGGTAAAGATGAACTTGGGGTCGCTATTCCAAAAGCAACTAGCGACTTAAAAGCATCTTCTAAGCCTTACTTTGAATTTTCTTTTGAAAAAGACGCAAAAAAAGGCAAAGTTTCTCTAGCCTTTGAAATTAGAAACTTAAAACCAGAAAAAAAATACGTTGCACTTGTCTACTTTACTTACGATAACGAAAAAGTTTATCTACTTAAAAACTGGCGTGTCACTAAAAAACATCCGCTTGAAGGTATGATTTTTCAAACAATTGCTGTCTCTAAATTAAAAACTTACGCAATTTATTCATATGAAGACCTTTTGAAAATAAAATCAGAAAAACAAGAAGGCAACTTTAAACTAATGCAAGACCTCGACTTAAAAGGTCGTGAACTTCCTGCTTTGTTTGGTAAAAATCGTGCTTTTGATTTTGACGGCAACAACAAAACAATTCGCAACTTTAAATTCATTATTCAAAAAGACGAAAGTCTACTAAAAGGTAGTGATTACTCAAAAAGATCACCTCGTGACACCAATCTTTATAACAACCAAGGAACTTCTATTTTTGGAAATCTTGACAGATACGCGCGCGTTCATCACTTAAACTTTGAAAACGTAGAAATTAAAATTAAAGAAAAAGAACTGACAACTGCGGAAAACGTCGGAATTTCTCTACTTACTTTCCATGTTGCCCCAGGTGCTCAAATTGACCATATTGCTTTTAAAAATATCTCCTTTTCAGATAAGTTTAAACGTTCTTCTTCAATTCAAAGAAGTTACAACATCTCACTGGTTGCCTATAAATCAGAAGGTACCATCAGTCACATTAAAGCAGAAGACATTAACTTTGAGTTAAATGTAGACATTACCGCAGTTTACGACTTTTTCCCAAGACTTTCGGTGTCAACTTTGGCATACCAAATTGGAGTTAACGCAAAAGTGAGCGATATTACGGTTAAAAACGCTAAATACACAATTAACTCGACTTACTTTGCGCGTGGTGATGTTTCTCCTGCCAATGACTATAATTTCTATGTAGACGGCCTTGCGCACTCTATCGCTCAAACCGACCAGGCCATTGAAAACGTTGACTTGGATTTTGTTGGAAAAATTAACATAAACACAAACAATGTACCTGTTCCTGAAAACCAAGACTATGTTTTTTACACAGGAAACGCTGGTGAAGAGCAAGTTCACCTTTATAAAATCAACAAAAACTACACAGTTGAAAGACTTCGCAAAAACACATACCACGTCAAGGATCCAAACGCTCGCTATGTTCTTGCTTTTAAAAACTACTCTGAAAAAGAAAAAATGTCTTTAGAGCATTTTTGGCTAAACTCAGTTGAAAAGAACAAATCTTCTCTTAACTTCGTTGAACCAGGTAAGTTAGAGTCCAAAGATTTATTTGACTTGCCAAATGGTGAGACTTCTCGCGAAATCACCGGAATTTATCAAAAAAGTTACGCTAAGTTCTTAGTATTAGATAAAGACGCCAAAGGTCACATGGCCTTTGATATTTCAAAAGAAGGCACTCAATTTGACAAAGGTGTGCGTTTATATAAAAACAACTCAATGTATGAACTGGCTAAAGACAACCCAACTAAACCACTTCAAGACAACTCAAACTACTATTTATTTCCGTATGGTGCAAAAGTTAAATTAACTTTAAAGAAAAATCGTTTTAACACCCACATCGTAGGTTTTAGAACCACTGAAATGAGGGGCGAGACTGAGCAGTATTCAGCAGACACCTACCATTTATTTAAAGCAACTGAACAAGGCGAATATACAACTGAACTTACTATGTTTAAGGACTACAAAATCTATACACTGAGTGCAAACCACGTCAACCACTCGCTTTCTGGAATTTCTGCAGACTCATCTCCTATCAATCAATTTAACAACGTGAAAGTTAGAGGCAAGCTAATTTACAACGGAAATGGTTTGACTCCAAACGTCTATAAGTTAAATATCGCAGAAGGACTAAACCACAAAGGCTACAGTCAAAGCGGAGTAACTAGCACTATAACTGTTGAAAAAACTGTCAAACCACTGGTTAAAGACGTCAACCAATACGAATACACAATTCAAGAAAAGAAATAAATTCATATCTTTTAAAAAAGAGGCCAACGCCTCTTTTTTTATTTATTTTAAGTAATTTTATTTAAGGTAAATAAATATATTTTGATGATAAAAAAACAGATATTCATAAAAACAATTTTAATAACAATTTTAGCCTTGCTTTCTTTTTTAATGCTTTCGGCAAGTAAAGGAATAGAACAAAACGCTAAGCCTGATTTTGAACTTAAAGTTATAAATAAATTAGATAGTTCATATCGTTTTTTGGACAAAAATAGACGTGTAAGTTCTGAGTTTATAAATCCAGAAGTGCTATATGCTTACTTTAAGTCTACTGAGTATCGCCTAAGTTTTATTGACAAAACTAGCAATGAAACAGACTTAAAAAAAATAGAGTTTATTAAAATTAAATCAGAAACAGAAGAAGTTGGTTTGCAGACAATTAAGTACGAAAACTCACTTGAACTGATTTTTGTTTCCAAAAATAGCGTTAGAAAACTAATGTTATTTTTACAAGTCTTAGATGTTTTTCCTGAAATTACTGTTAAAGAAAACGAAATGATTTACTTTACCTATTTTGATTTAAATCAACTTAAATATTTAATTCGTAAACACTACAAAATTTCTAATAATTTTGATTTAGAAATTGATGCAAACAAAGTATCAGATTTTAACAAAAACCTTTTTACTAAACTTATACTAAACATTTATTTAACAAATTTATTTGGTGAAAAAAGTGAATATAAAGTTAATGTTATGCCAGTTAAAGATAGTGAAAATATCTTTAAAATCAACAACAATTTTATTGATTTTGAATACTTTAAAATAGCCTTAAATGGCGATTTAAAATTGAATAAGCTCAATTTCAATTTCATTTTAGATAAAAATAATTTTCCTGTAAATACAAAAATTATAAACGAACAAAAACTTACTATAAATTTAAGCAAAGAAGTATATTTTGATTTACATAATTTTGATGTTTCTTTCATTTATATCAAAATAAATAAATACAAACACTTGATTTTCTTAAAGGAAAACGAAAGCACCGAAAACATTTTTAAGTTACTTAAGCATTTAAAGCTTAACAACTTTTCTCTAAACAATGAATTTAAACAAGAAATTACATTAAATGATGATTTAAATAGTTTAACTATTAGAAAAACTAATTTGATAAATGAAGCGTCAAAAGTAACTATTGATTATAAAGCAGAGTTAGAAAAGCAAAGCAACAAATTAAATAAGACTACATTTGATAGCACGCTAACTTTAGATGAACTTAAAAAAAGTGTACTTAAACATCTTTCTAATAAAACAATAGATGTAAAAATCATTTCTAAAAACTCAGAGCAAGGTCGGTTTGTTTGTGAGTTTTTTGATACTAAAAGACCAGATATAAAAGTAAAGAAAACTTTGTATTTCAAAAATACGCAAGTAGAAAATAACAATACAAATGACACAGAAAAACAAGAACACGGAAGTAAAAAAGATAAAAATAACTTATTTTTAAAGTATAAAATACCTTTCATAATCGCGTTATTAGCCAGTTTCACATTTATTTTAACTATCTTAATCTCAGTTTTGTTTTGGAGGAAAAATAGAAATGGAAAGAAAAATTAAACTATTTATAACTGTTATATTTTTATTTTTTTTATTAGGTTTATTTTTTTCAAATTCTATCTATAATAACAAAACAGTTAAAAGCACAGTTAATTTAAAGAGACAAAACCGACCCAGACCTAATAAACCGCCAATACACAACACAAAGAGTTATTCTGTATTTTTTGAAGGAGTCCCGATTATAAAAGGGGATAAATTAGAAAATAAAGATACTTTACTTAAAAACGGATACATTTTAGGAATCAAGCATCACGGTTTTACCCGTCTCTATAACTATGAATATACAAAAAATAACGGAAATAAAATAAAACCAGAAAACACAAATATCTCACTTTTATTTTTATCAAATTCAAAATTGTATTTAGATGTTTCTATAGGTAATAAAAAAATAGCACTTGACGAAAATAAAATTATTTATCATAGACACGAATATATTAAAATAGATAAAAATGAAAGTTATCAAATAATTCAAAGCGCCGCAAAAGTCAAAGTAGAAGACCTAAATACTAAAGACATAAAGAAACAAATTTTAAATCATAGCGATTTTGATTTATCTGATTGGACAATTGATTATAAAAACTCTAGTTTTTTTAATCTAAACAGCGCAAGAATATATGAAAATTTTTATCAAGACACAGATAAAGACATTAGACAAAGTAAATTCATTTCTTTTAAAAAAGACAACAGATATTTGTTTTTCTTTTTTAGACTAGATACAGAAGCGTTTGACAGTAACAAAATAAGCAAAATAAGTTTAAATGAAGATGTATTAGAGTCAGAAGAGAATTCAATTAAAACAAATTATCAAAAATATATAGCGACTTTTTCACTACTCACTGAAATAAATGAAAAACGAATTGACTTCGAAAAATCAATCTTAAAAAGATTTAAAAGAGACGACAGACAGTTTTTACTTGTTGTCTACGGTGATATTTTTAAGATTGTGCAACTAGAAATCGGTTCTTTAAATAAAGACTTTGAAACTTTTATTGAATTAGTTGAACTTAATACCATAAATGAAATTAACTTATTTAAAAAAGATAAAATTGTATTCACTCTAGCTGAGATTAAAAAGACTTTTGAAAAATTCATTTCCAACTATCATATTGATGAATTAGAACTTTTAAATCAATTAACCAAATTAAATACACATAACGAAACAATTGAACTTAATTTTTACACGAAAAATAATGCAACAAAACAAATTTTAAAAACCTTAAAATTAAAACTCAAAGTAGCAAAAGAAATTGATAAACTAGACCTAACTTTTAAAACCAATAGCAATTACTATATTGCAGATGACGAGAAGATAACATCAATTAGTTCAGATGAACTCAAAATGAAAACCTTCAGACACTCTACAACAACTTTAAATGGTTCTGAAACGACACTTTATACTGGTTTTGAAACCGATATAAACTCAGTTATTGCAACAATTAAAGGACAACTTAAGAATATTTTTAATGAAAAAGAATACGAAATTTACAACTTAGAAGATAAAAATGGTAACTTTTTATTTTCAATTCAAAAACTTAGTACTGGCGAAGTTAGAGTTTTCAAAGTAAAAGTTAGACGAATAAGTCCCGTTTCTGATTTTTATGAACTAAATAGATTATTTATGTTTTACTACTATCAAACTGAACATAATATTCAAGAAGTTCTAAATTACTTTAACTCAAAAACCGATATTTTAAAAAATCTGAACTTAGAAATTCTTAATTACACTGTGCTAAACTCAGAAATCAACAAACTAAAAGTAAGCCCTTACGCTTTCAAAAAGTTGAAACTGAGTCTTCAAGACAAGTATTCAAATATATATACTGTCTCTTTTTTTGCAGAAATTAGATATGGAGACGCTGCACCTATCAAAATTTCAAATAGTTATGTAGATTCTATGCATACAAGGTTCTTTATGTCTTCAAATTTAGCATTTTCAAATGCTACAGCTGACTTATTTGGTTCATATGACTTAAAAAATGTAAATCAAAATCTAAGACAATGGTTTGATAAAGAAAGCGAAGATTTTACCTTAAGCGAATTAAACAAAACTTTTAAAGTCACTTATAACTTCTTTAAAAAGGATTATTTAGCGATGCAAACCAATTCAAAAACTTATCTACTTTATTTAAATAACAGTTTAGATTACTCAGAACAAGAAATGCAGTCAATTTTTAGTAATATTTTTGGTAAAAATATCACAAAAATTGAAAAAAACCAAGACAATTCTTATTCTATTTGTTTGAATAATTTCCGTGAGAAATACACCATCTGTTTAAAGCATTCTAGTAAGTTAAGCAGATATAGAGTAAGTAATGAAATTATAAAAGAAAGAATTTCTCAACTTTTTAAAACTGCTTCAGAAACTAATGAAAATGCACAAAAACTCATTCAAACTCTTGAAAATTTACTCAAAACTATTCCTGAACTAAAAATTAGTAAAGAAAATACTGGTAATTCCGCTATTATTTTAAAAATTTATTCTACTTTAAATAAAGAAATTTATAAAACTTTTACGGTAGTTTAATTTCAAAAAATCTGGGATTTTTCGTTTTTGGTATTGAATTTAAAAACTTTTTTGTTATACTTACATAGATATGAAAAACGAGAAAAAAAGCAAAAAAACTGAATTAAAAATATACACTACTCCGTCTTGCTCATCTTGCCGAAAAGCCAAAAAATGGCTAGATAGTTTTGGAATTAAATACGATGAGGTCAATATTTTGGCAGGTGAAGTACAAATGTCTGACATAGATTTAATGCTTAGTTTAGCAGACGATGGCTTTGACTCAATTATTTCAACTCGCTCAAAAACCGCTAGAAATGATTTTTTTGATGTAGACTCGTTTACTACTCACGAACTTAAACGTTGGATTTTGGCTAACCCTGCAATTTTAAAACGCCCAATTATTATTGAAAACGAAAAAATGCAAGTCGGCTACAACGATGAAGAAATAAGAATTTTTATTCCTAAAGACATTCGCGCAAAAATTATGGAAAGTCCTGATTTTGAATGCGATGACTACATAAAAGAAATTAGCGTTAAAGAAGTGCCTGAAAAGAAAACTCAAGAAATTTCCACTATTAAACTAGAAGTCGCTGACTTTAGCGAAGTTTCAATTTAAATTTAATACCGTTAACAATAGGCCACTAAAACCAGAAAGTAAAATTACTAAAACTGGGTGAAGTGGTCTTTTTTTGCGGCTTAAACTCTCCCAAAGTAGACTTATTAAAAAGACAAACAAGAATATCAAAATTGTAAAAGCATTGGCTTTGAAGTTGAAAATTAGTAAACTATTCACATCAAAGAAAACTTTTAAAGAAATTTTAATCGCTGCTGTAAAAATAAAGGCAATCGCTGCTGGTTTTAAAAAAGAAATCGCTCTTTTAATGTAAAGATTTTGATTTAACATGTTGCTACTAGAAATGTATAAAATGATTAAAAACGATGGCAAGACTATCGCTAGGTTAAGCAAAGCAGCACCAAGAATTCCGTATTGTTCAAAGCCAATGTAGGTCGCTATATTGACAGCAAAAGCACCTGGTGTACTTTCAGAAATCCCGATAAAAGTATAAAGTTCATCGCTGTCTATGTATCCGCGTTTTGCAAGTTCAAAGTTCAAAAGTGGAATCATGGCGTATCCACCACCAAAAGTAAACGCAGATATTTTTAAGAAAAGAAAAAATAAGGTCAGTATTTTCAAAATACACCACCTTTAGTTTTATTTAGTTCTTCGTTTAATTTATGGGTTGCTACTGAAATTAAAATAAGTGAAACCATTATGTAGATTAAAGAAAGTTCGGTAAATAAAGTTAAAAACAAACACACTAAAAAGATAGAAATGTTGGTTAAGTTATTTAAAATCCCTTTTTGAAGTTTAATACCTGCTTTGAAAATCAGTAAAATAACCCCTGCTTTAATTCCAGTTAAAAATCCTTTTAGATAAACATTTGTGTTGTATTTCTTTAACACGAATGCTAATGAAATGATAATTATAAAAGACGGAAGAACTACACCGATTGTTGCAAACACTGCTCCCCAAAATCCGAGTTTCTTGTGTCCTATATAAGTCGCTGCATTAATGGCAAACGGACCGGGCGTAGTTTCTGATACTGCTAAAAGTGTAATCATTTCATCTTTTGATAAGATTTTTTTGCGTTCACAAAGTTCATGCTCAAGAATTCCAAGCATCACATAACCACCACCAAAGGTGATTAAACCAACTTTAAAAAATAGAATAAAAAGGCTTAATAAAGCCTTTATATTATTTATTATTTTCATTTAATTTAAGTATACGACTAGCCTTTGATTGAGATTTTTTATATTCAATTTCATTTTCTTTTAAAAACTCATCAAACTCAGTCTTGCCTTTTTTTAGGCTAATTGCTTCAAACTCAAATTCATATACTTTGTTTAAATTCAGAAAACCCCAGGTTGAAAAATCCAAAAAACCAGTTCCGGTTTTATATTTAAACTCAACTCTTTTAGTCTTTAGTTTACCTTTATTACTTAAGAAAACTATAGTGTCAAATTTGAACTTAAAACCTTTTTTAATAAACTTCTTTGCTTGTTCTTCGTTTAAAATTTCTGTTTTCTCTAAAGTTCCATTTTTATCCGGAAACTTAACTGTCAGTTCATAAGTATTTTTATCTAAAATATGTCTGATTCTTGCAGTTTGTTTATTTTTAGTTAGTTTCATCGCAAAATCGTCAAAATAGTAATTGACTTGTGTAAATTGCTCTGCTAAATTTGCATATTTTGCCAACAATTCAGTATATTTTTGCTTGCTTAATTCAGTTTTAAATTCAATTTCTAGGTTTTCAGTCATTTTTTGCCTCTATATTTATTTTATCAATATTTTTATTTTATTTTAATCTGATGCTGTAAATTTAAATATGGAAAAAACAGCATTTTTCGCACTTTTTATGGCTGCGTTGTGCTAAAATTATTAGGTAATAGATATGGAGGAAAAATATGGCTATTAAAGTTGCAATTAACGGATTTGGTAGAATCGGACGTCTTGCGTTCCGCCAAATTTCTCAAAGCAAAGATTTTAAAGTTGTTGCTATTAACGACTTAACAGACGCAGAATCTCTTGCTTACCTTTTAAAATATGACACTGCTCAAGGCGGTTTCTTACAAGACAAAGTTTCTTTTAAAGAAAATAATTTAATTGTTGATGGAGTAACAATTCCGGTTATCGCTGAACGTGATCCTAAAAACTTACCTTGGAAAAAACTAGGTGTTGATATTGTTCTTGAATGTACAGGTCTTTTTACTTCTCAAGAAAAAGCACACTGGCACATTGAAGCAGGTGCAAGAAAAGTCTTAATTTCAGCTCCTGCAACTGGTGATGTTAAAACTATTGTTTACAATGTTAACGACAATACACTAGACGGAAGCGAAGAAATCGTTTCAGGTGCAAGCTGCACAACTAACTGTCTTGCTCCAATTGCAAAAGTTCTTGATGATAAATTCGGTATCGTTAAAGGTTTCATGACTACTGTTCATGCTTTTACTGCTGACCAATCACTTATGGACTCTCCACACAAAAAAGGTATTTATTCTCGTCGCGGACGTTGTGCTGCTCAAAACATCGTTCCTTCTTCAACTGGTGCTGCTAAAGCAATTTCTTTAGTGCTACCTCAACTAAAAGGTAAATTAGACGGAACTGCTCTACGTGTTCCAACTGTTACTGGTTCAGTTGTTGACTTAACTGTTGAACTTAAAAAATCTGTTACTCTTGAACAAATCGACGCTGCTTTTAAAGCTGCTCACTCTGAGACACTTTGCTACCAACCAGATCCAATTGTTTCATCTGACGTTATCGGCACAACTTACGGTTCTGTATACGATGCTCATACAACTCAAATTCTTGATGTTGATGGCAAACAATTAGTTAAAGTAATGTCTTGGTATGACAACGAAAACAGCTACGTTTCTCAACTTGTTCGTACTCTTAAAAAACTTGCACTTTTAACTAAATAGTTAAATTTAAGTTTATTTTAAAAACACATTTTAAAAAGAAAAGGCGAGTTTACTCGCCTTTTTTTAAACTGTAAGGAGGTAATTTTAATATGCAAGAAATTACTTGGCAAACATTTTTTTCACTTGAAGAAAGTGAGCCATATTTTTCTAAAATTAAAAGCAGTCTTGAAAAAGACTATGAAATGCATGAAATTACTCCTTGCACACAAGACATCTTTAAAGTATTTGAATTTCCATTTAGAGATATAAAAGTCGTAATAATCGGACAAGACCCGTATCCCAAAAAGGGAGTTGCAGACGGTCTTGCTTTTTCTGGAAATGGTAGTAAAATACCTGCTTCTCTTAAGAATATTTACCTTGAAATTGAGTTTGAATATGGATGTAAAAACAACTCTCCAAAACTTATTTATTTAGCCCAACAAGGCGTTTTTCTCCTTAACACATATTTAACTACAAAGGTTGCCCAACCACTTTTTCACAAAAATATTGGTTGGGAAATTTTTACCAAAAAGGCAATTTCTTTCTTAAGTGAAAATAAACAAAATTTAGTTTTTATTTTGTTTGGGAATTTTGCAAAAAATAATTTTTATGCTCTAATTGACAAAACTAAACATTTAGTTTTAGAAACTACTCACCCAAGTCCACTGTCTTTTTACAAAGGTTTTTTTCGCTCAAACATTTTTAAGGAAGCAAATCAATATTTACAAAAACATAAATTAACTGAAATCAACTGGTGTCAACAATGCAGGAATTAAAAGAGTTTTTAGAAGAATTAAACAGCAAAGGCTACTCTTTAAATTCAGAGATTGCCTATAAAAAAGACTTAGAAGATTTTTTGTTTTATTTGCAAGCAAACGAACTTGGTTTGACTTTTTCAGATGTTTCAAATGAACGAATTTTTAGATATTTTATATCGCATCTTGCAGATATTGAAAAAACTCCTAAAACCATTGCAAGAAAAATTTCTGCTTTAAAGTCACTGTATAGGTTCTTACACGAAACCGGTAAAATTAACACTAATTTAGCTAAAAACATCAAACTACCTAAAACTCCTAAAAAGTTACCAAGAACTTTAACAAACTCAGAAGTTAGTGCCTTGTTTTTAGCAATTGACCAAACTAAACCACTTGGTGTTAGAAATTCAATTTTGCTCAGATTACTTTTTGAAACAGGTCTTCGCGTCTCTGAACTTATAAACATTTGTGTTCAAGACTTAGACTTTGCACAACTACAAATCAAAATCACCGGCAAAGGAAATAAAGAACGCTTGATTTTTTTGTCAGATGAACTGGCTAGCGATATTAAAACTTATTTAACTTACACTAGGCCAGTTTTGCAAAACAAAGCAAAAATAGTTGAAACTAACCGAGTTTTTATTAACTACAAAGGCGGAGAACTAACTACTCGTGGTGTTAGAAAAATTCTAAATGCTTTGGTTGAAAAAGCAGGTGAAACTTTTAATATCCATCCGCATTTGCTTAGACATACTTTTGCAACTGTTATGCTTGAAAACGGTGCAGATATTAGAACTGTGCAAGAATTGCTTGGACACAAAAACGTCAAAACCACCGAAATTTACACGGCAGTTTCCGATAAATTAGTTTTTGAACAATTTAAAAAAGCCAATCAAAGAAAGGACGAAACTATATGCGAAGATTTGAAATAGTTACTGAATTTAAAAACACCAACATTACTTTGCCAGAAAGAGCAACAAAAGCATCTGCTGGCTATGACTTTGCAGTTGCCAAAGATACTTTAATTAAAGCAGGCGAAATTGCGAAAGTTCCAACCGGAATTAAGGCTTGTTTTCCTGAAAGTGAGTTTTTAATGTTAGTAGCACGATCTTCACTTCCAATCAAAAAAACTTTAATGCTGCCAAATGGTGTTGGCATAATTGATGCAGATTACTTTGGAAATAGTTTAAACGAAGGCCACATTATGTTGCTACTTTATAATTTTGGAACTACTGATGTCTTGCTTAAAAAAGGTGAAAAAATCGCTCAAGGCATATTCATGAAGTTTGAAAAAACCAAAGAAAGCAACAATTTTAAAGCAAGAATTGGCGGTTTTGGTTCATCTGACAGTTAGTCTAAACCCTTTTTAAAACCCTTTATATAATATATAATTAATAAGTGAGGTTCAAACCATGGAAATTAAGAAATTAGCCAATTTTATCGCTCCAGTTAAAAATTTTCCAAAACCTGGAATTGACTTTAAAGACATCACTCCTTTAATGCAAGACGGTGATGCTTTTGCGACCGCTATTGAAAAAATGTATGAGTTTGCCAAAGCCAACGACGCTACTTTAATATGTGGCCCTGAGGCTAGAGGTTTTATTTTCGGCTGCCCTGTTGCCTATAAATTAAACATCGGTTTTGTGCCTGTTAGAAAACCGGGTAAACTACCAAGAAAAACTCTAGATATGGCCTATGAACTTGAATACGGTACTAACACTTTATCAATTCACGCAGACGCAATTAAACCAGGTGACAAAGTTGTAATTGTTGACGATCTTTTGGCGACTGGTGGCACTGTTAAATGCACTATTGACATGATTGAAAAATTAGGTGGCGAAGTTGTTGGCTGCTGTTTTTTAATTGAACTAAAAGACTTAAAAGGACGAGAACTTCTTAAAAACTACAAAACTTTTACTTTACTTGAGTATTGATTTTGCTAATTTAATTTTTTTAAAATGATTGAAACTAAGTTCTCAGAACTTTATCAAAATTTAATTCAAACCATTGGAACTTATATCAAAAACCCTGTTAGTTTAGAGTTAATTGAAAGGGCTTTTTTAGTCGGCGAAAAATATCACGCAAATCAATTTAGAAAAAACGGAGACCCATATTTTACACACCCAATCGCGGTTACTCAAATTTTGGCAGAAATGCACGCAGGTCCAGAAACTTTGGCCGCAGGACTCCTGCACGATACTTTAGAAGACACGGACCTGCCAAAGAATGAGTTGGCTGCTTTGTTTGGCACAGAAATTAGTAATTTAGTTGAAGGTGTGACCAAAATCTCTAAAGTTGAGTTTAAAACTGACACCACTCAAGTTGAGTATCAACAGAAAATGCTAATCGCCATGGCCACAGACATTAGAGTAGTTATCATTAAAATTGCCGATCGTCTCCACAACATGCGTACCCTTAAATTCCAAAAACCAGACAGACAAGCCGCGATTGCCAAAGAAACTCTAGATATCTACGCGCCACTTGCTCATCGCCTTGGTATGTTTAGAATTAAGGCAGAACTTGAAGACATTTCTTTAAAATACACAGACAACGATACCTATAAATACATCTCTTCTCTGCTTAATAACACTAAAGACCAACGGGAACGAGAAATAGAACAAATAATTTCTGCAACTAAAGAAGTACTTACTAAAAACACAGATATTAAATTTGAAATTAAGGGGCGTATTAAAAATATCTACAGTATTTACAAAAAATTAGTTATCTTAAAAAAAGACTTTGAAGATATCTACGACCTTTTGGCGGTTAGAATTATTGTGCCAACAGTTGCCGATTGCTATTCGGTGCTTGGTTTAATTCACGCAAATTTTACCCCAATTCCAAAACGTTTTAAAGACTATATCGCCATGCCAAAACCCAACTTATATCAGTCTCTGCACACTACAGTGCTTTTTTCAATGGGGCAACTTTTTGAGGTGCAAATCAGAACTTTTGAAATGGACGAAGTTGCAGAACTCGGAATTGCGGCACACTGGGCATACAAAGAAAACAAAGTTTACTCGAAAGAACGCGAACAGTTTGAGTTAGCAGAAAAGTTAAAGTGGTACGCTGACCTTTTAAAAATTTCAAAAGACTCAGATGAAACCAAAAAAGAAGCAGCTGAGTTCGTCGAAAACATCAAACAAGATATTTTGAATGCCAATGTCTACGTTTTTACGCCTGACCGTAAGGTTATTGAACTGCCAAATGGTTCAACTCCGATAGACTTTGCTTATGCCATTCACACGCAAGTTGGCACCACTATGGTAGGAGCCACCATTAACAACAAAATGTCGCCAATTGACACCAAACTTAAAACTGGCGACATAGTTTCCATTAAAACGGCTAAAAACGCAATTCCTTCTATTGACTGGCTAAAAATTGCGAAATCTTCCAGGGCTCGCACCAAAATTAAAAACTTTTTAAATACTTATTACCGAGAAGAATTGATTAAAGCCGGCAAAGAAGAGTTAGAACGAGAACTAATTAAAGCAAAAATTACTGATTTTGTCATAGATTTTGACTTTGTTGAAAAGCACTTTGAAAAACAAGGCTTTCAAAACTTGGAAGACTTTTACTTTGAAGTTGGCAAAAACCTACTTTCTCCAAAAACCGTAATTTCTAAAATTGTTGGCACTGAGTTAACTAAAGAAGAGGCGCTTGAAGCGCAAATTAAAAAAGCCGCGCGTGGTCTTGAAGCCGCCTCTAGCACCGGCGTCATAGTAGATGGCTTAAATAAACCACAAGTTAAGTTAGCGCTTTGCTGCAACCCTGTTTATCTTGATGAAATTAAGGGATACGTTTCTAAAAACTCAGGTATTATTGTGCACCTAAAGGATTGTGTGAACTTAAAAACTTTAGACCAAAATAGAGAAATTGCTGTATTTTGGGGTAAAACTCCCACTAGACGCTTTGCAACTTGGTTGCGCTTAAAAGTTCAGATGAGTGCTACTATGATGTCTGAAATTGTGTCGTTAATCAACTCAAACTCAACTTCAATTGCTGAGTTTCAAACCGCTCAAGTCAACTCTCTTACTCAAGTTTATAAAATCAAAATTGGTGTTAAAGATGCACACGAACTAAATCTGCTGATTTTGAATTTAAAGAAATTAAGCGGGGTCTTTTTAGTTGAAAGGTTTATCAAGTAATGCGAGCCTTGATTCAGCGAGTTTGCCAGGCGGAATGCCAAGTAGACGGAAAAACAATTTCTAAAATCAAACACGGACTTTTGGTGTTTGTTGGATTCAGTCAAACCGATAACTCAAATAAAGTTTTTAAAATGTGTGAAAAAATCAAGAAACTCCGCATTTTTGAAGATATAGACGGTAAAACTAATTTAAGTTTAGCGGATGTTAGTGGCGAGATTATGGTAATTTCTCAGTTTACTTTGTATGCAGATGCCGCCAACTCCAATCGTCCGTCTTTTGTCAATGCTTTGAATTTTCAAGCGGCAAATTCACTTTATTTAGAAACCATTGAATTGCTTAGCAAGGACTTTTTTACAGTTGCTGGCAGTTTTGGTGCTGACATGCAAATTACTTTGACAAACTCAGGTCCGTTTACTTTAATTTTAGAAAACTAGAAAGGATAAAATTATGAATAAACCAAAAGGTACATATGATTTATTTGGAGAAAGCGCTAAACTGCATCAAACAGTTTTCGCGGTGCTTGAAAAAAACGCACAAAGCTTTGGATATACGTATATAGAAACGCCGGTTTTTGAAGACTCAAAACTTTTTCACAGAGCAAACGAAACTGCCGACATGGTCAAAAAAGAAACTTACGACTTTCTGGACAAAGGAGGGCGCTCAATTACTTTGCGACCAGAGATGACCGCACCAGTTGCTAGAGCCTTGATTGAAAACAAACTATACGCAACTAAGCAAACGAAATACTATTATTTTTGCAAGGCTTATCGCTATGAGCGTCCACAAAAAGGACGTTTTCGTGAGTTTTTTCAGTTTGGAGTTGAAAACTTCACGCCAAAATCAGTAGTAGCTGACACCGAAATTTTTATTTTACTTGTCCAAATTTTAAAAGACTTAAAAATTACTAATTACAAAATTCAGTTAAACTGTCTGGGTGGTGATAAAACTAAGAAACTGTACTCAGAATCCTTAAAAACTTATTTTAAACCACATTTAGACAAATTGTGCAAAGACTGTCAAACCAGACTAGATGAAAATACTCTTAGAATTCTAGACTGCAAAATATGCGCAAGTTCTGAGTTTTCAAACAACGCACCACGAGTTTACGATATTTTACCAACCGAAGATAAAGTATATTTTGACAAAATTGTAGATAACTTAAAAAAACTAGGTATCCCCGCTTTAATTAACCACAGATTAGTCCGCGGAATTGACTACTACACTGGCCTGGTTTTTGAAGTTAAAGTTGATTTCCAAGACCTTGGAAACGCAGCCACTATTTGTGGGGGTGGCCGCTACGATAACTTAGTTGAAGAACTAGGTGGTCCGCAAACTGGGGCTCTTGGTTTTGCGTTTGGATTTGAAAGACTAGCAGAAGTTGCTGCACTTTCTGGTTTTACGCTAAATTCAAAAGGTCCAGATTTCTTTATTATCAATGCCTGTCAGGACCCATTTTATGCGCTAAACATCTTAAATACTTTAAAATCTAATGGTTTTAGCGCACAAATCAGTTATGAAAATAAAAAAATCTCGGCCCTTTTAAAACAGGCTTATTTAACTAATCCCGCATACATTTTGACAATTGGAGAACACGAGCAAGACACTAAAACTGTGTTTTGCCAAAACGCTTTGACTAAAGAAAGTCTAATTTTTGATTTTGATAAACTAACTCAATTTGCAAAGGAGAATATCAATGAAAGTAAAAACTAAACAAATTAACGAAAAACTAATCGGCAAATCCCTGAGTTTATCAGGCTGGGTTGCCAAAAAACGTAATTTAGGTGGCTTAATTTTCATAGACCTTAGAGACAGATATGGTTTACTTCAACTAATTGTTAGACCAGAAAGTCCAGTTTACTCGCTTGCCGAAACTATTCGAAACGAATACGTCATTGAAGTTTCTGGTGTTTTATCACTGCGTGAGTATGAAAATAAAAACCTTGAAACTGGACGCTTTGAACTTGAAGTTAACACACTCAAAGTTCTGAGTGTTGCTAAAAACCCACCACTAATTGTTGCAGATAAAACCGATGCTCTTGAAGATGTTCGTCTAAAGTATCGCTATCTTGATCTGCGCAGACCTGTACAAAAGTCTTTTATATTAAAACGCGCAGAAATCGTGCGTTCAGTCAGAAAGTCACTAGAAGCGATGGATTTTGTGGAAATTGACACCCCAATTTTGGCAAAATCTACCCCAGAAGGTGCCAGAGACTACTTGGTTCCAAGTAGACTATACCACGGTCAGTTTTTCGCACTTCCTCAATCTCCCCAAATTTATAAACAACTTTTGATGGTTGCAGGTTTTGAGAAATACTATCAAATCGCTAAGTGCTTCCGCGATGAAGACTTAAGGGCAGATCGTCAACCTGAGTTTACGCAAATTGATATAGAGGCTTCTTTTGTTGACGAAAAACAAATCATGCAAATGATTGAAAAAATGTTTAAAAAACTGTTTAAGGATGTCCTTGACTATGATTTACCTCGTAAATTCCCAGTTTTGAAGTTCAAAGACGCCATTGCTAAATACGGATCTGATAAACCTGACTTAAGATATGACTTAGAAATTACTGACTTTACTTGGCTAAAAGAGTCTGGTTCTAATTTTATCAACTCATTTAAATCAATTCGCGGTATTCGTTTTTCTGCAAACGAAAAGTTCACCCGCAAAGTTTTAGATGAACTTGGTGCTTTGGCTTTAAAAAACTCACTTGCTAAAACTGCCTTTTTAAAGGTAGTAGATGGCAAAATTTCTGGGTCTTTGGCCAAAGAACTGACTGAAAGCGAAGTTAAAAAACTTGCACTTCAGCCAAACGAAATAATTTTCCTTGGACTTGGAGAATACGAAAAAGTTTCTAGAGGACTTGGTGCTGTTCGCGTGCAGATTGCCAATATATTTGATTTAATTCAACCAAACGACTTTAAAGTACTTTGGGTAACTGACTTTCCTTTATTTGAAGTCAACCCAGAAACGAAAGCACTTGAGTCAATGCATCACGCTTTTACTCAGCCAAAAAACCCCGAAATGCTTTTAAAAAACCCCAAAAAATGTCTTGCTCGCCATTATGACTTAGTGCTAAATGGCTATGAACTGGGTTCTGGTTCAATTCGCGTTCATGACTCAAAACTGCAGGCCGAAATTTTTAAAACAATTGGTCTGTCAGATGAAGACATTAAACAAAAGTTTGGCTTTTTAATAGAGGCATTTCAATATGGAACACCACCGCACGGAGGGATTGGACTTGGACTTGACAGGATTGTCATGATAATGTGTAACACTACTAACATCAAAGATATTGTGGCATTTCCAAAAACCCAGTCTGCCCGTGACTTGATGAACGATTCACCAAACTCAGTGTGGGACAGCCAACTTGCGGAACTAGGAATTAAGGTGGAGGAAGAAAAGTAATGAAAAGACATGACTTTATTTCTTGGGATGAGTACTTTATGGGTATTGCCAAACTATCGGCAAAACGCTCAAAAGACCCCAACACTCAAGTAGGAGCGTGCATTGTCAACGCAGATAAGCGAATTGTTGGAATTGGCTATAACGGTTTTCCGCGTGGAATTTCTGACGACAACTTTCCTTGGGAACGCTCAGGTTCCTTTGAGAACACTAAGTATCCATACGTTGTGCACGCTGAGATGAACGCGATTTTTAACTCAATTACCGCAGTTAAAGACTGCGTGGTTTATGTTAACTACTTTCCGTGTTCAGAATGCATGAAACATTTAGTTCAAGCCGGGATTAAAAAAGTAATTTACGAACAGATGTATATGCCGGACTCTCCACAAACCGCTGCTTCTAAAAAAATGGCAGAAGCAGTTGGACTTGAAGTTCAGCACTTTGTTTTAAATGAAGAAAAATAAAATATTTAAAAACTTAACTATTCCTTTAGTCTCTGCTCTGTTTTCACTGGCTGTGGTTGCTTTTGACTTAATTTCTAAGGCGATAGTTGCAACTAAACTGACACTTGGTGAAAGCAAAACTATCATTCCTTATTTGCTTGAGTTTATGCACATTAAAAATAAGGGCGCGGCCTACGGTTCATTTAGTCAAAGCCGAGTTTTCTTAGTTATAATCACTCTGGTTGGTCTGCTTATTTTGCTTGGTGTTCAGTCTTATTTTATATACAGAAAAAACAAATTAATGGCTGCCTTTATTTTGCCAATGCTAACCGGTGGTGCACTAGGAAACGCTTTTGAACGTATTTTTTTGGCAGAAGGAGTTACTGACTTTATAGTTTTTCCCTTTATTCAAGGTAAACTTGCTTTTAACTGCAATATCGCCGATATTTTTATCAGCGTTGGCTTTGTTTCTTTAGTAGTATATTTACTTGCCTATTCAATTAAAAAAGCAAAGGCTAGTCCAAATAAAAATTACAATAAATTAACTACAGGCCAAAACAAAGAAAGCCAAGACAAAGACTTAGGTTATCTACTAACTGGCAGTGCGGGTGAAAATTCTGCTTTACTTGCCAAAATCAAAGACACAAATCAAGCAGCTGAAGAACTTTTGAAAGACTTTGATCCGAAAGTTAAACACACTATTTTTATTGACTTAGATGGTACATTGCTTGAAAAGCGTTCAGATTACTCTGAGTTTACTAAAAAAACCTTAAAGCAAGTTGAAAAAAATGGACATACAGTGATTTTAGCCTCAGGCAGACCAAAAGTTGGAGTTGACTATATTTATAAAAACTTAGGACTTAAGTCAAAATATATTATTGCCGACAACGGTGCTACTTTGATTGATATGCATACCGGAAAAACTGTATTTAAAAACTACATTAAACCAGATTTATTCTTGAGTTTAGTTGACACTAACTCAAAAATAATTGAAAGTTATTTATTTAACGTAGATAATTTATGTTATGTTTACAACTATGATGATCGTCTGGCTAGATTTTCTTTCTTCGCTGGTCAATCTAAAGTGGAAATTATTGAAATTACTAAAGAAAACCGCATGAGTTTACCTGATTTTCCTGGTGCTTTGGTGCTACTTAAACCAGAAAAGTCTAAAGAGTTTGAAGAAATTATTTCCAAAAAATTCCAAGGACTTGGTTTTAGATATTATTTTGACGTCTATACTGAAAACGGAAACTTCCCACTTTACGAAGTTCACATCAAAGGTCAAAGTAAAGCAATTTCTATATTAGAATTGGCTAAATTAAAAGAAGTTGATTTAGATAAGGCTATTGCTTTTGGTGATAATGTTAACGATGTTGAAATGCTGGATTCAGTTAAATATGGCGTCGCTATGCGAAACAGTCGCGAAATTTTATATCCACACGCAATGCTATTTACAAATCACACCAACAAAGAAGACGGAGTGGCAAAGTGCTTAAAGGAAGTCTTTAAACTAACTTTGAAATAAGATAATAAAAAATTGTTGAAGGAAATTATTATGAAAAAAATTACTCAAAACAAACTATATTTATATTTAAGTATTTTAGTTTTAATAGTTGCGATTTTGGCAATTATTTTAGGAACTATTTTTGGTGTGAGAAAACAAATTAGTCAAGCCAGTACAGTTATAGAAATTACTTTTCATACCAAACACGGCAAAGAAATTGCCAAAAAGAAGTTTAAGTTAGACAGGAGAATTGACGTAACTTTTTCAAATCAAGAACTCGAACTTGAAAAAGATGAAGAGTTTTTAGGTTGGTCCACTAAGCAAAATGACAACGCTTTTATTTCTGAACTTAAAGCCAAAAAAGAATACACAAAACTATATCCTGTTTTTAAAAAGAAGACACAAAATCAGTTAGTAAACTACAAAATTGTGCATTATCTTGAAAAACAAGGTAAAGAAAGTGAACTTGACAATACATACGATAAAATAGTGGAAATTAAGTCAAACCAAAAAGTTGAAGATGGTGCAAATTACTCAGACTACGCTGATTTAGACAAAAGTCTCTACGAAAAAGACACTATGCACCTTGACAATAAGTTAACCGCTGAACTAAAGCACGGAAATAATGATGTTGAAGTTCGTCAATACTATAAATTAAAAGAAATTACAGTTAATTTTAAGAAAAGTGAAGGTATTTCTGCTTTGACTTTTGAAACACTAAAAGTTAAAAAAACTAGAATTGTCACTTTACCTAAGTACACTCTTAAAGATACTCACAATTTCCTTGGTTGGACTCAGACTCCAAATGGCGCTGTTCAAACTGAGTTTGTTGCATCTAAAGATATAGAAACTTTGGAATTACATGCTAAAACCGAATATCAAGACAGAGAAATCCTTTACCATATAAAAAAGAGAACATAGATGGTACTTTTAGTGTAAAAAGTTTTCGAAAGTCAGGCAAAATAGGATCTACTCACATAGTTGACTATGCTGTTCCTAATGACTCTGATTACCAAAAACCTGTATTTAGTGTTGAAAAGTTTACGGTAAGTGCAGATGAAACCCAAAACGAAGTTACTATTACTTTTTTTAGAAAAGTTTACAAAATTACCTTTGAAGTCAAAAATCACTCAAGTTCTTTTGCTAAAAGAACTATCAGACATGGCGCTAAAATTGGTGAAATTGACGACAGTCATTTTAAGCAAAATAATCTAAGCATTGTAAAACTTGAATTAGATGGTACTGAAAAAACTAAAGCAGAAATTGAGAACTTTGAAGTCACTAAAAATCATAATGTCACCCTTTATATTGGAAAACCTATTAAACTATTTGGTAAATATCCACAAACTAAAGTTGAAAATCCTCAAGGAATCCAGTTTGAACGAGCAGAAGAAAGAGAACTTAACTTCAATTCTGCTGCTGTAAACTACACGCTTAAGTTTACTCGCCACTACTACAAAGATACTGCTGGCGCTAGATATGAACTGTATAATGGTAGTTATTTCAAGTTTGAAGATGTAGAGTTTGAAAAAATTCCTAAACAAAACGCTTGGTTTACCAAAAAAATTATCGATTTTAGTCCTTTCAATATTTACGTGAAAAACCATGCTGATAATGCTAAACCAGAGCACTCTATTTTTAAAACAATGGTTGAAGAGATTGGTAAAATTCTTGGTGGTGAAGTTCATATGCCGACTTATGATAGCGGTGATTTTGGTGTTAAACCTGCTTTGGATGCACGTTTTCAATCTCAGCTAAAAAAAGAATCTACTGATTATGCTAAGGCTATTTTAGGTAATTCTGGCGGCCAGTATATTGGCAATTATCGTGGTGCTGACTTAAGTTCATTTATAAAACCTGGTCATTCTATGCCTTTTTACAGCACTAGCAACCATCAGCACTGGTGGCTCGGTACTCAGTATCTAGACTCTAATCCACAAGCGCACTACATCGACTCCTACGGCGGACTAGACTGGTTCGACTCGTACTACGTATTCGGCGTAGTAGTTTGCATTAGATAATTTTAAATGTTTTTAATGAGGTAAATATGAAAAAAATTAGTCAAAACAAAGTATATTTTTATTTAAGTATAATAGTTACTATAATTGCTATTTTAGCAATTATTTTAGGAACAATTTACGGTGTAAAAAAGAAAAATAATCGTGTTATCGAAAATGTAGAAATCACATTTCATTCTAAAACTGGAAAAGAAATTGCTAAAAGAAAATTTAAATTAAACGAAAAAATTAACGTATCATTCACTGATTCGGAACTTGAACTTGCCAAAAACGAAGAATTTCTTGGTTGGACAAATACTTTGTCTGGCAATGTGGTTTCTGACCTGAAAGCAAGTTTAAAGAATCGTAATTTATATCCAGTTTATCGCCTTAAATCACCGAATACAACTAAATACGAAATTAAAAGACACTTTGAAAAAGTGGATGAGTCTGGTTTTAATGCGGAAAGTGAAACTGTTTTAGGTGTGGAACCTGGCAAAAAAGTTCAATTATCTCAAGATAAATTAATTGCACCAAAAGGTTTTGAGTTAGATTCAGCAAAATCAGAAACTAATAAAACAGTTCTTGCAGATGGCACAACTGTTTTTAATCTACACTTCAAAAGAAAAACCTACAGGGTTACTTTTAACTTTGATGGTGGAACACTAGACGGTCAAACTAAAAAAGAGGTAACTTATAAGTTTGGACAAAACCTAAAAGATATTTTAAAACCTACTAAAACCGATCCAAGTGGTTTAAAGAAATACAGTTTCCAAGGCTGGTTAAATCAAGCAACCAATGAATTTATTGACTTTAATCAAAACAACCAAGTTGAATCTAACATGCACTTTGTTGCTAAATGGCAAGAAATTGACAACACCAAAAAAGTTTATCTAAACTTAATTTATGAAGGTTTAACTGACTCAGTTGACTCTGAAAACGAGATTGAACTTTCAACTAAAAAGAAAATTGGTACCTTAGTTTCTGCAAACGACCAAGACATTAAAGACGCAATTTCTGATTTTCTTTCAAGAAACCCGCATCCTCATCATGAAAGCACTTTTGATCAAGCTAAATCAATCTCAAGTTTACATGTTGAAGCAAACAGCGAAAAGCAAACTATTAAACTATACTTTAAAGCCAAAACTTACACTATTAGTTTCAACCTAAGTGAAGATGGTCTTGACCAAAACACAATTGACCCTGTTTTAAAACAAGCGCTTACACTTAAATATACCAACAAGTTAAGTCCAGAAATTTATGCAAAACTAATAAATATCAAGAAATTAAGTACTGAAACTAAAGACTTTGTATTTGAAAAACTAATTGTTGAAGAAACTGGCACTGATTTTAATCCAGATCTTGAATACAACACAAACATCACAATTAAACCAATTTTTCAAACAAAAGATGTTTTTGTTTCAATAACTCCGCGCGTGCAAAGCACAGATTATGATAAAACCGACGCTCCCGCTTGGCCTGCTCAAACTGCTAAAGTTGGAGAAATTTTTAACTTCAGACCAACTACTAACCTTAAATATGGATATAAGCTTGTAGGTTGGACAGATGTAGAAGGTGGTCCTGTTAAAGATATTTTTGTAACTCGCCAAACTAGAGAAGTTTTTGCGTTTCTAAGAGCAGAACGTGCAGACTACCAAGTTGTTCACTATCTTGAAAAACAAGGAGAATCCGGCGCTTTAGATGGTCAATATAACGAAATTATTGAAAATAAAACTGACCAGTTTGTCAAAGATGGGGCAAACTACACACCGTATACAGGTCCGGATAAAGACTTATATGAATTTGACGATACTAAACCAAAAAAACTAGTAGATGATTTAGCTCCATACACTACTGACACTAAAGTTTTTAGATACTATAGACTAAAAACCACCAGAGTTAATTTTGTTGCCGATTCTGGAGTAAAGACAGTTTCGCCAACTTTTATAGAAACTAAAAGAACAAGACTAATCACACCACCTAATTGTCAGGTTAAAGATACACATAATTTATTAGGCTGGAGCAAAACACAAAACGGAGTAATTCAGACTAAGTTTATTGCAAGTGGCGAAACTCAGACAATTTACGCTGTAACTGACTATCAAGACAGAGAAATTACTTACACTGTACGCACAGAGCAGTCAAATGGGGATTTTTTAGAAACTAAAGTAAAGAAAACCGGAAAAATAGCGTCAACTCACACAGTTAGTTATCAAAATCCTGACAGCTATGTCTATAAAGAAGTAGTTTATAGTGTTCAACAACTTACTGTTAACGCAGACAAAACTAAAAACGATGTAACTGTAACTATTCTTAGAAAAGAATACGAAATTACTATTAAAGCTAGAAACTTACAAACAACACTTGGAGGTAAAATTGTCAAACATGGTGGTGTGATTGACAAAATTACATATCATCTTATTGAAGAAGCGGGTTATATTTATAGAGAACTTCTTCTTGATGGCAAAGAAAAAACCAAAGAAGAAATTGAAAAAACTGTTGTTACAAAAGAACATACAGTAATCATCTATTTTGGTAAACCTGGCGGAAATAAAATCGGCAAGTACCCACAAACCAAAGTTGAAAATCCTGCTGGAATCAAACCTTTTGAAAACAAAGATTATAATCTTAAGTTTAACTCAAAAGACAAAGACTATACCGTGAAAATTACTCGCAGTTACTATAAAGACTCACAAGGCTTAATATACGAAAAATACAACGGTCAATACTTTCAACTTGAGTCCGTTTGGGTTGTTAAAATTCCTGAAAAAAACACTTGGTTTACCGAAAAAATCATAGACTATTCACCATTTAATATTTATCACTGGCAATATGTTAATAATGCAATACCAGAGCGTTCTATTTTTAAAGCAATGGTTAAACATATCGGTGAAGTACTTGGACGAAATGTTTACATGCCGACTTATGATGACGGTAATTTTTCAGTCAAAACAGCAATAGAAAAAGGTAAAAAAGAAGAACTTAAAAAAGAAGCTACGGATTTTGCAAAAGCAGTATTATTTAACAATAATTATCAACGTGGCGATCATTATCGTGGCATAAACTTTATACCTTATGCAGAATCAGAAAGTAATTTATTTTTCTATCAAAATAATCATGATTTTTGGCTTGCTACACAAAATGATAACTCTAGACCACGCGTTTGGTGCATTAAAAATGGTGAACCGAGTTGGCGCCTAATTGATGCTATTTTGGGTGTAGTAGTTTGTGTATAAAGTTTATTTTTAATTAAATTTCTAAATAAGCAGTTAAGATATTCGAAAATAAACCACCCTATCCTGTTTAACCTGCTATTAGTAGCAGAAAGCATAAAAATAATTTAAAATATGTTTAGCAACTTAATCAGTTTAAAAACACTTTACGGAGTTTAACTATGTTTAAAGACTTACTTTATAAAAAAGTTAATAAAGCCCAAATTCTGGAAGAACTCACAGAAATGCATGGTTTTGACTTGTCTGTTTTGTTTACTGAATTAAAAGAGACTGAGCGCAGGCAAGTTCTTAAACTAATTGACAGCAAAACCATTGCTGTGTTTTTTGCATACCTGACTAACGAAAACGCTTTATTTGTGTTAAATGAACTAACTAACTTAAAAAAAATTGAGGTCTTAAACGAACAAAGTTTAGATGATTTAGTTGACTTTATTAAGTTTCTCCAAAAAGAAAAGGAAGACGAATACAACGAAATTATTACTAAACTAACCAACTATAAAGAAATTGCTAGTTTGCTTGAGTACCGAGAAGACAAAACAGGCTCTTATATGTCTAAAGACGCACTTGTTGTTTTTGACAACATGGACGTAAAGGTAGCTACTAGAAAAGCAATTGAACATGCTCAAGACGCCGAAAGTATCTCAACCCTAATTGTCACTTCTGAAAACGGAGTTTTTAAAGGCGTGCTTTCTTTAAAAACTTTAGTTAAAACTCGTTCTCCAAAACAAGTTAGCGAGTTAATTGAACCAACAGAAGTGGTTTACGACACTGACAATATAGAGGAGTCTGCCGCAACTTTAAATAACACCGGTAAATTCCAAATTCCGGTAGTTTCCAAAGGCGGTATATTTTTGGGAGTTTTGAACCTAGACGATATTTTAGATGTTGTTAGAACCGAGGCAGATAAGGACATTGCACAACTTTCTTTGCTTTCGGCAAAATCCCTAACTCGCCGAAAAATTTTTGCACAAGCCATCACTCGCCTACCATGGTTAATTCTTTTAATACTGCTTTCAATTCCGCTTTCTTTTGTAACTTCAGTATTTGAACCAAAAGTCTCTAAATTTGCCTATATTGCAATAATTACGGCCATTCAACCCTTAATCTTGGGATGTCCTGGCAACGTGTCTTCACAAATACTTTCGGGTTCTTTAGTTAGACTTTCTCGCTTTGGCAAAATCGACAAAGAATCGTTTTTAGAAGAGTTTAAAGCAGGATTGTATACTGCTTTAACTGTCTCTGCTTTGGTTTTTGGCTTTTCTTTCCTGTTTATTTTAAGTTACAAAAATGCAATTCCAAAAACCGTTTCAATTTACCGAGTTTCTGCAATCTACGCCTTTATTAACTCACTAACTTTACTAGTTGTGTTAATGCTATCTCCTCTTATTGCGATGTTAATTCCGATGTTTTTCAAAAAAATTAAAATTAACCCAGCGTCTGCCGCTGGCCCAATTATTACCACAGTTTGCGATACTTTGGCGTTAGTTGCACATTTTACTTTAACTTTAGCGTTAGTGTCTGCTTTTAAATTACCGCTGCCTTCTTTGGGTTAAAAAAAGAGGTTACTTATTATGTTTAGTGAAAATAAAGAATTTGATTTTAAACAAATTAGTAAGTCTCTTAAAACCAAACAATACCTAAAAAGTTTTGAGGCCTACGAAATTGCCGAAAGCTTCGGTGAACTTGATTTTGAAAAGCAAAAATTAGTCTTGAGTTATTTAACTGAAGCAAAGGCTGCCAAAGTTTTTGTGTATTTAGAAAAAGATGTGCAAAGCGAGTTTTTTACACAACTTAAAGAACACGAACAAAGACAGATTTTAGATAACCTAGAAATTGATGACCTTCGCGAATATATTGGTGAGTTTAGTTTAGATAAACAAAGCAAAATTCTAAATTTACTGACATCTTCTAAATACCTAGACATTAAAAAACTTTTAGTTTACGACAAAGAAAAATGTGCGTCTATCATGAACTTAGCCTATGTTTGCGTAAATGAAGAGATGGACATTAAAGCAGCAACCGACTACGTACTTAGACACACAAACGAAACTGACTTTATTGACTTTGTTTATGTGGTTGACGCTAAAAACAAGTTAAAGGGAGTAATTAACTTAAAAGACTTAATTAAAGCCCGCAGTCAAGACTCACTTAAAGACATCATTATTTATGAATATCACTTCTTAAAAGACACAATGACCATCAAAGAAGCAATTGGTGTATTTCGCCAATACGACTTACTGGCAATGCCGGTAATTGACGAAAAACAAAATATGCTTGGCATAATAACCGCTGACGATATTCTGGACGAAATTGTTGAGCAGACCGAAAAAGAGTATTTAAAACTACAAAGTTTCCAAAAAATGGACATAGACACGCCACCTTTTAAAAAGTTTCTATATAGACTTCCGTGGTTGGTTGTCTCAATAGTGTTGGCACTGCTAATTGCTAGATTTATTTTAGTATTTGACTCAACTATTCAAAAAGTTTCAATTTTAATCTTATTTCAGGCCTTGCTTTTAGACATGGCCGGAAATATTGGCAGCCAATCGATGGGTTTCACGATTATCTTGATTTCTAAAGATAAGTTAAATAAGCGAAGGGCTATTTATAAGCATATTTTTAAAGAAATAACGATTGCTTTACTAAACTCAGTGATTTCGGCAATTTTCGCGTTTGCTATTGTCTTTTCATTTGTAGCAATTGGCGGTAAATATGGACATTTTAAAGGTTTAGAGAAGCACCCTTATTTAGCGCTAAACATGGCGTTTTGTGTCGGAATTTCCATGTTTTTATCAATGGTAATCGCTGCAGTTATTGGCACTGTCATTCCACTACTTGCCAAAAAAGTTAAAATTTCGCCAAATGATGTAACAGGTCCTGCTTTAACTACACTAAACGACTTTTTAGCAGTTTCAATTTACCTTTTAGTTGCTACTTTTGTATTTTAACCAAAACATTATTTTGACAAATACAGGTAAAGATGTGGTATAATTTTTAGGACTTTTGCAAGGATTTAGGATTTTTTACCTCTTTCTTTTGCAACTGTGACAGGAGAAATAATTATGGCTTTAACTAAAGAATTAAAAGCACAAATTATTCGCGATAACCGCATCAATGATAAAGACGCAGGTTCACCTGAAGTGCAAATCGCTCTACTAACTGAGGAAATTAAACAACTTACTCAACACTTAGCAGTGCACAAAAAGGATTTACACTCAAAACGTGGTCTTTACATGAAAATTGGTAAACGTCGTAGTTTGTTAAACTATCTACTTAACAGCGATGTTCCACGTTATCGTGCAATCGTTGCCAAATTAGGCTTAAGAAAATAAAAAAAGTGGTTCGCCACTTTTTTTATTATAATTTAGCCAAACTAAATACTAATTTGGCAAATAAATTGATTTTTTAAGGGTATAATTGTCGTATGGAAACACCACATATCTCAGTTTTAAAACAAGAATGTATTGATAATTTAAATATTTTGTCAGGTGGCGTTTATGTTGACGCAACAGGCGGTGCTGGTGGGCATTCTGAGGCTATTTTAACTAAACTTAAAGGAACTGGACACCTTTATATATTTGACACCGATAAGACTGCTTGTGCTTTAATTGAAAAAAGGCTAAAACATTTTTCTAACTTCACTATTTTTAATGCCAATTTTGCAGAGATTACAGAAAAACTAAACTCTGCTGGTGCAAATAAAGTAAACGGCGTGCTATTTGACCTTGGACTAAGTAGTATGCAAATTGACACTCCTGAAAGAGGTTTTTCTTATATTAGTTCAAAGAACCTAGATATGCGTATGAACACAGAACAAAGTTTAACTGCTGAGTTTATTTTAAATAACTACACACAAAAAGAACTTGCTAATATCTTTTTTAAATATGGAGAAGAGAAAAACGGCAATATTTTAGCTAAAAAAATAATTGAGCAAAGACCAATTCAAACAGTTGAACATTTGGTTTCCATTTGCGACACTGTTAACTTTAAAACTAAAGGACACTCAGCAAAGCGTGTGTTTCAAGCACTGAGAATAGAAGTTAATGATGAACTAAATGTGCTAAAGTCTGCTCTTACTCAATCCTTTGCTTTACTTTCAAAAAACGCCAGACTTTGTGTGATTTCTTTTCATTCTCTTGAAGACAAAATCGTCAAAGACCAGTTTAGAAGTTTAACTGAAGAAAAAACTCCGCTTGGTCTGCCTGTTTTGCTTGAAAAGAAAAAAGAGTTTTCGCTAATTACTAAGAAGGTAATACTACCAAATTCTGCGGAGTGTACTTTAAATCCACGTGCACACTCAGCTAAATTAAGGGTGATTGAAAAATTATGAAATATTTTATCTATGGTGGGTCTTTTAACCCAGTTACTGTTGCCCATGTTGGCATTATTGAAAAAATTTTAAAGACTTATCCTGATTCAAGAGTGATAGTAGTTCCTTGTTCTATTAACTACAAAAAATCAGGCCTGATGCCAAATACTTTAAGATTGTCTATGTTAAAGGCTGTTTTTAAAGACAATGAACGCGTAATAATTGACGAAATTGAACTAAATGACTTTGAGTATCTAGGAACCCTTAGCACATTAAAGCGTTTGACCGAAAAATACAAAACCAAGCCAGTTTTTGTAATGGGTGCAGATAATGCTTTGAATATTGGTAGATGGATTAACTACAAAGAACTACTTTCTGAATATCAGTTTTTAATCTTTAAAAGACCAGGGTATCAAGTTAAGTTAACTGAAGCTATCAAGGCTGAATACATTGAGTTTGAAATGGATGTTTCGGCTAGCATGATTCGCAACAACCCAGATAAGTTTTTGGACTTTGTGCCAAAGGCCGCTAAAGAAATTTTTCAAAACAACTATTTAAAAAATGGCTGTGAAACTGGGATTTTTGACTTAACAGAACTAACTAATTTTCAAATCGACAGACTGTATGTTTTAAATCCTAAAAAAAATATTGACCAGATTTACGAGGTTTTAAATGCACTGGTTAAAACTGGTTTAAATCGCTTTATAAGCAGAAAAGACATTATTTTAAACTCAAAGTCTGATTTAATTTTCTACAGTGAATTTAACATAAATGCACTTTCTTATCTGAAGGAAAAACTAGACAAAATTAAAGAACTTGACACTGCAGTTTTCTTGGTTAATAAACATATTTTAAATTACTCAGACCACACACTTTCTTTTGTGGAACACTCAGTTTTTATTGACTATCGCCAGTTTTTAAAAGACAAAATTACTCAGTTAAAAATAGAAAACAAAAATAAAACCTTAGCACTTTCAGACACTAAAGTTAACTATATTATAAGCACAGCAGAGAAACAATTGGCAGATAAGTTAACTCAACTTACTCCAAATAAATTTGTAATAGGAATTTCAGGTGGTTTGGATTCTGCAATAACTTTATTGTTTGCACATCTTGCTTGCAGACGACTAAATGTTGACCCGCAAAACCATATTTTTCCGCTAATTTTACCAAGTGTTAACAATAAAGAAAGTGTTGAGCGAGCAAATAGATTATGCGAAAGTTTAGGTTTAACACCAAAAATCATTGAGATTGACGAAATATGTAAATCTATATTTAGCCAAACTAACCACTTTGAAAAAGATGTGATTTACGAAAATACACAAGCTAGAGTTAGAACTCTGCTTTTACTAAACGCAGCAAACAAAGTAAATGGAGTTGTATTAAATACCTCTGATCTTTCGGAAATTCTTTTGGGTTTTGGTACAGTTGGCGCAGATCTTTTTGGATTATTTGCAACAAACGCAACACTATTTAAGTCAGAAATTAAAGCAGTTTTAGCATACCTTGCTAAAAATCAGTTTTATGACCAAAGAAAGGTAATTCAAGAAATTTTGGCTGCGCCAATTTCACCAGAATTGTTACCAAATCAAAACACGGAAGAGATTTTAGGCAACTACGCGTATCTTGACGAGGTTTTAAATGCTTTTTGTTTTCAAGGTAAAGAGTTTAGCATTGAGTTAATTGATGAACTTTTTGGCGATAAGTTAAGCAAGGCAGAAAAACAAAAAATCTTAAATACAGTTGAAACCAGAGTTTTTAAGAATGCATTTAAGCGCTCTGCTTTTCCACTACACATTGAATTTTTTGAAAGAAAACTCACAGACTTTTTCATAGAACCAGATAACGAATATTTTAAATAAGTAAAAAAACGAAAGGAGCAGGTATGCAGAAAAATCAACATAAAACAGTAGTACTTGGAATGTCTGGCGGAGTAGACTCTGCAGTTTCCCTAAAACTACTTTTAGACCAAGGCTACAAATGCATCCCTGTTTACATGAAGAACTGGGACAGCACTACTAATTTTGATGTCCTTGGGAACCCTAATTTGAATGACGATGTCTGTCCACAAGAAAAAGATGCCAAAGACGCAGAGGCTGTTTGCAGGCAACTTGGTGTTGAGTTAGTTAGAGTGGATTTTTCAAAAGAATACTGGGACCGTGTGTTTCAGTATTTTTTAGCAGAATTTCAGGCTAACCGTACACCCAATCCTGACGTGCTTTGCAACAACGAAATTAAGTTTAAAGCCTTTTTGGAGTACGCCGAAAAATTAGGTGCTGACTTGATTGCAATGGGTCACTACGCTAGAACTCAAATAATAGACGGCAAAAAAATGCTGTTAAAAGGAATTGACAAAAACAAGGACCAGACTTATTTTTTGTCGCAACTTACCGATAAACAACTCAAAAAAGCTATTTTTCCGGTTGGCAATTTAACTAAACAGGAAGTCAGAGCAATTGCCGAGGCTGCCGGTTTGGTAAACCGTGCGAAAAAAGACTCAACCGGAATTTGTTTTATCGGTGAGCGTAATTTTCAAAGTTTTTTGGCTAACTATTTAAAAACTTCAGCAGGTCCAATTAAATTTTTAGATGGCCGTTTTGCAGGTACACACACTGGACTAATTAACTATACAATCGGGCAAAGAAAAGGTATAGGTTTAGGCAAAACCTATGAGTTTGATGGACCTTTTTACGTAGTTGGAAAAATCCCTGAAGAAAACACTCTTTTAGTGGCACCCGAGAGCAATTTAGAGTACTTACACTCAAATAACTGCTTTATTGATAATTTGGTTTTCAGAGCACCGAAACAAAATGGTAAGTACTTTGCTAAATTCCGCTACAGACAAGAAGACATTGAAGTTGAAGTTGAGTTTTTGGAAAACAACTCAGCAAAAGTTTACTTTAAACCAACTAAAGCAGTAACACCTGGTCAGTTTTTAGTGTTGTATCAAGGCGATGTTTGTCTTGGTGCTGGCCGCATTAAAAATGTGTATATGGACTCTGATTTAAGGAGGTATTAAGGTAATGGAAAAAACTGAAAACACTACAACGCGTCAACTTATTTTTCTAAAAACCTTAAAGACTGGCCTTGAGTACATGATATGCTTGTTTAAATCAGAAGGCGAAAAAGAAGGCGTTAGAATTATTGGTAATTTCCAGGCATTTTCTAACGGAAAGCCACTACGTGCAGGGACTGCTTATGAAGTTACTCACACCAAAGTCCCACACCCTGTTTTTAAAACTTTTAAACTAATTTCTTTTTCAATTCCACATGGCACCACTGAAGAGCAACTGGTAAACCTTTTTAAAGCCCTTAACATCCAAGGAGTTGGTAGAGTTAAAGCAACTAAAATCTGGGAAGCGCTGGGCAGCGATGCTGTTAAAAAAATTAACGAAGACCCAAGTTGTCTAAATAACCTTGGTTTTTCAAACAGTATAATTCTAGAAATCACCAAAAAAGTTCAAGAGAACTTCCAAGAGGTTGAGATTTTAAATTTCTTAACTTCGGTTGGAATTTCTGCTCGTTTTTCTGCCCAAATTTTTAAAAAACTACCAAACGCAATTGTAGAAATTAAGAAAAATCCGTATGTCTTGGCAAAAAAAATTAACCGTTTTGGTTTTACTAAAGCAGATTTAGTAGCCCAAGCACTAGGTATTGAAAAAACTGACTTAAAACGGGCAGAAGAAGCAATTTTTCATGTGATTAGTGCCTATTCAATTGATGGACATAGTTACTACACAAAAGACGCACTAATTCAAGAAACCGAAACTTTCTTAAAGAAAATTGATGAATACAAAATTAGTGAGTATCCCTTGAAAACTGCGATTGATAACTTGATTTTTGCCAATCGATTATTTTTTGAAAATTGTTTTGTGTATTTACCAGAGATCTACAAAGCAGAAGTTAATGTTGCTAAAATGCTTAACAATATATATGCAAACAACACAAACTCACTACCACTTGAGTTTATTGACGCGCAAATTAAAATAAAAGAAAAAGAAACTGGAATTTCTTACACAGAAGACCAAAATAAAGCCATCAAAATGGCTTTAACTAACTCGCTTTCCTTTATCACAGGTGGACCTGGTACTGGTAAGACCACTATTTTAAAAGCAGTTAACGATATTTACCTTGAATATGCCAAAAACGACGAAACTAATCTTTTTAAAACTGCGAACTTACTTTTAGCGCCAACTGGTCGCGCTGCTCGCAGAATCCACGAAAGCACAGGTGACTTAACTTCGACTATCCACTCAGCCCTAGAGTGGATTCCGGCTATAGATGATGAGCGTTCATACTGCTTTAAAAGAAACGAAAATCAGCCGTTTACAAATGTCGGGCTAATCATTGTAGATGAAGCCTCAATGTTAGATATTCGCCTAGCAGACGCGCTGCTAAGAGCAATTGACAAAAACACAAAGGTTGTTTTTATTGGAGATGGCCACCAGTTGCCAAGTATCCAACCAGGTCTATTTTTAAACGATTCAATTAACTCAAAATGTTTTCCTGTGACTACTTTAAACCAAATTTGCAGACAAAGCAAAGACTCCGGTATCGTTCCTTTAATTTCAGCGCTTAAAAATAAAGAAGTAAATGAAACTAATTACAAAAATTATATAAGTAAGGATTTGAGTATGGGCGAATGCTCAGTTGAATATATCCGCAATAACATTGTTAACTTCCTGCAACTTTGCGAAAAACAAAATATTGATATTTACCAAGACTTTCAAATTTTAATTCCAATGAAAGAAGGGGAATGCGGAGTTCACGATATTAACAAGATTTGTCAAAACTACTTTATTCCCTATGAAAACAGAGACCGCTTTTTAGAGATTAGAAAGGACTCACGTTTTTATATTAACGACAAACTAATGATTACTAAAAATTACCCAGACCATGGTGTGATGAACGGAGATATCGGTAAAGTCGTCGATATTCAGGCTAAAACTTTTGTACTTAAAATTGGCGATAATTTAGTGTCTCTGCCTGTAGATATTAAAGAAGACACGGAACTTGCATATGCTTCAACTATCCATAAATCCCAAGGTTCTGAGTATAAGTTAGCAGTTGTTATTTTATTAAGTCGTTTTTATATAATGCTTACCAACGAACTACTTTATACTGCAGTTTCTCGTGCTAAAGAGAAACTGTTTATAATTGGTGAACCTTGTCAACTTAAAATGTGCACAGTAGATGAGCAACAACGCAATTCTACTTTAATTAAAAGAATTATTGAACAAAAAGAAGAAATTGCTAAACTGCAGTTAAGCGAAAAGGAGTGATTTATGAACGTATATGATTTTGTCGTAAAAACACAAGACAACCAAGACCTAAAACTAGATATCTATAAAGGAAAGGTCTTGTTGATAGTCAACACCGCAACTAGATGCGGTTTTACAAAACAATACACAGAACTTGAAGAACTTTACTTAAAGTACAAAGACCAAGGATTTGTGATTTTAGATTTTCCTTGTAATCAGTTTTTGATGCAAGCACCTGGCACAGATTCCGAAATTCACAGTTTTTGTGTGATGAATTTTAACACAACTTTCCCGCAATTTTCTAAAATCAAGGTTAACGGAAAAGACGCAATTGAACTTTACAAATACTTAAAAGAAGCACTGCCAGGCGGTCGAATTAAGTGGAACTTCACTAAGTTTTTAGTAAACAAACAAGGAGATGTTATTGAAAGATTTGGTTCTAAAGAAGCGCCTTTGAGTTTTGAAGAAAAAATCAAGGTAGCGCTAAGCACTAGCTTAGAAAACTAATCTAATAGAATTATTTTTTCCAAATTAAAAAGCACAAATTATCCTGTTTTTTGATAATTTGTGCTTTTTTCAATGTTCTGCTAAAAAATTTTATTGGTAGAAATTAGTATTGGAAATCGTAAGATTGAAGTTGTCTAATTTGGCTATTAACATAGCTTAATTTAACAAACAAGCCAATAAAACCAAGAATACCAAAAAAGAATCCTAAGATTAGTAAAATATCGCCTGCTTTGCCTTCAAATGCTTTAGCGATTGAGATAATATAAAATATAAATGTTAGTAAACCAATAACACCTGCTGCTATAAATAGAGCTAGAAATAAAATTAGATAAGAACCAAAAATAGCAGTAATACCAGATGAAGAAGATCCTTGCATTGAACTAGCAGAGACATTTAAACCAAGACCGCCAGCAATGGAACCTGCAGTAAGCCCTGTTAAAGTAACTAGTAGGACTGGGATCAAAATAGCAAGAGCAATTAAAATCAAGTAAAGAATAATTGTTGTTTTAAGCGCTTTTTTAGCACTAATATAACTAGAAAGTTTTGTTGAATCCATTTAACACCTCTAAATTATTATATATTTTTTTTCAAAAGCTCAAAACAGTTCTTAAAACTATTTTACAACTTCTAAAGGTTCAACTTCACTAAACTTAAGTTCAGCAATTTTTCTGTTTATGTAAACTAGTTTAATAAATAGAGCAATTAGCCCAAATATCGGCATAAATAAGCCAATTAAAAGTAAAATGTCATGAACTTTCGCTTTAAACACTTGAATGATAGACAAAATATAGAAAATCAAAAGCAATAGTCCAGAAATTCCGGATGCAACAAATAGCGAAACATATACTGGCAAATACAAACTAATAACAGATTTATTATTAACTATGCCTGTTTTTGGATCAATGCTTGGACTTCTATCTAAAAAACTAGTGGTAATCAAGACTGCAGCAAATAATGCGATGATAATAAAATACATAACAATTGCTGCGATGATAATTTTTTTTGCAGTTCGGTAATTATATTGTTTTAATCTATTCAAAATACACCTCTGATTTATTTTTAATTTATTTAATAAGACCTAGTAGGTTTTCTACTTTCTCGCGGTTCTCCAAATTGTAAAGAATTTCAAGTAACAACAAGGCAAACTCATGTGAATAGCCGCTTGAATGACCGGTAACTATGTTGTTTGAATGAACTGCTGGCACATTTAGGTATGTACCTTGCATGTATTTCTCAAAGCCAGGAAAACAAGTAAACTCTGTGTTGTCAAGTAAACCAGCATACGCTAAAAACACTGGGGCCGCACAAACTGCAGCAATTGTTTTTTTAAGTTCAGCAAAGTCTTGAATTAAATCAATTATTGCTTTAAACTGCTCTCCGCCTGGTTTTTTAATTAGTTCAGACACCCAAGCACCGCCAGCAATTGCAACAAAGTCAAAGTCTTTAGCGTTAACTTCTGAAATTAAGTATTTAGCCTCAACTTTTAGACCATTTGAACTTACACATGCAGACTTATCGGAAGTTGAGACTAAACTAACTTCCATACCAGCTCTAAGTAAAATGTTTCTGGTAACCAAGGCTTCGGTTTCTTCAAATAAATCTCCGATTAAAATTATTCCTTTTTTCACTTTAAGCCTCCAGGGAAGAAAACAAAACAGTTTCTAGTTTAGCCATAGTTTCTGGTCTTTTGGAGCCAAAGTATTCGTTAATTTGACTAGACTTTGAGTCAAGTAAATCAGAGACAATTTTAAAAGCAGACAAGGGAATTTGTTTAATTTCGGCAATTTGTGCTAAAGAGGTTAGTTCCATGTCACAAACATAAACACTTTCTTTACTGTCTAGTGGACTAGTTACAAAACGGTCTGCCGAAAAGCAAACAACTTTTTTGAGTTCTAACGAATTTGCTAACTTTAAGTCAAAACTTGGGATAGGATCATTGAAAACCGATAAGTCAAAGTCAGAAAAAGTAGTGTGTTTAACTTGAGCAATTTCACCTAACTTTAGTCCAAAACCACCAGCTAGGCCAATGCTAATAATTTTTTTAACAAAAAACTCGTTCTGTTCAAGTACAAATAGTGCTTCAGTTAAAGCAAAAGCAGCATTGGTTTTGCCAATTCCTGTGTAAAGCAGTGCAACTGGTTTTTTGTTTAAAGTGCCTGTGTACATCTCAACATCTGAAAAAAAACGTTTAGGGCCTGTTAACTTATTTTTAAAATAAGTTAGCTCCGTACACATCGCACCGACAATTAGCGTGAGTTCTTTCAATTTTGCCTAGGCTTTAGTGGTTTGAACTTCTACTTTAGTTCTGCGACCTCTTTTTTCACTTGCTCTAGTTTGAAAGTAGGTAGTAATAATATAAGAAAGATAAGAAATAGCCGCGGCTAGCAGAGCAAAGGCAATTACCCAACGAACGATGTAGTAAATACGAGTTCCTTGGTTTTTGTGAAGTCCACCGATTAGCTCAATAATTGGGAAAGTAAAACGAGATACAAAAATTATGCCAGACACTATTTTTTGACCGGTTAGTACAGCCACTAGCATGGCAAGTGACAGGTAAAGTGCGTGTTCTGCCCCACTGTAGGCCAAAAAGAAAATAGATGTGCCGATAATTGGCAGATAATGCACAAAGTGTAGACGGTAAAGTACTGGTCGTTTTAACATAAATACCAGCGCGATTAAAACAGCCAACAGAATTGCTAAGAATACAGATATAAACATTGGATAGTGTTGTTTGAATGAAAACTGTCCGCGCATCACTAAGTTAAAGAAAGCAGCTACTTTAATTAAGTAAAAGTCTAGAAATAAAATAACTAGACCTGCAAAAACTTTATCGGAAAAAGAAGAAAGTAATACTGCGGTTAAAAGAAAGATTAAGGTAACAAAGCGCACCCAACTAATCATTAGTTCACTAATTGTAAGGGCGTTGTTTTTGTATTTGTTAATTGCGCCAATTAAGGCGTGGATTTCGGCAAAAATCGCGAAAGCCGCCAGCCCGACAGCCACGACAATTGCGACTAAATTAACGACTGAATAATTTTTTTTAGTCATATAAAACTCCTTGAATAATCAAATTAAAATGTAATTTTATTTAGTTTTTAGTATAAAAAAGTAGTCTTTTTAAAGTTAAGACTACTTTTTTTAATCAAATTAGATACTTATTTTTTGCGAGGGTTTTTAAGTTCAGCCTGAGCAGCCGCAAGTCTTGCAACTGGAACTCTAAATGGAGAACAAGAAACGTAGGTAATACCTGCGTTGTGGAAGAACTCAACTGAAAATGGGTTTCCACCGTGTTCACCACAAACTCCAAGTTTCAGAGTTTTGTTGCCTTTTTTGCCAAGTTTAGTTGCAAGTTTCACAAGTTCACCCACACCTTCTGGGTCAATTTGTTGGAAAGGGTCAAACTCATAGATCTTGTTTTCGTAGTAAGCTGGTAAGAAGTTAGCAGCGTCGTCTCTTGAAAAACCAAAAGTTAACTGAGTTAAGTCGTTTGTACCAAATGAGAAGAAGTCTGCTTCTTTCGCGATTTTGTCAGCCAAGATAGCAGCACGAGGAATTTCAATCATAGTACCAACCTTGTATTCAAGGTCAACTCCTGCTTCTTTGATTAACTGATCTGCAACTCTGCAAACAGTTTGTTTAACGAATTGGAATTCGCGAAGTTCACCAACTAGTGGGATCATAATTTCTGGCACTAGTTTCCATTCAGGGTGTTTTTTAGTTTGAGCAATATAGGCAGTAATTACCGCTTTAGTTTGCATTTCAGCAAGTTCAGGGTAGCGAACCGCTAGACGGCAACCACGGTTACCCATCATTGGGTTTTCTTCGTGAAGAGAAGCAATTACGCTGTAAAGTTCTTTTAATTCAACTTTAAGTTCGCACGCAAGCTCTTCAATTTCTTTAGCCTCTTTTGGAATAAACTCATGTAGAGGTGGATCTAGATAACGAATAGTCATCGCTCTACCTTCTACAGTTTCAATTAAGTCTTCGAAGTCTTTTTGTTGATATGGCAGAATACGTTCAAGTGCTACTTTTCTTTGTTCAGCAGTAGCAGATACAATAAACTCACGAATCGCTTTAATACGAGTTGAGTCAAAGAACATGTGTTCTGTACGAATTAAGCCAATACCTTCCGCGCCAAACAAGATAGCCTGACGTGCATCTTTTGGAGTTTCGGCGTTAGCACGCACACCAAGAGTGCGAACTTCGTCAACCCAACCCATGAAAGTTTCAAAGTCTCCAGAGATTTCTGCAGGTACAGTTTCAATTTTTTGTAAATAAACAGAACCAGTTGAACCGTCAATACTAATGTAGTCGCCTTCTTTAACTTCAGAGCCTCCTAGACGGCAAGTTCCGTCAGATAAGAATTGAAGGTCATGGCAACCTGCAACACAAGTTTTACCCATGCCACGAGCAACTACGGCTGCATGTGAAGTCATACCACCACGAGCAGTTAAGAAACCTTCAGCAACGTGCATACCTTCGATGTCTTCAGGTGAAGTTTCTAAACGCACTAGCACGGATTTTTTACCTTCTGATTTAAGGCGAAGAACTTCGGCCACAGAGAAAGCAACTAGTCCAGTTGCAGCACCAGGAGATGCTGGCAGACCTTTGCCGGCAAGTTTAGCAGTTTTTAAAGCAGCACTTGAGAAATGTGGGTGAAGGAGATTTTCAAGTTGAGCAGGCTCAACACGAGTAATTGCTTGTTCTTTAGTAATTTTGCCTTCGTTAACTAAGTCAACCGCGATTTTTAAAGCAGCAGGTGCTGTTCTTTTTCCGTTTCTAGTTTGAAGGAAGTATAGTTTTTCGTTTTCAATAGTAAACTCAATGTCTTGCATATCACGGAAGTGTTCTTCCAACAAAGCAGCCAAACGCATAAACTCAGCGTGGCAGGCAGGCATTACGTCTTTTAAAGTGTCAAGGGCTTGCGGAGTGCGGATACCAGCAACTACGTCTTCACCTTGAGCGTTGATTAAGTATTCACCAAATACTTTTGCTTCACCTGTTGAAGGGTGGCGAGTAAAGGCAACACCTGTACCTGATTTATCGGAAAAGTTACCAAATACCATTGATTGAACGTTAACAGCAGTTCCCCAAGAAGAAGGTATGTTGTTCATTTTGCGGTAATAGTCGGCGCGTGGGTTGTTCCAAGATTTAAAAACCGCGCCAATTGCGCCAAATAGTTGCACAAATGGATCAGTTGGGAACTCCTCGCCAATTTCTTTTTTGTAAAGTTCTTTAAAGCGAGCGATCATTTCGTCAAGGTCTTCTGCTGTGAAGTCTGAGTCTTGTGCTACGCCTTTTTGGGCTTTAAGTTCATCAATGATGTTTTCAAAGTTGCGTTTTTCAACACCCATTACCACGTCTGAATACATTTGGATGAAACGACGGTATGAGTCGTTGGCAAAACGACGGTTACCAGTAATTTGGCTAAGTCCATCAACTACGTTAGGATTTAGACCTAAGTTTAAAATTGTGTCCATCATACCTGGCATTGATACTCTGGCACCACTTCTTACAGAAACTAAAAGCGGATTTTTTGGATCTCCGAATTTTTTACCTGTTAATTTTTCCAAGGCTTTAACTGCGTCTAGAATTTCTTTTTGAATTGATGTAGAAATTTGTTCGCCGTCTTTGTAGTATTTTGTACAAGCCTCGGTTGTAACTGTGAAACCTTGTGGAATTGGTAATCCAAGTTGGGTCATTTGGCCAAGGTTAGCACCTTTACCACCGCAAAGATTACGCATTGATTCGTTAGTTTCACTAAATGCATAAACATATTTTTTTGCCATTTAAGTTCTCCTTTTTCACTAATAATTAGTATAACAAAATTTAAGTTTAATTTAAAGTATAAATGAGTTAGAAATCGTTTTTTAAAGTCGCATTCCACCGTTGACGTCAATTGTTGCACCAGTTATATAACTTGAGTCGTCAGAGGCTAAAAACAGCACAACATTTGCAACTTCTCTAGGTTCACCTAAACGGTTTAACATGGTTTGTCCTTTAAAATTTTCAAGTAGGGTATCTGGTACTGTTTTCATCATGTCAGTTAAGATAAAACCAGGAGCGACCGCGTTTACGCGGATGTTTGCACCTTTGCGTGCAAACTCTTTTGCCCAGGTCTTAGTTAAGCCAATTACTCCGGCTTTAGCAGCAGCGTAGTTAGCCTGGCCAATATTGCCAAATTGCCCAACAATTGATGTGATGTTAATAATTTGGGCTTTGCCTGTTTTTAAGAATTCAGGGATGAGTGGTTTAGTTAGATTATAAATTCCGGTTAAGTTCACAGAAATTACTTTGTCCCAGTCTTCATCTTGCATTTTTTGAGTTAGACTGTCTTTAGTAATTCCAGCGTTATTGACAAGAATTTCCGGGATTCCGTGTTTAGCAATAATTTCTGGCAAAAGTGACTGAATTTGCATGCGGTCAGAAACATCTAAGCAATAGCCAAATAAATTAGGATGACTGTAGGTTAAAGGATGCAGGGCAAAACCAATAACTTTAGCTCCTTCTGCTAAAAACTGAAGTGCACATTCCTTGCCAATTCCACGTCCTGCGCCAGTAATTAAAACTAATTTGTCTTTGAATCTAGTCATTTGCGAGCTCCTTTTCTTAAGTAAAGTGCAATTCCTTGACCTCCGCCTATACAAAGCGTCGCAATTCCTGAGTTTAAATTAAAATGTTCCAACTGAGTGATAAGAGATACTACAACTCTGGCACCAGACATGCCAAGTGGATGTCCAAGTGCTACTGCGCCACCGCATACATTGGTTTTTTTATTTAAAGCACTATACGAAACATTGTATTTTTCAGATAACAACTTTAAGTTAGCAACAACGGTATGCGCAAAAGCTTCGTTAATTTCGAATAAATCAAGGTCTTTTAGACTAAGTTTATTGGTCTCAATTAGTTTTTGAATTGCAAAAAACGGTGCAAGTGGAAAACTTTCTGGCTCTACGCCAACTTCTGCAAAGTCTACGATTTCTGCAAGTGGTTTTACTTCTGGGTGTTTATCTAGATAAGCACTTGAAGCCAAACAAACAAAAGCAACTCCGTCGTTTATACCAGATGCGTTTCCAGCGTTAGTAATACCATCTTTTGAAAAAATAGAAGGTAGTTTTAAGATAGCATCTGCTGTGGTCTCTGGTCTGATGTGTTCGTCCTTTGTGAAATTAATTTCTGTTTTTTTCTGTTTGACAGTAACTGGAATAATTTCTGATTTAAATACATTATTTTGGGCTAGGTAAGCCTTTTTGTGTGAACTATCTGAGTAAGCAGCTGCCTCTTCTTTAGTAATATTCAAGTTAGCGGCTACTTCGTCCATTAAAAGCCCCATTGGTTCTTTTAAGAAAGAGTCGGTCAGCCCGTCTGACTCAATTAAATCAAGGGTTTTAAGAGGTCCGTATTTACAGCCTGTCCTTGAGTTTAAAATAGCGTGTGGCACATTTGACATAAACTCGCCACCTCCGGCTACAACTAAGTCGGTTTTACCAGAAAGTATATCTAGATAAGCAGAAACAATTGCCTGCATACCAGAGCCACAGACCATGTTTACAGTAAAGGCAGTGGTTTTTGGACTAAGTCCGGTTTCCAGCGCAATTTGTCTAGCTGTGTTTTGACCGCACGCGCTTTGCATAACTTGACCAAAGACTAGTTTTTGAATTTCGGCCTTATTGATTTTGTATTTTTCAAGTAAACCAGATAATACTTGCGCACTGATTTTAGTAATACTTTGACCAGCAAATGTTTGGCCAAAATTACCGATTGCACTGCGCCCTTTGGCAACAATGTAGACTTTGTTTTGCATTTAAATCTCCTTTTTAGAAATTAGTTTGATAAACTTAGGAATTATTTCGTTAGCATCTCCAACTATCACTAAATCCGCATGTTGGTTAAGTGGAGCGCTTTCATCTATGTTAACCGAAATAATTTTTTTAGCCTTTTGAATACCAGCAAGATGTTGACTTGACCCTGAAACTCCAAAACAAATTAGTAAGTTAGGAGCAACTGCGGAGCCGGTTTGACCGATTTGTCTTTTTTTGGTAAACACAGATTTTTGCACCAATCCTCTAGTTGCACCAACTGCGACTTTTGACTGATTTAAAAAATCATCAAAATATTTAACTGTACTTTCAGCACCGCGACCTAAGTCAAAAATAATTTCTTTACCTTGAAATGAAAAGTTTTCTTTAGTTTTATTTAAAATCTGTTTAAAGTTAAGTTCTTTTACTTGGCTTGTCTCAATTTTTGTAAGTTTCATCTCAGGGTTTGGCTTTTCTTTTAACTCAAATAACCCTTGTCTAACTGTAGCCATTTGCACCAAAGAATTGGGATAGATAATTTCTGCGTAAATATTTCCAGAAAAAGCAGGTCTGACAGATGTTAGTTTAAGTGAATCAGCAGCCGCTTCAATTTCTAGTCCTGTGGTATCCGCGGTTAACCCAGCTTTGAAATGAGTTGCTAAAACAGGGGCTAAGCTGCGGGTAAAAATCCCAGATGGAAATAAAAAGATATCTGGAGTTGGTAATTTTTTAAATAAGCTAAAGATAGTTTTGCCAGTCGCCTGCACATTTAAAAAGTAGTCTTTTGGCAAAACCAAGACATAAGTTTGATGAAAACCAAAGTTTTTTAGTTTTTCATTTTCTTGGCTAGATAAATCAGAGTCTGTTAAAATCAAGGCGTTGACTATAACTGAGTCTAAATTTTTTTGATTGATTTCAGAAATCAGCTCAAAAGTTCCAGAAACTATTTGCTTGTCTTGATTTAAAAAACCTAAAATAAAAATATTTTTCATGTGCATGTATATCCTTATTTTAAAAACTCTTTAAACTCTTTGGCTAAAACAGAGGCAGCAGACTCTGTGTTAGTTTTAAAGACTTCTGTAGATTTTTTGGGAAAACTTTTTAAAAAAGTTTTTTTAACTCTGGTAGGTGAGCCTTTTAAGCCTAGTTCAGTAATTTCTATCTTTAAGTCTTGATTAGTGTAAGTTTGGATGTTTTCGTCATTTAAATTATTTAAATTTGCAAGGTCTAAAACTGGCGATGTTGCTCGTTTAGAAGTCACGGTAATTAGCGCTTTTTTAGGAATTTTTACCTCTAAATCACCAAAATCTGAATTTACATAAGCGTTTAGAGAACTTGCTTGTTTAGTTATATCATATACACAAGATATCAAAGTTTCACCTAGTAGTGTAGAAACTGAAGGTCCGACCTGAGCGGTGTCTCCGTCTAGAGCTTGATAGCCTGCAAAAATGTAGGAGTAGTTTTGGGTTTTTAAAAACTCAGCTAAAACTTTTGCAGTTGCAGCAGTGTCGGAACCTGAAAATGCAGAATCGCTTAAGATTATTAGTTTTTTAATATTTTTATAGGCAAACACCAATGAAAGCACAGGTTTATGGAAAAGCGGAGCCATTGAAATTACTTCAATGTCTAAGTTTAATTTTTGTGCAAGTGCTATTGCTTTTAAGTCATCTGGGTTAATTATTTGTTCACCTGAACGCACTAAAGTGTTAGTTTCTTTATTGAACTCAAACTTAGTGGTGTTGGGAACTACTTTTACTAAAACTGCTACTTTCATTTCTTTAATAAGGTTTGGCCAATAATTATTTTTTGAACTTCAGAAGTTCCCTCATAAATTTCGGTAATTTTTGCGTCTCTGTATAGTCGCTCTACAATAAACGAAGTCATGTAGCCATATCCTCCGTGAATTTGTACAGCAAAGTCAGCAGCTTCAACCGCTACTTTTGCACAATACAGTTTAGCCATCGCAGAATCTTGGATGTTCGCGGTTGTTTGGTAGGTAGAAACGGCTTCACTAAGCAGTAGTGTTGCTGCTTTTATTTTGGTTTTAAGTTCAGCATAGCGAAATTGAGTGTGTTGAAACTCTGCTAAAGTTTGGCCAAATTGGCGACGTTGATTTGAATAAGACTCAACTTCTTTTAAAGCAGCCTTGGCAATTCCAAGGGCTTGTGCAGCAATTGAAATTCTGCCACCGGTCAGCGTAGTTAAAGCAATTTTGTAGCCTTGGCCAAGTTGTCCAAGTAGGTTTTCTTTTGGAACTTTAACGTTTGTGAGTATAACTTCACAAGAAGAAGAAGGACGAATTCCAAGTTTACTGTCTGGTTCTCCAAAAGAAACTCCAGACATTTCTTTTTCTACAATAAAACAAGCCATTTCTCGACCGGGGTTATCAGCGTGTTTATTTCTTGCAAATACTAAATAAATGTCGGCGTGTGGAGCATTGGTAATAAATAATTTTGAGCCATTTAGCAAAAAGTGGTCGGAATTCTCTTCAAAAGAAGTGTCTAAAATAGCAGGGTTTGAGCCTGCGTTGGTTTCAGTTAAAGCAAACGCACCTAGTTTGGTTTTAGTAAGTTGTGGTAGATATTTGGCTTTTTGTGTATCAGTTCCAAACTTTAAAATCGGTGCTACGCAAAGTGATGTGTGTGCGGCTAAAATTACACCAATTGCGGCGTCTGCTTGAGACAATCTTAAAACAGTGTCAATATACAGGCTAAAGTCTAGCCCAGAACCCGAGTAGGTTGCTGGAATGGTTAAACCAAACAAAGAGTTTGCTTGCATGTCTTTAACTAAATCCACAGGAAAAGTGCCTTTTGTTTCAATTTCTTTTACAAAAGGCAAGACATTTAAGTCAATGTAATGTTGAATTTTACTTTGAATAATTTCAGTTTTATCCATTTTATTTTTCTAAATTAGGCAGATATATCTCGGCTTCACCACGACACGCTGTTTTATTTTCTAAATTAAAGAAAGTACATAAAAAAGTTACTCTTTTTTTAACTGAGTCGATGTCTATGCATTCAATTTCTAAGGTAGCTTCATCGCCGACAAAAATAGGCCTCAAAAATTCAATGTTTTGTTTTAAGTAAACAGAGCCTTCGCCAGGCCAAATTGTACCAAAAACTCGCGAAAAATGCGAAAAAAGCAAAGCACCATGTACAATAGGTTTCCCAAATCTAGTTTGTCTGCAGTAGACAGGGTCTGTGTGAAGAGGATTTTTGTCTTGAGAGACTTCCGCAAAAGTAAGAACATCGTCTACTTTAAACAAAATAGTCTCGCGATATTTTTCGCCAACCTTAATTGCTAAACTCATTTAGGCTGAAGTTTAAGTTTATTTAGTTTGAGTGTTGTCTAGTGCTTTTAGACGGTCGTATTCGGCTTTGTCAATAGTTATAGTCTCTGTTTGCGGTAAACCTTTTTGTTTGTGGGCTTTGACTAAAGCGTAAATTACATTTCCTAAGTTAAATAAGAAAAGAGCGCCGTTGATTGCCCAAACTGAGTGTGCACCGATTAAAATACCGTAAGTTACGAAAAGTAGACAGCCAACTGAGTTAACTGAGCGAATAATTAAGTCTTTTCTAAAGGTAAACGAAATAAAAATTACTATACCAGCAGCAATTCCAACTAGTTCATAGTAGTTAAAACCAGAGTTAGTTTTAGTTAAAAAATTCAGTAAATTCATGATTTTCTCCTTTATTTTTGAATTTATGTAGGTTAAGTTAATTATACTTTAACAAAACCAAGTATCAGTCTTGCGTAAAAAAAGAAGACTGGAGTAAGTTAGTTGTGGTGTGAGTTTTTTGCCAAAAGGAACTTTTGCCTTTGCCAACTAAAATAATTTCGCCAGAATCTTTCAAGGTTTTAAGTGTTCTGTTAATTGTGGAAAGCGAAATGTGTGGGTTGGCTTTTTTTAAGTCAGCAACGGTAAAAGTATCTTGAAATTTCCTAATTTGGCCAATGATGTCGTTTTTGCGATTTATAGTTGCTTCAAACTGATGTTGGTGAGCCTTTGTTTCAAATTCTTGATAAGCCTGGAAACACACGGATGTTAAAATCTCAAAAAGCAAAGAAGTATCGGAGTGTCCATGTAGCCAGTTAGTACTAGCCACCGCCAGAGCTTGGTCAAGTTGAGTGCTAAGTGGCGTTAAGAATTTAAAAAAAGAAACATATGAAAAAACCTTAAACTCAGCAGTAAGTAGTCTAAAGGCAAGCAAACAAAACAACGCTTTCTGGTTTAAAAGATAAGGCTCCAGCATATAGTAGTCAATTAAAAAATTAGAAATTAACGTAACTTTTTCAATTTCTTTGACACATAAAGTATTATAAAGTGTGCAAACTTCACTAAGCTTTGCCTCAATTCCAAGTGGTTTTCCGCTTGCATCTAAGAAACTAGTCTGGTTAGACTGTGCTCGGTTTAAAGAAACTGCATGAATTCCATCTCCAAGCGCAGAGGCATACGCATAGATATCTGAGTTGTGTAGACCTTTTTCGGCGGTTTGTTGAATACTAGAAATTATTTTTCTTGAGTTTTGCACAAACTTTTCTTTTAGATTATTTGGCTTGTAGTCGTTTGAAGTAAACTTTTTTAGTTTGTCTCTGTCTAGTTCTGAAAACATTAAAGAAAAATAGTAGGTGTTTTCAGAAACCAGACCAGGAATGAGCGCTTGCTTGAATTTTTTGAAAAACTCAGCAAAGTAAGTCTCTTGCCCACGCTTTGCGTAAAGCGAAGTTAGTTTGTTGATTTGCTTGAAATCCAAGGTAAAGCGCTCAATGTTTTTAAGTAAAAACATTTAGATTTAGTGGTTGCCTAAACGCAGGCACCACCGATAAACTCGCGAAGTAGTGAGTTGCAAGGAACAAGTTGGTCGTCAATGTCCACGTAGTATTTTAAGAATTTAACTAACCTGTTTGCAGTAATGAAGTATTCAGACGAACGTGGGATGGCTTGCAGTTGTGGAAGTGCGTGTTTTTTTAAGACAGCGTATTCATAAGAAAGCTCAGTGTTGAAAACAAAGTCCACACCTTCTTGGTTTGGATAAATCCACTTAAACTCACCTTTTCTAACAGATGGCCACATTGAAAGCGTTTCGGTGGCTTTGGCATTTCTGTATTTTGAGTCTCTTACAATTCGGCGAAGTAAACGCAGGTCAGTAAAGGAAATAGGGTTGTGAAAGTCAATGTGAGCCTGAGTTTGCGGTCCGATAAAGATTTTGTATTTTAAGTCTCTTTTTATTGACTTAGTTAACTCTTCGTTTAGTGCGTGGATACCTTCAATGATGATAGGAGTAGTTGCATCTATAGTAAGCGGTTCTTTGAAACTACGAGAGGAAGTTTTAAAGTCGTAAACTGGTAAACTAGTTGGCTTTCCTTGAATTAAGTCAGATAAGTTTTGGTTAAACAGCTCAATGTCTAGGGCATATAGGCTTTCAAAGTCTAGGTTGCCGTCTTCGTCTAGCGGAGTTTTAGAACGTTCAACGTAGTAGTCGTCAATTGAAATCATTAAAGTTTTGACGCCAAGTGAAGCAAGAGTATATCTTAGTCTAGTTGCAAATGTAGTTTTACCAGAAGAAGAAGGACCAGCGACGCAAATTAAGCGTTTTTTGGCGCCATAGTTCAAAATTTCTGAGGCTACTTTAAAGAAATTATTGGTATGTCTGATTTCGCACATATTGATAAACTCACTAATTTTTTTGCGGTCAAACGCTTTTTCGTTAAGTTCAGCAATTGTGCCAACCCCAACTGACTTAGACCAAGCAGCGGCTTCTCTTAAAGTATTTGCGTAGGTCAGAGACTCTGAAAACTCAGGAATGCGGCCGTTTGCCTCACCACGCGGGTATTGCAAAATAAAGCCAGCGTCGTAAAGGAAAATTTTGTAGTCTTTTAAATAACCTGTGCTTGGTACCATTTTTGAATACATATAGTTGTAGTAGTCGCCTACCTTGTAGGCGTTTACGTATTCTTGTTCTCGCACATTTAAAACGGCTAGTTTATCTAAATCTCCTTGTTTTGAGTAGATGTTTTCAGCCTGTTCAAGCGGAATTAAGACTTTTTCAAAAGGCAGGTCAGCCTTAACTATTTTCTTAATTTCTTTATCTAACGCTTCAATGTCTTTTTCAGTTAGTTTACGGCCAAGTTTTTTAGGAATAGCCAAAATAGACATAGAAACATTGTAGTTGAACTTAACTTGGCTTTTAAACAAACGATTGTAGGCCATCGCCACAATAAAGCGTAGTGAGGCTTCATAAATTCGGTTAGCAGAGCGCACGGAATGCGACAAAAACTCAATTTCGCAGTCTGCGTGTAGTTGGTAAGTAAGTTCGCGTAGGCGACGGTTGGCTTTAACTGCAAAAGGCGTAAAGTCTAACTTCACTTCTTTTAACACATCTAAAGCACACACACCATTTGGAAATTCATAAGTTTGGTTTGTGTTAAGTACTTTAATTTTCATATTTATTCCTCCTTTTTTCAAAAATAAATATTTAAACTGTTAAAATTCAAGATCATCAAAGAAAGGCGATGAATATGTAGGCTCATCTTTCTGTTCTTCGTCTTCATTTGGCTGGTCTAAGCCAAATTCAGCGGTAAAAGCAGAAAAGGCTTGTTCTGAGATCTTAGTGGCTTTTTTCTTAATTTTTGTAATTTGAATTGTTTGTTTTTGGTCAAGAGGTTTTAAATCATCAAGTAAGTCTTGTTTAACTGCAATTAACCAAGGTAAACTGTCTTTACTTACTCCCTCTAAAGCAAGTCCGAATTTATTTGAGTTTTTAAGGTCTGTAATTTTTTTAGTTAAAACTACTTCTTTAAAGAAAATATTTGCATCTACGTCTTTTTGACTTGAGTTTAGCGCAACACAGGAAACTAGTTCAGCAGGTTGAGTTTTTTGGCGTTGATACATCAAACTTCCTTTACGGTAGCGCTGCATTTGTGGAAGTTCAAAGTAATTTCTTACAAAAACAGTTGCTTTGTTGGTCAGCATTAAAATTTGGCTTTCTTCATTTGCAAACAATGCTGATGCTAGTTCATCTTTGTCTTCTAGTTTAATTACTCTAACGCCGGATGCGTATAGTCCGTATTCTGGGACTTCAGACTCAGCGAAGCATAGACCATAGCCTTTTTTAGTTAAGCACAAAATTGATTTAAGCGGACCAGCTGAAACTGAAACTAGCTCATCTTTAGTGGCCAACTTAATTGCGCGCTGTGGTTTTGTGTAGCGAGTAGTAGTAAGGTCTTGTAGCAAAACTTGTTTTGCAAAACCTTGTTTAGTTGCAAGCAGAAACTTTAAGTTTTTTGCAAAGTCCTTTACTATAAACGGATAGATTACTCGCTCTTGGTCGGCCAGTTCCACAATTTGTCCGATGTGAATTCCTAGTTCTGACCATTTCTTTTCGTTAATTTTGTAAATTGGCACTGCGATAAAGTTGCCTTGATTTGTAAACATTAAAAGCGTTGAGTGATTAGAAACCTCTTGTTCTAACACTAAACTGTCGCCTGTTTTAAACTGAGTTTGCTTGCTTTGTGCAAATGATTTTAGCGAAGATTTGTAAATATATCCGTTTGCCGAAACACCAAAGTGATAAGTGTCGTTTGAAATTAAGGCTTTTTCGTCAATTTTTAAGTTAGTGATTTCTTCTTTAATTTCAGTTCTTCTTCCAACATACAACTGTTTTTTAGTTTCCTTTAGTTCGTTTCCGACTTTTTTAGTTAAATACTCAGGGTCTGCCAGAATTTTTTCGTATTCCTTAATTCGCTCAATTAAATCTTCTTTTTCTTTAAGTAAAAGCACTATGTCTGTGTTAGATAAACGATATAGACGCATGTTGACAATCGCAGTTGCTTGTTTGACTGTAAAGATACCATTAAAACCAGCGACGATATTTTCAATTGACGATTTCTTGTCGTGAGATGCACGAATTATCCTGATAATTTCGTCTAGCACCGAAAGCATTTTTTCCAGACCTTCTACAATATGCAGACGTTCTTTGTCTTTGTCGCAAAGATACTGAGTGCGGGCTGTGTAGCATTCTTTGTAGTGGTTGATGTAGGCAAGTAAAATATCAATAATGCCCATGCAAACCGGTCGACTGTCAGCAATTGAAACCATATTGTAGTTAAAGTAGACTTGCAGTTGTGTGTTTTTAAATAGATATGCAAGAATAGCAGTTGGTTCGGTGTTTGGTTTTAAGTCAATTGCGATTCTAAGGCCATCTTTGTCAGACTCGTCTCTAACTTCTTGAATATCAATGCCTTTTTCAATACGCGTAGTGTCGATTTCTCTAACTAAATCTGCTTTAGAAACTTCAAAAGGTATTTCTGTAACAACGATTCGTTTAGTTGTTGAGTTGATTTCCTCAATTTCTATTTTGGATTTTAAAAGTATGCGCCCAGTTCCAGTGGCAAGTGCTTGGACAATTGAGTCTTTGCCTTCAACAATACCGCCAGTTGGAAAGTCAGGACCTTTGACAAACTCAAGAATTTTTTCCAAAGTAGCATTGGGGTGGTTAAGCAGATGAATTGTGGCATCAATTATTTCGCCGATATTATGCGGAGGGATTTTAGTGGCATATCCTGCCGAAATTCCGCTAGAACCGTTTACTAGTAAGTTTGGAAAACGAGCAGGAAGAACTACTGGTTCTATTTCTTCGTCGTCAAAGTTTGGAACAAACACTACTGTTTTTTTATCTAGGTCAATCAGCATAGTCTCCGCGGCAAAAGCAAGCCTTGCCTCGGTATAACGCATAGCCGCCGGACTGTCTCCATCAATAGAACCGTTGTTTCCGTGCATGTCTATCAGCGGGATGTTCATCTTAAAGTCTTGAGACATTCTGACCATTGCTTCGTAAATAGATGAGTCTCCGTGTGGGTGGTATTTACCCATAACTTCGCCGGTAATACGCGCAGATTTTCGGTAAGGTTTCTCTGAAAACACGCCCATTTTATACATCGCGTAAAGTATTCTTCTTTGAACTGGCTTTAGTCCATCTCTAACATCTGGAATTGCCCTGTCTTGAATAATGTATTTAGCGTATCTAGCAAAACGGTCTGAAAATATTTCACTTAAAGCAGAGTCGGTAATGTTTTTGTCGATAAACTCATCTATTTTTTGTTTAATCTTTTGCATAATGTTTTACCTATTCCTCGTCTGTTGGCTGCTCTTCTGGCATGCCTTTTTCTTTAAGCGACAAGAAGTTATCGTTAGCATTAAAGTCTACATTTTGCTCAATCCAGTCACGGCGAGGTGCAACATCGTCGCCCATTAAAACAGAGACATGGTGGTCAGACTCTTCAAAATCAGAGACATTGACGCGAATTATGTTTCTGGTATTTGGATTCATTGTAGTTTCCCATAGTTGGTCAAAGTTCATTTCACCTAAACCTTTGAAACGCTGGATTTGAAACTTACCTTCGCCTTGCGCTTTAATTAACTCTTCGTCAGACCAGCAGTAGATTTTTTTGGTTTTATTAGAAAGTTTATAAAGTGGGGGGTTAGCTATATATAGGTATCCGTGTTCAATTAACGGTTTCATGAATCTAAAGAAGAAAGTTAGAAGCAATATTTGGATGTGGGCGCCATCTGTATCGGCGTCAGTCATGATAATAACTTTGTGGTAGTTTGATTTTTTTAAGTCAAACTTATTGCCAAAATCAGCGCCAATTGCGTGAATGATATTTAAAATTTCTTCGTTTTTAAGGATTTGGTCAACATTGGCTTTCTCTGTATTCAAAACCTTACCTCTGAGCGGCAAAATAGCCTGAAATTGACGATTACGCCCTTGCTTGGCAGAACCTCCTGCTGAGTCTCCTTCCACTAAGAAAAGTTCGCGTTCTTCGGCTTTTTTAGAAAGTGCTGGGGTTAGTTTTCCTGAAAGTACGTAGTCTTTTTTGGCAGAAGTCTTGCCTTGTCTGGCTTGTTCTCTGGCTTTTCTTGCAGCAATTCGGGCTTTTTTGGCAAGTAGTGCTTTGTTAAGCAGAGTTTCTGAAAGTTTTTTGTTTTCTTCTAAAAAGAAACTTAATTTTTCGTAAACTACTTGGTCAACTGCAGCTCTAGCCTCAGGGGTTCCGAGTTTTGCCTTGGTTTGACCTTCAAATTGCAGCAGTTTTTCAGGAACTTTTAAAGAAATTACGGCAATCAAACCCTCTCTTAAGTCAACTCCGTCTAGGTTTTCGTCTTTTTCTTTTAAGAAGTTGTATTTACGCGCGTATTCGTTAAACGCACGAGTAAAGGCAGTTTTAAAACCAATTTCGTGAGTTCCACCATCTTTGGTGCGGATGTTGTTAACAAAAGAAATAATGTTTTCCGAATAAGTTTCAAAATACATAAAAGCGCAATCTATTTCAATTGGCAGATTGCAGTTTTCAGAAAAATGTTCACCTGCAAAAGTTTTGATTTGACCAAGTGGTTTTTTAGAACCAGCAAGCAATTGAACGTATTCCTTAATTCCATTTTCGTATTCAAACTCTTCACGTTTTTTTGTCCGTTCGTCAATTAAAACTACTTTTAGACCTTTGATTAAAAAGGCAGCCTCACGTATACGTTCGCGAATTGTTTCGTAGACAAAAGTGGTAGTTTGAAAAATTTTAGGATCTGGCCAAAACTCAATTTTAGTCCCAGTTCTGCGGGTATCTGCAATTATTTGGTCTTTTTGAATTTTAGAGCCACCTTCTGAGTAAGTTTGCTGACAAATTTTGCCGTCTCTTGAAGAAGTTACTGTGAACTTAGAAGAAAGTGCGTTTACAACAGCACCACCAAGACCATGCAGACCACCCGATACCTTGTAGCCTGAATCTGAGAATTTACCACCAGCGTGTAGAGTTGTAAAAATAAGTTGCAGTGTTGAGACACCAGACTCGTGTTTTTTATAAGGAATACCACGGCCTTCGTCTTCCACACAAATTGAGTTGTCTTTACGAACAGTTAAAGTAATGGTGTTTCCAAATCCAGATAAAGCCTCATCAACTGCGTTGTCAAAAATTTCCCAAACTAAGTGGTGCAATCCTCTTGAATCAGTTGAGCCAATGTACATCCCAGGGCGCTTGCGAACAGCCTCAAGACCTTTTAAAACTTGTATGGATTTTTCGTCGTAATTCTTTAAATTTGCCATCAATATCCTCTTTATATGCGTATTTTTTTATAAAATGCGTGAAATTAGGGGAATAAAAATGCACGCAGATACGCAAACATTTTAACATTTAAGCCTTGGTTTTGCAATTGAAAAATAGCGTTTCAATACAAAAAAATATTGTCAAAAATACGAAAAAACAGAGCGGTATTCTGTGTTTGTAAACACTAAATGGTCAAGGAGTTTAATGTCTAAATGCCTTAGAATTTCTAAGCAAATTTCTGTAGTTTTAATGTCAGTTTCACTAGGTTCTGGGTCTTGACTTGGGTGGTTGTGTATTAAAACTATTTGGTTTGATTTAAAGTGATTTGCGAGTAAAACAATTTCTTTAAGCGGAATTTTTAACTTATTTGTACTCTTGTCTGTAAATATTTTTTCACCCAATACTCTTAGTTTACTGTCTAAAAACACGCAAAGTAGACGTTCAGTTTTTTTGGCGAAAAAAAGCCAAGCAAATCTTTTTTGAAAGTCTGCCGAGGTTTCAAGAGGTTTTGATTTATCTATTGATTTCTTGGCTGTGAGCGCAAGAAAATCTTTTGTAATTTTGAGTTTTAGTTTTAAAAAATTATCAATTTTTAGATTGTCAAGATTGTAATTTTGGTGGTTGATGTCAATGGTATTGGCAATTTTAGTGGCAACAGTAAAATTATTTTTTATGTCTTGTTTGTCTTTTGCAAGCAAAATTTGAATGCTTTTAATTAGTTTTGATTCATCTTTTTTTGTCATGTTCATAATTTATCTACTCTTACTTTTTAGTTATCAAATACTTTTTTTCGCAAATATAGTTAGCACTATTTTTAAAAATTACTTAAAAATTAACAAATTAAGTAGGTATTTTGTTATGATTTTAAGGTAAATCAAAGAGGCTAAAATTCATGGAAATAGTATTTATCAGACACGGCAAAACTAAAACTAATGCCTTAAATAAAATCCAGGGACATGTTGACACTCACCTTGACCCCAATTGGTATTTTGAACTAAAAAATACTTCTCAGTTTTTAAAGAAAAACAAGTTAGTTCCAGACAGAGTACTAGTCTCTCCTTTTTCAAGGGCTTTTGAAACTGCTGTTTTTTTAAAAAATGAACTGAAGTTAGCACTGCCGCTTATTGCTGATGGCGATATTGTGGAGCGTGAGTTTGGGGAGTTTGACGGAATGCCGACTTCTTTAATTCCAAGTTTAAAAACTGGTCGTAATTTTGAAGACGACGAAATGCTTTTTAAAAGAGCGAAAAGTTTTTTAAATAAAGCAAGTCAAATAAAAAGTGGCACACTGTTTGTTGTATGCCACTCTCATTTTATTAAAACTATTGTCTGGATTTTGAATAAAGAAAAATGCTTTACCGCTAAATTTCAAAACGGTGGGGTAGTTGTTGTTGAAAACAACCAAATAAGCACTAGTTTTGGTTTCGATATCCTTGACTAGTTTTTAACTCTGTCTTGAAAAGACTTTTTTTGTTTTAATTCAAGCTCAGCTAAACGTCTAAAGAGTTCTTTTTGCTCAGCGCTTAGACTTGCTGGAGTTTGGACTTTAATTTCAATTAAGTGATCGCCTTGACGACCAGATCTCTTCACACCACGGCCAGATAACTTCAAGAAAGCACCCGACTGAATACCGGCGGGCACTACTAGGTCAATGTTGCCGTGAATGGTTTGAACGTTAATATTGGCACCAAGAGCGGCTTCTGCAAAAGTTAAAGTTAAGGTTGTATAGATATCTAGGTTTTTTCGTTTAAAGAATTTAGATTCAGCTACAATAAATTCAATTAAAAGATCACCTGAGCGTGAATTGAAAGCGCCTTCGTTGCCACTTCCTTTAACCGAAAGCACGTCTCCAGTTTCAACACCACTTGGGACATTAATAGTAATTGTTTCTGTTGCTTTAACTCTAGACTGCCCTGCACATACCCGACAAGGGTTTGAAACAGTAGTTCCAGTTCCACTACATTTTGAACATACCTTTTCTTCTTGAATTTGGCCAAATATAGAGTTTCTGATTTGATAAGTTCTACCGTGCCCTTGGCAAGCCGAACAGGTTGTTGGTGCTGACTTGTCAAAACTACCAGTACCAGCGCATTCTGAGCATTTTTTTAAGCGCTGTATTTTGATTTTAATTTGAGTGCCGAGTGCGGCTTCTTCAAAACTTAGTCTGTGAGTGGTGTGTAAGTCTGTGCCGGCAGAGCCAGTAGATTGACGACCTGAACCACCTCCAGTAAATGATTGAAAAAAGTCTTTTATGTCGCCAAAAAAGTCAGAAAAACCACTGGTGAAACCTTGGAAGCCAGAAAAGTCTTGGCCAGAAAACCCAGACATTGGGTCTTCTGAGCCATATTTATCGTAGTTTTGCCGTTTACTTTGGTCAGAAAGCACTTGATAGGCTTCTTGAACTTCTTTAAACTTAGTCTCTGCGTCTTTTTCTTTAGAAATATCTGGGTGATATTTCTTGGCTAAAGCGCGGTAGGCTTTTTTTATTTCTTCGTCACTAGCGGTTTTAGAAACTCCTAAAATCTCGTAGTAATCGCGTTTAGCAGCCATTAGTTCTTGTCGCTAAAAGTAGCTTCCTTTACGTCTTCTGCTTGGTTTTTGTTATCTTCAGGTTTGGCTTCGTTTGAGGTTTGCGCGCCCTGTTTTGCCTGATATTCTTTCATGGCAATGCCTTGCGCTAGTTTTTCAAAGGCTTCTTTTTTCTCTTTGATAACCGCGAAGTTTTCAGTTTTAAGTACGTCTTCAAGGTCTTTTTTGGCAGCCTCTATTTCTGCTTTTTCTTTTTCGTCAACTTTTTCGCCAAGGTCTTTAATGGCTTTCTCGGTTTGGTAAATCATTGAGTCCGCTTCGTTTTTAAGGTCAATTAGTTCTTTTCGTTTACGGTCAGCCTCTTCGTTTTCCTTAGCCTCGTTAACCATACGTTCAATTTCTGATTCAGAAAGTCCAGAGCCACCAGTAATGGTAATTGCCTGTTCTTTGTTAGTGCCAAGGTCTTTGGCTTTAACTGAAACTATACCATTGGCGTCAATGTCAAAAGTAACTTCAATTTGTGGAACTCCGCGTGGTGCTGGTGGGATTCCGTCTAGGGCAAAACTACCAAGTGATTTGTTGTCGTGAACTAGTTTACGTTCACCTTGAAGGACATGGATTAGCACACCTGGTTGGTTGTCTTGAGCAGTTGAGAAAACTTTTGATTTAGATGTTGGAATTGTGGTGTTTCTTTCAATGATTTTTTCAAATAGTCCACCAAGAGTTTCAATACCTAAAGAAAGTGGGGTAACGTCTAGTAGCAATACGTCTTTTACGTCGCCGGCAAGTACGCCACCTTGAATAGCGGCACCCATTGCGACAACTTCATCTGGGTTTACTGATTTGTTTGGTTCTTTGCCAAGTTCTTTTTTCACCATTTCTTGAACTGCTGGAATACGAGTAGAGCCACCAACAAGAAGTACTTGGTGAATGTCTGCACTGGTCATTTTAGCGTCTTGAAGAGCACGTTGAACAGGTAATTTAGCGCGTTCTACTAAGTCTTGAGTTAACTCATCAAACTTAGCGCGAGTCAAAGTTTCTTCTAAGTGTACAGGACCTGCTTGTCCCATTGAAATAAAAGGTAGCGAGATTTGAGTTTGAGTTAAACCAGATAGATCTTTTTTAGCCTTTTCTGCAGCATCTTTAAGACGTTGCATTGCAGAGCGGTCTTTTGAAAGATTTACTGCTGTTTCTCGTCTGAATTTTTCAATTAGGTAGTCAACGATTTTTTGGTCAAAATCGTCACCACCAAGTTTGTTGTCGCCGGCTGTAGAAACTACTTCAAAAGTGCCATCTGCTAAGTGTAAGATAGATACGTCAAAAGTACCACCACCAAGGTCAAAGACAAGCACAGTGTGTTCTTTGTCTTGTTTGTCAAAACCATAGGCAAGTGCAGCCGCTGTTGGTTCGTTGATAATTCGGCGAACGTTAAGTCCTGCGATTTTACCAGCGTCTTTAGTGGCTTGACGTTGCGCGTCGTTAAAGTAAGCAGGCACGGTAATCACGGCTTCTGTAACTTCAGCACCTAGATAAGCCTCTGCTGTTTTTTTAAGTGACTGCAAGATCATTGCAGAAATTTCTTCTGGTTTGTATTCACCTTTAATAGTTTTAGTTTTAAAGTTTTGTTCGCCAATGTGTCTTTTAATTGAAGTCACAGTGTCTGGGTTAGTCATTGCCATTCTTTTAGCGGCTTCTCCGACAATAATTTCAATGTTGCCACCATTATTTTTAAAAGCAACTACGGAAGGGGTAGTTCTGCCACCTTCTGCGTTTTGAATAACTTTTGCTTCGCCTGCTTCCATTACAGAAACGCAAGAGTTTGTTGTACCTAAGTCGATACCAATAATTTTATTTGTTTTTGCCATAATTAGTTTCCTCCTTTTGAAACTTCGACCATTGCAGGTCTAAGCAAACGGTCTTTATACATATAACCGATTTGAATAATTTTAGTAATTGTGTTTTCAGGTTGTGTGGACTCTACTTTTTCTAAAGCAGAGTGATACATAGGGTCGTACTCTTGGCCAATAGTTGGCTCAATTTGCTTAACTCCTTCGGCTTCAAGTAGAGTGTAGATTTGGTCTTTGAGCATTTTAAAACCGATTAAGAAATTTTTAAGTAATTCGTTTTCTGTCGGCATTTCAACGACTTGTCTAAGTTGGTCAAGTGGTTGAATTAGTTTATCAATTAAAGCCATATTTGCGTAGTTGAAAGCAGTTTCTTGTTCTACTTTGATGCGTTTTTTGTAGTTTTCAAACTCAGCGGCAATTCTTAGCATCTTTGAGTTTGCTTCGGCTAACTCAGACTCAAGTTCTTTAAATTTAAAAGACTTTTTGTGTTTTGATTTTTGTTCTTTTAAATTGTTTTCATTTACTTGACTGTAGTCTGGGTTTTCAGGGATGTTTTTTTCGTCTTTATTCATCTGTCACCTCTTTTTTAAAAAGATTAAGTAGTTTAATTTCAATGTATTTAAGTAAAGGAATAATTGTGTTGTAGTCAACGGTGTCTGGAGCCATTAAGGCAAGACAAGACACTGAGTTTCCGGTTCGATAAGGCAGGGTGAAAAGTACTGCTGGATATTTTTGAATAAAATCAATTTCTTTAGTGAAACGAACAGCCAGTCCTGTGTCTTCGTTGATTAGGTTTTTTAAGTTTTTGGCCGAAAGCAGAGATTTAAACATATGCATTTCTGCGCTGGTTTGGAAAAACAGATTGTCTTGGAAGTTTTCAAAGCCTATTAGGGTGTATTTATCGCTATGCAAGTTAACAATCTCTTTTCTCAGAACTTTGATTAAAAAACGAATAAACTTAGTTTTCGGGTCATCGGCTAATACTGGTTGTAGTTGAAAGGCAAGTAAGTCAATGACTTCGGTCAGTTCTTTGTTTACAATGCGAGAAGTTAAATCAGTTAGCCAATCCGTTAAAACGCTTAACTTAAAGTATGCAGGGATATCTATTTTGTAGTGACTAACTCTACCATTTTCTAAAACTATTAAAAGTACAGCCTGTTGTTCGTTTAAAGCAATTAGTTGAATTGATTTTACTTTTTGAGAAATTGTGTAAGATTCATATGAAACTATACAACTATTTTTAACAGAAGAAAGTAGGGAAGTTAAAGTCTCTACGACTCCAGATTTAGAAAAAATTGCCTTATCTGCGATTTTGTCAACTACCGGAAATAAGTTTTCACATTCCTTTGTTGGTGTAAGTAAATTTTCAATGTAGTAGCGAAGAGCTTTAGTGCTAGGTGTGCGACCAGATGAAGTGTGAGTTTTTTCAAGAAAGTTTAGGTTTTCTAAATTGCACATGTCAGCCCTGATGGTTGCTGGTGCATATTTTTTTAGATAAGGAATTTCTTCAGATAAGTATTTAGAGCCTTGCGGCCGGCCAGTTTTGATGTACTCAGAAACTAAGGCTTTTAAGACTAATTTTTCTCTACCTGTTAGCATATTTTTAACTACCTCCTTTTAAGTTCGTACACATTCTAACACATTTAATCTAGCACTGTCAATATTTAAGTGCTAGATTTTTAAAAAAATTTAAAATTTACATCAGTCCAAATAAAAAACGGCTTTGTATAGCCGTTTTTTATTTAGCACTTATTATTGAATATTGCTATTTTTAATATGTTTAGCGTAGAAATATACAGCAAATGAAAATAAACTATCTGCACAAACAACTACACTTGCAATACAATACCTGAGTTCAGAAATTTAGCAAATGATTTTTAAAACTAAAGAACCATTTTTTAAAAAAATAACAGTGTTGTTGCGCCATTTTATTTTTTTCTAAAAAAGTATTTTGCTTATCTCCTAAACTTTCAACTTTATATGACACCTTAACTTAAAAATTAAGGTTTATAGGCGTAAAGCTAAAAGAAGTCTTGTCTATATACTTGCCAAGGATTTTGTATCAGACTTGTTCGGTTTAAAATTCTTAAATGTGTTCCTTTTTGATAATTTTGAAGTAAATGATTTCAGTACATCAAAATTAGTGTACAAGAAACGGGGTACATCTCAGAAAGCACCTACTGCAAACGATAAAGGCTACCTAATGCAAACTACTACACCGCAAACTAAGTTAACTTCTTCGTTGTAATCAAATCCTGAAGCGTTGATTAAGTATGCATTCGGGTCAGAGTCGGGATACTGAGTACCAAGCCACCAGGTATTAAAGGGGCCATTTACATATAAAGGCAATTGAACGTCAGATTCAACAAAGCTTGATAAATCGGCACCACGATATTTATTAGCATAATTACCCAAAAATTGAATATGTACAGCATGAGCATAGTCTGTATATTCTTTTTTTAATAGCTTATATTCGGGACTATCTGCAGCAGGTTTGATTTGAAAATCACCACTATCGTAAGTCGGCATATAAACATTATGACCTAGTAATTTTCCAATGTCTTCAACCATTGCTTTAAAAATAGAATGTTCAGGTTTAGCGTTATCAGGATAACCTTGGTAGAACAGATTAAATGGTGAAAAATCTATGATTTTTTCGGTAAACCAGGTGTTTTGTTTTGGAATTTTAACAAAATTAACAGGTTCAATTTTGAAGTACTTGCCGTTGTATTTTTCGTATTTATTGCCTTCTGAGTCTTGCCAGTAAGAGCGCATAAACTGCATAGTGTAATCCTTGCCTTTAGAGTTAAACTTAAGTTCATGTACTTCATCTTTTAAATGATGAATGCCGTTAGGATTGTCAACTTTAGTTTGTGGATACTGACCGAACTTTTTAGTAGACCCCCAAATATAAATAGTCACTTTATGGGCTTTTTTAACCACAAAGTTTTCAATTTCTTGTTTAGTTTTTTCTTTGCCGTCTAACTCTAATTTAAGAATACTAAGACCTTGCTGGGTGAATTTACTTTCGTCAATCGCCCCGATTGTAGCACCATGTCTAATTGTTCTTGGAATAATAGACGCTGGAAAGTTTTTAACTTCAAAAGTAACTTGGTAGGTTTTTCGCCTCAAAGTAACAACTATCTGATTTTTAGTTTTATCTGGGTTTACTACTATAATGTGCCAATTATAAGTTTTTTCATAAATAGAGCTATCTGGGTTTCGATATCTTGCGTAATGAAAAGATCCGATTTTACCAAACCTTTTTTCTTTTGTTACATCAAAATCACCGTTTGCTTTTTCTTTTTTAATAGTGTAAGTGATTTCTGCGTCTTTTTTGCCAGGCTGACTTGGGTAACTTGGGTCATTTGGATCACTTGGGTCATTTGGATCACTTGGGTCATAAGGGTTGTAATCGTAACTCCATCGCATAAAAGTAACAACTACCTTATTAAGATTATTATAATGACTTACTACTAGACTGATAGGATTATAAAATGGTGCTTTATAAATAGTGCTATCTGGGTTTTCGTAACTTACGGTATGCAAAGATCCGACTTTACCAAACCTTTTTTCTTCTGTTACATCAAAATCACCGTTTGCTTTTTCTTTTTTAATAATGTAAGTGATTTCTCTGTTTTCGTCAGGATGAAATGGGTCTTGTGAATTTGGATTGTTTGGGTCTGGAAAATAATGGTAATGTGCAATGATATCTAGCTTAGTCATACCTTCTGGCCAAGTTGAGTTGATGTCAAATGGATGGTTTAAGTTGCCGTCTACATACCATCCTAAAAACCTATATATACCAACAGATGCTGGTATGTCTGGACGATTAATTAAAAATGTACTCAGATATGCTCTGTCTTTTAGAGATAGTTTATTGTTTTTTAAAGTAAATGTGTCTTTTAGCAGAGTTTCGCCAGTTTGTGAGTCTTTAATTTCAATGACTAAGTTGCGGTCAGGACTAGGTTGACCTGATTTGGTGAACACTGGATAAAGCACTAGGTTTTGGTTGATTGGAGCATTTGGGTTAAATTGAGCACCAATTTGGCCGTTTTCATAGTACGCCCAGTGGCTAAAGGTGTAGCCTGGTTTAGAAACTGCTGGGTAGGTGCCTTTGAAGGTTTCACCTTTCTTTTGTACTTGAACGCTATTAACTGTCGCATCTGGATTTAAGAAAGTAATCTTAACATCTTGAGGGTCTTGTGGTTTTGGCTGACTTGGGTCATTTGGGTCAGGGATGTTTTGGTCAGGAATAAAACGGTAAAGCGCCATGATATTTAACTTAGTTAGACTTTCTGGCCAAGTTGAGTTGATGTCAAATGGACGACTTAAGTCACCGTCTACAAACCAGCCTAAAAACTGATGTCGACCACCCACTACTGCTTTGTCTGGACGGTTGGTTAATACTGCGCTCAGCTCGGCTTTGGCCTCTGGAGTTAGTTGATTGTTTTTTAAAGCAAGGGCTTTATTCAGCAAGGTTTCGTCGGCTACTGGGTCTTTAACTTCAACATCTAAGTTGCGGTCAGGACTAGGTTGACCTGATTTGGTGAACACTGGATACAGCACTAGGTTTTGGTTGATTACGGCATTCGGGTTAAATTGAGCGCCAATTTGACCATTGTCAAAGTATGCCCAGTGGCTAAAGGTGTAGCCGGACTTAACAACTGTTGGGTAGGTGCCTTTGTAAGTTTCACCTTTTTTCTGAACTTGGTGAGTTAAAACAGTTGTATCTGGATTTAAGAAAGTAATCTTAACATCTTGAGGGTCTTGTGGTTTTGGCTGA
>CAUTMP010000001.1:0-93559 GCA_963539755.1 uncultured Acholeplasmataceae bacterium | reverse complement strand
CCGAACCTAGGCGGTTGGTTGTAAACCAATTCATCTTGATAGGGATTTGTGTGTGGTTGATGATGTCTGCGCTTTCTGGCACGATAAATCTGATCTTACCTTTCTCGTAAGTCACGACTTCGTTTTTTGGAAAACCACTTTGTTTTGAAAGATAAACAGTTGGGCGGATTAATAGCAAAATTAAAAATATAGCAATTGCTGCAGTGATAAGCATACCGATTGCTGTTTTTAAATATATTGATTTTTTTCGGTTAGCTGTGTTGTTCATAAATTTCCTTTCATATAAGTAGTGTCGTTTAGTTTTATACTTTTAAAATCCATCAATATAAATATACACCTATAAATTTTCAATCATTGGGGAGTTTAAACTTCAAAAAAAAAAAAAAAACGCCTTATTTGGCTATTTATTCAAATTATTGTTTATTATTTTGAAGAAAGTTAACTAATAATCGATCATCTTTTGTGGTTAAAATGATATATTAAAACTTGAAAAAATATAGGATTACTAGCTGTACTTTAGCAATGAAATAGCAATTAAGTTTTCTTTTAGCGGCAGGTTTGCCTTCTTGTTTGGTGAAAACAAAACTATTCTTAAAACTTTTTTTACGTTTAGAGCCATGACCATGGAAAATTACTAACTCACTAATACGCTATATTTGATAAGTATATTTACTACTTTAAAAGAAAAGGCCCTCTCGGGCCTATTTTTCTTTGGATTGGTCTTCTTTTATCTTTTGTTCAAGAACAAGTTGACCTTTGTAGTATCCGCATTCTGGTGTTACACGATGTTGCAGTGTAAATTCACCTGTTTGTGGGCAAACTGTAATCGCAGGACGTTGAAGTTTGAAATGAGTTCTTCTTTTACGTTTAGCAGTTTTTCCAGTTCTTCTAAATGGAACAGCCATATAGATACCTCCAACTGAAAAACATTATAGCAAAATCTTAGGTTTTCACCAAGCAAAAACAAGTTATTTTAGTTTTTTTACGAATCTAATTTTGCCAGTTATCGTAGTTTTTAAATTAAGTAAAATTAAACGATTTTGTTTTAAATTAACTAAAGAAATTGTTTGGTTTTCATCAACACAAAAGTAATTACCAGAAAGCGGTAAAACTTTTTTTGTGTCTAAAAGATAATGATGTTTTTCAGGTGTCACTTCATAGTAAACGTCACCGCCAAGTAGTCTATTAACTACCTTAAAATCTCCTACTTTTTGTGCAATTTTAGCACTGGTGCTAGAAATTATTTTACCTTTTTCGCAAATCAATTCTTGAACAAAAACATTAAAATCAGCCTGCAAAGTATCAACGCCACCTGTTCTGTTTTTACCATAACAAAAGTTTTGGCCAACTATTGCAGTGTCAACATTAATTTCCTTTAAAAACTTATTAAACTCAAGGTAAGTTTTATTGACAATTTTTGAATTTAAACGCAAAAAAGAAACTTCTGCTTTCGGCACAATTTCTTTAATTTTTTGAAGAATTTCTAAGCGAGTAAACAAAAAAACTCGGGCAAACGGTTTTTCTACACAAATTACATGTGGTTCTAAATGTGGGTATTTAAGTAAATTAGTAATTAAAGCGCTATGCCCTTTGTGAACTCCGTCAAAAGAACCAAGCGCAACCACTTTAGGTTTAGCATTAGAAACAATCTTTGCTTCACCGTATTCGTTTTCTAAATTAAATAACTCTGGGTTTGTATTCATTTTTATCACTATTGTATTTAACTAAAGCAACAGGTTTACCTGCTTTAGTTGCAATAAAATCTTTTTTAACATCTACATGTTTAAAAGAAATAGTTGCACCGTTTTCAATTAACTTAGTTGAAAACTCAGATAACTCAATAAAATCGTATTTCGTTTTCAGCCACTTAAATAACTCTATTTTTATAAACTCACCTGTCTGAATTTCAGGTAAAGTAAACTCACCAACTGCAGTGCGGTTTAATTTAGTTAAAGTTGCCAAGGTTGAGTTTTCTTTACATAAAGCAGAAATTAGCGAACGCACATAAGTGCCTGCTTCTACCTTACAAATAAATGTAAATTTAGAAGGACTAACTTGTTTAAGTTCAAGAGAATAAATTTTTTTAAGTTCTGATTTAAGTAGAGGTGATTCGCCTTGTCTGGCTAAATCACAGGCTTTTTTGCCGTTAATTTTTTTAGCCGAATAGATAGGAGGAATTTGCAAAAAACCAGATTTTAGGTATTTGTCTATCGTTTGGTTTGCCTTTTTAAGTTCAAGGGTTTTATCGGTTTTACCAATAACTTTCCCAGTCAAATCAAGAGTATCAGTTTCATATCCAACTTCAAACTCACCTGTGTAAACTTTCGCAAAATCAAAATCTTGAACAAAACGAGTTGCACGACCAGTAAGAACTAAAAGCAGACCAGTTGCAAAAGGATCTAGAGTTCCTGTGTGTCCAACTTTAGTGGTTTTATCTAGTTCTTTTTTAATACCAAAAAGGGCAGCAAACGATGTGATGCCCTTTGGTTTATTTAAAAGATAAATATAGTTTTGGTTTTTCAATTATTTAAAACTAGTTACCCAGCCAACTAACTCATCGCGAGAAAGTAGACCAACTTTGCGGTCAATTTCTTTACCATCTTTAAATAAAACTAGTGTAGGAATTGAACGAACTGCAGAAAGTAAAGCAAGTTCACGGTAGTCGTCAATAGAAACTGCATAAACTTTTGCAACTCCTTTAAGTTCTGAGTCTGCAACTTCAGTTACTACTGGAAGTAGCGCTTGGCAAGGTCCACACCATGGAGCAAAGAAATCTACTAAAACTAGTTTATCGCTGTTAATAACATCGTTGAAAAGTTCACCTTTATAAATATTCATATTTGTCACCTCATCTTAAAATATAGCACACCAAAAACAAAATAATTATTTTAAAGTCTTAAGTATTTTCGTGAGTAAAAAAAGAAAAAATGCAGTAAATCGCAAAATTATATCTGGATAATTTTGGTGTTACGTAGCGCTTAATTTGGTATAATTTTAATGTTGTGAGGTATATTTATGCGCCGCTTTTTTAAAACAATATTGTTAATTATTTTAGTGCTAATCCTTAGTATTTTGGTAGTTTCAGGTACTTTATTTGCTCTACACTTTAATACAGTTAAAACACCTGAACACGCCAATAATTATCGGTTTGTCGATAATTTGCGCGAAAAAGTAGAAAAACATATATTTCTAGAATCTGCAACTGGCAAAAAATTTGAGTTTGACTTAAACGCAGAAACTTTAACCCAAGTTTTAAATCATTTAATTATCTCTAAGAAAATCGCAGATAAATCTTATTTTGAAAATAATTCAAACGACAAAACACTTTACAAAACTAACCCTGACTACGCCAGAATTAAAAGTGTGTTTTTTACAAAAGACAACGACTTTTTTTATCTAAATGTTAACTTTGCATATAAGGCTTTAGGTGAGTTTCACAGTAGTTTAACTGCTCGTGTTCAGTTAAGCGAAGATAAAAAAACTGGCGAGATAAAACTAACTTTAGATAAACTGTGGTTAGGCAAAATTGGAGTTAGTTGGTCCTTTGGCAAGAAAATCGCTGACACTTTTGCCAAAAAACAAGTAGAAAGTGCACTAAACAGTTTAAAACAAACTATTGCTAAAAATGCTCCGTATATTTCTTTAGACATCACTAAAGATAATGCTGTTTTAAAAATCAATAAAGCCGGAATGTGGAGTTATGTTTCTAAGTCAATTGACAAAGACTACGAAGTTGAAGAGACTAATCCAAACGGCACGACTAAAAACAAGAGTTTGCTTAAAACCGTTAAAGAGTTTATGGACGAAAACTCACTTTACGATTTCTCAGTTTCAAAAAACTCAGTTAAATTAACTCTAGACACCAGCAAAATTTATGCAAAAGACGAAGTTACTCAAACAGAGCGTCCTGCTATTAAAAGTGAAGATGAGTTAAAAGACTACTTTAAACAAAAAACCACCGATATTTTCATGAGTGCGCTAAACAAAACAAACAACAAGGCAAACGAACTTTACATGACAATATCAATGGAAGAAATTAATCAACTATATCGCTACTTTTTGGAAAAAAATGGTTTTAAAAAAGACGAAGCGATGCGTACTTTTAAAATCGGTTCAACTGAAATTAAAGTCAAATATAAAATAGACATCAAACCGTTTATCAAAAAAGTAGACGGCAAACCTATGCTGACTATCCGTTTAATTTTAACTGTTACAAACGTAAGCGGTAAACCTGGTCTTGACGGCAAATTTTTCCAAACCGTGGTAGACACTGTAGTTAAACCAAAAATTGAAGGCAAAAACATTTCGCTAAACATCCTTGATGAAAACAAAAAAACTAACATCACAGTAGGCAAAGACATCAAACTTTCTCACAACCGCGCAATTAACTTACTGTATTTATTTTCAAAAAGCGTAGATTACCTAGATAAAAACCCAACTTTTAACAATATTTTAAGTTCTCTTTCTCCAGAAACCACAATTAGTCCAGACCTTGAGTTTGACGAAGAAAACCAGTTAATTCGCGTTAAATGTCTGCTTAACGAGGCTAACTCTGACTTAATTGAAACTTTAAAGAAAACCAAAGATAACTTAATTCAGGCGCTTGACAAACACACAGACACAATTCCAAATGAAAACATTAAAAACGAAGTTAAAAAACTAAAAGAAAAAATAAATAAAGGACAAACTATTAACTCCGCAGACACGAAAAAACTCTACGACACAGTAGCGAGCGAACTTAAATCTACTGGCGAAATTGAAAAATTTAAGTCAGGGGTTTATGGTGAACTTAAAAAAAGCGGTGTGGATTTAGATATGCTTAAATCTATTTTCTCACCAAAAATCAGTTAAATTAGTTTACAATTTTAAAAAGCGCTAACTCTAGTTAGCGCTTTTTAATTCTACTTGCATAGTGTTTTCAGCAAAAATTATTATTCTAAAATATTATCGTTTAGTAAAAAATCTTCAACCCCTATGTAAAAAATACCGTTGTTGTCGTGTCTTGGAATAATTTTGTTTCTTACAATCACAATCTTTTTAAAAGAGTCGCCAATTTTTTTAAGCGATTGAGTTTCTTGTGCTAATTTTTCTTTGGTGTCTACATTTAAGGCAACTTGAATGTAGTGTCTTAAATGTCCTTTGTTTACCACAAAATCAACCTCTAATTGAGTTTTTTTTCGGTTTCCATCTTGCTTAATTTCGCACTCAACCACACCGACGTCAACATTGTATCCGCGACGAATTAAGTCGTTGTAGATTATGTTTTCCATAATATGATTGGCTTCAATTTGTCTAAAATTTAGTCTTGCATTTCTGAGGCCAATATCGGCAAAGTAGTATTTTAGCGGTGTTGAAAAATATCTGGAACCTTTTACATCATACCTGTTCGCACGATATAAAACATAAGCCTGTTCAAAAAAAGCAAGGTAGTTTGAGATTGTGTTTGCAGATATTTTCATTTGTTTTTCTGATAAAAATCGTTTTGCTAGTTTGCTTGGATTAGTCAGCGAACCAACAGCGGAAGATGTAAAGTCTAAAATCAGTCCAAGAGTATCCATTTCATTTTGTATTTTGTTTCTTTCAAGAATATCTTTAATGTAAGTTTCTTGAAATAATTTTTTTAAGTATTGGCTTTTTTCAATGTCGTTTTTCAAACTATAGATATACGGCATTCCACCGTATACTAGGTAGTTTTCAAACGCTAAATCTTTGTTTTCATGCAAATCATAAACTTCTTTAAACGACAAAGGATTTACATGTATCTCATCCCCACGGTCTCTAAATTGAGTTAACAATTCGGTGGAAAGCATTTTAGAATTACTGCCAGTTACATAAATGTCTAGATTTTTATTTTTTGATAGTCCTAGTAGCACATCAACAAAGGACACATTTTTAACTTGGCTATCGGTGTATGGATTGGAAACATTTTCAGATAACTGAATTTCGTCAATAAAAATATAGTACTGTTGATTTTGGTTTTTAGTTTTTTCTTTAATATAGTCATTTAATCTAAATGGATTTCTGTATTTAAGATTATCAATATCATCTAGCGCAATTGCGGTAATTTGCTTTTCTTTAACGCCTATAGATAAAAGATATTCTTTATATAAATTAAATAGTAAATAAGATTTTCCGCACCTTCTAATTCCAGTAATAATCTTAATTCTGCTGTTTTCTTTTTTGTCTATAATTTTTTTTAAATACCAGTCTCTTTTGATTATCATATAAAACCTCTCACAAATAATTTAGGTGTAAAAACACCTTTTTATTACGTGTTTATTTTACCACAAATCTGTAAGGAGTGAATAAGACAAAAAATAAAGGTGGTTTTCCACCTTTATTTTTCAAGTTTTTTTATATTTTAACTACGCTTTATTGGACTCACTGATGATAAATTTGGCAGAATTACTGTATTTTTCAGCAAACTCATCTTGAGAAATAAAAGAAGAGTTTGGGATATTAAAAAACTGTTTGGACTTTAATTTTAAAATAGTTTTAACTTCATCTTTAGGTTTTATGCAAACTATATCAAAGCCATATTCAAAAATTAGTTGTGCTAAAGATACAGTTTGAGTAGAACGAACTCCCGCTTCTCCTTTTAAAAAACTACTTACTTTTTCTTCAAGAAAATGGCCTAGTTTAGCGTTTTTACCATAAACCATAAAAAGCAAATCGCTTGCTTTTCTCCATACAGCAAGACATAGATAAACTTGGCCGCCTTGGAAATATTTTGCCTTTTCTATTGTGGTGTCATTAAAGGTAGCGCTCCATGTTTTTGCGTCATAACTCGCTGCTTTTACTTCTAGAAACACATCTTTATCTTTGCTTAACTTACAGTCAAAACCATGTTTATCTGTGTTAATTAGTTCATATCCTAAATAGTGTCCTACCATTGAATCTCTGATTTCATTGATAAAACTGTCAGTATCACCTTTTTGCCACTTTTCTTGAACTTTAGCAACTTCTTGTAGTGCCAAAAAACCTTCTAGTAAAAATTCATTGTCTATAGGCTTAAAATTACCTTTTTTAAGCAAGTTTGTCACTAAAAACAACCTCCTGATAATTGGTGTTTATTTTGTTTAATTCGGCAAATTTATTAATTCGCAAAATCATTGCATCGCTAATTTTTGGTTCTTTGTAATTCAAATTAGTCAAAATTTCAAATGCCTTATTTTTATTGTTAATAGGTTCTGGCAGCTGAATCAAAATATATTTATGTTGTTTTTTATCTTCTTTATTGATTTCGTAAACTGCTTGAGCTGTTGTGCCACTGCCAGCGTAAAAATCTAAAATCAAAGCATTTTCGTGTTGTGAACACCTAATTAAAAATTTAATTAACTCAACAGGTTTTGGGGTATCAAATATGCCATTTAAACCTAATTTTTTTAAATCATTTGTACCTTGTCTTGAATAAAAATCTAAAACAGAAGACACATTGTTAACAGCATCTTTTATGTATTCAATTTCATATGGTCTTTCGTTTTTAAAACAAAGTTTGTTTTCTTTATGTAGCTTAATAAATTTTTGTTTGCTTGACCAACCGCGTGTTTTAAGGGGTTCTAAAGTTAGATTGATTTCATCAATTTTTAAATAATTGGGTTCGCCTGGTGTGGATAAGTCTTTTGCAAAGTATATCTCACCGTTTTCATCAATATTTGAATAGTTTACTATCCAAGTCTCACCAGTTTCAAAGACATAATCACTAATACTTTTTTTAAGTATCTCGTTTGCAAGAGTAGATGATTTTTTATATGCAGTTTTAACTTTTTGAATAATTTGCTTTATTTTTTTACCTTCTAAAGGAGACTCTATTCTGTTTATATAAAATCTCGGTAAATTAGTTTTTGACTTAGCGTAGGCAACTACATACTCATGTACTACATTGATATGTTTAGCGTTACTTCTTTGAGATTGCTTTGTGATAAAAATACCTGCTTTGTTTTCCTTGCCAAAAACTTCATCGCAAATTTGTACAAGACTGGCAAACTCATTGTCGTCAATTGAAATAAAAATTACTCCTGTTTCTTTTAGTAATTCTTTTGCCTCAATTAGTCTTAGTTTAATGTCTAGAGACCATTTTGAGTTATTGTCGCTATATGTAAATGTGGAATTTTTAGTATTGTAAGGCGGGTCAATGTAAATAAAGTCTATCGTTGATTTAAACTTTTTAAATTCAGTGCTTCGCATAATTGCTAAATTATCGCCGATATAAATTTTGTTTTTATCCAATTTAACCCTCCTTTTATAACTTTTTTTAATGATCTTGTTTATTTAAAAATAAAACTCTGATTAACATCAGAGTTTATAATCAAATGGAGCAGACGAGGGGAATCGAACCCCCATTTCAGCCTTGGCAAGGCCGTATAATAACCGTTATATTACGTCTACGTCTCTATTCACTTAACAAAATAATTTTACCATATCGCAAAAAAATTACAAATTATTTGATTGAATAGAAATATAATTAAAAAATTTAAAGTAAACTTCCATTAAAACCACTGAATCCATTAGCGCATCGTGGGTTTTTTTACCAGGTTCTTTTTCAAAATAAGTTTTGTAAGCGTTAAAAAGCGATACGTCGTTTTTTAACACAAAGTAGTCTTTGTGCAAGCGAGAAAGGTCAATGAAGTCAGTTTTTTCAAAAAAATTAGGAAGTTGGTGAAACTTAATATTTGCAACCAAACAAGGGTAGTCAAAATTACCCCAAACAACAAACTTGGTGCCAGTTTCTTTTAGTTTTTTTAGTTGATTGTAAAAGTTTTTAAAGGTAATTGCAGTTTTTTTATACTGCTCTAAGTCAAGTGTTAAAAACTCAGTAGTTTTTTTGTCAATTTCTAAACTAGATTTTACAAACTCAGTTTTTTTTGCCAGTACTTTTTTGTTTTGATCTGTCAAGACATAGCCAAACTGAATGATTTGTTGAGGTGATTTAATTTTTCTTAAAGGAAGTAAGGTCATTTCAAAGTCAATGAAGCAAAGTTTATCAAAACTCAACAAAGTTTGATACATTTCGCTTCTGATTTTGTTTAAATCAAAAATTAGTCTTTTGGGGTTGAGTGCAGATATTTTTAAAATTCCAGCAACTTGGAAAAACTTATCATGGTCTTTTTTGGAAACCACTGCATTTTCTTGAAACTCAAGTTCAACTAAGTAGCCGACTTTAATGATTTCAAGGAAATAATTTAAGTTTTTAGGTAGCCTAAAACGAAGAACTTTATTGTTTTCAAGTGCTTCGATTTCTCTTTTGAGTTTAGAAGTTTTTTTAACGACGATAGTTGCTTGGTTCATTCTTTTAACTCCTTGATTTGTCTGATTTGATTTAACCTTAATTTAAAAGTTTTGAGTTCCTCAATACTGGCAGCCTTTAGTTTAGCAACTGATCCAAAATGACGAATTAGCTCACGTTTTTTTGCATCCGAAATTCCAGTTAAATTATCTAACTTAGTTTTAAAAGCAGTTTTTAAGAGTTTCGCTTTGTGGGATTGATATGAGAACCTATGGACCTCTTCAGAAATTCTAATTAAGAACTTATATAGATAACTGTGTTTATCAAGTTCGTGTGAAGAGTTGTTCCAAACTAAAGCAGTTAATTTGTGGTGTTCGTTTTTCTTAAGCCCAATAACAGGGATTTTTTTATCTAAAATGCTGATTTGCTCTTCGGCTGCCTTAACTTGATTTTCAGCGCCGTCTACTGCAATTAAATCGGGTAGATAAGCGATTTCTTGGTCTTGAAGGCGTCTTGAAATAACTTCTTTAATCCCAGTCAGATCGTCATTTTTAGGTGTATTTTTTAAGTTAAATTTACGATAAAGCGACTTTAAAAACTGTCCGTTTTTCAAAACTATACAGCCAGATACTTGTGCTTGCCCTTGAATATGGGCGTTGTCATAAGCCTCAATGGTCTCAGGCATAAAACCAATTTTAGTTTTTAGTTCTTCAAGTCCTTTTTCTAAAATTAAAGACTTTTCTAAATACACAGCACTGAACTTAGTCAAGATACTTTCTGCGTTTTTTTGAGCAAGTTTAGTAAGATCGTGTTTATGGCCTTTTTTAGGAATTTTGGCAAGCTTCCCAAATCTAGTGTTTAAATCTTCTTCTTGGAAGTTATCAGAAAACAACAGTTCATCTGAATAAATTCTGGATTCATAAATTTGGTCTAAATACTGAAGCGCATACTCTTTAGGGTCACCAACATATTCAAAAATATTTCTTTTCTGGTCAACGGTTTTGCCAAACCTTTGAATCAAAATAGAAATAGCCACGTATTTTTCGTCAAATGCAAGACCAATAATATCTCTGTTTTGCGAATCGTTGCTGTTAACAGTTTGGTCTACTATTGTTGCTTTAATTGCTTCAATTAGATTTTTAAAATCTAGTGCTAACTCAAAGTCTGAGTTTTCCGCGCACTCTTTCATTTTGGCAGTCAAAGTTTTTAAAATGTCTCTAGCTTTAGTTTGAAAAACACGCTTTACTGCTTTGGTTAGTTCTTTTGCTGTAAACTCTTTTTCTAAATCAGACATGCCTAAGTTATTTGCAAGACCTGTTAAGATATCCTGATCTGTTTTAGAAATTTTTCCGACTCTTTTGGGAAAAATTCTATTCAAAACCTCACAAGTTTCTCTTGCTTGAAAAGTATTTGGAAATGGACCGAAGCCGTTGAAGTTAAATTTGCGTACTCTTTTGACCAAAAGTTTGGTGTAGGGTTTATCTGTGACCACAATGTAGGGATACGTCTTGTCGTCAATTAGTCTGATGTTGTATTTTGGTCTGTATTCTTTAATTAAGTTTTGCTCTAAAATTAGTGCGTCTTGCTCAGTGTTGCAAACCACATACTCAAGGTTTTCAATTTCTTTAACTAAAAGTGCAGTTTTCCCAAAAACTTTGGCTTTAAAATAAGAAAGTACACGGTTTTTTAAGTTTTTTGCTTTGCCAACATAAATAACGCGACTATCTAAGTCGCGCATAATATAAACCCCTGGGTTTTGGGGTAAGTTTTTTAAATTTTCTTCAAGTGTTAATTTCATCTCTTAGTTTTAAACTAAGTTATCCTGACTAGAAATTAAAACTCAATCTGCACGTTTCCAGCTAGAATTTCTTCAAGCGCTTTGCCAACTTCTTTGTCACAAAGTGAGTTTTCAACATGAACTTTTTTGCTTTGAATAAGTTTAGCAACTTTGGCAGAAGTATAGGCTAACTTATATTTTGAATTGATAATTTTAGTCAGTTCATCAATTGAAGGATAGCGCATTCCGTCTTTTTGTTTGTTCATAAATTATTTCTCCTTTTGAATTGCTTCTATATAACTTAAAAATCTGCGTTCAGACCTACATTCTTCGGCTAAAACTATAGCCTGTAGAGTTTCTACAGTTTTAGAGATTTCAGAGTTGATTACTATGTAGTCATATTTATCTGCGCATTTAAACTCGTTTTTCGCCTTTTCAATGCGTTCAGAAATTCTTTCGTCAGTTTCAGTTCCGCGTCGTTTTAGTCTAGAAATTAAATCTGCTTTAGTAGGTGGGGCGATAAAAATATAAATTGCATCAGTTAGCACGCTTCTTGCCATCAAAGCACCATTGACATCAATTTCCACCATCACGTTCTTGCCAGTTCTTCTTAGTCTTTCAACTTCTTCAAAAAGTGTGCCGTAGTAGTTGCCAACGAAATAATTCCATTCTAAAAACTCATTATTTTCTAGTTTTTCTTTAAAATCTTTTTCGGATATAAAATAATAGTCAACTCCGTGTTTCTCTCCGTTTCTCGGTGCACGAGTTGTTGCTGAAACTGAGAAAACAAAATTATTAACTTTTTCAAACAACGCCTTTCTAATTGAAGATTTGCCAACCCCAGAAGGGCCAGACATCACAATTAACAGGCCTTTTTTTGTTTCTTTCATAAAGATAATTATATATTATATTTTTGCTTTTTAAAAGGATTTTTTTGAAAATAAAAAAGCCTGGTTAAAACAATTTAGCAGAAAGGAGAAGAATGAACCACTAAATTATTTTATCCAAGACTTTTTTAAACTAAAATAAGGGAAATTATTCGGTTTTTTGAATTTCTAACTCAAGTTCAGCCATAATTTCGGGGTTTTTAAGTAAGTATTGTTCAACTTGGGCTTTACCTTGGCCGATTTTTTCTTCTTTTAATGAAAACCAAGAGCCTGCTCGTTGGATTAGATTTTTTTCAACTGCTAAATTGATAACTTCCGAAACTCTTGAAAAACCAGTTCCATATCTGAGTTCTATTGAACAAGACCTGAAAGGAGAGGCAACTTTGTTTTTAACTACTTTAATGTTAACTAAATTACCGTAAAGTGTACCATCTGCTTGTTTTAAACTTTCGCCTTTTCTAACTTCTATACGTTGAGTTGCGTAGAACTTAAGAGCACGACCGCCTGTTGTAGTTTCAGGACTGCCAAAAAGCACACCAACTTTTTCTCTAATTTGGTTAATAAAAATTAAAGTGGTGTTAGATTTTGCAACTATACCTGAAAGTTTTCGCATAGCCTGACTCATTAGTCTGGCGTGTAGTCCAACATGACTGTCTCCCATATCACCCGCTAGCTCTGCTTCTGGAACTAACGCAGCAACGCTGTCAACAATCACTAGACCGATTTTGCCACTCTTAATTAGTTCTTCAGTAATTTCCAGGGCTTGTTCACCACTATCAGGTTGTGAAATTAAAACATTTTTGCAGTCGACACCAAGTGCTTTTGCGTAATTGACGTCAAGAGCGTGTTCAGCGTCAATAAAAGCACAAACTAAACCTTGCTTTTGTGCTTCTTTAATGGCGTGTAAAGTCAATGTAGTTTTTCCACTAGACTCAGGTCCGTAAATTTCAACAATTCGCCCGCGTGCATAGCCTCCAACTCCAAGTGCTTTGTCTAAAGCCAGCGAACCACTTGGAATAGTTGCGATTTTTTCAAATGCCTCGTCTCCGTCTAAAATCATTACGGAGCCTTTGCCAAATTGTTTTTCAATGTTTTCAAATATTTTTTGAAAGTCTGTATTGTCAGTTGTTTTCTTTGTCATTTAAGTTACCTCGCATATATATTTATACGAGGATACATGAATTGCTTAAAAATAATTTATTTTTTGCTAATCTGTTTGATAAATGAACAGAAAGCTCCTAAATAAGCAAAAATACAGATAAACAAAAAAGTCAAATGCCAACTTGGTATTTGACTTTTTTAACTGTCTATAGTCTAAACTGATTTAAAAATTTCTGCTCTAAGTTGCCAAATGTATTGCAGACCAGACCAGATAGTTAAAATAACTGAAATTAAAATTAAAGAAAAAGAAATTATTGGAAAGTAAGAAAACAGCATATTATCTAAACCGAAACCATTGAAAAGCAACCAAATTAGTGCGACTAGAGTAAAGGCTGTTTTGAGTTTACCAAGCCAAGCGGCGGCAACTACTTTATTTTCGCCTACTGCAACTAACCTAGCTGCTGTAACTAAAAATTCACGAGTTAAAATTAAAAGAACAGAGACTAAATAAAGCAGTAAAAATAAGCTAATACCCGAAATTTCCATTCTAAACTGTGTTTGCCAAAACGGAAAAACTGGCAAAAAAGTCAGTGCCGTAAACACTAAAATCTTGTCGGCAATTGGATCTAGAAACTTACCAAAAGTTGTAACTTCGCCGCGTTTTCTGGCAAGATACCCGTCTAAAAAATCAGTAAAAGAAGCGAGGCAAAACAGCACTAGAAAAACCAGTTGAGCGATCGTGATTTGAAAAAACCCACGAATTTCTGCCTGCAGAGATGGCACGAAAAGTAAAATTAAAGAAACTGGAATTAAAGCAATTCTGCTTAAAGTAATTTTGTTGGCAATTGTCATTTAAAATCTCCTTTTTTCTTTTAAAAAAATGCGCAATAATGTATAATTGATAACGTTGGAGGAATTATGGCTAACATCAAACAACAGATTAAAAGAAATAAAACAAACGAAAAGGCTCGTTTGCGCAACAAGTCTTTTAAATCAGCTTGCAAAACTACAATGAAGAAAGTCAACTTAGCCGTTGAACAAGGTGATAAGACTCAAGCAATTTTAGCATTAAACGCAGCATATAAGAAATTAGACATGGGCCAAAGCAAGGGAATTTATCATAAAAACTTCGTTGCTCGCCATAAATCTAATTTAGCGCTTAAAGTTAATCAACTATAAGAAAGGAGTTTTTAAAGAAACTCCTTTTCTTTTTCTCAAAAAAACTTTTTTAAAACTAAATATACACTTTTTAAAAAAATGCGAGTTATCGCATTTTTTTATCTAGTTTAAAGGTAAGGATATCCTTAAGGCCTCCGCGTTGTGGCAGATACAAAATTTGTGAGAATCTTAAGTTTTCAGGCACTGGGTAGGCTGCAGGATATCCCAAAGTATTGACGTAGTGAGTTAAAAGCACACCATTATCTGCGTGCTCTTCAAACATTTTTAGCATCAACTCGTAAGTCGCCAAAATATCGTCGCACGCTCGGTGAGTGTTTTCAGTTGCAACTCCGTATTTAGTGATTGCATTTTTTAATTTCCAAGGAAAGCCATTAAAGTCACGGTAAAGCGCAATTACGTCTAAAACATCGTTTTCAAGACGGTAATCTGGCTCAAATAGACAAATAAAGCGATGCAAGAAATTCAGGTCAAAGTTTACGTTGTAGCCAATTAAAATCGGCTCGTCTTTAAGCAGTTCTTTAATTTCTTGGTAAGCCTCGGCTTTAGTTACACCGCTTTCGTTTATCATTTCTTGGGTGATATGAGTAAGTTCAGTAATAATTTCGGGAATTGGTTCTTTGTTTTGAATTAAAAGGTCAACTCTTTTAACTTCCTTGTAGTCTTTGCCATTTTTTTCTAGCAAAATTGCACCAAACTCAATAATTTCGTTTTTAAAAGAGTCAAGGCCAGTGGTCTCTAAGTCAAACAATAGTATTTTTTTGTGTTTTAAATCCATTTTTAGTCCTCCATGATAAAAAAATTAAAAACATCTTGAATATTTCTAGTGTCGTATTTAAATAAATAGTCAAAGTCTGCCAGTTTCTGCATTTTATTTACAAGGTAAGTTTCGGGAAAAACTTTGGCTTCTTTTAAAATGAGTGCGGTTCTTGTGTTTGACACAAAAGCAGAGGCACTCAGTGTTTCAACTGGGTTTGGAGAAGAACTTGCTTGTTTTGCTAAGTATAGGTTTAAATAGGCTAAATATATTAACTTATTTAAGTGAGTCAAAGAAACGCCGGCACTTACAAACTCATTAAACAAAACAATGGCTTGTTTCTTTTCTTTGTTTAAAATTAGTTTAATTAAAGTAAAAACATCTTTGGTTTCTGTTTTTAAGTTAAGCGCTTGAATTATTTCGGTTTCTGCTAAATTAGCGCTTATTGCTAATTTAACTTTGTTTAGTTCAGATAAAAATAAGTCGTAATCAGTTAAAAAAATAGTTTTAAGGCTTTCAACTAAATTTGCAAATTTACCAAGTTCTTTAATTTCATTTTTGATAATTTCTGTAAACTCGCTTAAAGGAATTTCAGAGAAATCAAAGTACTCGGCAACTAACATAATTTTATTTAAATTAGGATTAGTAAAATCAACTTTATCTAAAATCAAGTACAAATTAACTTTAGTGCTTTCTTTAACTAAGTTTAGGCATTTTACAAGGTCTGCTGTGTTTTTTTCACTTCTGAGCAGCTGCTCTAAGTTAGTCAAAACTAAATTTTTTTGACTCAAAATTAAGCCAGCTGTTAGGCATTCGTTAGTGATTTCAGATATAGTACAATCTGTTAAATCAAGAAAAATAAAGTCCGATTCTATTGATTTTTTAACCTCTTTAATTCTTATTAAAGAATAGGCAAGAGACTGGTTTTTAATGACGTAATTCACATATAAAGTATAGCATTTAAGCGCTAGATTGAGATAGACTTAATTTAAATTTAAGTTGACTTTGTATCTCTGAAAAACACTTTACTTTAAGTCTTTTTCAAGACTTAAATTTTAATATATTTAGTTGAACGTCCACTGCCAATTTGTTTTATTTTCAGGTTATCTTGCAACTCTTTTAACGCTCTTTCAACTGTTCGTTGTGATAGCGTAGGCAAAAGAATTAAAATATCGCTTTTAGACAAGGGTTTTAATGTTTTTTTAAAAACTTGTAAAACTCTTTCTTGCGATGTTAATCTGTTTTTGGCAATTAGTTTAAACCTATCTTCACACTCTTCGTAGGCCTTTAAAATAATTCCAAGCATATATTTTATAAAAGGAAGTTCGTTGTTTTCGCCAGTATGCCAGTTTTCACTGGATTTTTGCAAAGTCTCGTAATAGGTGTATTTACTTTCTTCGATTAGCATTTCAATACTGATATATTTACCAACAAAATAATCAGCTTTATATAACAAAAGTAGTGTTAAAATTCTACTCATTCTACCGTTTCCATCATCAAACGGGTGAATACACAGAAAATCGTGAATAACAGTTGGTATCATCAGTAGTGGTGGAACTCCTTCTTTTATGGCTTCACTGTATGCTTTTGTCATTTCGTCAAAATATCTCTCTGTTTCAAAGGAACTTACTGGCTGAAAACGAACTTTTTTATTTCCGTTTGAGTCTACTTCTACAATTGAGTTATCCATTGTTTTAAAATTTCCTTTATGTCTATTAAAGGAATATGAATACAGTTGATTGTGTAAAGTTAAAATATTGCTTTTATTAAACTCAATATGCAAATAATTGTCATGAACTAAATCAAGCACGCGTCTATATCCCGCTATTTCTTCTTCATCTCTTTTTCTTGGCTCTGCTTTATTGTTCATCAATTCTTTTAATCTGGTTTCGTTTGTATAAATTCCTTCAATAGCGTTTGAAGATCTGGTACTTTGTATTTTTGCCACAGCAGTCATTTTCGTCAAAACATCTGGGTAGTTTTCGGCGTATAGTTCTTGTTTACCTTTATATTCATGTATTTTTACAATAATATCGTGAATTCTTGCTGGTAAAGATAATTCAATCAGTTTTAGATAGTTAAACTTTCTCATCGTGTACCACTTTTTTCATAGTCATTTTAACATATTTGGCTTACATAAGTCAATTATGGCGAGGTTATTCTCGTCATAATTGTAAATTTGTCGTATTAAATTGTCATTTTGCGAGAAAAGATTAAATTGTGTTTAATATTGTTAGATTAACATATGCACCAAACATTTTAAGCAAGTTTTTAATAGCAAAAATATTAAATAAAATATGGTTTAATCGGTTTAAAAAACTTTTATTTTACTTATAAATTAACTATAATTAAATCAGTTCGTAAAGGAGCAAAAATGAAAAAAATCTTATCGCTAATTATGCTATTTACCTTTATTTTTACACTTGCCTCTTGTGTTAATCCAAAAGACAAAGCGTTTCTCGGAATGGAAGCGCCTTTTGGTAAGAGTAAAGTAGTCAAATCAAGTTTTAATTTACCACAAGAAATTCAGGGTGTAAAAATCAAATGGAGCCTTAAATATATTCCTAAAAAGAATGAAAAAGGTGCATCTGAGATTTCTGGGGCTACTGTTAAAATTGTCAGAAACGAAATTGACCAAAAATATGAACTGATTGCCAAAAATGAACGTGGCAAAACAGTTTCATTTGACTTTACAGTTCCAGCACTTGATAAAGTTAAAAAACTAGAAGTTAGTTTCTTTAACAAAGCGGGCAACTTAATTCAAAAAGTTGAGTACACCGAAAACGAAACAATTCAAAAAACATTTACACCAGAACAACTTGGTTTATCTCAAGACGAAGAGTTTGTGGGTTGGAGCAATTCAAAAAACAGTCAAACTGCTTTAGATTCAATTAAGGCTACTCAAGAAAACCAAAGTCTGTATCCAGTTTACCGTCTAAAAGAAAATGCTAAAAAAATTACAATTAACTTCTTTGACAAAAAAGGTAACTTAATTGAAGCGATTGAGCACGACTTTGGCCAAAGTATTTCAAAAACTTTTTCTGATAAACAACTTGGACTTGGTCAAGATGAAGAGTTTTTAGGATGGACTCCATTTAAAGGAGAGGCAGCAGTTCCTGATTTGAAAGCCAAAAAAGAAAACAAAAACCTATATCCTGCTTACCGACAAAAAGAAAATCAAGGTCCAACTAATAAAATTACAATTAACTTCTTTGACAAAACAGGTGATTTAATTGAGGCAATTGAGTATAAAGTTGGTGAACAAATCTACCAAGGTTTTTCAGAATCTCAACTTAAACTAGCGAGTGACGAAAAACTAATTGGTTGGACTAACCAAAAAGGCGGCACTACTCCACTTTCTTCGCTTGTGGCCAAAAAAGAAAACAAAAACCTGTATCCTGTAATTCAAAAACAAACCAAACCAGATCCTGGCGCTACTGCCGAAATTCCTGAAGACCTAGAAGGAGAAGGTAAAGGTGACTTAGAGCAGGCAAAAGAACCTAAAACTAAAGTAGATTTATCTGGAGTTGAAAAAAATCCAGCAACTCCTGGCTTCACACCAAAGTCAACTCAAGAAAAAGACATTAGACACACTTCTAAAAATAAAAAACTAGGAGTTAAACCCTTAAAGGCTGTTGAAGTTGAAAAAGAAGTTTACTACACAACTTTGGAAAACTTCTTTAAAGCACTTGGTAACTTAGTTGACTACCGCAAAGAATACAAAGACCAAAAAGACCAAGAAGGCAGAGTTTACACCTTAAAAAAACACATTGAAAAGGCGCAAAACGGCCATGTTTATTCACTTAAACTAATTCAAGAGTTTGAGTTTACTTCGACCCCTCCTGGCGTTGAAAAAGTTGAAAACTATACTTTAACTAGTGAAATTTACTACGATGCTTTAAGTGGTAAGTTAACTATTTCTAAAGTTTCTTTACTTGACGATATTTTTTCAGAAGAAGAAGGCGATTTTGTGTCTTTTTCAGACTACCGCTTCAGAGGTAGAATTGAGTCTAGACCAGATAAAGAAAAAGGCCGTATTTTTGATTTAAAAAAATACCAACTAATGGGTTGGCAACAAAACGGTAAAGAACCAGTGCTACCAGTTTCTGTGCTTTCAATGATTGCACACGAAAAAAGCGGATTTGCCACTTACTGGACAGGATATGAAATCCGCACTAACGAAGTTGCAAGTGACGGAGATAAATCAATTGACCCAGAAGATGCAAATGAAAAAGATGGTAAGTTCTATCCACACGCAGATGACGAAGAGGAAGAAAAAGTACCAAAATCAGTATATTCACTTTGGTTTAAATCAATTAACTTCTTTGTCTCTGAGTACTACTGGGCAATTGACCGTAAAGAAAAACTGATAGACTCAATCAACAAACGTAAAGAAAATCTACTAACTGAAAACTCAAGTGATTACTATCAAACTCTAAATGAACTACTAGAAGACACAGAAGACTTCCACTCAGGACTATTTGCGCTTGCTTCTGCTTTTCTTTATGTCAACGGGAACCGTCAGTATGACAACGAAAATAAACAAAAAATTGAAGCGATAAAAAAAGCGATGGCAGAAAAAGTAAATAAAGAAATTGAAATTTCAAATGATGGTAAAACCGCTATTATTAACTTAACTCAAATCAACTATGAAAATGAAAACGACAAAAGTATATTAGATAAATACTTAGAACTGACTAAAAAGATTAAAAAAGATTACCCAACTGTGGAAAACTTAGTTATCAACCTAGCAATTAACGGCGGTGGTGATGTTTATGCAGCTATTGAGTTTGTAGCGGCTTTAGCGGGTCCAGATAAAGAAATTTTTTACAGTGAATATAATGCAGCAACTTACAAAACCGACACTACTTACGCCAGAACTACCTTAAAAGACACAGAACTTCCTAAGTTCAAGCGTTCTTTTTTGCAAACTAGTGTAGGTTCATTCTCTTCGGCTTCCATGATTGCAGGTATAGTTCGTGATAACAAAATCATGCCAGTAATTGGCACTAAAACTGGAGGTGGTGCGTCTAGTACCACTCAGGCTTACTTGCCGTGTGGATCTGTTGTTGACTACTCTTCTGACAGCGTGTATTTAACTGCCAAAAAAACCGTAGAAGCAGCGCACCGTGAGGCTGAGTTTGGAGTTGAACCTAACTACAACTACGGCTTTACTGAGGACTACGACAACATCGCAAACTTCTTTAACCCAAATTATGTTGCCCAAAAACTAGCTGAGTTTAACTTACTTGGTTAATTAGATAAGCGAAGCAAAAAAGCACATTCAAATAAGTTTTGCTGTGCTTTTTTAGTCTTGATTTGCATAAGTTTTAAACTGGATTTATAATAAAACTAGAAGTTATTTCGGAAAAAGAGGTACAAAATGGCTAGAAAAATAAGTTTTTTAATTGTTTTTTTGCTAAGTGGTTTCATGCTTTTTTTATGCAAACCAAAAGAAAAAACTGTGCCAAATCCAGATAACAGTCAAAATGAAGTAATTCCACCAAATCCGACTCCAAACCCAATTCCTAACCCTGAGCCGCAAAAACCAAAAACTCTGGACCGCGGTATGCTAAATATTGTAGCAAAATCTATGTTCGTAAAAAACTTAGATAAGTTTTTAGGCAAACCAATTGACGAAGTTGACCCAGATGACTTTATTTATAGTTTTAAAGAAACCTATGGTTGGAAAGACACAGACTTTACACTAATTAAACCTAAGTTTGAAGACCACAACGAAGAAATTATCATAACTTATAAGTTAGCGCACAAAAACCTACTTTCTAGTGTGCACATTCTTAAATTAACTGGTTTTAAAAAAGCCTCGCAACCTGCAATTGAGCCGGAAGACAGTGAAGAGAGTTTAACTAAGGCTTTTCAAGACGCTGACTTAATTTTAAGTAAAGAAAACAAAAGTACCTACCTATTTGATTTAACTGAGTCTGACTTTAAACTACTCAATGTAGAAGATAAGCATCATCCTAACTTAGTTTTGGAGTTAAACAAAAACTTCTTAACGAACTCAGTGTCAGTTACCTACTACTTAAAACAAGGGCAAGAATTGTCTTTTAAAAAAGTAAAAACTTTCACTGACTTTAAAAACTTAGATACAGAGACAATTAAAGTAGAGTTTTTAAAAGTAAATCCAATTACCACCGAGTACGGCTCAGATATCTTTAAATTTAGCAAAGCCTTAAAAACACAGCACAGTGCCTCAGAATTTACCTACACAATTTCTTACTTTTCAGCAAGCGAACAGACTAAATCAGTTGAAGTGTATTTAGAAGGATACTTTAAAAACTTGCGTTTTGAGACAACTATTGTTTTAACTCTTAATGCAAATAAAGATAAATACGAACTTAAATCAACAGGGATTGCTGAGTTTAATCCTAGATTAGATAAAAAAGGTTTAAAGAAGTTTGAAGTAATTACTAAAATTAACTTAAACCAAATTAAGGCAAGCGAGATTTTTTCTAAATTAAGTCTGACTTTAAATGAAAGTACTGAAATTGATTTACTTACCAAATCTGTATATCTGCTTAAAATTACTGCACTGCCTGCAAAAAAAGGTATATTGAAGTTAAAAATAGAGGCCACAAAAGAGTTTAAAACCTTGAGTTACTCAAGTGGTAAGTTAAGTGAAAACACAGAACAAAAACCTGTTTTTTCACAAATTTATCAATATAACTTCCAAGAATAAAAAAAAGCAACTTGCGTTGCTTTTTAAAAAAAATATTAAATTGTTGCTTTTCGCTTTTAAACAATACGGCCGTCTTCGTCTCTAAAGCCGCCGAAGATGATTACAAATAAATCAATAAGGGCGCCAATTCCAAATAAGCCACCTGTTAAGAGCCAAAGAATACCTGTTCCGATTTTACCAACATAGAATCTATGTAATCCAAGTAAACCAAAGAAGAAACATAGAAGAAATGCAATAATTCTTGATTTGCTACTTTTGTCTGTCATTTTTTTAAACTCCTTTCTGTTATTTTCATTATAAAAAAACAAAAGTAAAAATTCAAGGTAAATAAAGTATTGTATTTAAGCAAATTCAACCAAAGTTTTTAATCCCTTAATTGTTCTATTTTTAAATAAATAAAAGGAGAAAATATGCAATTTACAAATATATTTAAAAAAACTATTTTAGTTTCACTGATGCTTTTTTCAGTTGTTTTTTTAATTTCGTGCAAAAATACACCAAATCCAACTCCAACCCCGCAACCTACACCAAATCCAAACAACGAATACAAAGAACATGAACTTGATAAAACCTATTATCAAAGTGTGAATTTTCAGACTAAAAACGATGAAGAGTTTATCAGGTCTCTTAGAAAAGTTACGCGAGAAAAGCATACCAATTGGACTTCTTACAATGAAGTTAGGCAACTTTTAACAAAAACAGATAAACTAGATAACGGAAAACTTTGGGGTATGTATAACGGAGAAGAGTTTGCACCAAAATGGACTGGTGGCAAACCTTGGAACCGTGAGCACGTTTGGGTAAACTCAAGACTTGGTGTTCCAAGAGTAAAAGGTGCTGAACGCAACTTAGCTGCTGATTTGCACAACTTAAGAGTTTGTAATTCCGATGTAAACTCAGCCAGAAATAATTTCTACTATGTTGCAAAGAATGAAAATGGTCAGTATTTTGACGATCACGCCGAGGCACAATTAGCAGGTTCTCGCAAATACTTTCCAAGTTATAAACATGGGGGGGACGCCGTTCGTATATTACTTTACATGATAATTCACTACGCTGAGCTAAATTTTGCGGTCGAAGAACCTTATAAAATGACCTATGTACCAGAAGGTGCGTATATTGGAAACGTGGATGACTTTGCTTACTTGCTTCAAAAAGATCCGGTTGACCAGTTTGAAATCAACAGAAACAATCGTATCCAGAAAATTCAGGGTAACCGCAATCCTTTTATTGACCACCCAGAAATTGCCTACAGAGTAGTTAAGTATTTCCAAAACCATAAAAACAAAGAACTAAACGAACGAAAACGAATTTTTGAAGTTGAGTTTTTTATCCAAAGGATTTCAGAAAACCAAACTAGATATTCACACACAGAACTTAAAGACTGCTAAACAAACTAAAGCAAGAAAAAAGACCAGGTTACCTGGTCTTTTTTTACTTTCATAAATAATTTGTCTTAAAAACTAACGAATTAAGCCTTTAATTTGGTGAATTAAACCGTATTCAATTTCAGTTGGTTCAAACTCAGCGTGTTCACCGGTAAACAGACGGTCGCGAAGTGGGAACGCGTAGCTAGAGCCATTTGAAAACTTCAATACTAAGTTAAAAGTTTCGCGGCGAGGATTTGCAATGTCGTCTAGTTTGTATTCAGTGTCAAGAGCTACAACGTCTGAATACAACACGTCAGTTGAAGAAATTGGGTAAATGAAGTCATAGTTGTAGTCGGCTCTGGCAGTATATACCTTAATTGAGTCTGGCGCGAAGAACAGCAGAGTTAAGTTAGCAGTTTCGTAAAAAACTTCTTGGGTATCTCCGTCTTTTAGCACAACTTTAAAGTTCAGGGTTGTCTTTCTTAAAATATCTGGAGTTTTGACTAACATAAAGTTATTAAAATGATACTGAGCCGGATCTAAGTTAAATAAACGGCAGGCTTTGTTGAAAGCCTTGCGGTCAGTTTCATAAATATACTGACTAGCCTTTTCATAACCATAACTTTTTGGGTTGTCTAAAAAGAATTTATGCATAAATTCTAAACGGTTTTTGTCCATATAATACCTCTTTGAAATGAATACTTTAGCACTAAATGGCTAAGTAATTGTTTTATTTAATTTTTAGTTTTAAGTTAATTTAAATTATTTCTTTTCAGTGTGAACAGTAGTTTTGCGTTCACGAGCACAGTACTTGTTAAAAGAAAGTTTGTCAGGTGTAGTTTTTTTGTTTTTATTTGTGTAGTAATTTTCTTCTTTGCAAGATGTGCAAACTAATTTTACTTTATCTCTCATAGTTGTGTCCTTTTTTAAAATTTAAGTTGATGGGTGTTTGAATTAAAAGAAAGTTTGGCGAGCAGCGGCCTTAACTTCTTTAGATGCGGCAAACGGAATTCTAGTGGTTAGCGACATTTTAGCAGCCACAATTTGTTTAGTTGGCCAAACAAACAAGTTGCGATTCCATTGATCTACAATGTCGTTGTAATAAATTCTAGCAGCAGTAATTTCTCTTTGTGTGTTGGTGTTATCGCGCATTGCGCTTTCGATAACTTGATTTGACTTAAGTTCAGGATAAGCCTCAAATGCTAGGTTGATTTGTGAAAACCCACGGTCAACTTGTGCCTGAATGTCGTTTCTAGTTTCTTCTGTAATTTGTCCAGGTTTTACTCCACCTCTAAGTGCAGCGACTCCTTCAAAAACATCTTTTTCGTGTTTAACTTGTTGTTTAACTAAAGCAGCGACGTTTTTAAGAATTTCAAGACGGTGTTCAAGGTAAGTGTCAACTTCAGATGCTGCGCGTTGCATTTTTTGTTCAAGGCGCATAAAAAAGTTTCTTGCTTTTATCTTTTTAAATAAGAAAATTAAACCAGGTATAATTAGCGGAAACCAAAGTAGAAACTCAAATAAAGAAGAACCCCAGCCTACTTTTGCGTCAATTCTTTTGCCAATAACGTTAATATCTTGGCCATTTTCCATAACAGGGCCGTTAACTTCGTCTAATAAATTTGCCATAATTATCTCCTTTGTGCGTTTTTTTAAGTTAAAACTTAAAAACTTGTACCTAAATTATTATATCTCAAAATAGCCTTATTTGACAATTGAAACTGTATTTTCTTCGCTGTAGGCTTGATTGTTTTTGTCAAAGAAGTTATTTTCAAAATAATTTGCGTCACCTTGGTTAGGTACAACTTCGTATCTAAGTTCTTTAAAAACTGGAATATACTCAGTCCAATTGACAGGAACCTGATGTGGACCATCTCCTGCGTTTACAACAACATATTCAACTCTTGGAACTGCTTTAAAAGAATGCGCTTTGCAAACGTTTTCGTATTCAGAAAGTGGTTCTAAAATGTATTCATCAATTCCGGCTTCGTCTGGCAGAAGTTCTGAGTTTTTTAATTTAGCAAGTAAAGCAAGGTGTTCAAGGACAGATGGTCGTCTTGAGTACTCGGGTTGTTTTGAAATATTTCCCTCTAGTAGAACTGGATTTGAAAGATAAGGAATAAAACTGTCGTATAGAGAAGCACATAAAACTTTTGCGTATTCGCTGTATTTATTTAAAAAAATAGTTAAGTTATAGTCAACAAACTCAAGCGGATTTATGTCAAAACTTTCACTTAGTTCGCGCAGTGCAACTTCGTTGGTGTTGTGAGATTTTGAGTAAGTGTAGTTGCGACCACTTGAAAGAGTTTTGGCAAAATTTATTAAGTTTTGTTGGGCAACTTGGCCGAAAAAAGCACGATATTTTTGTTCAGATGAACGTTTAGTAGCAGGAAAAAGCGCTTCAAACTCAGTGTTTGACATTGGTGTGAAGTCTGCGTTCTTTTTTTCAATTTGAGTAAGCGTTTTTTCAGCTTGTTTGATGTATTTGTCGTGTTTAGCAGGATTGTAGTCAAGAACTGGTGACTTTTCAAACTCAAGTTCAGGAACAGCATTGGCGTATAGTGAGTTTACAGCAATGTATTTGTATTCTGGTTTTGGTTTAACTAGTGTTGCGTGCAAGGTTTCTGAAACCAGGCGTCTGTGTTCACCAAAACCTGAGTAGTAGCTAATTGCTAAACTACCGGTGTAGGTGTGTGGAACCATATTCATTTCTTTATACATTCCAACAATAAACGGGTTCTTGTAAAAATAACCAGCTTTATAGTCAACCAACATTGAAGTTGAAGAAGGTACGTACACTGGGTCAAAATTCTTTTCAATGTATTTAGTAAAGTTAGTATCGGCTGACTTTAAAAACTCAATTTCCGGAATTTGCGCCTGTATTTGGCTGTAAACTTGACTGTAGTTAAATGCGCGATAAAACTCATATAGTTTACTGATAGTCTCTTCAATTTTGGCGTCAATTACTTCTTCAAAATTAGAAATTGTTGCCTTAAACTTCTTACTTTTTTTAGAAAGAAAGACAGAAGTTAATATGATTAAAACGAGAAACCCAACTGCTACTAATATACAACTTGCAAAAATTGAGTAAATGGCAGCAGAGCTAAGCGAAATACCAGGTTCTGTAAAAACGTAATAAGCGCCGCCAATTGCGGTCAGCATTAGGATTACTAAAAGGGTAAGTAAAATGCCCATACCTGCTTTAAATAAACTAAATTTACGTTTAGTTTTTAAAAGCACTTTGTCAAGTGCATTGATTTCTCGGCAGTCTGCTTGGTTTTCTTTTAAAGAAGTGCCAGTTTTTTCAAGCAACTCATTTAAATAAGCCTCGGTACCACTAGCGTGTTCTTTTAAGAAATCAGTTCTATATCTTACTGGATTTAAAATATCTGCAGGCATTTTTTTACCTCTTTAGTGTTTTCGTTTTTTTAAATTAAAGTAAAGCAGTTTCAAGAGCTACTTCCATCATTTTATTGAAAGAAGTTTGTCTTTCTTCTGCAGTTGTGACTTCTTTTGTCACTAAATTGTCAGAAATAGTTAAAAGACAAGCGGCTTGTTTGCCTAGTTTTTGGGCATTTAAAAATAAAGCAAATGACTCCATTTCTACGCAAAGCGGATTGGCTTTTTTGCGTTTTTCTTCAAAAACTGGGTTGTCTGCGTAAAACACGTCAGATGAGTGAATTAAACCGACTTTCAAATCTACTCCGATGCTGTCAGCGGCTTGTTTAATTTTAGCGTTTAGCGAAGCAGTGGCGGTTGCTATGTTTGACTGGTAGTTCATCAAAGCCAGACCATAAGTGGTCTCTGAGTACGCTGCGTCTGCCAAGACTACTGAGTAAACTGGCAGGTCTGCGTGGTAAGAGCCGGCAGAGCCGATTCTAATAATTTTTTCAACGCCGTAGAAAGCAAACAGTTCATATGAGTAAATTCCAATTGAAGGTTGGCCCATACCTGAGCCAAAAACTGTTACTTTTTTGCCTTTATAAGTTCCAGTGAAGCCAAACATATTGCGAACTGAGTTGATTTGCACAACATCAGTAAGATAGGTTTCTGCGATATATTTAGCGCGAAGCGGGTCGCCCGGCATTAAAACAATCGGCGCGATTTGGCTTTTGTCTTTAAGACTAATATGCGGAGTTGGAATCACCTTCTTCTCCTTTAACGATAAGTAGACCTTTTGAAGTTCCAATTCTGGTTGCTCCAAGTTCAATCATCTTTTCAGCGTCCAGTTTATTTTTAACTCCGCCAGATGCTTTAACTTCAGCCGCACCTTTAACGGTTTTCACCATTAAAGCCACATCTTCAAAACGTGCACCGTATTCAGCAAAACCAGTTGAAGTTTTTACAAAGTTTGCCTTTGCGCGCACAACTAGTTTAGAGGCTAGTTTAATTTCTTCTTTAGTAAGAAGTGCTGTTTCAATAATAACTTTAAGCACGCGTTCACCGCAGGCTCTTTTGATTTTCTTAATTTCTTTAAGCACTCGGTCTTTGTGTCCGTTTTTTAAGTCAGACACATTGATAACCATGTCAATTTCATCCGCGCCTTTTTTAATTGCGTCTTTTGTTTCAAAAACTTTAGTTTCGGTAGTTGTTGCACCGTGTGGGAAGCCGATCACTGTGCAAACTAGCACATCTGAGCCTTCTAGTTCTTGTTTGGCCAATGGGATGAAGCAAGGATTGATGCAAACTGATTTAAATTTATATTCTTTGGCTTCCTTACAAAGTTGAACGATACTTTCTTCTGTGCAGTATGCACCTAATTTTGTGTGGTCTATGTATTTATTTAGTTCCATAATTATTTCCTCCTAATCAACTAAATTATGCAGTTTGCATTCAGTAAACTGCTTTTCTACATCTGGTAGTCTATGTTTTAAAATAAGTTTTTGGACTTTTTTTGCGCGCTTTAAAGGAATAATTTTGCTTTCCTTTAAAAACCCAGGCACAGGCTCAAGGTAAGCCTCGGCAATTTCTTTAATTTGCTTAAAGTCAAGAACCCTGTAGTGCTCACCTTGTTCAAGATAAACTAAATCCAAAACAGGCGGTACTAAAAGTCCTGTTTTCTCTGGCCAAACAACGGCAAAATATGCGTTGTTTTTGTTGTCTTTAAGTAATTTGTATCTAGGTACAAACACACCGGTTTCACTAAAATGTTGAGAAAGTGCGCGGTATTCTTCTAAGTAAGTTAAAGCAAGTGTAGCCGTGCGCGGAGATACTTGCAAGTAACTAATTAACTCTTCTGGGTGTCTGACCTTGTATTGTCCTTTGATGTATTTAAAAATCTCAAGTACCTGGCTTTGGTCAAACGGTAAGATGTCTTTAAAAAACTCAGAGTAAACAACTAGCCCAAAAGTTTCGCATAAATGCTTAACTCTATTTAAGATAAGTTCAACGAAGTAAGTTGGTGAGACAAACGGAAAAGACAGGCGGAAGTTAATGTCGTAGTACTCTGGGTTTAGTTTCCAAAGTTCAGGGACAGAAGATGAGCGAGTAATGTAAAAAGCGGCCTTAAATTGTAAATCAGGATGCCTAAGTACGTACTTTACTGCGTCTTTTTCGTTTTCAACTGAGTAGACACCAACTGCCAAAAGATAGGCATGTAGATTTGCGTTGATAGCAGGGCGCTGTTCGCTTTTTTTAAAAAAATGAATGTTAAAATCTTTCACAAATATTCCTTAATTCTACTTAAAAATTATACTAAACTTTTAGATTTTTGGCTAAATTTTAGCAAAATCGGTGAAATTAGTTAAAATCGGTGTGACCGAAATTAAACCCTTTTCAACGGCTATCAGGTCAGTTTGAGTTGTAGAAATTTTGGCGTCTACCGAAAGCATAGTTTTAAAAACCAAAGCAGAGTCGGTCGCTTCTTCTTTTAAAAACTGATAAGTAGTTTTAAAGTCAGCAAGTTCAGTAATACAGGTGCTTTTTGCCAAACTAGTGGGTATGTTGACGTTTAATAGTGGGTATTTTGAATATAGTTTTTTTAAAAAATACTCATTTAGCCAAGTTTTGAAGTTTAACTTAAAGTTATCTGAACAAGTTTCGCGGCTTGAAATTAAGCAAGTTGGAACTCCTGAAACCGCAGCATTAAAAGCAAACGGAAAAACTAAGTTAGTTGCAAGGTCAGCACCCAGCACTAAGTTTTTGTTGCCAGCAAATACGCAAATGTCAAACTTTACTCCGAAAGTTTTTTTAGCCAGTTCTAAAATCGCAACTGGTTTACTTTCAAAAAGGTAGGTGTCTCTGGTTGAAGAAAGAGTCGGACAAACACGACTTAGTCTTACGTATCCTGGGTTTTTAAGACAACCGCCTACTGGGTTTTCTGGAAGCACGAGCGCCCAGACAACCGCAAAATGAGAAAGGGTAGCGGCAATAAAGTCTTGGGTTTGTCTTTCTTGACTAGACATAACTAAAAGTACATTAAGCATTTGGATACTCCTTGGCAATAATTTCTTGACAGCGTTGGCACAGTCCATCTGCACTTAAATCAGGACGAACATTCCAACAACGCAAACAAGACTTGTCTTTAGAAACAGTAGCACTGACTTTAAACTCTTTTCCAAAGTTTAGATTAACTTTGGCAACTTGCAAGACAGTTGGCAGGTCAAAGTTCAGATTTTTAAAAGCAGTAAGTTGAGAGTCGGTTAATGTTAAGTTTAAAACAGCCTGCAGAGATTTGCCAATTTCTCCGCTTGCGCGCATCTCTTCAAGAGTCTTAAGCACCGCTTGTCTGACTTCTGTAAACTGAGCGAAATCTGCAAGCAGTTCTGTAAACTCAGAGAAATTTCCAACACGTGGATAGAACTTCTCAAGATAAATTTGTGAGTCTGGGTCCTTGGTAAAAGTTTGCCAGGCTTCTTGTGTGGTGTGCGGAATTATTGGGTTTAGCATAACAAGCAGTTTAGTTAAGATATCTAGATAAGTAGATTGTACTTCTTCGCGGGTATATGAGTGCTTTGGTTCAATGTAGAGAGTGTCCTTAGTTACATCTAGATAAAAAGCAGACAAGTCATTGGTAATAAATAGTACAATTGCTTGCAAGGCTTTGGCGAAATTATAGTTTTCAAACTGAGTTTTAACTTCTTTGACTAACTCATTTAACTTAATTGTATAAATTTTAGATAAGTTGCTGCGCATAGAAAATGCGTAGTAGTTGGTTTTGTCAAAATCGCTTAAATTAGAAAGTAAATAGCGAATGGTGTTTCTGATTTTTCGGTAAGTTTCGGCAGCTATTTTTAGTAGGTTTTGAGAAACACGCACGTCTTGTGAGTAGTCAACAGAGGCCGCCCAGATGCGAAGTACATCGGCTCCCAAAGTTTTTACAACAGTGTTGGGGTCAACTCCGTTGCCAGCAGACTTAGACATTTTAAAACCTTTTTCGTCTAACACAAAACCATGAGAAATAATTTGTTTGTAAGGTGCGGTTTTGTTAAGCGCAACTGAGTTTATCAAACTTGAGTTAAACCAGCCGCGGTATTGATCAGAACCTTCTAAATAAAGTTCAGAAATACGACCATCTAGACTTAAAAAAGAAGTACCTGAGTCAAACCAAACATCCATAATATCGGTTTCTTTCATGAATTTACCGTTTGGTGATTTTGGATGCGTAAAGCCTTTTGGAAGCAAATCTTTGGCGGGCAGTTTAAACCAAATGTTAGAACCATGTTTTTCAAAAAGTGCCTTGATGTGGGCAATTACTTTGGTGTCCAGAATTGGAGTTCCGTCTTCTGCGTAGAAAACCGGAATTGGCACACCCCAAAGGCGTTGGCGCGAAATACACCAGTCTTTGCGCTGTGCTATCATGTTATTCATTCTGATTTTACCCCACTCAGGTGTCCAAGTAACTGAGTCTATTGCTTTAAATAAGTCTTTTTTAAGTGGTTCAATAGACAAAAACCATTGAGGGGTGGCTCTAAAAATTATAGGTTTTTTAGTGCGCCAGTCATGAGGGTATGAGTGCGTGATTTTAAACTCGCCAATCAGCGCTTCGGTTTGTTTTAAGTATTTAATAATCGCTGAGTTCGCGTCTTCAAAAAAAAGGCCTGCAAAATCTCCTGCGTCTTTAGTTAATACACCGTGGCCGTCAATTGGCGAAAAGGCAGGCAGGCCGTATTTTTGTCCAACTTTAAAGTCATCTTCTCCGTGTCCAGGTGCGGTGTGGACAAGTCCGGTTCCGTCTTCTGCCGAAACGTGTTCGCCAAGGATTACCATGTGTTCTTTATTGGTAAGCACATGCGTGTAGGTAACCTTTTCAAGGTCAGTACCTTTGATTTCAGAAATTACTTTAACTTCGCTTAAGTTTAACCTGGTTTGAAGGGCATTTAATAAATCTGATGCTACCACTAACTTACCACGGTTAGTTTCTACAATTGAGTAAGTTAAGTAAGGAGACACGCAAATTGCTAAGTTGGCAGGCAAAGTCCAAGGAGTAGTTGTCCAAATTAAGAGACTTGCACCTTTAAGTTCGCGAATTCCTTTGGTTTTCTTGACCTTAAATGAAACAAAAATAGAAGGAGATTCAATTTCGTGGTATTCAACTTCGGCCTCTGCAAGCGCGGACTCTGAAGACCATGACCAGTAAACTGGTTTAAACCCACGGTAAATTAAGCCTTTTTCTACCATTTTGGCAAAAGCCTCAATTTCTCTGGCCTCAAAACCAGGAGCAAGCGTGCGGTATGGTTTTTCAAAATTACCAATACAACCTAGCCTTAAAAACTGACTACGCTGACGGGCTAATTGAGTCTCTGCAAACTTTGCGCACTCTTCTCTAAACTTAACAGGGTCTCCTTTTCGGTTAACTCCGAGTTTAATAACTGCGTTTTCAATAGGCAGACCATGCATATCCCAGCCAGGTGTGAAGTCCACAACATCGCCGTTTAGTTGGCGAAATCTGACAATAAAGTCCTTTAAGATTTTGTTTAAAGCGTGGCCTATGTGAATTGGGTTATTAGCGTAAGGCGGACCATCGTGGAAACAAAACTCATTTCCTGATTTTTCTTTGTTAATTTGATTTCTTTTTAAAAAAAGTAAATCATTAGCCCAAGGTGCTTGAATTAAGGGTTCTTTTTCACCTAAGTTCCCGCGCATCGGAAACTCGGTTTTAGGCAAAAGTAGGGTATCTTTAAAATCCATATGTTTGTTTTTATTTTCCTTCATTTAGTCTTTAATTACTTCTTTTAAAAATTTATCAATCGTGCCGTCTAAATAAAGTGTGTCGTCGGCAAACAGAAAAACTTTTTCGTTCATTTCAATAACTTCACCGTTTAATGCGCAAACGCAGCCAGATAAAAACGCAATTGCTTTGTTAGCATCGGCTATTTTAAGCAAGTCAAAATTCAAAACTACTGGTTTGCCTTGCTTTATCATTTCGGCAAACTCAAGTAGAGTTTCGTCGTCTGCTTTGTCTAGTCGCTTAAAAACAATCAGTTCGCGTTTTGTGTAGGTAGGGGTTGTAACAATTGGGGTTTTTTTCTTAAATCCAAACATGAAAAATCTCCTTTTGGTTAAACATTGAAGCGAAAAGTTATGATATCGCCGTCTTTAACTAAGTATTCTTTTCCTTCTAAGCGAAGGGATCCGTTTTCCTTTGCTGAGTTAATTGAGCCATACTTTAAAAAATCTGCATAAGCCACAACTTCTGCTTTGATAAAGCCACGTTTAAAGTCTGTGTGAATTATTGCAGCACAATCTGGTGCCTTAGAGCCAGTTTTAAAAGTCCAGGCTCTACATTCGTCAGGACCGGCTGTAAAATAAGTAGACAGGCTAAGTGTTGAATAGGTTGTTTCTATAATTTGGTCAAGTCCGGTTTTGTCAAAACCAAATTGTTCAAGATACTCAATTCGCTCGTCTTTATTCATTTTGGCAACTTCTTCTTCTAGTTTTACGCAGACCGCTAAAACTTGGGCATGGCGGGCATCGGCGTACGCTTTGATTTTCGTTAGGTTAGCATTTGAAGTTTCATCTTCTTTGTCGTCAGAAATATTGGCGATGTAAATAAGGGGTTTTAAGGTAAGTAAGTTAAGAGACTTAACTAAAAAACGCTCGTCTTCGGTTAATTCAGGTTGAGTTTCGCTAAGAATTGCAGATTTTACTTTAGTTAAAATTTCAACTTCTTTGATGGATTCTTTGTCTTTTTGGGTGCGAGCCTTCTTTTCAATTTTAGCAATACGGTTTTCAACGATTTCAAGGTCAGCAAGTGCTAGTTCGGTGTCTATAATTTGAGCGTCTCTAACTGGGTCTACTGAGTTTTCAACGTGCAGTACATTATTGTTTTTAAAACAACGCACAACCTCAACGATGGCGTCAACTTCTCTGATGTGCGAAAGAAACTTATTGCCAAGACCCTCGCCACTTGCAGCTCCTTTAACAAGGCCTGCAATGTCTATAAACTGATAGGCAGCGTATGTAGTTTTTTTAGGTAGATAAACAGAGGCTAGTTTATCCAAACGGCTGTCTTGCACGACAACTTGGCCAATATTCGGTTCTATTGTGGCAAACGGATAGTTGGCAGACAAAGCGCTGGCTTTAGTTAAAGCATTGAAAAGCGAAGACTTGCCGACATTCGGCAGGCCGACAATTCCGGCTTTTAGCATTATTTTCGCGCCCAAAATGGGATATCTGAGTTTTCGTCTGTCTCCGCATCTTGTCTTTTGTCTGTGTCTTGATTAAATGACGCAAAAAAATCATCTTGCGCTTGGTCTTGAATTTTTTTAATTTCTTGATTAAAAAAAGCAGTCTCTGTATTTTTAACAAGTTCATTTGCAAAACTTTCGGCGTCAGTGTGAGATTTAGTTAATTCAACACCGGTGGCTATAACTGTCACAATAATTTCGTCAACTAGTTTATCGTTAATCATCACACCCATGATGATGTTAATGTCAGTTGAAGTGTTGTTTCTAATTTCTTGCAGAACTTCACTTAACTCAAACTGAGAAAGTTCAGTAGGCGCAGTGATATTTAAAATAGCGTCAGTGGCACCTTGAATTGAAGTTTCCAAAATTTTAGAAGAAATTGCGGCTCTGGCTGCTTTAATGGCTTTGTTTTCACCACTTGCCACACCAATTCCCATGATAGCGGTGCCCTTGTCTTTAAGCACAGTTTTAACGTCTGCAAAGTCTACGTTAATCACACCTGGATACATAATTAAGTCAGATATACCTTGCACACATTGACGAAGTACGTTATCGGCTTCGCGAAAAGCATCAAGTAAGGTAGTACGGTGATCTGAAATTTCGTTTAATTTGTCGTTTTCAATGACAATTAAAGCATCGCAGTTTGGTTTAAGTTCAGCAATTCCGCGAAGTGAGTTTTCACGGCGTCGTTTTCCTTCTAAGGTATATGGTTTTGTGACCACGCCTACGACAAGTGCACCTTCTTCTTTGGCAACTCTGGCGACAATTGGCGCAGCACCAGTTCCGGTCCCTCCGCCCATTCCACAAGTTACGAAAACCATTTTAGCGGGTTTCAAGGCTTGGCGAATATGTTCTTCAGATTCGGTTGCCGCTTCTTGTCCGCGACTTGCGTTTTGACCTGCACCAAGTCCTTTGTCAGGGCCTTCTCCAATTAGTATTCTAATTTCTGCAAGTGAGCGTTTTAGGTCTTGAGAGTCTGTGTTAATAGCAACATAAGTCACACCACTTACGTTGTTTTCAATCATACGGTTAATAGCGTTTCCACCACCGCCACCAACACCTGCAACCATGATTAGGGGTTTAATTTGAAAATTGTTTACTGTATCCATTAAAAAGTACCTCTTTATTTCAATTATAACTTATTTTTTGCGATTTTCGTGTGTTTTTAAGCCTGTTTTTCAACTGTTTGTGTAGTTAGTAGTTGCGTAAAACTTGGCTTTAAATTCACTGAATTTACCGGATTTTGCCGCTTGTTTAATTTCGCTGACTAAGTGTTTTAAATATGCTAAGTTCTGAACTGTAGCAATTCGTTCGCCTAGTTTTTCGCTAGTTTTAAATAGGTGATGTAAATAACTTTTTGAGTAATTAGCAAACTTATGACTTAGACCTTCGTCTAGTGGCGTATGGTCGTGTTTGAACTTGGCGTTTTTGATGTTAATAGAACCGGTTGTTGTAAAAATGTGGCCGTGTCTGGCGTTTCTAGTTGGCATTACGCAGTCAAACATGTCAACTCCGCGTTCAATTGCCTCAACTAAATTAGCAGGTTTGCCCACACCCATTAAGTACCTTGGTTTGTCTGCAGGCATTTTTGGAACTATAAAATCCAAAACTTGATACATCTCTTGGTTAGTTTCACCAACCGCAAGACCACCAATTGCGTAGCCTGGTAAGTCAAGTGCTGTAATTTCTGCAAGCGACTTTAGTCTAAGCTGAGTATCCAGTCCACCTTGGTTGATACCAAAAAGTGCTTGACCTGAAGTTAAGGCTACCTGGCAACGTTTTAGCCACCTAGTAGTTCGTTCAATTGACGCGTCCATATATTTAAAGTCTGCATAAACTGGTGGACATTCATCAAACGCCATTACAATGTCTGCGCCAATTGCCATTTGGATTTCCATAGATTTTTCTGGCGTTAAAAACAACTTATCTCCGTTTTCAGGGTTTTTAAAAACGACGCCTTCTTCGGTAATTTTGCGGTTTTTAGTCAAGGAAAAAACTTGGTATCCTCCGCTGTCGGTAAGCATCGCCTTTGGCCAATGCATAAAGGCTTTAGCACCCTTCACCTCAGTTAAAACCTCGGTACCAGGATGCAGCCAAAGATGGTAGGTATTGGCTAAAATCAGGCCTTCTGAAACCTCTTCAATTTCCTTGACATCCAGAGTTTTAACAGTGGCTTTAGTGCCAACTGGCATGAAAACAGGTGTCTCTACAACTGTACCGTTTTCAAAGCGAAGTTCACCTAGTCTAATTCCTTCTTTAGTGATTTGTTTGGTGAACTTAATCATTGATATCGCTAAGTAAAGCGGTTTTAAGGGCTTTTACTGACTTAAATATTGTGCTTCTTGGAGCAATAGTGTGTAGAAAATCAAAAGAACGGAAACCATAAGAGACTAAAAAGCATGGGATTTTGGCAATTTCTGCGAAACGCAGGTCAACTTCACTGTCGCCAATAAAGATGCATTCATCTGGACTAAATCCATATTTACGGCTAAGAAAGTTCAGGGTATCTGGCGCAGGTTTGGCGCGTAGATTTTGACTAAATCCAAGCACATGTGTAAAGATGTTTGGAAAGTAAAAGTCTACGATTTTTTTAACTAAAAACTCAGGTTTATTTGAAATTACAAAAAGTCTTGCACCGCTTGCTTTCAAAGTATTTAACATCTCTAAGATACCTTTGTAAGGCTTGGCGTATTTAAGCGGGTCTTCATTGTATACTTGGTTGTAGTGTTTAACCATTTGATCAATGTTTTGCTTGTCATTTAACACACACTGAATAAGTTCACGCGAACCATTTCCGGTGCAGTAAATTATTTTGTCTTTATTGGCTTTAGCAAATTTAAAGTAAGCAAGGGTTGAGTTTACTGCTTTTACGATGTCTTTAGATGTGTCTAAAAGTGTTCCGTCTAAATCAAAGATAATGTTTTTCATAATTTTTCCTCTGGTAAAATGTTAAAAAATAGGTAAAAATGTAGTGCTTTATTTCGTGATAAAAACCAGCGATTGCTGGTTTTTTAAAATAAATACTTAATTAGTTAAGTTCAAAATAGTTTCAGTTGCTGCTTTAAAGCAAGCAGATGGATAAAAACTTTTTGAGTGCAAAAAGTAAAGCGTGCCTTCTTTTTCAAAATAAGCGATGTTCACAGATGTGAAGTTAAAACCGCGGTTTTTTAAAAATACTAAGTTATCTGCCTCTAGTTCTGCTTGCGCAGAATGCTCGCTGTATTTTTTGAAAATCAAGCAAGTTAAGTAAGTGATTCTTTTTTGTTCAAAGCGCTTTAGGATTTTTTTAATTTCTGCATCAATTTTAGTATCCAAAAAGCCAGTATTTGGGTTTTTTAAATAAAAAGTAAGTTCTAATCCGCGGTTTTGGGTGTTTTCTTTCAAGTATAAATTAAAATCCAGGGTACTGCTTTGCAATATAAAGTTGTTTGTTTGAAAAGAATCTGGTAGTTTTTCAAAAAAAGTTTTTTTAACCAAAAACGGCTGTACTTTAGTTTCTTTTAACCTAAAATATTTTTGTTTTAAGTTCAGAGTTGTGATTTTAGTTTTAAAAACTAAAACTAAAATAAAGAAAACCAGTACTAAAAGTAAGGATATAGTTGTAAAAATAGGTTTTGGTGCTTTTAAAAAATAAAGCAAAAGTGCAGTTATTAGGACTGCTAAAAAAGCAGTCCACAACACGGCTAAATATATTAGTTTAGTTTTTTGAATTTTTTTACTATTCAATTCTTGCCTTAATAGTACCGTCGCGACGAGTACTTTGAACTAAGTTACCGTTTAATGAGTAGTAAACTCCGTTGAAATTACCATTTTCATTGTACTTAAGTTCTTCTTTAAATTCAGTGCCTGAAGCAAAGTACCAACCTTTAAACTTAGTGCCATATTTAGATGTAAGTTCTCCGGTTAGTTCAACTAGTTTTTGAATTTTCTGGCCAAACAACACATCAACTTCATATCTTTTGCCATCGGCAATAATTGTGATTTGATATTCAACTGGCAAGAAATAAGGCCAAAGGGTGATGTCTTCAAAATAAGTTTTTTCCTTAAGTGAAAGCACTACTGAGTTAACCGGATCAAAGTCAGGCAGACTAGGGTCGGTTGTTGACCAACCTTTAAAATCATAGCCAGTTCGTTTAGCACTTGGCAGGGTAGTTCCTTTTGTAAAGTCGTATTTAGTTGGAATATCTCCATCTATTACAGTTCCGGTTTCAAGTTGAGCAAAGTTGATTTTAATTTCTGTAAACTCAATTTTGGCAAACAAGGCAGCAGATTCCTTAAAACGGTGTGTCTCAAAGTTAACCTCTTCTGTGTGTGCAGGGTCTAAATACCAGGCGATTATTTTAGCGGGAGCAAAAAGTTCGTAGCCCGCTTGTATAACTTCGCCTTTAGCGTTAACTTTTTTGGCAACCGGTTTGTTTAACTTAATTCCGTCTTTAGGAACTTCTGTAAACTCACTTGGCGCAAGATGACCTTGTGGGATATAGTAAACGATTTGAATGCCTTTTACTTTATAAGAACCACAGGCCGTAAATAAAATTAAAGTTAAAAAAGAAAACAAGACAATTAGTAATTTTTTTGCCATTATTATTCCTCCTTAATTTCAGCTTTCATTGCTTTAATTTCGCTTGGTGAAGCGAAAACAAAGTGGCCAGGTTTAATTTCTACCATTTCAGGTTCTTCAACATCGTAAGGATGACTAGTAGGATCGTAGTAAATTCGTCTACGACTGCGTTCGTAGTCAGGGTCAGGTTGTGGGATTGCAGAAAGCAGAGATTTGGTGTATGGGTGCAGTGGGTTTTTAAACAGTTCATCTGAGTCTGCTAGTTCTACAATTTTACCGTAAAACATCACGGCGATACGGTTTGAAAAGAACTTCACAACTGAAAGGTCATGGGCCACAAATAAAATAGTTAAACCTAGTTTTTCCTTTAAGTCTTGAAGCAGGTTAATAACTTGCGCTTGAATTGAAACGTCTAGGGCAGACACGGGTTCGTCTGCAATAATGACTTCAGGCTCCATGACAAGTGCACGAGCGATACCGATTCGCTGTCTTTGTCCACCTGAAAACTCATGCGGGTAGCGAGTTGCGTATTCAGGAGCGAGGCCAACTTGCAGTAGCGCTTTGGTAACTCGCTCTTCAAGTTCCTTGCGGTTTTTAATACCCTTAATGCGCAGACCTTCTGCAATAATTTCTTGCACGGTCATACGTGGATTTAGACAAGAAATCGGGTCTTGGAAAATCATTTGAATTTTAGACGCCGCTACTTTTGCAGATTTAGAGCGGTGCTCACGAGAAACAAACTTAATTTGTTTAACTAAGGCTTTTGTCTTTTCTAAAAAGTCTAACTTAGCGTTTAGGTAAGTTTGGTATTTAGGGCTAAATTTCTGAAGTACTTTTGAGTTTTCAGTGATGTAAGCGTAGTTTTCTTTAGTTAAAGGTCTAAAAAGCAGACCTTTTTTGGTTTTTGCTAAAACCAGTTTATTTTTGGTTAAAATAAAGAAGTTTTTAATGCGAGTAAAGAAAAACGCACAAGACTCAAGTAGTTTAACTGCTAAAAATCTTGGTCTTTCTTTAAACCAATATTTAAAGAAATTCACAAATCTGCGTCTTTTAAGTGCTTTATGTTCACTAAAGTCTTTAGCAGTTTTGGCAGTAATTTCGCTTAATTTAACGGCGTCTTTTGCGTATTTTTTAGAAAGTCCAAAACAAGCAAAAAATCGCACAAGTAAATAATTTTTTAAATAACCTTTTTTAGGAAGATCGGCACTTGCTTTAAACTCTTCAATTTCATTGGCTTCGCGAACATACTGAATGTCTGTTTTTTCTTTATGAAAAGCATCTAACTCATTTAGTTTAGCCTGCATTTCTTCTTTAGAAATGATTGTTTTTGCGTTTTCTTCAATTAAGGGTAGGTACTCTTTTTCTAGACTTAAAATAGTTTGCGCGTATTGCTCTTGAAAGTCTTTTTTTAACTCAAGTTTAGTGTTTTTAGTCAAAGCCGCAGAATCATTGATGCCAATAATTTTTTGGCGGTACGCTTTTTTGGCTTTTTTCAAAGCAATTTTATATTCTTTTTCTTTTGCGTTGTAGGTAAAAGAAATAATTTCTTCGCGTTCTGCCTTGTAGTTTAAGTTACCTTTTTGGACTTTAGCGGCATAAAAGTTTTTAATGTCAAAAATCTTGTTTTTATAAAGCAGGCTTTTTTCGCGTTCTGCTAAATACTCAGCCTTTAAGTCTTGGCGGAATTTATGGATTTCAGCCTTATCTGTAAGGTAATTTTCTCTAAAATCATTAAGTCTAGCGGCTGCTTCTTTAGTTTTGGGAAAAACTGAATTAAGTAGAGTTGTTTTGTATTCTCGTCTGGCTTTTTTTAGTTTAGAAACTAAGTCGCCAACTCCGGCAACTATAGTCTGTCCACCTAATACTACGCGACCGTCTGAAGGCTTGTATAGTCTAATAATAGTACGGCCAGTTGTAGTTTTTCCACAACCGGACTCTCCAACTAAACCAAATACTTCGCCTTTAAAAACATCAAAAGAAACGCCGTCTACGGCTCTGACTTTTAGGCGGTTTTTGCCGACTCCAACTTTAAAGTGTTGTTTTAAGTTTTCAACGTGTAAAAGAGGAGTTTTGGTGTAATCAACTTTATGCTTCATGAACTTTACCTCTCTTCTTTTTGATTTCTAAAACCGCTTTTGGAGGAGTTACTTTAGGGGCATTGGGATGCAAAAGCCAAGTTGCGGCAAAGTGAGTGTTTGTCACTTTAAACATCGGTGGTGTTTGCTCAAGGTCTATCTGCATGGCGTACTTGTTTCTTGGCGCAAAAGCATCACCCTTGATCTTTTGAGTTAAGTTTGGCGGAGTTCCACCGATTGCGTCTAGTTTTTCAGAAGTAGCCAAAGACGGCATTGAAGAAAGTAGAGCCCAGGTGTAGGGGTGTCTTGGGTCGTAAAATATCTCGTCGGTTGTCCCGATTTCTACAATTTTACCAGCGTACATTACGGCTATGCGGTCAGCGATATTGGCAACTACGCCAAGGTCGTGGGTAATAAAAATAATAGAAAGGTTGCGCTCTTCTTTGAGTTTTTGAATTAACTCAAGGATTTGTGACTGAATTGTAACGTCTAAGGCTGTAGTTGGCTCGTCGCAAATTAAAATCTCTGCGTTGTTAGCCAGAGCAATTGCAATAACTATACGTTGGCGCATTCCGCCTGAAAACTGAAAAGGATATTGGTGATATCTTTTTTCGGGCTCCGGAATTCCTACTTCTCGCATCAATTCAATTGCGCGTTTTTTGGCCAAAACTTTATTCATGCCTAGTTTAAAAACTAGAGTTTCGGTAATTTGCTTACCAATTTTAACAATAGGGTTCAGTGAACTCATCGGGTCTTGGAAAATCATGGAGATTTTAGAACCTCTGATTTCGTGAAATACTTCTTCTTTGACTTTAAGCAAATCACGGTTGGCATACAAAACTTTGCCGTTTTCAACAATTGCGTTTCCGGCCAAAAGCCCCATTAAGGCTTTAGAGGTTACTGACTTTCCAGAACCAGACTCGCCAACTATCGCAAGAGTCTCGCCTTTTTGCAAGTCAAAAGAAACTCCGTTGATGGCCTGCAGAATTCCAAATTGAGTTTTAAAAGAAATTTTTAAGTCTTCGACTGACAGAATAACTTTTTTGTCTTTATTTAAAATAGCCATTATTCAACACCTCTTAAACTTGGGTTAAATGCATCTCTTAAACCGTTGCCAAATAAGTTAAAGGTAATCATTAAAATAGAAATGTAGATAGCCGGAAATACCAGAACATGTGGTTGCGATTGCATCACACTTTGACCTTGCTCAAGCAGTTGACCAACCGAAATTGTGTTGCCATACTTCAAAATTCCAAGGTATGCAAACGAAGCCTCTGAAAAAATAAATGAAGGCAGGGCTAGCGCAAAAGACGTAACCATATAACCAATGGCATTCGGGAAAATGTGTCTAAACATAATTCGCGCGTCTGACGCACCAAGTGTGCGGGCAGCCAAAATATACTCACGGTTTTTAAAGCGATAAAACTGCATTCTGGCCATTGAGTAGTAGCCGATCCAACCGGTAATAGTAAATGCAAAAATGATAACTGGGAAAGTTGTACCATATTTAATTACAAGTAGCGTTAAAACTGCGATAAAAGGAATTCCGGAAAGAATTTCCACAAATCGGTCAAACAGCAGGTCAAAAGTTCCGCCGTAGTAGCCAGAAATTGCACCAACTGTAAGGCCAATTAGCGCGTTTACCGAAATCACGGCTAGCGCTACCATAAAAGAAATTCGAGCGCCTTGCCAAAGTTGGGTGTAAAGGTCCTCGCCGGTTCCAATTGTGCCAAACCAGAAGTTAACCTGATCTACGGTTTGGCCAAGTGCGGTTTCAAAGAATTTAACCGAAACTTTGTAAATGTCTCTTTGGTGGTCTACTTCGTGAATTGCGGTAATTAAGTTTCGTTTAAGTAGGTTTTCAAACTCAGCCTTAGTAAAGGTATAGTAGTTTGGCTTTAAGTCAGTACCAAAGTAAGATTTAGTAAAGTCTAGAAACTTATACTGATCAACTTTGACCGGAATATTAGCGCTTGGAGTTTTTTTGTGAACTTCGTCCATGTACTTCTTACTTGTGTCTGACAAAAACATATTGTTGTATTTAGGGTGAGCCTTGGCTTTTTCAATAAACTCACGTGGCAGTTCAGTAAAGCGAGTTCCGGAAAATATACCCGGTATTCTTGGAGGTAAGTAACTTAAATCGTTTTTAAACTCGAGGCGAGTAGGTTCCTTGTAGTTTTTTAAAATTGGGCCAAAAACCACGAAAAACATCAAAACACAAATGATTATAAAAGCGGTTAGCGACATCTTGTTTTTCTTAAAACGGTTCCAGGCGTCTTTATAGTAGCCAACTCGCTTAGTTTCAAGCGGTTTGTCTTTAATTTCTTTATCTTCGTTAATTAAAACAAATTTACTTCTATCTAGGTCTTGCATAATTATTTACCACTTCCAATTCTGACGCGAGGGTCTAAAATTGTGTAACTCATGTCGGCTAAAATTGAGGTAATTAAGCCTAAAAACTCAAAAAACACCATGTTAAGCAAAAGTACTGGGTAGTCTTTTTGACTAAAGGCAGTTAAATAAACTTTTCCAACTCCGTCTACTTTAAAAATGGTTTCAAGAATAATAGATCCAGAAATCAGACCAAGGAAGCCTAAAAAAATAGCCGGAGCGAAAGGCACTAAAGCATTTTTAAGGGCGTGTCTGTATACCGCTTGTCGTTTAGATAAACCTTTTGAGCGAGCCAATAGCATGTAATCTTGAGTAAGCTGTTCAGTTAACTCTGCGCGAATTGAGCGAGCCCAGCCGGCAATTCCGCCAAACACCATGACAATTGTCGGCATGATGTAGGTAGAAATACCATAGAGAGCATTCGCTTTAAACTCACTTGGCGAAGCCACACCGAGGCTTGGTGCCCAGTGTAATTTCCAGTAGAAAATTAACTGAAAAACCACGGCTAAAACGAAAGTAGGAATAGAAATCAAAACCATAATCCCAACCGAAATAACGTTGTCGGCTGTTTTGTTTTTATAAAGTGCGGCAACTACCCCAAGCATTATGCCAAGCGGCACTGTTATAATATAGGGCACAATTTGGAATGCCAAGGTATTTGGGATTTTTGAGAAAACCACAGATCCAGCAGATTGGCGTTTATGTGCAGAGAAACCAAAGTCGCCGTTTGTAAAAATATTTCTAAGCCAATAGAAAAACTGAATAATGATTGGTTTATCTAAGCCTTCACGCTCACGAATTATGTCGTAAAGTGGGTCGTTGCCAAGTGACTTGTTGTAGTCTGGCAACATGTGAATAAAGGCAAAAAAGATAAAAATTACGATTGAAAAAGTAATTAACATTAGTCCGAATCTTTTGGAGAAATATTTTAACATCGACAAGTTCCTTTCGTTTATCTGTGTGTTTGATATAAAAAAGATAGAAAACACACTAATTTTCGCGGTTTTCTATCTTTTTTCGTAGTTTTTTGCTTAAATGTGTTTAAAACATTATAGCATTTTTGGGCCTATTTATATAAATATATATAGGCGAACTCTGGTCTATTTAGGGTTAGTCCAACCGTAGTCTGCTGGAGTTAAATTTTTCCAGTCTGGGTCGGTATTTAAGTGGGAGTATCTTTGTTGACCGAAACCAAAGATGTTGTGTTCAACTTTGATACGAGGAGAAATTACGCGTTGAGAAAGTTCTGAGTAAGATACGTTGTTAAATAGTGGGATTTGCGTAAAAGTTTGAAAGTAAATTTTTAAGAAAGCGTCCACTAAACGGTTACGGTCTTCAACTTCCCCTGGGTATTGAGGAGCAGATCCTGCCCAGACAGTTTGGCATTTAATACCAAACTCAACAACTTGGCGCAGACTACCAATAAAGTAGCCGTTGTTTTTCTTTAGAGTTTCATAAAGTGGCCAAAGTGTTCCACCATCTGTTTCCTTGTTGATTTTGCCTTGAGCCTCAAGTTCTTGTAAGAACCTATAAGTAGCGGTAAGGTCAATTTTGTCTTCAGGTTTAACGTTGTATTTAATATCGTCAAAGTTTTCACCAAAATCAGCAAGATCAGCAATACCAAATTTTGCACTAAGTTCTGTTCTAAAGAAGAACATAAATAGTGGGTTCATAACAGATAAGTTAGTTGCGTTTGTACCACCAACTGCAGTAATTTGAAGTTCAAAACGGTTGTTAATAATTGTGTTATCATTGTCTTTTTCTAACTTAACGTCAATAGTGATATTTTTAAAAATACGCTCAAAAGTTTCTTTGATGTATTTAGACGCACGTTCTAAGTATTCAATTTCTGGGGCAGATAGACGGAAAGTCATTTTGTGGTTTTCAGGTACCCCTACTTCTTTTAAGGCTTTTTCGTAAAGTTCTTTGGCTTTAACCGGATCGTATCCAGAGCCAATTCCCGATTTTTCAAGCAAGGCTTTGTATTGAGGTCTTTGGACATAGTAAAGTTCGTCTGTATCAAACTGAGTAGCGTTGGCCGGAACTGGTGTGAAAATTGGGTCTGAAGTTGGGTGAATTCCTTTTAGACCTTCGCGGTTAACCGCCATATAAAGCGCTTTTCTAAAGTTTACGTTTTTAATTAGTTTCTTAACGTATTCATCTTGTGTGTCAGTTAGTGGGTTTGGAACCATGATAGTTGGTGCACCAATTATTGATTTTCTAATTAAACCTTGTTTAACTTTTTCTTCTGAATATCTTTCTTTATAGTAGTCTTTTCTGATGCTTAAGTTATCAATTTCACCTTGTTTGAAAGCGTTTAAGAAATCGTTTTCTTTAGCAAAATAAGTATACTGAACTGACTTGTAGTTGGTGTGCCAAGCGTATTGGTGTGCAAAGTTTTTGTTGAATCTTAAGTATTTACCAGGTGCCCAGTCTGCGATTGTAAAAGTACCGTAGCTAACTGGATGGTTTTTCTCAGTTCCGTAAGTTGAGTTTTTGCCGTCTTTGTCTAAAGACGCTTCATAGGCTTTTTTGTTGACTAATTTAAATTGACCAAAGTCACTAAATACGTCTTTAACTGTAACTTCTTTTTCGTATTCAATTTCAAGTGTGTAGTCATCAATTGCACGAATTCCGACATCTTCTTTCTTAATTTCAGGAAATTTATCGCCTTCCTTACCAACATAGTATTCGTTTTTAGAAACTGAAGGTAAAATTGTCGCTTCTATTAAGGCTTTGGTCACTGCAGCAAAAGCCTCGGCTTTTTTGCCTTGTTTAATTGCAGAAACAATAGCATTGTAAAGAGCATCATTAGTGCGAATCATACTATTGATAATTTGGTCAAATAGACCTTTTACTTGTGCTTCAGTTAAAGCAGTTTTATCAACTAGTCCAGTGGTAGTTTGTGAGCCTTCCCAAAGTGTTGTATTTGCAGGTAATTCTAATTTGTAGTCAACTGTGCCGACTTTAATTTCTATTTTAGTATCTTTGCTGGTTGTTAACTTAGTTAAAAGGTTTTCGCTAAAATCAAAATTAGATTCTTTGTCAATGTATTTACCGTCTTCACCTTTGGCACCAATTGTTTGGCCTTGTGAGAAGTATTTACGAGCATTGACAATAGCAGCGCCACTTTTTCTACTGCCAGATGGATACATACCGTTTGAACGTGAGTTTAATTGAACTGGGTCAATGTATTGTAGATACGAATACACATAGTCATGAGCAGTTACAGGAGTTCCATCTTCCCATTTAATGTTTGGATTTAAAGTAATGCGGTATCTTTTTCCTTTTTGAGTAGACGCGATGTTTTCGTTGAATTTACCTGCGTGTGTTCCGTCTGTTCCTTGGAATTCACCAGCATCTTGAATAGTTGGATAAGAAGTTGCACCTTTTAGTTCGTATTTTGTGACGAACTTGTTAATCGCTGAACCTTGGATTTTAGAAAAATCACCAACGTGATCGGCAATTTTGTCTTTAATTGCTTTATCCCAGTCAATGTCTCTATCATAAAGGAAAGTTGAAAGCATATTCATGAAAGCATTTTCATAGTTTTGTGTATAAGTTAGTGGGTTTAAAATCGGCTCTGTTGACATAGTTACACCAGAGCGGTAAGTTTCTGCTTTTGACCATCTGTGAGTTTTTGAATTAAGTGGGCGGAAAACTGGGTAAAGAATTGGGTCTTTTTCCCCTTCTTTTAACTCAAGTGGAAACTGAATTGGGTTTTGTTCACCCCACCAGCGTCCACGTGCTGATTTAAACCAACCTTCAAAACGCAAGTCACCGCTTGCTTGTGGTTTAAATTTGTTTTCATCTAGTTTTTCAACTACACGTTTGCCACCTTTTTTAACTGAGGTGGTTTGAACCCCACCATTGGTAAGTAGTTTATCACCCCCACCACATGAGGCTAGTGTTAGTAATGAGAAAATAGTGACAATAATAAGTAAGATTTTTTTCATTTTTTACTCCTCCTTTTGGGTATTTTTATAATAATATCACATAGTTAAAAAAAACGCAATAATAATCTAAACTAATTTTTTTGCTAAATCAAATGGCTTTGTTATCAGGTTTATGTATGAAAAAAGCCACAATACTACTTATTTTCTAAAAAATAAATAAGTCTTCAAGTGGCTTTTTTAAAAAGGTTAAAAGTTTTTTACTTATTTAACAAAAGGTTTAACATTGCTGTCAAGCGGAATTTCGCCATTGAATGCTTTGTCAAAAGTAAGTTCGTAGTTTAATTTAGAAACTAAAGTACCTTTAAAGGTTTTGCCAATAATTTTATGTTCAAACTCTTGAGCAAACTCAAAACTATATCTGAACTTAGAAATAGTGTGGGTTTGCGTGTCAATTTCTACGCTAACTTTAATTTCGCGGATGTTTTCTTGTTTAAGTTTACCCGCTACTTTTTCTTGGCCGTGTGAAATTAAGAACTCTTTAATTAAATCAATTTGGCTTTCTGTAAAAGTGAGTTCGTAAACTGAACCATTTTTAGTAGCTGAGCTAATTTTGTCTTTTGCGTATTTAAATAAGGCTTTTGCATAAATTGAGTATTCATACGGTTCTTTGAAGTTTTCTTTGATAGTTTCTTTAGGTTCTGTGTCTTGATTAGTTTTTTTGTTGTGTTTGTAGGCAACTTTATGAAGATTTCTGTCTTTCAAGAAACGGTAGTTGTGTTGGTCTTTAAGCAAAGCACCACTGGTAATTTCGTCTCTTAAGTAAGAAAGACTGTTGTTGCGGTTGTAGTAAGCAGTTCCGTTAAAGAAAGCTCCTGGTAGAGGTACATTTTTAATTTTGTTTTCAAAAACATTAGTAAAAGAAAGACTGTAGTTGTATTTAAAAGTATCCTTTTCAACTGTGTTAGTTCTTGCCTCTAAGAAATACTCTAAATCTGTTAGATATTTTGCGTAGATTTTAGTGTCTTTAGTGACTTTAGTAGATAAATCTAGTTTTTTAGTAAGTTCGCTGTCTTGAAACCAACCTACGAAGTTGTATCCATCTTTTTTAGGAGCATCTGGTAATTCAATAGTTTGGTTGTATTCAATTACTCTGTTGGCGATTTTGTTAGCGCCATCAAAGAAGTCTACATTGTATTTAATTGGGGTAAACTTAGCGTAGATATTTAAATTACTAGTAATTTTTTGATTTGCTTCAAATTTTTGAGCAAATGCTTTATCTAAATACCAACCTTTAAATTCATGTCCTTCTTTTGCAGGGTTTGAAGGTAAGTCAACTGTTTTATTTTTTTCAACTGTCTTGTCAGCAAGTAAAGTTTGTCCAACAAAGAACTTCACACTGTATTCAACTTTAGAAGGTTTTGGGGTTTCATCTGGTTTTGGGGTTGGGGTAGGTATTGGCGCTGGTTGAGGCGCTGGTGTTGGTTTGTCGCCACCACACGCAACTAAAGTAAGCAATAATGCTGGAAGCAGTAGATACATTAAGATTTTTTTGATTTTCATATGTAAAATCACTCCTTTTTAAAACAAAATATATGATATTCGTTTTTTTTTTTTTTTTTTTCAAGCAAAATGTGTGGTTTTTGGGTTTTTAAGAAAGAATAGCGCAATATTTGGCAAAAAGTTACTTGATAAGTTCGTGTCTCTTTACAACTTAAAAATCTAGCTTTTTTCTACAATTAAACCGTTTTGGCTATGTTATAATTTTAAAGAGGTAAACACGAAATGAACAATATATTTCTATCAGGACAAATAGTTTCAGAACCTTTTGTAAACAAAACAGGTGACAGACAAATTACTAGTATGGTGCTTTCTGTAAAAAGATCGTTTGGTGAAATAAGAGATAACTTTAAAATTTATTTTTTTGGCCAAAAAGCCGAAGACGCAGCAAGTTTAGTTAAAGACCAATATATTTCTCTGCATGGTCGTTTTACTGCATACAGTTATGTTGATAACTACACAAACACAAACAAAACTCGCTATAGCGTGAACGTTGTGGATTTTGAAGTTATTAAATTAGAACAGCTACAGGAAGAAAAAACAAACAGTTTTTACGACAATACAGATTCAATGTATTCAGATTTCTCAGAAAGCGACTACGATGTTGAAGTTAAAGATCAAAACTCTGATTTAGACCTTTAATTTAATTTGTTTTAAAAATACTATTTTTAAAATAAGTAAAGCGATATTTTTTTAAAATATCGCTTTTTTTCTGGTTTTATTTAAAAATGTGTTTTGTTGTTAAGGGTTTGTTAAACCACATTTTTTTTACTGACTTTGACTAAAATTAAGTGCCTCACTATACTAGTTTTTGAAAAAGGAGGTATAAATCAAATGATTAACAACGTCACGATTGTAGGAAGAGTAGTTTCAGATGAAGATAAAGTTTATGAGTTTGAATATGGACAAAAAATTTTAATCTTAACGCTGGCAGTCAGACGCCCTTTTAAAAATCAAGAAGGTGCGTATGACACTGACTACATTAGCATCAAATTGAGAAATAATTTATGCACAATCGTTCCACAATACAGCAAAAAAGGCGATGTTTTGGGAGTAATTGGTAGACTACAAATTAGAAAAAACGAAATTAACGGTAAAAACTACCAAATTCCTGAAATCATTGGTGAGCGCGTAGTTTTCATTTCCCCAGTTAAGCAACAAATTGAGGTAAATAGAGAAACAGACACCACCGAAAAAAGCGAAGAAAAGCCTACTAAAAAAGGCAAAAACGCAAAAACTTTAGATTAGTATCTGGTTTGGTCATCGACACTAACTAAGTAAAAAGGACAGCATTGCTGTCCTTTTTACATATACAACAGGAGGTGAGTTGTATTTAAAAATAAATCAAATGGAGGTTCTGAACGGATTTGAACCGATGATGAGGCTTTTGCAGAGCCGTGCCTTACCAACTTGGCTACAGAACCAACAAACACAGTAATTATACAACAAACTGTGCTTTATTTGGCTTTAACTAAAAGTTTTTACAAACTAATTTGCTTTTAGCCCGTTTAAGTTATTGCCGTTTAAAAAGTCTTTAACCGAAAGGATTTTTTTTCCGTCCTTTTGAATTAAAAGGACTTCAATAGAACCCTTTGCGCAGCCTATAAACATACGCTTAGTGCTAACTTCAATCAGTCCTGTTTCTAAGGTTTTTTCAGACAACACGGCTTTAAAGACTTTAAAAATAGTGTTGTTTTGCAAAAAGTAAGCGCCTGGTTTATCGGCGTTTGCGTTGATTTGGGTAAGAACCTGCGTATTGTCTTGCATAAAATTAAGTTTTTCTAGTTTTTTTGCAGGTATATAGGCGAAAGTCGCGTCTTTTTCGCTTTGTTCAACTGGCTTGATTTTGTCTAAGTTTGTAAGAACTGAAATTAAGAGGTCTCCACCTGCTTCTGCGAGTTTTTGATTTAAAGTAGTGAAATTATCTGTTTCTTTAATTTCTACCTCTACCTGACTATAGACAGGACCTGCATCCATTTTCAAAACTGTTTGCATGATAGAAACACCAGTAGATTTTTCTTGGTTGTAAATTGCCCAAAAAACAGGAGCACCACCTCTGTATTTTGGAAGTAGTGAGGTGTGAACATTGATTACTTCAAAAGCATTTAGCACTTCTTTTGGTATCCACATTCCAAAAGAAGCAGTAATCAGTTTATCCGGACTAAGTTTAAGCAGTTTTTGTAAAGTTTCTTTCAAATTAGAACTAAATATTACTTCTACACCGTTTACTTTGGCAAACTCAATTAAATCTTTAGTTTCTTTGTTGAATTTCGGCAAGTTTTTGACAACCACCGCCAAAACTTCGTGGTGAGTTATTAGTTTATTTAAAATTTCTTTAGTGAAGTTGTCATTTCCAAGCAAGATTAGTTTCATATTCCCTCTTTTTTTAGCCTTATTTTGATATCAGTGTTTACCTGCATAAACTCAGTACGTTTCTCAACTAGGTATTTATAAATATCAGTTTTAGAAAAAATGCGAGTTCTTAAAATATAGGTGTCTTTATTTAAAATATGTTTAAAAAGTTCTTCTGGTTGCAAAAAGCTAGCAACATCTAGTGTTTTTAAAAAACTGTACAGTTTTTTAAATAACTCAAATAGCAAATTACCTTCGGCGTAGAGTAAATAAGTTTGACCAAACGGAGCAAGCGCATGTTCTTTTCGGTAATTTTCTTCGCGCTTTAAAAACTCAACAAAATCTTTCGCAAGCAATGTATCTAGTTCTGTTGATTTACATTCTGAAATTAAATAAACTTGGGCTTGAGTTGCATGCTTTAAAGTTCTTGCTAACTTTAAATAGTTTAAGTGATTAAAATATGGGTTTTTTGAGTTAAAAAGTAGTTCAGGTAAATATACACAAATCGTTTTGACTGACTTTAAATACTCAATTGAAGTGTTTTCAAGATTTGAAAAAACAAATCTATCTGTGGTTTTGATTTCCTTTTTTTCCAAAAAGTCTTTAAGTATTACTAAATCATTTGGTTTTGCTATATTTAGTTTTTCTAAAAAATACTGATAGAAATACTGAGCTCCTACACTTAGCTTTAAAAACTCGGATTTTTGGCAAACTTCGCATTCAATTTCTTTAGATAAATATAAACTACAAAACTGACAAAAATAACAAGCCTGAACGCTGTCGTATCTAAGGTAGTCAAAACAACGCGGACACCTTAAAACATTTGCGCACTCTGCACACTTAACAAAGTTAGCGTAAACAGTGTGGTCGGTTATAAATAGTGTGTTTTTGTGATTAGCAAGATTATATTTTAAGTTAGCGATAACTTCTTTTGAAACTAAAGAAAGGTCTGAGTTTTTAAGTAAATCTGCAAACAAAAATTGTTTAATTTCACCTAAATCTGCTAAGTAGTTTAAGTTTTTTGGCTTTTTTTTGTAGACTAAGTCAAAACTCGGAACTAAAGAAAACACTGAAACTAAAAGACCTTTTAAATTAGCAATAATTTTAGCGGCTACTGAGGTTAAAATACCCAAATCAGTAGTGCTTTCAAAAAAGTCATCAAGTAAAATTAGATGTTTTAAACCATCAATATGTTGATACATTGCTTTTTCAAAACCAATGATAAGTGTAAACCCAGGTTTTTCAACTGCTTTTTCAAACTGTGCAACTTTAGCGTTGGTGTTTAGTTTATCTGCTGAGTAAATTAAAATTTCTTCTGGTTTTAATAGACTGCTAAGTAAATTAACAAAGTACTCTAAGTTAATTGAATTTTTTAAACAAAGCAAAACTTTATCGCCATTTGTTTTGGCTATGTTAATTTGATTAAATAAACTATCAATAGTGTCAATTAAATTAATTTCAATGTCGTTTTGTTCTATGCCAAATGGTTTTTCAAAAATATCAAAAAAACGAGTTTTTTTAGTCTTGCTTTGTTCAACAGTAAAGTAGTTTCTAACTAAGTTTTGTTTTTTTAAATTAGCAATTTCTTTTTGATATTTTTGTTTTAAAGTTTTAGTTAAAGTTAGCTCTGTGCTTTTAAAAGGTAATTTAGTTTTAGTGGTTTTATTAAACAAGTGCAGTTTTTCAATTGCCTTTAAGTTAACTAAAGGCGAAACAAGAGTTAAAAATATATCAATTTTTGGCAAAAAACTTAACTTACTAAACTCTAAAAACAAACTAAACTGCTCATTAGATACAACAGGTCTTTTATCTAAAAACTTTGTGCAAAACTTAAGAGAACTACTGTCTTCTTTAGTTTCTGTTTTAATTTCTAAAATAAAACCTAAAACGGTAGACCCTGCGAAGTCTACTAAAACTCGCTGTCCTAAAAACAGTGCTTCGGTGTATTCTTTTTCTACTTTATAGGTGTATGTCTCTAAACTGCCCTTAAAACTACGGGTAATTAACGCCGAGATAAAAAACATTATTTTAAGTTTTTCAGAATTTCATCTATTTTGTTGCCGTATTCCAGTACTGTATCTATTTCAAATCTGAGTTCCGGAATTTTGCGGCAGTTTTTAGAAACAGCCAAAGCAAACTCGTGTCTGATTTGTGGGGTTTTTTTATCAAGCAGTTTTTGAGTGTAGGCAGCCGTTTCTTTTTTGTTGTCAAAAATCATGTAAAAAACTTTCAAAACCGACAAATCTTTTGAAAGTTTAACGTCAACTACGTTGATGTAGCCGGTAATTTCATCAACTATTGTTTTGTTAATGGCTTTTGCAATCTCTCTTTGAAAGTAAGACTGCATGCGCAAGTGAGTCAAAGACATGTACTTTTCCTATTGTTGTCTTTCAACTTCTTTTAAAACAGAAGCCTCAATAGCATCGTTTAGTTTAATGTCTGAAAAGTCTTTGATTTTAATACCGCAGTCAAAGCCAGTTTTAACTTCTTTTACGTCGTCTTTAAAACGACGAAGTGTCTCAATTTCACCTTCATAAACTACTTTACCTTCACGAATCAGACGAACTTTTGCGTCTCTAGTAATTGAACCTGAGACCACAAAACAACCAGCTATTACGTCTTTTTTGACTTTAAACAGTTCTCTGACTTCAGCAGAACCAAGTACTACTTCTTCAAATTCCGGTTCAAGCATTCCCTCTAGTGCTGCTTTGATGTCATCTTCTATTTGGTAAATAATATTGTAAGTTCTAATTTCTACACCTTTAGATTTTGCAAGGTCTCTGATTTGCGCAGACGGACGGACGTTGTAGGCAAGCAAAATAGAGCCCGAAGTATTGGCAAGCAAGACATCGGTTTCATTAATTTGGCCAACCGATTCGCGAACTACTGAGACTTCTAGACCTTCGTATTTTAAATTAGCAAGTAGTGCACGAATTGCTTCAATTGAACCGTTTACATCACTTTTAATAATTAAGTTTAAAACTTTTTTCTCGCTTGATAGCAAGTCTTCAAGCGACTTTGGTTTTGTGACTAAACTTTGGGTTTTTTCACGGTTAGCGCGTTCTGTTGCTACTTGTTTAGCAGTTTTTTCGTTTTCAAAACAAATAAACTTATCCCCAGGTTTTACAGAACTTTGTAGACCAGTAATTTCTACAGCGTCCGCTGGCTCTGCTTTCTTTAAACTTTTGGCATTCGCGTCAACTATGGTTCTGACTTTACAGTAAGCGTTTCCGACTACTGCGTTGTCGCCAACTTTAAGAGTTCCGTTGTCAATAATTACAGTCGCTACATTGCCACGCCCCTTGTCTACTCTGGCCTCAATTACTGTACCACTGGCTAGGCGAGTAGGATTTGCTTTTAAGTCTTCAAGGTCAGCAACAAGCAAAATCATGTCCAGCAGTTCATCAATTCCTTGATTTTTCAAAGCAGAAATTTGGACAACTGGCACAGTTCCACCCCAGTTTTCAGTTAAAACTTCGTACTTAGCCAAATCCCCAAGTACATTGTCTGGGTTCACACCAGGTTTGTCGCATTTGTTGATAGCCACGATCATCTTAACTCCACAGGCCTTCACGTGGTCAATTGCTTCTTTTGTTTGTGGCATTACAGAATCATCTGCTGCCACAACTAAGACAACAATATCGGTAACTTTAGCACCACGGGCGCGCATTTCTGAAAACGCAGCATGGCCAGGGGTGTCAATAAAGGTGATTTTTTGGTTATTTTTAACTACTGAGTAAGCACCGATGTGTTGAGTAATCCCGCCAACTTCACCTGAGGCTACTCTGGAATGTCTGATAGTGTCAAGCAGGGTGGTTTTTCCGTGGTCAACGTGCCCCATGACAGTTACGATAGGTGCACGTTTAACTAAGTCTTTAGGGTCGTCTTCATGAACATGTTCATCAAACTGAATTAGTTCTTCTTTTTTATCTTCAACAACTTCGTATCCAAGTTCTTGGAAAATAATTGTTAAAGTGTCTTTATCTAATACTTGGTTGACATTGGCAAAAATTTTAAAACTTAGACAAGTTTTAATAATTTCAATGGGAGAAATGCCGATTTGTTTAGCGTAGTCTGCAATGGTGTTTGCCTGATTGTAGACAACTTTTTGGGTTTTTTGTTTATTTTTATTAACTTTAATACTCATTTTAACTCTCCTTTCCCTTGAAAATAAGTTTTTGAAACTCCATAAAAAGTTCTTCTTGGACTTCTATTTTAGTTTGTCTAAAAATTGCTTTGGTGAATTTTAAAAAAGTAATTTCGGGGTTTTTTTCAATATAAAACCCGCGATTTTTTTGGAGTTGGTCTTTATCTATTTTAACTTGGCCAGACTCAACAAAAAAACGAATTAAATCACACTTGGCAAATTTATTTTTACTAACCACACAAGTGCGAGGGTTGTTTAGCATCAATATACTATTCCCTCTTCGTAGGCCTGAGTGGCTGATTTAATGTCTATCTTTTTCCATTTAATTGCGTTCATTGCCAAACGCACGTTTAAACCAGCTTTACCAATTGCAAGAGATAGTTGGTCGTCTTTTACAATTGCAGTTGCTGCTAAGTTTTCTGTGTCAATCGCTACAACTTTGACAATTTCTGCCGGAGTTAGTGCGTTTTTAATTAAGTCTTCTGGGTTTTCTGAATACTTAAATAAGTCTATGTTTTCGTTGTTAAGCGCACGACGAACATTGCGTATACGAATGCCATTTTCACCAATACAAGAACCAACCGGGTCAATGTTTTCGCGGTTTGACTTAACACAAACTTTAGAGCGCTCTCCAGCTTCGCGAGAAACTCCAATGATTTCCACAATTCCTTCTTTGATTTCAGGAATTTCTTGTTCAAGTAGTCGCTCTACTAACTCAGGGGCTTTGCGAGAAAGTTTTAAGTTTATTTCTCTTTCTTTAGAAACTGAGGTTAAAACCACTTTCAAGGTTTCGCCTTGATGAGGGTTTTCGGTCTCAAGTAATTGATCATAGGGAATAAAGGCAGAAATATCTCTGCCAACATCTACGCGAATACCTTTTTCGTCAGTTGAAATTACTCTGACACTAATAATTTGGCCAACTTGGTCTAAGAAATATTGAAAAATATTTTCTTGATTAAGGCCACGAATTAAAATATTGAACTGGTCTTTGACTTTTTTAGCGGCGTTGTAGCCAAACTTACGTGGGTCTACCTCCTCTTCAATGATGTCGCCAACTTTAGCGCGTGGTTTCTTTTCGTGCGCTTTTTCTAAAGTAATTTGCGAAATTCTTTTGCCGTCAAAACGTTGTGCTTCAGAGTAACTTGAAACTACTAGGCGCTGTGTGTAGACATTGACTTCTTTTCTGTCTTCGTTAATGTTTACACGGCAAGACTCAACTCCGTGTTCAGAGCAACAACCTAGCTCAAGTGCTCTTTTAAAAGCATCCTTAACGCGTTCGCGGTCTACTTCGTAAAGTGTAGTGATGCGGTCAATTAGTTCAACTAAATCTTTTCTTTTCATTTTTTTCTCCTTATTTTTTTAAAAAAATTACTACTCAAGTGTAATATTTGAAAGATTTTGAAATTTGATTTTCAGAGTTTTTTTAACTGCTTTAACTTTAGTTTCAAAGTAAGCGTGTTCTTCGTCTAACTCAGTTAGTGTAGCGCAACCCTTAAACTGAGGTGAAGTGAAGCAAAGTGATTTGCCTAAGTACTCTTTAAACTCAGCCTGACTTTTAGCCCAAACATACAAACCTTTTGACTCAACTAAAAAACCATGTGTAGTGCTTAGCTGTGGAAACTCCAAAGACAAGGTTTCAGAAATTTCGCCCATTAAGTCTGAGTTAACGGAATTGGTGTCCAAAGTAATTGAGATGTAGGGTTCGCCAAACTCAGTAGTCTGCTTAACTGAAAGCACTTTGATTTTAAAAGTTTCTTCTACTTTTAATTTAATTTTTTCAAAAGTTTCTTGCAAAATAAACTCCTTTAATAAAATTGAGTGGCTCGGCCACTCAATTTAATGTATCTATTAACTTACCTATAAAGTATACCACAATCCAGCAGTTCTTTGGGATTTTAGGGTTTTTGTGCTTATTTTTGGTGTTTTGTATAAAACTTTGTGAAGTGAAGAGTTAAGTTAGTAATTTCTGAGAAGACAAAAAGCACAGCACTAAAGCCAAAAATGGTTAAAAATCCGCGCCAGGTAATGTGGCGGAAGTTAACTAAACTAAATGCTTTGCCACCAGGAATAAAAATCAAAGACATTTGCAAAGCAAAACAAATGATGACAGCAATATTTAAAAACCAGTTAGTTTTTTGTTTATAAAAAGGTTGTAGACGGTTGCGAGTAGAATACACAAACATAAATTGCGCAATGCAAAGTGTGTAGAAAGCCACGGTTGAACCAAACAACTCTTTAAACTGATTTAAAGTAAAACCTTTGCCATAGTAAGAAAGATCTAAGTTAAGAGAACTTGCCACATGCGGAGCGATTGAGTGGTAGGCAATTAAGTATGCTGCGGTTGCAGCCAAGCCAAGCACCACACCTTGTGTAAAGATTAAAACACCTAGTCCATTTTTAAAGAAACTGGCTTTTGGGTCTCTTGGTTTTAACTTCATCACATTTTTATCAGTTTTCTCAAAAGCAATAGCAATTCCGATAAATGAATCTGTTGCTACGTTAATCCACAAAATTTGGGTTGAAGTAAAAGGCTCAAGTTCTTGTCTAAAGACAAACAGCCCAATTAGCGAAATTACAAAAATTGTAATTAATTCGCCAATATTTGAAGCAAGCAGAAAGTGCAAGGCTTTCTGGATATTTGAAAAAATCCCTCGACCCTCTTTAACTGCTTTTAAAATAGTTGCAAAGTTATCATCAGTTAAAATCATGTCAGCCGCACCTTTTGCGACTTCCGTTCCAACTTTACCCATAGCAACACCAATTTGTGCGGTCTTTAAAGCAGGTCCATCGTTGACACCATCTCCTGTCATTGAAACAATTTTGCCGTGTTTTTGCCAGGTTTCAACAATTCTGACTTTGTTTTCAGGTGAAACTCGAGCGTAGACTTTGATGTTTTTAATTTGCCCAAAAAACTCATCATCTGACATTTCGTCTAACTCAACACCAGTAATTGCCAGATCTGTATCAGACTCTATTATTTTTAAATCTTTAGCGATAGCCTTTGCAGTTTGAACGTTGTCGCCAGTTATCATAATCGTTTGAATACCTGCTTGTTTTGCGTTTTCAATAGCAACTTTTACTTCTTCGCGAGGTGGGTCTTGCATAGCAATTAAACCTAAGAAAGTAAGGTTGTTTTCTTCGTTTGTAGTGTATGTACTGTTAATGTCGGTTTCTTTAAAAGCAACTGCAAGCACTCGGTATGCCTCGTTTGCAAGCGCAGAAATAGCAGGTCTTGCGGCTTCAACTTCCTCGGTATTAGTACAACGTTTAAGTAAAACTTCAGGAGCACCTTTGACAATTAATATTTTTTTATCTTTGATTTTATGAACAGTTGACATCAATTTACGTTCTGAGTCAAAGGCTAGTTCTGCAATTCGTGGATATTTTTGTGTAAGAGTTGTGATATCAATTTCGTTGTTTTGAGCGAGTTCTACCAAACAACTTTCGGTAGGATCACCAACAACACTGCCATCTATAATTTCTGAATCATTTGAAACTGCAGCAAACTCAATCAACTGAGTTAAACTGAAATTAGATAGCTCAAGTTCTTCGGCTAAATAAGTTTTGCCTTTTAGCCAAAGTTTTTTAACAGTCATTTTATTTTTAGTCAAAGTTCCAGTTTTATCACTGCAAATTACCGAAGTTGCGCCCAGAGTTTCAACCGAAGTTAAAGTCTTTAAAATAGCCCCACGACGCGATAGTTTCTGCATTCCGGTTGCCAGAATTATTGTGATAATGGCAGGTAGACCTTCTGGAATTGCAGCCACCGCAATAGTAGAGGCAAGAATCAACAAACTCAACCATTTTTGTGCGCTAACTGTAGTTTTAGAAAAAATATAGGCCTCTGTGATGTTGACGGCAAATATCACTAAGCACAACAGAACTGCAGCTAGACCAAGAAATTTTCCTAGTCTAGAAATTTGTTTTTGCAGTGGAGTTTCTTCAGATTTTGCTGACTTTAGAGCACTTGCAATTTTACCGATTTCTGTTTTCATTGCAGTTTCTGTAACTACACCAATTGCACGTCCATATGTGACTACAGTTGAAGAAAAGCACATATTGCTGCGTTCGGCTAAAGGAGTTTTTGGGTCAATTAAAACAGAGGTATTTTTTAAAACTGGTAAAGTCTCACCAGTTAAACTAGATTCGTCTACCTTTAAAGAAAAACACTCAAATAAACGAATGTCTGCAGGCACTATGTCGCCTGCTTTTAAAACAACAATGTCGCCGACTACTAAACTTTCTGACTTAATTTGCTTGATTTTACCGTCTCTTATTACAGTTGCATGTGGTTGGTTCAGTTTTTTAATGGCATCCAGAGACTTCTCTGCCTTCATTTCTTGAAGTAAGCCAAGTAAAGCGTTGGAAACTACAATTGCTGCAATCACCCCGCCTTCTAAAAACTGGCCGACTACAAAAGAAAGCACTGAGGCTAAAATTAGAATTATAACCATCAAGTCTTTAAACTGCAGAAGCAGTCTAAATAAAAATGAACGCTTTTTTTCTTTTACAAACTCATTTAATCCATTTTTTTCAAGTCTAGTTTTTGCTTCTGCCTGAGTTAAACCAGACTTAAGGTTTGTGGCTAAGTTTTCTTTAATTTCTTCAATTGATTTTAAAAAGTTTTCCATATCACTCCTTTTTTAATTAAATGCTTTCAGACTCTATAAACTTTTTGGAGAGGCAGTACTTTAAAATACAATAAGGGTTTGCAAAGTATTTTATAGCAAGTGAATTAAAAATTCAGAACTACTAGAAAATAAAAATATGTTTTGATTTTATCATAGGTTTTGTGTGTTCGAGAATAACAATTCTCTCAACCCTCATGAAAGAGTTAAAGAATTTTGTAGTTCCAAGTTTACTAAAATCGGACAATCTATTTAAGTTTCGGTTTGTCAAAATTATTACCAAAATCCGCAAACTGATGCATATATCTTTCCCAAATACTAGGATCATAGAAGTCAAAAAAATGTGGGTTGGACACTTTTATTTTTTTTATCGCATCTTCTCTTAATTTCCAGTTTTCTTTTTCTTTTTTATAATAGTAAAAATCTAAAATTTTTAGATATTCCAAAACAGAAATTAAGACAAGAATTTTAAATATTCCATAACCTGCTAAAAAATATACATAAAAAATATAATTTGACAAAAAAATAAAAAGTGTATGAAAAACAATGTCTAAAACCATGCTAAAAATAAAAAAATATGTGTAAACCCACATTTTAGGCCTACAGATATCGTTTTCTTTAAAAAACATGTTTTCTTTTATAAGCCTACCTACATATATAGTGAATGATTGAAACCCTCTTTTAGACCAGGGGATATCTTTTTCTTTTAGAGATGATTTCTTCAAAAATAATACATATACAGTGAGAGACCAGCTTCGTGCAGTATTTCCTAAATATACAGAACTGTAGTTTACAACAAAGCTGCTTAGTACTGAAATAAATAATGCTGACGTTACTTTTAAATTAAGAATATTCATCAAAGTAATCCTTTTAAATATTCAGAAATAAAGTTTATCGCCTGGTCTATTGGGGTACTTATAATTGCTTTTCTCGCAACGGCGCCACAGAGAGCTTTGCTGGTTGCTTTTGCCAATGACTTTCCGTATAAGTTGCGTATTCCTTGCAAACCTTTAGCAGAAATTTTTCCTGCTAATCTTTTTTGTGTTGTTATTTTTATTATGTTGGTAATTCTACTTACACTTGCGTTTTTCATAACCATCGTTTTTATGTCTAATTTAAGCAAGCTACTAATTTGATGTGAAACAGCAGCAGTAACCGCACCAAACATACTTGCAATTACGGCTTTTTTATAATCAACGCTATATAAATCGCCACCGTTATCAATTAAATCTTCGCCAAAACTTTCCAAAAAACCAGTTGTAGCACCGATAGCGACAGAACTAGCTAAGCCAATGCCAGAAAACCCCGCAGCACCATTAACCGCACCCATAGCCCCAGCAAGTAGTGCTTTTTTCCAATTTATTGTTCCGTTTTCGGATTTTTGTTTATAACAACTATATCCGGCACCAACAGCAGCTCCGATAATCACGCCAATTATTATTGCACTTAAAAATAATTGACCATCTTTATCAATGTAATTAACAGGGTTATTTTTACAGTAACAAAACAGGTTATTAATAGATGAATATTCGTTTTCTATAAATAATGGGTTGTCAATGTTTAACCATCTACACCACTCAGGTACATAATACCTGGTTGTGCAGTAATACATTTGACTTTCTTCGTCAAAATAGTATCCCTTGTATCTAAATGGATTGATTTCAGCGAGACTATTAGTGGAATTATCAAAATAAACATAGGTATTTCCGTAAGCATTACTTTCGTATCCTACTAATCTTTCACCGTTTTCATCAACTATACCCAAAATATTTTGTAGACTATCTTTTAAATAAAAATAATTTTTTGTTTTGTCTAAAATAAATCCATAAAGTAGATTGTCTTCATCATACAAAAAATCTAGCCTGTGACAGTCTGAAATTTGTGAAACTAATTTATCGTCATCATAGTAATAGTAAATTGTTTCGTTTGGCGTGATTTTTTTAATTCTAAGTCCTTTATCGTCATATTCGTAAGTAAAAGTATTGTCATCGCTATCCGTAAACTCAACTAATCTTCTGCCTTCAAATAAATATTGATTTCCCTTATAGTATTTAGGGTTAAAAATGTTTTTATCATCGTAAATAATTTCGTTGTCATCAACTTTAACGAGTAAGTCTTTAATTTGGTCGGAGTATTCAAAAATGGTTTCGCCATATTTCAAAATATTTCCATTGTCGTCATACTGAATAGTTTTATCGTCGTCTTTGGTCAAAAATCCACGAAAATCGTATCTGTATGCGTGGTTTTTAAAAATATTGTCTTTAATTGACAAGACATTGCCAAGTGCATCGGTCTCATATGCGCGGCTAAGTTCAGAAGAATTCTGAAAACGGTGTAGTTCTTTTGAAATTTGCTTAGAGATAAATTTTCGGTCTTTTTCTCTTCTCTTGTAATCAAAAGTAGTAGACATAATGTTTTCGCCTGCTTTGTGCAGAACAATATTTTTAAGCATACCAAGTGTATCAAACTGTTTGTTTTGAGAAATGCTAACAATTTCATTTTTAAGTTCTACAAGAGTTTGCTTTTCACAAAATGTAGGTCTAAAAGCAAGCATCTCAATTTGACCCTGCAATTCCATACAATCCGCTAGGTAGCCCAAATTATAAGAGCTATAATCTGAAGTTAGTTTTCTGCCGATAGATAACTTTAAGTTGTTCCCTAGTCCAGATTGACTAGAAATCCAAATATACTCACTATCGTCAAGAATTAGTCTAAAAGAAGTAGATTGAGTAAAGCCGTATCCGTTGCCTTCGTTTACTTCTGTAAAAGAAAGCGCCACAAAATGCCAAGAATTGCAAGTAAACATTAAGTTAGTTTCTTTAGTTTCAGTTCCATATTTTATAACTAACTTAGCGTCTTTGTTTTTAAATAAAGCAATTTTTTGATTTTTTTCATCAATTGCTTCAAATAAATATTGCATGTCTTCGTCAGTATCTGAAAACGCTCTAAAGGCAATAGTTCCGGTTCCGTTAGTCAGAAAGTCATAAACCAACTCATTGCCGTCTGCCACAAAGGCATATCTTTTGCTTATGTTGTTGAAGTTAAAAGTGCGGTCTTTGTCATAATTTGAAACGTTTCTTGTGCTAAAACGACTAGGTTTTTGGCCATTTAACGAGATTACTGAGTTTTGAAGTGGAAAAATTTCAAAATCTTTTAAGTTTTGTTGAGTAATGTTAAAGTAAGTAGTTTGACTAAAATCCACAGTTTGAGTATCCGCGTCTACTAATTGATTGTCAATCAAATAATCTTTAGTAGCACGGTAATATCTTTTAATTTCTGGCACGTCAATATAGGTTTTTCCAGCAATATACAGACAAGTAACTTGGCCGTAGAAGTGGTAATAGCTGCTTTTACCGTTGTATTCATGGCCAATGTTGTAAACTAAATCAGTACCAAGATCAAAGTTTATTCTTGGATCTGCCTGCTGGTAAACTTGTGTGTGTCCGTTTAAAGAAAAAGCAAACTCAGAAACTTCAGAATACCCTTGTCCGTCTGCTCTATTAAAAAAAGAAAGTGCAACAAAGTTCCACTCTTTTTCTTTAATAGAAAAGTCGCTAGTTAAAATATCGTGTGTCTTGCCAGCAAAGTCAACTACTTTTAAAGTGATTTTGCCGTATTGCAAGTACAGTCCAATGCTGTCATACGCGTCGTTGTCTTTGCAACTAAACAGACATTGATAGTAATTTCCGTATTCAGTTTGTTTAAACCAAAACTGAATACCACCGTTTTCTAAAGAAAAAGGACTTGGCATATCTAATTTGTAGCTAAGCAATTTTTCGTTATCTAACTTAACATAAGGAATAATACCTTCTAGATAAGTGTCTAATTCGTTAGGTTTTTCGTCCTTGTGTTCAATTGATTTAAGTAATTTGCCTTTTTTATTGGTTAAGTTAGAATCATCACTAAAAATACCAATATATGCTCTTTCACTTGCAAACGCCTCAACAATAGTTTCAGGATATGAACCTTTTGAGCGTTCAACCGTGTCGTATGCAAAATTTAAATTATGCTTGTCTACTGTAATTGATTTGCGGTTAACATTACCTAAATTGTCGTGTGACTTGTTGATTTCTATACCAGGATTTTGAATTTTTATAATTTCGCCATCTTCATCGTAAAGAAACTCTTTAATCTTTTCGTTATTTTTGTCAAAAACCGCAATAATTTGGCCTTCTTCGTTGTATTGATATTTAAATCTTAAAGACTTCGTGTTATCTATTTGGTAGTAAAGGGAGTCTAGTAAATTGTCTGAATTATATTCAAATAAGTAAGCATCTCCTTTTGTTCCAAATCTGATGCTTAACAAACTATTTGAAATTGGCGAATATTCATAGATAAATATAGGGACTTGGTTTATCAAAATTTGTGAAATATTGCCAAAATCATCATATTTAAACTCATATTCTGTGCCATTTTTTAACTTTATTTTAGTTAAATCTTGCTTTTCATTGTATTCGTATTCTGCATGCGCAGATAAATTATTTAAAGTTGTTTTGAAGTTTTTAATCGTGCTGTCTTCGTTGTATTCAGTTAAAGAAACTACACCAAGTGCGTTGACCGCTTTGGTGATTCTGCCTAAACTGTCGTATTCAAAAGTTTTTTTATTTTGCAGTTCGTCTATTTCTCCGACTAACATTCTGCCATCTTTAGTCCAGTTTTTTTCAACTTTTAAAATGTTTTTGCCATCAGCTGAAGAAACTGTTGTAGACAATACATTGGATTTATGAAAATCACAATACTTGTTTTTTAAAAACACACCATAGGGATATTTAACTAAAGCAATATTACCTTCTTTGTTGTAGTAGTATTTAGTTGCGGCTCCTTCTGGACCTGTGATACTTTCTGGAAAATTATTTGAGTTGTGTTTAACTTGCACGCCAATAGAGCCACTAGAAATATCTTTAGGGTTGCCATACTTATCGTATGCATAAAAAGCACCAAATGCTTTTTTAAATACTTGAATTCCACCAATCTCAATTGAAGCCTTGCCTGCAAATAATACGCTTAATTCAATTGAATCAAAAGTTTTAGTAGCAGAAACTCCTAAAGTCATTAAGTCAAAGTTAGAGTCAACTTTTTCTTTTTTAAATACATCGCTGTCTTGACCGCCAGCGGTAAGTCTTACTTCAACCTTTGATTTATCTGTTTTTGGAGTTATTTGTCTACCCCAAATTGCGACAAATATTTCGTCAGTTGCGATGCCACTAACCGGAATATTAAAAGTTAAACTACCGCCGTTTCCAGTAGTTCTTGTAAGATAAACACTTTCTTTTAAGAAATTTTTAAAAAAACCAGGTTTTAAATCTACTTTTTGAACATCAACTCCGTTTTTGGTAAAATCGGCAACAGTAGACTTAAATAAGTTATTTTTTTGGTCTAAAACAGAAACAGGCGTACTTTTGGAAAGTAGTTGTTTATTTTCGGGGTGGTATTCGGTTTCAACTGTGTTCATTTGGCTGTCAAATTCAAAAAGTGGAAATTCTTTATCGTCAAAAAACACATAACTTTGCTCTGGTTTTGCGGTGTTTGCTAAGTTAGTTATGGTGGTTTTTCTGTCTTCGTATGTTATTGTGTTTTTGTTTCTTTCAGTTAAGGAATCTCCAAAAACTTCAGCAAACTCAACTACTCTGCTGTCTGCAAATCTATAAACAAGACCTCGTTTTGAAATCGCGTTAAAAAGCGTAATTTGATTGTCAAGGTAAATAATTTTTAACTGAGAAATTATTGTGTTATTTTGTTTGTGTGTAACTTTTGTTAACTTGTTGTTTTCGTACTCAAGAGTTGCAAAATAAACTTTTTTGTCGTCTTGAAGGTAGGCGACTTCAGAAATAAAGTCGCTAGTTTTTTTAAAAACTATTTTGCTGCCGTGTGGATTTACAATTCTTTTTTCAACATCTACAAAGTCAAAAAGAAGTCCCTCGCCGTTTATCCCTATCATTTCACTAGGATAGTTAACGCTAATTGGTTCTTGAAAAATTGTTTTGTTTCCGTACTTATCTTTAATTTCAAAACCTGACTTTAAAAGATATTCATCGGAAAAGTTATGTACTTCTGTTTGAGTCTCTGAATTTTTAAAATCAGGTTTCAAGTAATCATCTACAGAACCATCTGCGTTAAATACAGAAATTTTGCCTTCCGTACTTTGAATTTTAGTAAAATAATTTAGTTTAAAGCCCTCGCCGAAAAACTCTTTTTCAGCATTGTTTTGGTGATTATATATTAAACTGGTTTTAATCAGGCCAATGCCAACGTTTTCAACTAAAGGAATAATGATGTGAAAATTAGCGTCTTTCTTGTTGATGTTGACATTAGTTTTTACTAAACTACCAAGGGAATTAGTTAAAAATTTACAATAACTTTTAAGTCCTTTGTTTGCCATTTTTACTCCTTTTTCAAAACACCTTTGTACAGTTATTTATTTCTTTTAGTAAGTTTTCAGATAAATAAGGTCCAACTTCTATCAAATCAATAAATCTTTTGAATTTATCAAAATAAATTTGCCTTATGGTATCTTTAAATTTCTGTTTGTTTTCTTTAGTAATATCTAAAGAAAACTCAGCAAGCAAATCGATATCTGAGTCTAGCCTTTCAGTGCTTTGTGCAAAAGAACCAAAAATATACAAATGCTTAACTCCAAATTGAATAAGCAAAAGTTTATCATTCAACAAGGTTTGAAAGATTTCTTTAAAAGTTAGTTTTTTTAAATTTTGATAATAAGATTTATCTTGTTTTTTACTTTCTTGAATAAATTTAGTAATATAGAAAACTAAATTATTTGAACTATTTAAAGTATATAATTCACTAAGTTCTTTCAATACAGTTTCATTAAAAACTAATGCAGGAATGCCAACCTTTACTAATGAAAAATTCAAAAACATCAAACTAATCAAAAATCTATATTCGTTATCTAATTCCACCATTGTTTGAAAGGCTTTGTATGAAAAAATAATTGAATTTTCTAGTTGATTTTCTACGCAGGTGTTGAAAAATAAATCGGTTAACCTTGTAACTAGATCAGCGGGCAATTCTTCTTCTTTCAAGATATAGAAAAATTTCTTTATTAAACCAGAGGAAAAAATATTTTGATTATTGCTAAGTAAATAAAAATAAGCATCATAAGCGTTTTTCATCTTCTCTTCTAGTTTAGTTTGAATAGGTGTCTCCATATAAACGATTTGTTTAAATAAAGTATGTCTAAAATCATAGCCTAGATAACGAAAATACTTTTCAACAAATTGAGTTAATTTTTTTCTGACAATCAATTCTATTCCAGGCTCAATATTAAAATTCATTATTCAATCTCCTTTTTTGTTTTAATGACAACCTTTTCAAAATAATTATATCAAGTCCTTTCTAAAAAGTTTAATCGCTCATTCTTATAAAAAAACTACCAAACTGAGGTTGACACTTCATAGATTTTTGGTAGTTTTTAAATTTATTTTAAATTAGTAAAACTATGTCTTTTATACAAGCTTTTTTAAATTATCTTTGAGACATAACCTTCAGTTCAGTAAGTAGTTTAACTAAGTCTGTGTAAATTTTTGCGTCTTGTCCGTCTTGTGGGTCTTTGAAGTACTTGCCAATTTGATAAAGTTGACGGTAATTCTCAATAGTTCCGGTTTTGGCACCAAAAACTTGGCCATAGACTAATGAAAAAATACTGCTGATTGCTGGATGAATGTTTGCACCATCTTTTGAAATAAAGCCAGATAAGTATCTAGACGATTTAGAGACCGTTTCGTATAAGTTTTTATCACCACCTGGTTTTAACTCAGTAGTGTACGATTTATTTCCAACTTTTAAAACTAAGCCCAAAATAAACTCATGAATATTTTGAAATGCTTTAACATTGTCTTGATATTGCCTAAAGGCTTTGGCTCTGTCTTCCATGTTTGTGATTTTATCTAAATCTTTTTGGGCAAAATTGTGGAAAAATTTGCCAATTGAGTCAAACGCTGCTTTAAGTGCGTCTTGGATTTTTTCTTGCTTAAGTAGTTCTTGAACTGCTAAAACTGCTTTATTTAAAGCAGTTTGCGCTGCTTTGAAATTAGCAATTTCTGCGTCAATTTTACTTTGTTCAACTACTTTGCCTGCGCTAATTTGGTCTTTTAAGTTGCTTAGTTTACTTTGACTTAACTTCAAAGCGTAGATGTTTTTGCCAAGTTCAACAAAACTAGGAAAAAGTTTGGCAATTTCTTGCCAAGCACCAAGGTTTGGCAGTTTTGGAAATAAGGCTTGCACTTGTTTTAAAAGCAAGTCAATTGATTTTTGGTTAAGTTCACTTTTAATAAAGTCAATTACTTGTTTTTTGTATTCAGGATCTACTTTGCCATCTTTTTTGAAAACAAAATTATCTTCAATTAGTTTAGCAATGCCGTCAGCTGTAAGCAGACTAAGTAGTTTTGAAAAATCAAAGTTTTGCAGTTTAGGTACAGGTTGTTTTAAGGCTTTTTGAATTGTATTGTAAAGGTCAATGTAGTTTTCAAGAATACCTGGGTTTTCCAAAGTTAATTTTTCTGGGAAAACTAACTCACCTTTTTCGTTTTTAAATTGAGAAATAAGTTTGCCAAATACGCCATCACTTGGAAGTTCACCATCTTTGATTTTATCAAGGCCAAGTTTAGACATTTGGCTTTCAATTAACTTAATAATGGTGCTAAGGACTGGGATTTTTTCGTAAATCTCTTTGGCTTTTGCAGTAAACTCGGCTTTTTTTAAAGTTTCTTCAAGTTGTTGATATTGAGCAAGTTTTGAAGCGTCTAGTTTAGCAACAGTAAATAAAAAAGTGTGCGAAAGTTCACCGGCTGTAGCGGTTAACTCAACTTCCACGTCTTTAATTTGACGGTAAACTTGAACTTCCAGGCCTATTAATTTAGCGGCTTCTTTGCCTTTAGTAATTTCATAACTAATTTCGGTGTCGCCTAACTTAGCGGGTAGTGTGAAGTTTTTATCAACTCGACCACTTGGCACCGCAAGTTTAGATAAATCTAGAGTATCTGCTGGTTTTTGGGGTTCTTTTTTACAAGACGCTACTAAAAAAGCAGATAAAACTAAGGTAATTAAAAATAATATTTTTTTCATAATTTTGCTCTCCTTTATTGTTTCAATATAGATTAATTTGCGAATTTGTGTACACCAATATTATACATCAGCCGGGTTTTGACCGGGTTCCGTTTTTTCAATATAACGGCATTTTGGGAAACCTGTGCAACCTTTGAAGAACCCATACACAGATTTTCTTAAAATCAGTGGTTTTTCGCATTTTGGACAAGGCTCGTCTAAAATTTGGGCGAACTTTTTAGACGGCATTTTAGTCTCAGCAACTGCTAAAGTCTCCATAAATTCACGGTAGAATTTAGTTAAAAACTCAACTTTGTCAATGTCTGCGTGTGCGATTTCATCCAGTTCTGTCTCCATTTTAGAAGTGTAGGCAGGATCCATTAGTTTAACAAAGTACTCGTCAAATGAAGAGACTAAATCAAAGGCTAGGTCGGTTGGAATAAATTGGCGTTTTTCTACGTTAATGTAAACTCGGCTTTTTAGAGTTTCAATAATTTGGGCGTATGTAGAAGGGCGGCCAATTCCCAGTTCTTCCATTTTTTTAATCAAAGAACCTTCGTTGTACCTAGCCGGTGGCTGGGTTTGTTTTTCTTCGGTTACTAGTTTTGCGTCAATTTCTTGACCTAACTCAAAAATTGGCAAGACTCTGTCTTCAATTTTTTCGTCAAGCACACGATGTCCTTTAAACTGACACACACTTTCGTGGGCTTGAAATAAATGTTCGTTTTTCGTTAAAGTCACGGTTTTATTTTTAAAAACAGCAGCAGCTAAATTAGCAGCCAGTGCTCGGTTGTAAATTAGGGTGTAGATTTTGAGTTGCTCAGGCGTTAAAAAACTAGCCATGGCAGTGGGTGTGTTGTAAACTGAAACTGGGCGAATTGCTTCATGTGCATCTTGCGCGGCAGCCTGGTTTTTCTTAAGTGGATACACACCTAAATACTCAGTGCCGTAAGTTTTTTCAATGTAGTCTTTAGCCTCTTGAATAAAAGCTCCAGACACCCTGGTTGAGTCTGTTCGCATATAAGTAATTAAACCAGTTAAACCTGCAGTTGTTTCCACACCTTCGTATAGGCTTTGTGCAACCTGCATGGCTTTTTTGGCAGACCAACCTAGTTTATTTGCAACTTCTTGTTGAAAAGAAGAAGTGGTGTGTGCTGGTTTTGGATAAGTTTTAGTCTCGCTTTCTTGGATTTCTTTAACTAAATAAAGTGGAGTTGCTTCTCGCTCTACTTTTTCTTTAATTTCTTTAGTAACTTCGTGTTTTTTAACAGAAATATATGGAGCTTCAAAACCGTTTCCTACTAATTTTAAGTCAAAGTAAGTCTCCGGCACAAACGCTTTGATTTCTTTTTCACGAAGTACAATTAGTTTTAAAACCACAGTCTGCACGCGGCCGGCTGACTTGCCGCCAATTTTCTGTCTGGCAAGTTTAGATAGTTTAAAGCCAATAATTCGGTCAACCATGCGCCTAGATTCTTGTGAGTCTACTAGTTTCATGTCAATTTGTCTAGGCTCATTTAAAGCCTTTTTAACCGCTTGCTTTGTGATTTCGTTAAAAACTATACGAATTGGCTCGCGTTTATCTAGGCCTAGGACTTCCGCTAAATGCCAAGCAATACTTTCCCCTTCTCTATCGGGGTCAGATGCTAAATAAACTTTGGCGCCTTTGGCTGCTTTTTTTAAGTCAGCGACAATTTTTCTAGACTTAGTAATTAAAGTGTAAAGTGGTTCAAAATTATTTTCAATGTCGATGCCAAGCCCACCAGGTCCCGCGATTTTTAAGTCGCGAATGTGTCCTTTTGAAGAAAGAACATTAAAATTATCGGCTAAATAGCCAGAAATTGTTTTTGCTTTAGTTGGAGATTCAACAATAATTAAGTCCTTCATTTAAAAAACCTCTAAAACAAATAATAACACAATCAGACTTCAATGCTTGGCAAATCAAAATAAAGTTTACCAATTTTACCGTTTTGGATGTCTTTAATTAAAAAAACATATACTCGCTCGTAATCCGGTTCTTTTCCTTTGAGGACAGCCCCGGTTTTTTGACAAAGTGAGTTAAGCAGTTCAATTACGCTTTTAGTTTCATCAACTTCATATTTGTTTTTAAGCAGACCTGGGAAATATTTAGTTATATATTTAATTGCGTAGATGCAGACCTCGTCCAGTGGCAAAATTTCTTTAGGAATAGAGCCAAGTAATGCTAAATTTAAACCCGAGTTTTGCGCAAGTTTTGGCCAAAGTAGTCCTGGGGTGTCAAATAAATCAAACTCGGGGTTTAGCCGGTAAAGTGTGATTAGTCTAGTGACACCTGCTTTGTTTTCTACATTTGCAACTTTTTTTAACGAAAAACGATTGACTAAACTAGACTTGCCAACATTTGGAGTACCAGCAATTAATGCAGTGATTTTGTTATTCTGAATTCCTTTTTTTGCGCGTTTTTCAAAAATAGACGGAGCTACGGTTTTTTTAATAAAGTTATAAAGACCGCTAATTCCAGAACCAGTTAGTCCGTTTACTTTAAAAGAAAAGTAGCCTTTTTCTTTTAAAGTAGATATTGTTTTTTCTAAATGTTTACTTTCTACCAAATCTGTTTTGTTTAACAAAAAAACCACTGGCTTGTTTTGAAATATTTCCGTAAGTTTCGGATTGATTGACGAAAAAGGCATTCTGGCATCCAGAACGTGAATTAAGATATCGATGTTTTTCTGAATTTTTTCAATTTCACGAAAAGCCACTGCCATGTGGCCAGGATACCAGTTGATTTCCACTAAATCACCTCGCCAATTATTTTTTGCACAAATAAAGTGCCTGATCTTGAGTCTTGAGAATTTCTAAAGTTATCGCCAAAAAATAAGTAAGTGTTTGGCTTTACTCGATATTTACCAAGCTCATTTGTTTTATTTAAAGTATATTTTTTAATATTGCTAATTTCGTTTTCTTTAAACCAGGTAAAGCCAAGTGGTCTGACTTCTTTATTCTCCACTGTTAGGCTCAAATAAGAGATTTCTACAGTGTCTCCAGGCAAAGCGTAGATTCTTTTAATTACGTTAAAAGTTTTACCGCTGTTTGTTTTGACCGAAAGTACGTAAACTCTGCCGCGAACTGGCTGAATGCGAAAAGTTTTAATGGCGACTATTTGACCGTCTTCATAAGTCGGTTGCATTGACGTGCCTGCTACTCTGACTAAAGAAAATAAAATGATAGACAACAGGATAATTAAAAAAGCAATAGCCACAGAAACAGGTTCAAGCGCTTTTCTTATCCTTTGATACTTAGATAAGTTTAAAGTATTAAAGTAAGTTTTATTTTTAATTTCTTTAATTTGAAAGTAAATATTTTTTGCACAATACGGCAAGAAAAATATAATAAAAACCACGCCAACTATAAATTGCGAATTGGTATAATTTTGTTTAATTAAAAATAAAGTTAGTAAGGTAAGCGGTAGCACAAAAAGAGAAACTAAATTAGTATAAGCAAATAGTTTATGTGCGCGCGTTGCTTGAATTGGGCTAGGTAGGGTATGTTTGATTTCCATAAGTTAAATTAAAAGTTTTTCAAAATTTCTTCAAGTCTAACTGAGTTAACTTGGACTTTAGATGGTTTATTTGGACCTTCTGCTGGTGCACAAATTCCAAAACGCACAAAATCAGCGACGTATTTTTGAGCAGCGTTAAAACCCACTGCGAAATTTCTTTGAATGGCGTTAATCGACGCACTTTGTTCTTTGACGACAAACCTTGCAATTTCTTTGAAAAGTGGACCGATTTCAGTAGTTTGTTTTGCGCCAAAGTTACTTGCTAGTTTATCTGAACTAATTTCGGGCTCTTGTCTGGCGTAGTTAGTTTTAATGTAGTCAATTGCTGAAAACAACTCTTCATCTGAAATATATGCGCCTTGCAGACGAACAACTGTGTCTAGTTCTTTAAAAAGCATATCACCGCGGCCAAGCAAACGCTCGCATCCTGTTTCGTCAATTATGGTAGATGAGTCTGTGTGGGTTGCGACTTTAAAGCCAATTCTGGTTGGGATATTTGCCTTAATTGTGCCTTTTACAACATCTGTAGTTGGACGCTGAGTGGCCACAATTAAGTGAATTCCGGCGGCTCTGGCTTTTTGGGTCAGTCTTTGGATTTTTGCCTCAACTTCTTGACCGTATTGTGCAATTAGCTCTGCCAACTCTTCAATAACTATGACAATATAGGGCATTTTGTCGCCAAAAACTGTCTTGTTTTCCACGCGCGCGTTGTAGTTTTCAATGTTTTTGCATTTAGCCTCGTCCCAAAATACTTTAAAACGACGATCCATTTCACTAATTGCCCAACTCAAAACAGCTGTTGCTTTCTTAGGGTCGGTAATTACTTTGGTAAGTAAGTGAGGCAGACCCTCGTAAGGTTTTAGTTCAACAACTTTAGGGTCTATTAAAATTAGTTTTAACTCGTCTGGTGAGTTTTTTAAAATAAGTGAAGTAATAATGGTGTTTACGCAGACTGACTTACCTGAGTTAGTAGCGCCGGCTATTAATCCGTGCGGCATTTTAGTAATATCTAGGTTTACGATTTTGCCGTCAATATCGATACCAAGTGGCACCACTAACTTGTTTTCAGGTGCTCTAAATTCGTTTTCGCGAATTACATTTGAGTAATTTACGATTTCTGGGTTGATATTTGGCACCTCAACACCAATGTAAGGTTTACCTGGAATTGGAGTTTGCATACGAATAGAAGTCACAGACAAATTCATTTGCAGGTTATGAATTAGTGAGTTATAGCGGCTAACATTAGTTTTGCTGTCTGGCTCAATTTCGTATCTAGTTACAGTTGGTCCTTTAATTGAGTTTACAACTTTACCAGTAAACCCAAGTTCAACGATAGTGTTGTCAATAATTTTAATTTGTTCAAGCAACCAGTCTGGTTTATCGTTTAGACTTAAATTAGACTTGTGAAATAAGTTAAGCGGAACAAAGTATTCACCTTCCTTTGGTTTTGCTGGTTGGTTTTGCAAGTAAGTCTCTGCTTGAACTGTCGCTTCGTTTGGCATTGGTGAAACTTCTTTAGAGATAGTAGGTTCAATTGATGAACTTTTGGTTGTAGTTTGAGTAAAACCACGCACTGAGTTTAAAATATCGGCGTCTGAGTTTGCAGAATTAACGCTAACGCTTGGTTTTTGAAACTCATGAAAATTAGTTTGAACTGCGCTTTGTTCTTGAAAGTAAGCGGGTTCCTGAGTTTTAGCCTTAGTGATTTTAACTTGGCTGTCGGCAACTCCGGCTGCTTGAAACTCAGCACTACTTTTGAAAGTTTCTGGCTCAAATGTTACGCTGTGTACTTCATCAAGTTGTTTAGAGGGGTCTTCTACAACCACTTCTACAAAACTAGTTCTAGGTTTTTGCTTGCGAAAAATTGGCGAAATTGTGGTGCCTGTGTTGGTTTTTTCTGGTTTTCTTTGACTAGCCTGATAAATTTGCTCTTGACCGTCTGTGGGAATACTTAAGATGTTGTTAAACTCATAATACGCGTTTCCGTATTTATCAATAATTTCGTTTTGTGTCATTTTTTTGTCAGCCACACTACGGAAAGCTTCGTATTTTTCCAAGGCATCAAAACCTTCGCCAACTATTGCTTTTGGATTTGAAATGTTTTTAACGTTTCTACCAGTTCCAGGAGACGCCACTATAGAAGGCGTAAACTCCTCGGCTTCTCTAAGTCCATTTAGCGGGGCAAATTGGTGAATTTTGAATTTTTTAAATTGTTGGTTTTTAGTTAGTTTTTTAACTTTTTTTCGCCAGAAACACATAATTATTTTGCTCCTTTTTCATTGTTTTCGTTAACTTGCTTGTAAAGTTCTTCAAAAAACTCTTTATCAGTTTCAAAAAACATATCGTTGTTAAACATTTTTTTAGAGTAAATTTTGTAAGTCTCTTCACCGGTAATTTTAATAATTTCGTAGCCGATTTTGTCAAAAATCTTGTCAATCAACTTATCAAAAGTCAAAGTTTTTATCCAATAAAGCGGATTAAAAAGTCTGGTTTTAGAGTAAGCCTTGAGAGGCGCGGCACCAGCGAGTTTGGAATCGTCAATTTCACTTTTTACTGACCTGAACTGATCAATTCGCTTCAAAGTCAAGCCTCTAAATAAACTAAAGATTTTGGCCGACATCATTTCATCAATTCTAGCAGCCACATAACTTGCAAACAAAATAGTTTCATCAATTGTCAGCTCTAGATATGGTTTTTTTGATTTTGGAAAGTAAAGCGAAGTAATGTCATAGGCCAGTTGTTTAGAAAGGGTGTAGGCAAACCCGATTTGACCTTGTTCTTTTTTAGCAACTTTATCGGTTTTATAGAGTTGCAAAGTTGCAACAATTGCTCTTTGCACATCGGTTTGCATATCTTTTTTGGCTTTTTTGACGCGAGTTTTTTTGTTTATCGCAATTAAACATGCGTAAATGTAGAAAAGCAACATCAAAAAGAAACCCAGCGCCACACCGGATAACATCATTAAGATAGACGAAATTAAATTTTCAGGGGCAAACGCTTTGCCTAAAGTAAAATAAATTGTTGCCTGCATACTTTATATTATATAATATTAAGGCGTCTTTTTAAGACATTTTAAAGAAAGTAAATGAACAGAAAAAAAGAAATAATTAAACTGGATTTAGCATTTTTAATTCGCTATATGGGGGACGCTTTGCTTTACCCATTTATGTTTTTGTATTTCCAAAGTCTGGGCTACAAAAACGACCAAATTAGCTATATTTTAATTATTTTTCCACTGGTTTCTATATTTATTAACCCGTTTTGGACATATTTTGCAAAAAACATCAATAGAAATATCTTTTTAATTGTGCTGTTAACAGCGCTTGAAACTGGAGCAATTTTAGCCTTTATTTTCTTTACAAAAAACATTTACATTGTGGCCTTGATTTCTTTGGCAATCGCTATTTTTAGTCAACCAATTTATTTGCTTTTAGATTCTTTTGCAGGTGGTTTCTGTGAAAACAATGACTATGAATTTGCAAATATCCGAATATTTGGCGCAATTGGCTACGCCTTACTTTGTGTAGTTGGTGGTTTAGTTGCAGATTACTTTGGTTTCAAAGTTTCTTTTTTGTCAGCAGTTGCTTTGTTTGTTTTAGCTGGAGTTTTAATCTTTTTAATTAAGCCAATTAAGTTTACCAAAAGTGCGAAATTTGCTGAAAAAACTCAGTTGAAACTACTTTTTAAAAACAAAAAGTTTTGGGTATTTACCACTATTTTTGTCTTATTTATGAGCACTTTTAAGGTTTTTGACCAATTTCAACCAGACTACTTTTCGGTAGTAGGTTCAATCAATAAGTCTTGGTATGGCGCTATTTTAACTGGTTTTGTGGTGGTGGAAACTATCTTCATTTTTCTACTTGCTAGATACTTTAAAGAAGTGGACTCTTACTTGCTTTTTGGAGTTGCAGTTGCGCTTACCTTGTTTAGGTTTTTTGTCTATATCTCTACTGACAACATCTACGCAATAATTGCAGTAACTCTGCTTAGAAGTGTATCTATGGCGATATTTATCTTTGTTTACTTTAAACTACTATTTAGCCTTGTTGCCCCAAATAACTTTAATTTCTCGGTCATAATTATTAACTCACTGGTCAATGTTTTATTTATTATTTTAAATATTTTTGCCGGAAAATTGACTAAAAATCACGACTATTTTTACTTCTTTTTAATCTGTATTGCGCTGTGCGGGGTTGCTTTTTTAATCTACGCGCATGATATAATGAAAAAGATTGAAAAGGAATATTTTGATATCAATGTTAACACCTGGTCAAGTATATAAGTTTGAAATAATTAAAAAAACAGACATCGCATATATGGCGAAGAATTTTTTTGATGAAGAAATTTATTTCCTGCATTTCAATGAAAGTGAGCACACTGATTTTAAACCAGGTGATGAGGCTGAGCTCTATCTTTTTATAGATAGTAAAAAAAGACCTGCTTTGACTGTCAAAAAACCAATCATTCAAAATGGAGAAATGGGTTTCTTAAAAGTGGTTGGAAGAGTCGATGACCTTGGGGTATTTTTGGATAATGGGGTTGCTAAGCACTTACTACTTTCTAAGGATACTTTAGGTGAAGACCGAGAAATCTGGCCACAAGTTGGCGATTACGTACATGTAAAGCAGTTTTTTGAAAAAAGATTAGTTGCCAAAATAGTTTTTCCAATTAAAATTTCTGAAGATAAACTCAGTGAAATGGAAATAGTAAACGCTCATGTTATTAACATCGGAAAAGACGGAATTAACTTACTTACTCCCAATTTAGTTAAGTTGTTTGTACACAAGTCATGTATCATTGAAAAAGTTAGATTAGGTCAAGAAATACCTGTAGTTATCCGCAGGCGTAACTTTGATGGCTACAACTGCACACTAAAAGAACTAAATAAGATTGATATTTTTAATCTAAAAGCAAAAGAAATTCTTGCCTATATTCAAAAACAACCAACTCAAACTATTAAAAATAAACTAACTTCAGAACTAGTTGAAAGCGTGTTTAAAGTTTCTAACCGCAGATTTAAAGAAATTTTGCACTATATGCTTGAAAAAAATCTAATTAAAATTGAAAAAGGAATTGTTAAATTAACAGGTGAACGCCATGGCTAAAAAATTTGTTTCAAAAATTACTGATATGGATGTAGATTTTGGTAAATGGTACCAAGACCTTTGTGTTGAGGCTAAGTTAATGTCTTACTCAGACACACAAGGATTCATAATATATCGTCCATACGGCTACGCAATTTGGGAAAAAATTAAAGATTTTTTAAACACAAACTTCAAAGCAACTGGACACAGCAATGTCTACATGCCGATGTTAATTCCAGAAAGTTTATTTCAAAAAGAAAAAGACCACATTGTGGGGTTTGCACCGGAAACTGCGACAGTTACAACCGCTGGCAGCAAAGCTTTAGAAGAAAATCTAATCGTTCGTCCAACTTCAGAAGTTCTGTTTACTTCACACTTTGCTAGTGTTGTTGAAAGCTACAAAGACTTGCCACTAAAATACAACCAGTGGTGCTCAGTTGTACGTTGGGAAAAAACCACTAAACCTTTTCTGCGTGGTCGTGAGTTTTTATGGCAAGAAGGACACACTGTTCATGAAACCGCAAAAGAGGCTAAACAGGAAACTCAAAAAATGCTAAAAGTTTATGAAAAACTTGGCAAAGACTTACTGGCTATTCCTTTTGTTTCTGGTAAAAAAACCGAAAAAGAAAAGTTTGCAGGTGCAGAGGCTACCTACACAATTGAGGCTCTAATGCACGACGGAAAAGCCTTGCAGTCTGGAACTTCTCACTATTTTGGAGATGGTTTTACTAAAGCATTTGGCGTGAACTTCCAAGATAAAAACAACAAACTTTGTGCACCTTTTCAAACTTCTTGGGGAGTAACAACCAGATTAATTGGTGCAGTTATTATGGTGCACGGCGACAACGACGGGCTAGTTTTACCGCCATATCTTGCGCCAACTCAAGTAGTTGCAGTCCCTGTGCTTCCAGATAAATTAGATAAAACACAAGTTAATTTAGTAATTAAGGAAATTAAAAAATCTAAATTAAGTTACGAAGTTGACGAAAGCGATAAATCTCACGGCTTTAAGTTTGCGGAAAGCGAAATGAAGGGTATTCCTTTTAGAGTTGAGTTTGGCCCAAATGATTTAAAAGAAAACTCAGTAATTGTTTTCAAAAGAAATACTCGCACTAAAACTAAAGTTTTAATTTCAGAGCTAAGTAGTTTCTTAAAATCAGAAATTAAAGTTATGCACAAAGAAATGTATGAACGCGCGCTTAATCACTTGAACTCAAGCATTCGCCACGCTAAAGATTATTCTGAGTTTAAAACTTTAATTGAGCAAGGTGGCTATGTTTCTATTGATATTAACAAAACCGCCGAAGAAATCATCAAAGCAGACACAACAGCGACTGCGAGAGTTATTAGCAAAGAAAAACCAGAACTCACAATTTGTCCAGTAACTGGCAAAAAAGTAAACTACAGAGTGCTTTTTGCCAAGGCTTATTAGTGAAACGAGATTTTCTCACTACTTTGTTTAAAAATATAGAGCAGGATTAAGAGAAATAAATAAAATATTTTGTAAAAGAAATACACAATTTCCGTGTCAAAACAGTTTCCAGACAGCGGAAGCATTAGTAGAAAATAAGTAAAATTACCTTTTAAAAAACTAGAAATAATTGTAAAAATAATAAAAAAGGCTTGGATGATGAAAATCACTTGCCTTTTTTTATTTTTGACATAAATCAAAATGAAGATCAGAAGGTACAAACTATCTAGCGGTGTTACCAACAAAGTTTTAAACTGACTGTATGTCAAAACTGGATATTTAGACAATTGAAAGAAAATAAAGGAAAGCGAAATAAAAAAGAGCGAGTATAAAAAAATAAGTGTAAAATAAAATACTAACTTTGCGGTGTAGACTGCTTTTCTTTTTACAAAAGGTATCAGTTGCTTAATGTGTTGCTCATCGTGATTGATAGTCAAGAGACCTGTTGTGATAATTAGAAATATTTTCAGAATTTGAATGTAAACGTTAAAAATTTGTGTGGTTTTTTCACTTTGTTTTAAAAACACATCTTTGTCTGCGAAGTTAGGTGAGTAAACCAAAAAGAAAAGTGGCAAAAATATTAGCATAGATGTAAAAATTAACACCTTTGTTTTTCTGTCAAAATAAGTATTAAAAATATAGTTCAGCATAGTGTTATCTTTCTTGTTACAAAACTACTAAAAACTTCTGGGTTATGTGAAATTATTAACACAGTTTTGTCTTTAGTTTCTTGTTTTAAAATTTCAACAATTTTCTGCTTTTTCTCAGGATCAAATCCAGAAAGAGGTTCGTCTAAAATAAAAACTTCAGAGTCTCCGATAAGCGCTGCTAAAAAGGCTAGTTTTTGTTTATTTCCTTTTGATAAGTTTTTAATTTCTATATCTAAAGGCAGTTCTAAAAAGTCTATGTGTTTTTTATTAGCATAGCCTTTTTTAGTCTTTGCTATAATTTCAAGATACTCACCTGCCTTTAAATTTCTTGGCAGGTCTGCTTTTTCGGCAAGATAAGAAATCGGTTTATCCGTCTTTTTTAAAACACCAGATTTTGGTTTAATAAAGCCAATTAAAAGATAAATCAAAGTTGTTTTTCCGCTACCGTTTTCACCTATTATTAAGACCTTTTCGCCTGCTTTAATTTCCAAATTGTAAGGTTTTATAATATAAGGAACTACTACATCTTTAAGCATAAATACTTCTTTTAAATTAGAGCTCATAAGTATTTACCCAACCTTTATCTTTAATGTTTTCAAAGTCTAAATAATCTTCAAAATCACATCTGATATCTCTTTTTAAACAGTTTTGGTATATAGTTTTTTTGTTATTATCTAGTTTAACCACAGCAATAATTACTGGCTCTAATACAGGAATCTCTAACTTTGAGTTTGTAAAAAAGAAAGTAGTTTCATGTTTGTCATTTTTACTAACTAAGTATTTATCATCTTTAAATAAACTAAAATAAAACTCAGCAGTATCAGATACAAAGTCTGCCAAAAATTTAACTTCAAAATTAGTGCCAGTTTTAAAAAAATCCTGTTCAATTTGATTTTTTTTAAAACTAAGAAGTACATCTTGCGTATCAAACTTATCGGCTTGTGCGATTTTAAATTTGCCAAGTTCTAGGTTTAAAACTTGATTAGTAATAAAGGTGATTTGAAGTGTTGTAAACTCTTCACTATCTGTAAGCAGTTTTGGAGTAAAAAATTCTAATGTGATTTTAAATAAGTTTCTTTTCTGATTTAAGAAACTTTTACTCATCTTAATTTCTTTTAATTCAAGAGATAATTCATTCTTACTATTCAGCCTAGTTAGGCTAAAATACTTGATATTCTTTATTGAGATTTTAGTTGTTTTAGAGTCAGTATAAAGATAAATTTTAAACTTTCCGTTAGCACGATATATCACACTTCTTTGTTCTTTAATTAAATAGAGACGTTCTGTGTTCTTCAAAAGTAGACTAGTAAAAGAATAAACACCATATATATAAACAAGGATTACTACACCAAAAAGCAGTACAAGTACTACTTTTTTCATAGTTTTACACTCGTAGTGTGAACTATTTTTGTTGTTTCTGATACCTTTAAAAGATTATGAATTTGGGCAAAGGTACTTACCAGTAAATCGCTTTGTCTGGCGATTTTAACACCATCTTCAGTGTCTACAAATATCAAAATAAATGGACTATAAGTTTGCCATAAATTAAGTGCACTTTCTTTTCTTTTGACAACGAAGTTCACTCTTTTATTTTGTTCTATTTTTTCGTAACTGTAATCTGAATTATCCAAAAGCATTTTAATGTCTTTAACTTTATCGGCGTATTCTTTTAAAATTGAAAAAGAAAATTCATAAACTTTTAATTGATAATCTAAGCGGTCTTGATAATTTCTGCTGTCATAAGTTACGTTAACTGAGTATTCTAAAGCAAAAGGTTTCGCAATTAAACTAGACTGAATTATTTGAACTAACCCAATTTCTAAAGATAAAGTTTTGCTATTTTTAAAATTAAGTACCAAAAGACTTGAGTCAAAAGTAATATTCTTTTTAAACTCATCAACTATTGAAACTGTTAAAATATTTTGAAAATATTTAGTGTTCTTGCTGTTTTCTTGAATCTCTTCTGGGCCTCTGTATCTTGTCTCAAGATGTTTGGCTTGAATTGATTCACTTGTGTTTTTGTTTTTTAAATAAATAGATTTAATTTTGTCTGGACTTAAAAACCAAGGACTTTTTCGGTTAGTATAAAGATAAAAGTTTTGTCTGTTTTTATACTCAGTAAAAACACTAGTTTGTTTAATTGCTTTGACTTTAAAGTTTTTTGGAACTAAATACACCGTAATTAACACTGAACAAACTATTAAAATTGACAAAATCGGTGTTAGAAAAACTAGGTGCTTTAATTTTGTTTTCTTTGTCATCTAGTAGTCTCTTTCTATTCTATATGAAATGTAGATACCAGTGTGTTCAACAAATTGAAACTCACCCCAATCTTTGTATATCCAAAAAACACTACGTGTTGCGTATCCATTAAAAAGATAACCATATCCCATTTTTCTGACGACCAGTTTACAGCCCGGTTCAATTTTAATAGTTTTAGTCTCTTTATTTTTCTCGGATTTGCTTTTTTCTAGTTTATTTTCAAGTTTACTTTCAACACCTGCCTCACCCTTTGCGTTAAGTGGTGATTTAGTTGGTGTACTAATAGTACCGCTCATACTCATTTTAAAAGAACCACTTTGTGTATACTTTTCACTTTCTTCTACAATTTTCTCTGTTGTAATTTCTTGTATTGTGCTAGTTGAACCTTTATTAGAAAATTCAGATACAACTTGTAAAACAAAAGAAACCTTTTTTGCGTAATTAAGATAATATACATACTCTTTTTTTATATGCCTATATGAGGTGTTTCGTTTTGCAATCTCTAATCTAGCTCTTTCATTTTTATCTTCGTCTGACAACTTCTTTTTTGGTTCTTCTGTATAAAAGTTAATCAATTTTGTTGTTTTGTCTAGCATGTAAAAACGAACATACGGGTATAGATTTGTCTTTGCACTTACTTTACCAGGATATAAAACACTTAAGAACAATGTGCTAACTAAAATAAACGAAACAAGTAAATAAAGTTTTTTCATAAATATCACCTCGACTATATATTTATATGAAAATCTTTTTTTACTTAAAAGTTTATAGAACCTTAAAATATTTTACTTAACAACAATATGTTTTGGAGTTAAGTACTAAAGTAACGAGTTAAACCATTATAAATCGATATTTGTAGCTATAATTTCACAATTTTTATTGTATCTGAAAAACTCAAGTCTTTTATGTATGGGTTATCTTTTAAGTAAGCAGTCCACAATTCCTTAAGCTGTTTATCATTTTTTATATCAACAATAATATCTTTTGCTTCACGCAAAGCGGGCAGACTTTCTCTTTTGGTAGCAGTTGAAATAATTGCTTGTTTCAAAACAACAAAGTCTATATCGTTTTTCTTTAGATTATACAAACTATAGAGATCATAAAAATCTCTCATTCTAGTTGTAGCAATATTTCTTTTAATAATACTTTCGTATTTTTCTGCAAATATAGTTTCAAATGGATAAGTCATGACACTGATGATTTGTTTTTGAAACATACAACGATACTGATATTCAATTTCTTTAGGTGTTACTACATCTCCCGTTGTAATATCAATTTTTAAACTATTTTTTATTTTATCTAGACAGCTAAATAAGTTTACCCTAAAGTTTTCATATTTGTCTTCTTCTCTTATGTGTCTTATGTTAACCATTTCAAATTTTATGCCATCTTCTACAACGGTGTTAATGATTTCTAAAATAATTCTGCGAATATTTTCTTTTCTTGCAGCAATACCTTTAACAGTCGTGTCAATGTCTGATGTGGTACGATTTGAAATCCCAATCATTGATGCAACAAGTAGTCCACCTTTGATAATAAAATTTGCTTTAAACTGAGATTTTGACAGTCTTTCTAAAAACCTTTCAAAGAAAAACATTTGTAGAAGTTCTTGAGAGCTAAGATTTTTAGAATTTGCTAAATTTCTTATTTTGCTTTTTATACTTTCAGAACTTATCATTTATAACACCTCAATATATTTTCTGATTTCATCCTCAATACCAAATACTTTGCTATATTTAACAAGAGTACGGATATTTTTATTTTTACTGTTAAAGTATTCAACAATTGCGATTGTAAATATTTGTCTGTCAATAAATTTTCTCTTTGATACAATATCACAAACGCATCTTTCCATATCATAGCACTTTACAGTTGAACCAAACGGTGTTTTAATGTCAACTATTCCCAAATTAAAGTGTTCTTTCTTTACGTAATGAACCTTGATATTTAAAAGTTTACGTTTGATGTGTTTGATGTTATATCCTTGTGGAACTGTAATGTGAAAAATACCTGGCGTTCTATCGCTAAAAGAGTGTAGATATAGTGCGGTGTGGAAAGAAAAAACTACTTTTCGGCAGTTTAAAGAAATTGTTGCAAACTCGTCTACAATTGCGTTTTTTAATTTATAAACACCATTTTTAACCCTCTCTAAAAAACCTTTTTTAGCAAGTGCGGCAAGTGTGTGTCTTTTAACACCCAGTTCTTTTGCTTGTTTATTTGTAATAACATCGCTTTCTTTGAAATATGTTTCTAAAATATTCATATACTGTCCTTACATTTACTCTTTAATTATATATTATTAAAGAGTGTTTGTAAAATAAAAATATCGCAATAGACAAAAAAGAGATAGTATTTCTACTATCTCTTGCTACTAATCACACGGTAATTTACCTACACTTGTAGTGCTTAATATGTTTTTACTGAGTTTTACATACAGTTACTCTACAAATTATGAGTATTACACTTCTTTTTTCTGTGTATTGTTCTATTTTTTTATAGTTAATAATCGCTTTTTCTATGTGTTCTCTGGTTTTTTTGTAGAAGTATTTTACTTTTTATATCTAGTCAGACAATTTGTGGCATTTACCCTACTTTTTTTGTGTTTTGCCCTACATTACCCTACTAACTGTTTTGCTGTATTTTTTTAGACAAAAGTGCCACAGTTTCAACGTGTGCAGTATATGGAAACATGTCAAAACCTTTAATTGAAGTAATTTCATATTCTTCTGTAAGCATTTTTAGGTCTTTAACTAAAGTTTCAACATTACAAGATATGTAAACCACATTTCTTGGTTTTTTTGCGCAAATAAATTTACACACCGTTTCGCCCAGTCCGGTTCTTGGTGGATCAAATAACATCACATCAAAATCGTGTTTTTTATAGTCAACCCAGGTCAAAACATTTGAAACCACAGCCTTGGCGTTAGGTATTTTGTTTTCGTATATATTTTTCTTTAAAGCCAACACTTGGTCTTTGACTAGCTCAACACAATACACTTCTTTAACTTTGCTGGCGAGTTCAAGTCCAAAAACACCAACTCCCGAAAAAGCATCTAAAACGATGTCAGTTGGTCTAAAAATTTTAAAGTCTTTAATGTAGGTAAGTATGTTTTGAAATGTATGGTAGTTTAACTGAAAGAAAGAGTTGGCAGTAATATAGTAATTTTTATTTAAAAAGTTAGTGTTAAAAAAGTATTGACCTTTAAGTAGTCTATAGTCAGCCTCATGCTGTTTTGTGGTTTTGTCTTTATAGACAAAAACACCAAATTGTTTAAGTGAAAACTCAGAACTATAAATTAAGTTAGTAAGTGCTTTGAAATTATGTTCACCATAAACATGTAAGTTAACTGCTAAATCTAAGTTAGTTGCTTTACGTACAGAAACTGCAAACAGACCAAGCGGTTTTTTATCTACTACTGGAAAGTTAATTTCGCTAAGTGCTTTTTTAAAATAATTTAAAAAACTTGTGATTAACTCGTCTTGTGAAATTAAGTTATTAGTCGGTTCAACTAAATTAGTATTTGACCTGTATAGTCCCCATTCAATTGTTTTATTGATTTGTTTAAATAAAACTGTAGTTTCATTGCGATAATTTAAAGGATTTAAAGTACCTTCAAAGTGTTTGAAAGTTTTGGGGTTGACGAGTTTTCTTAGTTTTCCTTTAACATGGAAAACTATTTTTTTGTATTTATATTCAAGTGTTGCCGGATAAGTTAGGTGGATAAGAGGAAGCCCTATAGTTTCTGAAAAACTTGCCGAAACTTCGGCTCTTTTTGGCGACCTTTGAATAATTTTATGAATTTTACCAACAAGTGCACCACGATTATTTTTCTCAATTTCTGCTTCTACTTCTTCACCTTCTACAGCCCCGTATATGTAGACTGGTTGGTTGTTTAAGTAAGCGATACCTTCGCCATCATTGCCAGTTTTTAAAATATTTAATTTTACTATTTCTTTTCTATCCATACGCAAACTCTTTCGCCCATTTCAAAAGGCAAGACAAATTTAGTTTGGGAAATATTTTTAACTAAATTAACTAATTTAGTTTTTCTAAACTCATCAATTTCCTCAGTGGCTTTAGTCGCTTTATAGAAACACATTTTGCCACCTTTCGTTAATTTAGGGAAAGCGTACTTAACTAGCGAAGTAAGGTCGGTAACTGCACGGGCTGTAACTAAATCAACTAAAACTCCTTTAATGTTTTCAACTCTATCGTTAATAACTTTTAAGTTAGTCAAGTTTAGTTCATCTTTAACTAATGTTAAAAACCTTGCTTTTTTGCCAATAGACTCTGTTAAAATAACTTCAACGCTTGGAAAAAATAAAGCAATGACAATACCTGGAAATCCCGCACCTGAGCCAATATCTAAGATAGACTTAGATTGAATTAAATCAGGGTTTTTGAAAAAAGGTAAAACGGAATCTAGAATATGTTTAACTAAAAACTCAGTTTTATCAACGATTCTAGTTAAGTTAACCTTTTTATTTTCTTCAATTAAAAGTGAGTAATACTTGTCAATTTTTAAAACTAGTTCGTCTGTTAATCTAATGTTAAATTTGCTAAAAATGTCTTTCATGGTTATCTTTTCTCTTTACTTTTTTGAATATAGATAGAAAGAATTTGAATATCGCTTGGGTTAACTCCAAGTATTCTTGAGGCTTGTCCTAAAGTTTTTGGTCTGACTTTCTCTAATTTTTCTCTACATTCAAAGGCCAAGTTAGCAACTTGGCTGTAGTCAATGTCTGTAGGAATTTTGAAGTTTTCAAGGAACTTAAACTTCTCAGCAGTCTTGATTTCCTTTAAAATGTAGCCTTCATATTTAATTTGTATCTCTGCTGCAAGTCTGACTTCTTCTGGAAATTTTTCTTTTATAAAAGAACTTAAAACTTTTAAATTAACCTCTGGTCTTTTAAGTAAATTTGCTAATGAAATTGACTCATAAAGCGAGATGTTGTGTTTGGAAAGATGGCTTAAAACTGCTTTGGTAGGAGTGATTTTTGTGTTTATTAAAATCTCGGTTAATCGCTTAACTAGCCCTTTTTTAAGTAAATATTTTTGATAAGTATCTTCGTCTATCAGCCCACGGTTATAAGCAATTTCAGACAGTCTAAAGTCGGCGTTGTCATCTCTTAAAAGTAGTCTATACTCTGCACGAGATGTCAGCATTCTATAAGGTTCGTCTGCTCCCTTGGTAACTATATCGTCAATTAAAACACCAGTGTAGGCCTCATTTCTTTTTAAAATAAGCGGTTCAATGTTGTCAATTTTAGCAGCAGCATTTGTGCCTGCAATCAAACCTTGACAAGCCGCCTCTTCATATCCGGAAGTTCCGTTAATTTGACCTGCAGTAAACAAGTTTTTAAGGATTTTGGTTTCTAAAGACAAATATAGTTGAAAAGGATTGATAGCGTCGTACTCAATTGCGTAGCCGTATCTAATGATTTTGCCTTCCTCAAAGCCAGGTAAACTTGCAACTAACTTTCTTTGAACAAAACGCGGAAGTGATGTAGAAAGGCCTTGTAAGTAGGTTAAGTTGTTTTTAATACTTTCTGGTTCTACAAAAATTTGGTGAATATCTTTTTCTTTGAATCTAACAATTTTGTCTTCAATTGAAGGACAATATCTAGGACCTCTACCTTCAATTACTCCTGAATACAGTGGTGAATATTTTAGATTTTTCAAAATTGTCTCTTTAGTATTCATGGTAGTATGGAGGCTATGCAGATTTAAATTTGCTTTGTGGTCGGCTTTTGTGTAGTATGAAAATCTAAGTTCTGGGTTGTTCTCATCTTGATTTGCAAGTTCAGCAAAGTCAATTGAGTTTGAGTCAATTCGCGGCGGAGTTCCAGTTTTTAGTCTCACGATTTCAAAACCTGCTTTTCTCAAAGACTCAGAAATACCTGAAGTTGTGCGTTTACCGTCAGGTCCAGTTTGATAAGTCTCACTGCCTATCAAAATTCGTGATGCTAAATAAGTGCCGGTTGTTAATACTACAGTTTTGGCAAAATACTTTGTATTACTTTCAGTAATCGCCCCAACTACTGTTTGATTTTCAACTAACAACCCAGTTGCATATTCATGCAAGAAAACTATGTTTTTTAGTTTCTTTAATTCTTTTAACATGATTTTCGGATAAATTTCTTTGTCAATTTGTGCACGAAGTGCCCAAACACCAGGGCCTTTAGATGAGTTTAGCCTACGCATTTGAATGGTAGCACTGTCTGCAACTTTGGCCATCAAACCACCCAGTGCGTCAATTTCGCGCACTAAAACACCCTTCGCAGGTCCACCAATTGACGGATTGCAGGGAAGGGTGGCAATTTGAGATTTATCTCCTGTGATAAATAAAACTGACTTGCCTAAACGAGAAAGGGCAGCGGCGGCCTCAATACCGGCGTGCCCTGCCCCAATTACGATTGAGTCAAATATACAATTATTTAACTTCATTTTCAATAAAATCCACTAAATCTGCTTTGGTGAATTTTAATTTTTCGCGAATTTCGGCTTCAGATGAACTTAGTCCAAAATTATTTATTCCAAAAACATGTGGTGTGTATTTATACCAAGAATAAGCAGAGCCAGCTTCTACTGCTACAATTTTAGAGTTTCCTAAAATCTCTGTTTGCTCAGATTTAGTAAGTCTGTCAAACAAGAAGCAAGAAGGCATGGAAACTACGCGTACACCTTGACCTTTAGTTTCAAGGACTTTTGCTGCTTCAATTGCTAAAGAAACTTCTGAACCAGTTGCAATTAAAGTAAGGGAGTGTTTGTTTTGCTCAGGCTTAATAATGTAGGCACCTTTTTGAATGTCTAGTTGAGAGTTTGGGTTTTCTAATACATTTTGGCGAGTTAAAACCAAAACTGAAGGAAAGTTGTTTTCAGAAAGCATTAACTTATAAGCCGCCAAAGTTTCTTTAAAGTCGCACGGTCTAATCACGTTTACATTTGGCATACATCTAAGTTGCGCAAGATGTTCAATTGGTTGATGTGTTGGTCCGTCTTCGCCTAAAAATACAGAGTCGTGGGTAAAAATATACATCACTGGTAGTTTTTGTAGAGCTGACAAACGAATTGCTGGAAACATATAGTTAGAGAAAACAAAAAAACCAGAGACAAAAGGTCTAAGTACACCAGTTTGTGCAATCCCATTGGCAATTGCTGCCATTGAGTGTTCGCGAACTCCGAAGTTTAAGTTGCGTCCAAGTCTGTTGGTGTGATCAAAATCGCCGTCTACTCCTTTTACGCAAGTTGATGAAGAAAGGTCTGCAGACCCACCAATTAGTGCCTTAACCTGACCAGAAATATGGGTCAAGATGTCGCCAGAAGACTTGCGAGTTGCTTGTTTTTCAGGGATTTTTGCGAGTAATTCGCTTAAATCAAAGTCTAGACTTTGCTTGTTAAGTGGTTTTAATTTAGAGTAGGCTGTGTATTTTTCCAGACCTCTTTTTAAGAAATTATCTTGAAAATGTTTATAAACCAGTGGATCTACTTCAAATGGTTTTAATTGATATCCAAGTTTTTCAGCAAGTAAGTCGCGTTCAAGTGCACCAAGTGGAGAGCCATGGACCTTGTTTGTAGCCTCTTTTGTTGCACCTTGACCAATTGTGGTTTTCATTTCAATAACAGTAGGTAGTTCTGACTCTTTAGCCAAACGAATTGCTTCTAGAAACTCGGCCTTGTCGTAAGGGTTGGTTACCAAAATATAGTTCCAACCGTCGGCCAAAAACTTTAATTTAAAATTAGTTTCACAAGTTAAAGAAGTAGGCCCATCTAGTTGAATGTCGTTTGAGTCAAACAACATAATTAACTTATTTAGTTTAAGTCGGCCGGCTAAAGAAATTGCTTCCATAGCCACACCTTCTTGCAGGTCTCCGTCTCCGCATAAGCAGTATGTATAGTAGTCTGTGTATGCGGGTCCATTTACTTTGTTTAAATGAGCCTCTGCAATTGCTGAACCTACCGCCATTGCAACACCTTGTCCAAGTGGACCAGTTGTTGCTTCAACTCCTGGAGTTTCTCTAAACTCAGGGTGACCTGGTGTGTTTCCAGGTCTGCGAAAGTTCTTTAAGTTATCAATTGTTAAATCAAATCCTGCAAGATGCAAAAGTGAGTAAAGCAAAGCAGAACCATGGCCTGCAGATAAATAAAAGCGGTCGCGGTTTGGCCAAAGTGGGTCTCTTGGGTTTTGATTGATTGCGTAGTTGTAAAGATAGTAAAGCGGAGCAGCGGCTCCTAAAACTATCCCTGGGTGTCCTGAGTTGACGTTGTTAATGGTGTCAACTCCAAGCATCTTAAGGGTATCTATGCAAAGTTTATCTAAATCTTTTTCGGTTTTCATTATTTTTCTTTAGATTCTTTGGCAATTGGTTCCTCAACTTCAACAGGTTCTACTGTTTTGTCTGCTGAGTTTGCAGCAACTTCTTGATTTAACACGGTTTTTTTGTATTCTTCAGTTTCTGCCTCTAAGGTTTTGAAGTTATCTTCTCCAACTAAGGCTAAAATGTTTGTAAAAAACTTATTGTGAAGTGCTGCCATTTTTTTAGTAATTTGGCGAGAAATTCCAAAAACTAGACCAAAAACAACAATTAAAAGTCCAATTAACACCCAAAATGACCAAGATTTAACTTGTGGGAACTTAGAAGAAAGCACAGCAATAGTAGTGGCGGCTGCAATAAATCCAATTAAAATTCCTAAAAATACCGGAATAAATATGCGGTTTTTAATTGAGTTAATCCCGTCTGCATACGCCAAGTATTCAGCGTTCACGTCTTGCTCGTAAAGTCTTTTAATTGAGCCTGTTTCAAAGTAGGCCTGATCAATTAAAAGTATTGCAGTTTGTGGAGTAATGTCCCAAACTTTAAGTAGACCTTTTTTGTGCCAAATGGCTTTTTCTGCATCTGTCATAAAGTAAATTTCTAGAGTTCTTTTGTCAATTTGTTGAGTGTAGGCAGGCACTCTGTCAGTTAAATTGAATTTCATAAATCCTCCTTACTAGGGTTTAAAAAATGTTTCCTTTTAAAGACCATTGGCCACAGTGGCTATACCCTGATGGCTGCTTCAATCAAGACCTGACCCGTTCAGATAAGTCAATCAGCCAATGGCTTTTAAAAGGAAACATCTAAAATCTTTGCCTTTACAGGCGTTTAAAGAATTTTTTTAACAACTCGCTGGCTTCATCTACCTTAACAAAAGTTAATTTAGTGTGAGCAGTGGGTTGCAGAAAAATCTCTTTTCTGATTTTTTGACTAAAAACTGTCGGGTCTTTGGCCAAAAAAATACATTCTTTTAATCTAGCAACAGCAATCGCTGCTGCACAAAGCACACATGGCTCAAGTGTCGATATCAGCACGCAGTCTTCTAGTTTCCAAGTTTTAAGTTGCTTGGTGGCTTTTTTTAAAGCAGTGATTTCTGCGTGTCCAAAAATATCGTGTTTGTGTTCTTTAGTGTTATAGCCAGTTGCAATGATTTCGCCATCTTTCAAAATTAGCGCACCAACTGGCACTTCTGCACAAGCCAAGGCTTTTTTGGCAAGCCTCAGAGCATGCGCAAAATGTTTATTTCTATTTTCCTGGTTTTTGTTCAATATTGTAGCGTTTGTTGAACTTATCTACACGACCTTGGGCTTGGACAAATTGTTGTGTGCCTGTGTAGAAAGCGTGGCATTGTGAACATGTATCTACTTTAATTTCTTTGGCAGTAGATTGAGTTTTGAACTTAGAACCACAAGTTGAACAAATAACTTCAACTTCATTAAATTCAGGATGAATTGCTTTTTTCATGTGTATAAACTCCTTTTTTGGTAGTAGTCTACCATTATTTTAACACATCCGCCTTACTTTAAAGTAAGCCGGATGTGTATTTATGCTATTTTGTTTGGTTAATAACTTAAGCGTTTTTATCGTCAGAAACTTTGGTATAGTTAAACTCAGTTTCTTTTAAAATTCCGGTTCCTGCTGGGATTAGTCCACCGATAATTACATTTTCTTTTAGACCTTTTAGTTGGTCAGGTCTAGAAGAAATCGCAGCGTCTGTCAGAATTCTGGTGGTTTCTTGGAAGGAAGCGGCTGACAAGAACGAGTCGTTTGAAAGTGAGGCTCTGGTAATTCCAAGTAGAATTCTTTTGCCAATTGCCGGACGTGTGCCTTGTTCAAAAGCCACGCGGTTGGCTTTCAAGAAGTCTGAGTTTGAAACCACGATACCCGGAAGTAAGTTAGTGTCGCCTTCATGGATAATCATAATGCGTTTCAGCATTTGTCTAATGATGATTTCAATGTGTTTATCTTGAATGTCCACGCCTTGAGATTGATAAACTTTGCGGACTTCTGCCAAGATGTAGTTAGAAACGGTTAAAGTATCGGTTACTCTAAGTAGTTCTTTCGGGTGAATTGAACCCGGAGTTAGTGAAGTTCCGGGTTGTACAGAATCCCCAACTTTCACCAAAATATCGGCGTTTGACTCAATTGAGTAAGTGTGAGTTTTGCCTTGGCGGTCTTCAATAACCACGCTAGGTTGACCATATTGTGGACGACTAATTTGACTAACTTTACCAAAATACTCAGAAATCACAGATTTTCCTTTTGGAGTTCTAGCCTCAAAAAGTTCCTGAATACGAGGAAGACCTTGAGTAATGTCGGATGCTGATGCCACACCACCGGTGTGGAAAGTACGCATCGTTAACTGAGTACCAGGTTCACCGATAGATTGTGCAGCAACTACACCAACGGCTTCACCGACTTCTACAATTGAGTTAGTTGCTAAGTTTAGACCATAGCACTTCACACAAAGTCCGTCAATAGCAGAACAAGTTAAATTAGTTCTAATTTTAAACTCAGAGTAGTTTTCGGCAATCTTAGCCGCGGCCTCTTGAGTAATTAGTTCGTTTCTGTCAACGATTAGCAGATTGTTTTTGTCATACGCCTTTTGGGCAGCAAAACGGCCGTGTAGTCGTTCTTCAAGACTGCAAACTACTTTTTGGTCTTTATCAAGTATATCTTTTACAAACACTCCGTTTTCAGTTCCACAGTCATCAAGAGTAATAATTACGCCTTGCGCAACGTCTACAAGTCTACGAGTTAAGTAACCAGACTGTGCTGTTTTTAAAGCCGTGTCGGTTGAACCTTTGCGGGCACCGTGGGTTGAGATAAAGAACTCAGAAACGGTTAGACCTTCTTTAAATGATGATTTAACTGGAACTTCGATTTGCTCACCTTTAGGGTTATTTAAAATACCCCTCATTCCGGCTAACTGCACGAAGTTTTGAATGTTACCACGGGCTCCAGAATCCGACATTACGTAAATTGGGTTTTCGCGGTTAAGTTCGCGCTCAAGTCCATGAGAAATCGCGGTTTTAGTGTTTTCCCAAACGTTGATAATTTCGCGAGAACGACCTTTGTCGGTCAACATACCCATGTTAAAGTAGTTAGTAATTTGCTCAATCTTAGCCTGAGATTCTTTTAAAATCGCGGCTTTATTTGAGTAAACCTTGATGTCGTCGTAAGAAATTGTAACAGCAGAGACAGTTGAATACTTAAAGCCCAAGTCTTTTAAGTCATCTAACATCACAGAGGTTCTTGTGACATCGTAGTGTTTAAAGACAGTGTCAATAATTTTTCCTAAAAATGATTTTTTAAAAGGTTCAGGTAGTGGTTGGTCTTTAGTTTGAGCAAAATAAACTTTTGGGTCTTTGTTGCAGTCAAGTAAGTAAGATTGAGGCACCCCTTGGGTTAAGTTATACTCAGTTGGTTCATTTAAGTAAAAGAAACCGTCTGGCATAATTTCATTAAAAATTAACTTACCTAAAGTAGTGATTAGCAGTTTGCCTTGAATGTCTGCAGTAAAACGACGGTTAAGGATTTGTGGACGCACTAAAATTCTGGTGTGGTAGTCAATGATACCTGCGCTTTGTGCGTTTTTAGCCTCGTCAATTGAAGAAATCAGCATACCTTCATTTCTGTGTTGATGAGTTTTAGGGTCAGACTCAATATAGCGCTCTTCGGTGGTCAAGAAGTAGTTTCCAAGCACCATGTCTTGAGATGGAGTTACAACTGGTTTTCCGTCTTTTGGGTTTAAGATGTTGTTAGAAGCCAACATAAGTAGTCTAGCCTCAGCCTGCGCTTCTGGTGAAAGCGGCAAGTGCACGGCCATTTGGTCACCGTCAAAGTCGGCGTTAAATGCAGTTGTTGCCAAAGGATGCAGACGAATGGCTTTACCGTCAATTAGTTTTGGTTCAAACGCTTGGATTGACAAACGGTGCAAAGTAGGAGC